>PAHO01000039.1 GCA_002705085.1 Phycisphaerae bacterium | reverse complement strand
TTCAAAAAGCAAATCACAAAAGACGCGTCTTGATCGCATCCCAGAATGATTTACATCCGGGTCAGCAAGGCCCCCATTTGGAGAGCAAGTTCAAGAGGTCGTTGAATTCCACGAGGCCGTTGCCGTCAAAATCTTCATCGCAACCTCCGCAAGCACCCCATGATCCAAGAACTTCAAGGAGGTCTGCGAAATCGATTGAGCCATTGTCGTTGAGGTCTTCGGGACACGGCGGGGGGGCACATGAGCTGGAGGCGCAGTCAGCAGCGTCCGATGCGCCGCCAACGCTCAAGCAAATGTCGGGGGTCACAACGATGCAGTCCCCACTGGTCAGGCAACATGCACGCGGAGCGCAGGCATTGTCGGCACACTCAGATCCCAGGGTGATGAATACTCCGCCGCCGTTTACACAACCTTCGGGAGTCAGTTCAGAGCACTGGGAGCCGAAGCAACAAGCCCCGATGGTTGGTGGGGGGCACGGGGATGGTGCGCAGGAGGTATTCCCCCCCTCAAAAGATCCACCTGCAGAATCACATTCATCGCTGAATACTGAGACGCAGGTTCCGTTGGCAAAGCAGCAAGCTCCAGGTTCAGGAATGCCAAACTCTCCGCCGCGTGATTCAATGTCGTCTCGGTACACCGCAGTTCCAGTCCACCACGAGATATCACCGTAGGTGCTGTCAAAGGAAGTCCCTCCGGAAAGAACGCCGGCAATAACCCATTCTCCACCGAGTTGGACCAGAACTGGACCACCGCTGTCGCCACCCGCAGTTGTGGCCTCAAATTCGACTGGACTGGGGCTGCTTCCGCCAATGGTGTTGGCGCCATTGCTTCCATTATCAAAGTCAGTAGAAATAATGTTTGATCCCCCACCGCCAGATGCTGGATTGCCGTAACGATCAATAATATTTTCGCCACCCCATCGATATCCATCGGAACTAAAGCCGTGACCAGAACTGCCCAAGCCGTTCAATCCATACCCAACAGTTGCACACAGCATTCCTTCGAGTTCATTGGTTTCGTCAATCAGTCGCATTGGAACCGCGACACTCGAGGGAACGGGGGAGCTCAACGTAAGGATTGAGACGTCGCCACCATCCAACAGCGACCCGCTTCCGTCAGGAAGAAATGAGGACTGAACGGTTCGAAACACGAGGCCCCCACCATTCAAGTTGTCTCCAAACACAATTTGACTTCCTGGCCCCGCGCCGCAGTGGCGGGCACAGAGCACAACATTCGGAGCGATCAGGGTGCCGGTGCATCCTCCGCCGACGGATACGACTGCATCAAAGGCAGCGCCATAAGCTCGTCCTCCGGCAATGCCCATTGCGTTGTTCACGACAATTCTTGGAAAGATGCCCCACTCCGCTTGGGTGGAATCGGATGGGGTGTAGTCGTTGATGTCAATTTGGCGTTGCGAAAGCAGGTCTCCGGTTTGACCGTCTACAACAGCTTCCATGTGGGTTGGGCTGACAGGATTTCCGCTGTCGCCAAGAGTGGTGACGACTTCCCAGCACAGCCTGGCATGGGTATTTGCTTGGAACCAAACAATGTTGGCCTCTGAAAGTAAGGGTAGGTCAACATTGGCTTCTGCGATTGTTGTGGCGAGGCTTTCCGGTATAGAAGGGAAAGCAGTGTCAAAAGTTATTGGATCTTGGAACTGATCCAAAGCAGGAATACGAAAGTCGTTCTCGTCTGTCTCAGCAATGAGTCGAGCTCCGTGCAGTGGGATTTCGCCGATGAATCTTTGGTAGTACTTGGCCTCCAGCGGATCGTATGTTTTTCCAGGAATGAGTTGGATGCTGGACTTCCTGTTCAGTTGATCAGTGATTGCAGGATCACCAGGAAAGAAATCTTGGCCAAAAGCAGAGTCCAAGCTCAGGCAGGTGAGCACAGCGCAAATTTTTGTCGAGTTCATAAGTGTCATCAAGTCGCTTTCTTAGCAATCACCGTACGCAGCCAGCATGACAAGCAGGTCGGCGAAATCCACCGTCCCGTTGTCGTCGATGTCTTCGTCGCAGGTCCCACAGGGGCCCCAAGCGGCGAGCAGTGAGAGGATGTCGTTGAAATCAACGGCACCGTTGTTGTCCAAATCTTCAGGGCATGGCTCTTCACAAGAGACGCTGCTGCAATCGACACCAATGCCGTTGAACGTGCCAGCGGCTCCCAAGCAGATGGATTCTTCCAATTGAACGCAAGTGCCGTTCAAGCAGCAAGCGCCAATCGGAGGCGTACAGTCCACAGTAGCGCAGGCGCTTCCGGTTTCTTGGAATGTTCCTCCGGCAGCAGCGCACTGGACCTCGTTGGTCGTGGTGCAAGCGTCAGCGCCAAAGCAGCAGGCTCCGGCCAGGCAGTCGACGCCAAAGCAACTGCTGTCGACGCCGCGGAATTGACCGCCTCCGTCTGAACAATCCGATACTTCAACCACGGAGCAGGTGCCGCTGGGGAAGCAGCAAGCGCCTTCGGGTTCAGGGATCTCGCAAGTGCCTTGATCGGCCGGACACGCTTCGCCCAGTCCAAAGAAGAAACCACCAGAACTCTCGCAGCCGCTCTCATCGAGATTTGTGCAGAAGCCAGAGGTAAAGCAGCAGGCCCCGGCATCGGGGACGGCGGTGCCGATGCAACCGCTGGTTGCGGCGGTGGTTTGAATGGTGTTCCGACTGCTTGCGCTGAAGTTATTGGAGCAGGTCAACGATGAATTCATAGTGTTACCGTCATCAATGTGATTGCAGCCCCAGTTGTGGCCAAGTTCATGGCTGATCAAGTCGGTTTGGCATGAGGTGTTGAAGCCAGTTTCGCACAGCCCGTAGCCGATGTTCGTACTGCAGATCGCATCGAGATAGGCCACGCCGATGGTGCCACCATCAAGATTGCGTCCACTGAACATTTGGACCAAATCTCGTTGGACACCTTGCTGGGAACTGATCCAGTGGCTGCGAACTTGATCCAGCAGGCCTCCGGCATTGTTCGTGCTGTAGGGGTCACTTGAACTGCTTCTCACAATGATGGTCGTGATGGTGTGGGTGACATTGACCTCTGGCTCGTAGTTGAAGCCATTGACATTGTTGATGTCGGAGTTGATTTTGGACTCGGAGTTGCCTCCATAGTCTTGGTAGAACTCGTAATCCATATCGCAGGCCAGTTCACACTCATCAAGGAGCCCGCCGAGGAAGCCAGAGGGCAAGTCCGGGGTCTCTTCGAAACCGTCCCGCAGTTCTTCGTCAGAAAAAATCGGAAGATCGTCGACCCCACAGGTCCCCTTGCACGGCTCAACTTCGGATTCATGCCGAAGCACTTGACCGCCCAGGTCGTCTTCTTCAATCCACCATCGGCCGTCGCTGTCCTCGAAGCCGCCCACGAGTTCATCGCCGACCACCGAGGCAACCACATAGGTGTCTGGTTGGCCAGCCAAGATGCCGCGGTAGGTGTTCACTGGACCAGGTTGAACTTCGATCAGCGATCCGTCGCGTTGTTGTTCAAGCACTCGATAGTTTTCGGCCCGCACCGAATGTCGATGCAAATCCAACGTCCAAGTGCGCCCATCCGCACCTTGCAAGGTGGCTTGCATGGTGATGGGAAGTGAAGGATCAAAGAGGGTTTGAATAGGGGTCCCGGTCGGTTCCATCCCGCCTGTAAGCGCCGTGAAAAGAGACGGCAGCACATTCAAAATCATGGGGGAAGCTTCCTCTGGTTCTGCCACAAAAAGGTGACATGAAACAGTGTTCGCTTTTTGATCCTCGAAGCCTCAAGAATCTGGAGAATTCTGGCGGAAAATCTGAAATTAGGAGGTTTAAATCCCGCCGCGCAACTCTCGGTTTGAGCCAAACTTGGCCAGCAGCTTGCGGACACTTGGATCGTCCACCCGCATGGCATCGTCGTCTTTCTTCTGGTTGTCCTTTTCCCGATCTGCTGCTGATCTCATGGTCAGGGACACTTTTCGTTTGCCTTCATCCACGCTCAAAATCGTGACCTGGACCACCATGTCAGGTTTGAGAACCGCGGAAGGGTGTTGGATGCGACGGTTGGAGATTTCCGAAATGTGGACCAGGCCCTCGATTCCCGGGGCAACCTCAACAAATGCCCCAAAATCGAGGATTTTGGTCACTCGGCCGGAAAGCTCTGAACCAACTTCCAAGGTTCCGGCCGCGGCCACGAATGGATCTTCCATGGTCTGCTTCAATGACAAGCCGACTCTGGTTTTGCCCTCTTTCTTTTCAATCTTGAGGACCTTGACCCGAATTGTTTGCCCGACTTTGACCACCTGCGCGGGATCGTTCACTCGGGAATGAGACAGTTCCGCCACGTGCACCAAGCCTTGGAGTCCACCGAGGTCGACGAAGGCACCGAATGGCTGGAGGCTTTGCACCGTGCCCTCGACGGTGTCGCCCACCGTGAGGTTTTTCAGAAGTTCTTTGCGGCGTTCCCTTTGTGCGACAATGAGCAAGGCCCGGCGGCTCAAAATCACATTTTTGCCCCCTTCCCGGACTTCAATCACCTTCGCTTCCAACTTCAGCCCAACGAAGTTGTCAAAGCTCTCATGGTGCACCACGTCCACTTGGGATGCTGGCATAAAGCAGCGCACCCCTTTGAAGGACATTTCGAGCCCACCTTTGTTGGCTTTTTTGACCACGGCTTCCACAACCTGCCCTTTTTCAAGGGTTTGGCCCTTCACCGGGGTGGCCGAGCCTTCCAATCTCAGTGGCCAGAGGCCTTCGGCATCCTGCGCTGGTCCCAGGACAAAGATGAATCGATCACCAGGGTTGGGGAATGATTCAAACTGATCGAGGCTGCAGATCCCATTGTCTTTGGGGCCGAATTCAACCACTGCTTCTTTCCGGTCCAAATTGATGGATCGGACGGACCCGGTGGTTCGAGCCCCCGGGGCCAATTCCACCAAGTTGTCCGCTGCGTTCATTGCGCCCAGAGCAGCATCCAGAATGGCACTGGCATCCACGGATGTCGGTGTCAGATCGGAACCCGTCGCCGGGGATTCAGCTTCAGAACCTGTTGGGGCCACTTGACCAGCCAGCATGGCATCGACTTCAGCCGAGACTTCAGATGAAGGGGTTTCCGGGACTGGTGCACCCGCAGCAGCCTCTGAGGTCGTGCTTTCGCCGCAAGGCGCCTCGGGGCCGGGGTGCTGGTTGTCATTTCCAGCCAAGGGCTCGGGGGACGAATCGTTGGCGGGCTGTGGATCAATATCACTCATTGCCCCCAAATTGTACCGCGAGAGTGGGCTTCTTCCCACGGGGAAAGAGCCGCGAACATCTCCACAATGTGCTCTGACCGGTATGATCGTCCCTTCGGAGCAGCCGATCGGTTGCCAAAGGAGGCTTGTTCAACATGGCAGCCAATCAAAGGGCATGGGGTATCGAGGTCGGTGTTGCGGCTGTGAAGGCGATTTGTCTTGAACGCAGCGGTGATGAGGTTGCGGTTTCCGATTTCTGTGTGATTCCTCACAGCCGAACCCTTGGTGATCCTGAGTTGAGTGGTCAAGAATCGGACGCCATTGTTCGATTTTCGTTGGGCCAGTTGATCAGTCAAAAGTCACTCGAGGGCGAAACCTTGGTCATGAACCTTCCGGGTCAGGACGCCTTGATTCGCTTTGCCAAGTTGCCGCCAGCTGAACCGAAGGCCATTCCCGGTCTGGTGGAGTACGAAGCCAAGCAGCAGATCCCTTTCCCCATCGAAGAAGTGGAGTGGGATTACCAAGCCTTTCAGGACGACGACTCTCCAGAAATTGAAGTCGGCATCTTTGCCACGACCCGGGGCAAGGTTCAGAACTTGCTTTCGCGATGGGCTGATTCCGGACTGTCACCTGAAGCTCTGACGGTTGGTCCCTTGGCCGTCTTGAATGCTGTGGCTTGGGACACTGGACTGGTTGACTTGAACAAGAGTGGCGCTTCCATCCGTGATGAGGAAGAGCCCCTGGTTGTTCTGGATATCGGAACCCACGCTTCCGATGTGGTCATTGCTCACCGTGGACGTTGTTGGATCCGAACTTTCCCCGTCGGTGGGACCCACTTTACCCAGGCCGTGAAAGACACCTTCCACCTGCCTTATGCGAAGGCCGAAAGTTTGAAGCAGGATGCCGCGAGCAGCAAATACACCAAGCAAATCATGCAGGCGATGCGGCCAGTTTTCAGTGATTTGCTCGATGATTTGCAAAAGACCATCAACTATTACCAAGGTCAAAACCCCGGCACCCAGATCAAGAAGATCGTTGGTTTGGGGTCAACTTTCCGAATTGCGGGGCTTCGAAAATTCCTGGGCGCACAACTTGGCCTCGACATTGTTCGCCTGGACGAATTTCAACGGATTTCGGTTGGCGGACGAGAAGCCGCAAGCTTTGCCGAGCACACCGTCACCTTGGGCACGGCCTATGGACTGGCCTTGCAAGGAGTTGGTCTTGGCTCGGTTGAGGCCAACTTGGTCCCATCCACTGTTTTGCGTACCCAAATATGGGCGGCGAAGACCAAATGGTTTGTCGCTGCTGGTGTCTTGATTGCGTTGGGTTTGACTTCGAGCGTCCTTGGCCCCATCGCCGAACGAGAGCAGTTCCAAGGCGAGACTGCCTTGTCGCAAGCCCGTTCCGCGGCCACAGCCGCGACGGCACTCCAGTCGCAATTTAATGCAGCCAAAAACAATGCCCAGTCCAGCGCCGCCGCCGACAACATTCGCGGCCTTGTTGATGACCGTGAGGTTTGGAATTGGCTTGTTCGCGACATCCATGCTGCGCTGGCCTCCTCCGATCCTCAACGTGAACTGCTGCGAGCATCATCTGGAGAGGTGTCAATTGATCCAGGTGACCGCCGGTTGGTCCGTCTTCGCCACATGTCTGGTGTTTACTCCGGTGATACCAAGCGGGTGGCGGTCACCATGCACGTTGAAGTGACCCACGATGGTCCCAACGACTTCTTGAACAGAACCGTTGCCGCGTGGCTTCGCAAGCAGGCTGAAGAGGAGTCGGAAGGTCGCCCGTACACCATTGTTGGTGACTCGGTGCAATTGAACGCAACTTCCCGGACCCAAGCCAACGTGGAAGCCGATGGCACCGTGACTGGAGACCCCGGAAATGGCTCCGCTGGATTTCAGGCTCCGCCCCGAGGGCAATCGTCTGGCGCTCGTCCCGGAATGGGCGGTATGGGCATGGGCCAGCCAGCCGGCGGGGGTGGCGGCATGGGCATGACCGGTCAAGGCCGGCGGGCCCGTGGTGCCGGCCGTCAAGCGCCAGGTGCTGGACTTGGTGGCAACACCGCCCCGACCGGCGGTCAAGCCGCGGCACCCGCGGGTGGTTCTTTCGGGGGCATCGGAGGATTCGGTGGTCCAAGAACGCCTCGGGGGAATGGAGATGCATCAGATCCTTCCGAGATTGGCGCCGCCGAGATTCTGAAGGATGCCGCGTTGCCAACTGCTCCACCACGTCTTCCTGGTGGAACGACCTACTACATCTACCCTGTGACCTTTGAGGTTGAGTTGGACCAAACTGGCGCGGCTCCTTCTTCTGAGTTTGACGAGTACTCAGGCAATATGCAGAAGACGCAGAATGGAGACCAAGCATGAACACCAAAAAAGTGCTCACGCTCTTGAAAGCGAATTTGTGGTCCTTGCTGACCTTGGTGCTCTCCTTGGGCATCGGAGGTGGCGCGGTGTTTTGGGCTTCTGGTGAGTGGAAAAAGGTTGAATCCACTCTCGCTGAGCGTGCCAAAGTCGTCAATCAACTCGATGGCTTCCATCGTGTCAACCTTGATGTTTCGATCGCTGGCAACAACGTGGTTTCAGGTGCCGGCGTACCAACCGCGCAATTGATTGAAGAGGTCAACACGCAGGTCGAACGCAGCAACGCCTATGCCAAAGCATTCGTTGCTGATGCCGAATCTTTTCATTTGCGAGACCGGAAGCCCTTCAATACGGAACTCTTCCCTGAGCCGCCCTCCTCCAAGCGGGAAGTCATTCCCGAGACGTTCCACGGACAAATGGCCTCGGCTTATGAGAATTTGGAGAACGAGGTTGCTGCCGTGAAGCCCCTCGGCGAAGAGGAATTGGTTGAAAAACTTCGTGCCCGCCGTCGCATGTACTTGGGAGGTTTGGACGAGATTCCGGAAGAAAATCTCAATGATTATCGAGCGGCCATGTCCGAGCAGAGGGTCTCGTCATTGCGGGATCGAGCCATGGAAGGTGGGGTGTATCTGGACTCTGAAGCGATCGACTTTCCCGCCTACGAACAAGCCAAGTCCTACCCCCTTGGCGAACTGTATTTGTGGCAATGGGATTACTGGATTCGTGAAGACATCCTTCGGGGATTGACCGCCAACAACCGCCCCGAGGGCGTCTTTGACAATCCAGTCAAACGCATCCGAAGAATCGCCCCTGAGCCGATCTCGGCATTCCAAGGTGGGACGGACAAGCCTGGGCCTGGTGGTATGGGCATGGGAGGGGGTACCTCTGGTGGCGGCATGGAGGGGGGCTCTGAATCTCTTGACCAGCCCATCAGTAAGGACCTGTCTTATTCCCTGACAGGGCGTCGCAGCAATGGTGTCTGGGATGTTCGGCCTGTTGACATCTTGATGGTGGTAGAGACCGCACGTCTGCCGGAGATCATCGACGAATTGACGCGAGAGAATTTCTTCACTGTTTTGGATGTTTCCTTAACTCCCGTCGATTCTTTTGCCGCGTTGACTGAAGGCTGTTACTACGGCTCTGCTCCGGTTTCTGATGTCGCTCTGCGACTCGAGACGGTTTGGTTCCGTTCCCTTCATCAAGATCGGTCCAAGGCCGGTTCCCCTGAATCGACCGATGAGTTTGACCAAGGAGCGGGAGCTCAAGTCGCTTGGTGGATGCCTGCCGATTTGCGAGAGGCTCTGGGCATTCCGGTCACTGATCCCATGGGTGATCAGGGCATGGACGGTGGGATGATGGGTCCGGGATCGGAGGGATGGCGCTAAGCGCCGAGGTGCATCATGAAGACCAAAGGAATCACAGTCGTAGAACGCTTCATCGAGAAGGGGATTCTTGGTTTGGCAGCACTTTTTGCTGTTGCCTTTGCGGCCATGCAGCTCCTGTCTGAAGCGCCCACCACCAAGGCTGCCGGTGGGGATGTCAATCCCGGCACGGTTGACGCTCGCTTGGAGGAACAAACCCGTCGATTGAAAGCCGCTATCGATGTTGAAGGACTTCCCGCTGGCGTAGAAGTCCAAGAAGCATCTGGAGATGTGGGGCCGTCGTTTACCGAATTGGTGTCAACGCCAACCGTGGGCTTCCGCAAGGTTGAAGTGACTGAAGCCGCTGTGGATCTCGGTGGGGTTGGTGGTATTGCCTTGACGGCGGGCGCCTACAACGTGCCGGCCTTGCCTGGGCCGCCAGAAGTTTTTGTGGAGACGCACTTCGACGCTATTTCGGTCGGCGAATTGGAGCTCTCAAGTGACGATGAAGCGGTTCTGGAGTCACGCCTCGGGTTGAGTGGTTCTTCTGGCGACATCGTATGGAATACGGTCGGCTTCCAAATCCCTTGGGACGAGATGGATGCCGCCATGCGTGATGCGCCGGGGGCTGACCGTGACATGCCGGAGGCTTGGTACTCCGGGCAAGTTGATGTCTTGGACATTGTGGTCGAACGCCAGCAACGCGTCGATGGTGATTGGACTTCGGCGGTGGTTCTGAAAACCATGCCGGCCCGTTGGTCCCTTCGCGACAATCTGGTGGTTGAAGGTTTGTCTCGAAAAGATCGTGATTCGATTGTCGAGTCGCTCTGGTTGGATCAGGGGAAGGAACGAACACCTTCACCCATCCTGCAAGACATTCTTCGACCAGAGTTCTATACCACTGCGAGCGACCGATGGAGTGCGCCGTTGGCGCCGTCTCTGGAAGAAGAAACCGCTTCCAAGGGCGAAAACTGGCGGGAGATTGCGAATTGGAAGCGAAAGCTGCGCGAAGCGCAGAAGAAAGCCAACCGCCGAGCGGCTTCCATCGAAGGCTTGGGTGGGACACCGGGTCAAGTTGATGAGCCTGAACGCAACAATCAGAAGCCTGGCCAAGGATCTGGCCCACGAGGACTTGGTGGCGGTGATCGCAACAGCGGATCTGGGGGTGGCAGTGGTCGCAGAGAATCCAGCGGCAAACGTGCGGCACCCGGTGCGGGTTTGAGTTCTGAGGGTGGCGGCTTCGGTGCCGGCACTTCTGCTCCAGAGGACCCAGAAAAGAAAAAGCGCCAATTGGCGGGGTTGCAGAAGCAATACCAAGATGCTTTGAAAGATGTCTCCAAAGCCCAGTCACGTTTGCTTGCCTTGGGGTACGACCCTTCCCAAGCGGGGGCCGTAGAACTTGGTGGCTTGGGCAGCGACCTTGCGGTGGCGTGGTTCCATGATCTTGAGGTCGAGCCAGGTGCTGAGTATCGGTATCGCGTCCGTTTCGATGTGCTGAATCCGTTCTTTGCTCGTCAACTTGATTTGCAAGAGGCCCAAATCAGCTTGGCCAAGTCGATCGTCATGCCAACCGCACACTCGGCTTGGACCCCAACCGTTGCCGTCCCTGGCTTCAGTCAGTTCTTCTTGACGGGGGGAGAAGTTGATGCCTCCAAAATGCAGGCTGAGGTCTTCTGCTTTAAGGAAGGACGTTGGTGGTCACACACTTACAACCGGCTCCAGCTTGGCGCACGGATTGGAGACGTGCAACGCAAGCAAAACGGGGCAGAGCGTGTCGAAATTGACTTCGGTACCGATTGGATGCCTGTTGATCTCGAAATCGACTATTCGATGGGTGATGACGACATTGAATCGGGGCAGGCTGCCATCGTCCGGTTGCAACATGTCAGCGATCATGCACGGCCAATTTTGTCCCGGCAAGTTTGGCTCGACGGCACCAGCCTCTCACGAGATCAATTCGCGCAATGGGTGGATGAAGCCGATGCTTTGGCCGAACCGGAGCCCGAAGAAGATGACCGAAGCGATCCCTCGCGACCTCCTTCAGGCGAAGGCGGCGGAGGTATCGGATTTGGTGGGTCTGGCGGTTCCTCGGGTGGGGGGCGAGGCGACAGGTAAGCCTCTTGCTCGCAAGCAGTTTCATCAGCCCGGCTTTCCGCCGGGCTTTTTTTGACCCAAGGGCGGCAAGGTCCGGGAACCGAGTGGGTGAAGTCGCCTTTTGGTCCGAGAACTTGTGTCCAAAAAAGCCCCAAAAAAAGATTGCACAAGCCTCCAATCAGATTGACAGATGCGTGGGTTCTGCTAAACTCCGCGGCTCG
Source organism: Phycisphaerae bacterium (assembly GCA_002705085.1). Classification (GTDB taxonomy): domain Bacteria; phylum Planctomycetota; class Phycisphaerae; order Phycisphaerales; family SM1A02; genus UBA8653. The sequence continues at coordinate 10,689 of PAHO01000039.1, read as the reverse complement.
CCTCTTTGTTTGCGCCTCAGCAACCCGAGTGGCATCCCGTTCGCGGGAAAAGGGCAACCAGCTGCTCTTTGACAACTGCATGATTCGAGACGATTTGCCGGTCGATTCTCCCTCCCCACGCAGAATGAGTTTGCGAGGATCGAGGATCCAGAGTCCACCACGAGGGCAAGTCGTATATGCGTAGATGACGAGTTCGAAATGACATACCACTTTTGTGGAGAGTCAAACGAACAAGTTGAGACATGAGCATAGCCTGAGAAAGGCTCGTGCCGATTCGACGATGTCGGGTCGGAATGATCACGGGCCTAAGGGCACATGGCGGATGTCTTGGCGTCGAGAGGCGATGAAGGACGTGGTAACCTGCGATAAGCCCGAAGGAGCCGGTAACAGGCTTTGATCTTGGGATTTCCGAATGGGGCAACCCACCCTGCGGGGTACTCAATACTGAATGCATAGGTATTGAGAGCGAACCTGGTGAACTGAAACATCTAAGTAGCCAGAGGAAAAGAAAGCAAACGCGATTCCCTTAGTAGCGGCGAGCGAAAAGGGACCAACCGACAGACTCACGAACCACCTGGAAAGGTGGACCACAGAAGGTGACAGTCCTGTAATGACGAGTCGGCCAGCCCACGAGTAGTACGGAGCCCGTGAAACTCCGTGCGAACATGGGGGGTCCACCCCCTAAGGCTAAATACTCCTCGACGACCGATAGTGAACCAGTAAGGTGACTGAACGATGAAAAGCACCCCGACAAGGGGAGTGAAAAGTACCTGAAACCATGTGCCTACAAGCGGTGGGAGCCTTCGGGTGACCGCGTGCCTTTTGCATAATGATCCTGCGAGTTGGTCTTCATAGCTAGGTTAAGCAGTAACGCTGCGAAGCCGTAGGGAAACCGAGCCTGAAAGGGCGTTGAGTTGTGGGGACCAGACGCGAAACCTTAGTGATCTACCCATGGGCAGGTTGAAGGCCGGGTAACACCGGCTGGAGGACCGAACTCACTAACGTTGAAAAGTTAGGGGATGACCTGTGGGGAGGACTAAAAGTGTAATCAAACTGGGAGATAGCTCGTTCTCCGCGAAATGCCTTTAGGGGCAGCCTCGTGTTACATCCAGCAGGGGTAGAGCACTGATTCGGGCTGGGGGGTATTGCACCTACCCACCTGAGTCAAACTCCGAATACTGTTGGACTCTGTCACGGGAGTGAGCCCATGGGAGATAATTTCCATGGACGAAAGGGAAACAACCCTCACCACCGGCTAAGGTCCCCAAACGGGACTCAGTTCTTAAGGTAGTCAAGATTCAATGACAGCCAGGATGTTGGCTTAGAAGCAGCCACCATTTAAAGAGTGCGTAACAGCTCACTGGTCGAGAATTTTGGCGCCGATAATGATCGGGAATCAAGTTTCGTACCGAAGCCGTGGACGAAAGTGGTAGCGGAGCGTTGCTGTCAGCGCTGAAGGCGTCTCGTGAGGGACGTTGGAGCGGCAGCAAGTGAATATGCAGGATTGAGTAACGATAAACGGAGTGAGAATCTCCGTCGCCGAAAGCCTAAGGGTTCCTGGGGAAGGGAAATCCGCCCAGGGTAAGGCGGGACCTAAGACGAGCCCGACAGGGGTAGTCGATGGACAGCCGGCTAATATTCCGGCCCTCACGGTGAGATCAAAGCGAAGTGCGGATTCGAAAGCCACACGGGACAGTGAAGCGTCCGGCAGTGGGTGGAAGAGTTCCAAGAAAAGCTTCGTGGGCAATCCGTGACCCGTACTAAAACTGACACAGGTAGGCGTGGTGAATAACCTCAGGCGCTCGAGAGAATGGTTGTGAAGGAACTAGGCAAATTGACCCCGTAAGTTAGCGATAAGGGGGCCCTACCGGTAACGGAGGGCGCAGAGAAAAGGCTCTGACGACTGTTTATCAAAAACACAGCACTGTGCAAACTCGAAAGAGGACGTATACAGTGTGACTCCTGCTCGGTGCCAGAATGTTAAGGAAGTAGGTTAGCTCCGGCGAAGCTTACAACTGAAGCACTGGTAAACAGCGGCCGTAACTATGACGGTCCTAAGGTAGCGAAATTCCTTGTCGGGTAAGTTCCGACGCGCATGAATGGAGTAACGATTGGAGCACTGTCTCCACAACCAACTCGGTGAAATAGTAGTGGCGGTGAAGATGCCGCCTTACCGTGGCAAGACGGAAAGACCCCGTGGACCTTTACTGTAGGCTTGTATTGATCACGATTCTGTGATGCGTAGGATAGGTGGGAGGCTTTGAAACTGGGATTTCGGTCCTGGTGGAGCCGTTGGTGAAATACCACTCTTTGCATTGTTGTGATCTAACCCTGATTCCCATGAAGCTGGGCAGGGAACCGTGCATGCCGGGCAGTTTGACTGGGGCGGTCTCCTCCTAAAGTGTAACGGAGGAGCACAAAGGTCAGCTCAACGCGGTTGGAAACCGTGTTTCGAGTGTAAGAGCACAAGCTGGCTTTACTGCGAGACAAACAGGTCGAGCAGTTACGAAAGTAGGTTCTAGTGATCCTGCGATCCCGTGTGGAAGGGTCGTAGCTCATCGGATAAAAGGTACCCCGGGGATAACAGGCTTATCGCTCCCGAGCGTCCATAGCGGCGGAGCGGTTTGGCACCTCGATGTCGGCTCATCGCATCCTGGGGCTGTAGGTGGTCCCAAGGGTTGGGCTGTTCGCCCATTAAAGCGGTACGCGAGCTGGGTTCAGACCGGCGTGAGCCAGGTCGGTCCCTATCTGCCATGGTCGTAGCAACGTTGATAGAATCTTTCCTTAGTACGAGAGGATTGGGAAGGACCAACCCCTGGTGCGCCAGTTGACCCGCTCGGGTCACAGCTGGGTAGCTAAGTTGGGCAGGGATAACCGCTGAAAGCATCTAAGCGGGAAGCCCCTCTAGAGATGAGCGTTGTATTGAGACCCCCGGAAGACTACCGGGTTGATAGGCCGCACGTGTAAGGGTAGAAATACCCTCAGCGAAGCGGTACTAATGGTCGAGACCCGTGATCATTTTGACCGGACACCCTCGAATGTTGTTTGGTATTCCCAGACAATGCTCTTGGAGCCCTGTCAATACCCTGGAACTCTTATGTTCCAGCACATTGATACTCGAGCCTTTCACAGGCTTGCAAGTCTCTCCAAACCTGAGCTATTCAGATTTGGCATCTACGTGCTCGAATTACGCGAACGTCACGCTTTGCCTTGAGGCGAAGCATCGTTCACGATTGACGAAAGTCATTTGTGAGCTTTGTCGGTGACGATAGTCGTGGGGAAATACCTGATTCCATTCCGAACTCAGCCGTCAAGCCCGCGACGCCGATGATACTGCACCGCGGGAAAGTAGGTCATCGCCGACTCCATGGCCCCGCACAGCCAAAAGCTGTGCGGGGCCTTCTTTGTTTCAAACCAGTCGGCTCACTGAACGACAACCCTCAACGACTAAGATGCTCCCATGGCAAAGATTTTGGTCGCCATGAGTGGGGGGGTCGATTCTTCAGTCGCTGCAGCAATGCTGCAACGTGAAGGCCATGAAGTTGTTGGGTGCTTTATGCGGCTTGGGTCACCTGGCGACACCTTTGATGAACTTGAACCTTTTGATACGGCTGGGGTGGTGTGTGATCCGGCGAAGATTCGCATCGGCCACCAAGGATGTTGTTCCATCAATGATGCCGCCGATGCCCGCGAAGTCTCTGCCCAACTTGGGGTTTCATTTTACGTCTGCAACTTCAAGAAGGACTTTGGCCGCATCATTGATTATTTCGTGGATGAGTATGAGCAAGGTCGCACCCCAAATCCCTGCGTTCGCTGCAACGACTGGCTGAAGTTTGGCAAACTTCATGAGTACGCTCGGTCCATTGGGGCCGAAGCCGTGGCTTCTGGTCACTACGCTCGGACCGAACAGCACCCGGATGGTTCTACCTCCCTGCATCGGGGCCTTGATCGAGCCAAAGATCAGTCTTATGTCCTGTTCGGAGCCCCTCGCGAACGCCTTGGAGAGATGCGTCTTCCTGTCGGTGGCTTGTCGAAGTCTGAGGTTCGATCTTTGGCCGAAGAGTTTGGTTTGCCAGTTTTTGACAAGCCTGATTCCCAAGAAATCTGCTTTGTTCCTGATGGCGATTACGCCGGTTTGGTTGAACGTCGTCGTCCCGGCTCCTTGACGCCTGGACCCATCGTTGATGAGTCTGGAAAGCAACTTGGCGTCCATGAAGGCCACCAGCATTTCACCATCGGTCAGCGACGTGGTTTGGGGGTGGCTTTGGGTCACCCTATATTCGTGGTTGATCGAATACCGGACACCAATACCGTCGTCGTCGGACCGCGAGATCGACTTGCAAGCAAAGGTTTGTTTGCCAAAGAAACCAACTGGCTCATTGACCCTCCTCCAACCGGTTCGACGCTGCGTTGCCAAGCCAAGATTCGTTACAACGCAGATCCAGTCCCGGCCGAGGTGGTACGCCATGAAGGTGACGGCTTCGAGGTGCAATTCGATGCCCCTCAAGATGCGGTGGCCCCGGGGCAAGCGTGTGTGCTCTACGACGAAGCGGCAGATCAGGTATTGGGTGGTGGTTGGATTGAACGCTCCCGTGCGGTTGAGAACGTCGCTCCATCTGTGACGCGCTGAAAATCGCTTATGGAATATCTTTGAGGAGTACTGGGAGCACTTCTCCCGCTGCCCCTGACAGGGTGAGATCCGCCAGGTCTCCGGCCACGTGCTCTCCGGGATTGACCACGATGACTTGGGCCTGCACTGATTTTGCCATTGTGATCAAGTCCGCTGCGGGCCTGACTTCTGCGCGGGTTCCAACCACAAGCAATAGATCGCAAGACATGGCCCACTGTTCGGCTTGGTGGAGTACGTGTTCATCTAAAGGCTCGTCGAACCAGACCACCGCCGGTCGGGTTGGCGCGTTGCACTCTGGGCATGATTCGACTGGTGGCTCGCCGGACAGATCAATCTCGATCTCGTATCCACAGTTCTCATGACACTTTTCTCGCAGCAGCGAGCCATGCAGGTGCAAAATATTGTCGCACCCTGCACGCTCCAAGAGATCGTCAACATTCTGGGTTGCGTGTCGCCATGAAGATTTGGCCAAGGCAAAGTGACCCGGATTGGGCTCGGCATTTGGGAGAGCTTGCCGGCGTCCCCAGTACCAGTTTCGCACCGCCTGCGGATCGTTTGTAAATCCTTGTGGGGTCGCATATTTTTCAACATCTACCTGATTCCACAAGCCGTCTTTGGTGCGAAAGGCTGAGATCCCACTTTCAACACTCAGCCCCGCTCCACTGAACACCATCGGTGCCTGGGCTTCTCTGCACCACTGCTGTGCCGTGTGCATCATGGCATCCGGGATTTGACTCATTCGACGGTGCCCTCCAGTTGCATAAGGCTTGTTCTGAAACCCTCGTCTTTAAAGAACGCCAGGTTCAGGACCTTCGGAACTGGACCCCTTGGGTGCAAGAATTTCAGCCTCTGGGGCACCTGCTTCGGGATCTTCTGCTTGGGGATTTGGTGATTCTGTCGATGGGGAATCGATCGGCTCGGCGGGGGTCAGCGTGGCCACTCGTTCCGCCCAGCGGGCTTGGGTTTCGTTGGGCAGCCGGTCGATAATGGTTTGCCACACTTCAAGGTCCACAAGCTCGACGTGTTCTTGATCGAGCGCCGAACGCACTGTGGCATCGAGATGACTCACCACCGGGCCAACATCGAGTCCATCATTTGGGTTGGCCGACGGTTTTGCCAATTCAACGAGTGCAGGTCGGATCTGTTGATCGGTAATGGCGCAACTGGCCAGTACCCGAACCCAGCTGGCTTTTGATTCCTGTGATTCGGCAGTGTTCCAATAGCTTTGTCGGAGTGCCAGTTCCAAGAACACATCATTTTTGGTGGCCTCAGAATTCATAAAGTTCTCAGCCAATGCCTTGGCTTCAGCGCCTCTCCCGACTCTGGCCAAAGCTCGGGCGGCACTCCGGATGGACAGGTCTCTTCCTGCGGGATCATCGGCCAACCGAGGCAATATCCACACATCCCAGTGCTCTTGATCGAACAATTCTCGTCGTACCCGAGCGGCTTCCATACCCAGAACCCGTTCAAGTGAGAGGTCGGTTTCATAGAGCAGGATTGGATTGGTGCGGCGTGCGAGGTGGACCAAGGCCAATTCCCACTTCGGCTTCAGCTTCAGACTAACCAATTGGTTGATACGTTCAGCATCGAGCAAGTCCATAACGAATGTCTCATCTACAAACCCACCGCTTGGGTTGTGATTGAGACATGCCGTCAGCCATGGCTCGACTTGAAAATTCCCCCCGGTGCGGGGGCTGAGTTCAGAAACGGCGCCGAGTTCCGCCAAACCCCATGCTGCATCAAGAGACCGTTGCAGATCTGAGGATCGAAGTTGCTGGCGGAGGGTTTCCTTGAATTGTTCCCCACTGAACCTAGCACGGAGCTTGATGGCCTCCGGTGTAGGTGCACCGTTGGCCAAGTATCGATCAAGCCAATCCTGCAAACTGCTCCGCTGTTGTCCGTCGAACAGATCTCGGAGGTTGCTGGCGCGATCCAAGGCGAGAAGAATACCCACACCCACTTCTTCTGAACCCACTTGATTCCGCAACAAGCCCAAAGCTGGCAAGGCGGCTTCGTCCACCGGAGTTCGAATGAGATGCACCCCCCACTGTTGAATGACTGAAGTTCTTTGCTGTTCCAGTCGATTCGCGATTGCGACGGCCGTTGACCGAGGATTGACCTTGGACATGATGCTGGCGGCCAAAATCTTGTTGGGTTCATCCGGATCATCAAGGGCGGTCATCAGTGCCTCGGCAATCGGCCCGGATGGCGAGATTCCGTCCCTCAATCTTTCGTCTATCCGGAGCATGGCCGCCCGTCGGATGGGGGCTACGTCTGAGGACAAATCTTCACGAAGTTGGCTGCCTCGTTCGGCTTCCGGAATCAGGTCGTAGATCGTTGATCTGCTTTGCATCACAACGTTGGCAAGGCGCTCTTGTTCTTCTTCTGCTTCAAGTCTGCGTTGGTTTTCCAGCCGACATTCTGAACCGTTCGGAGTCAGGATGGGGATCCAGGCTTGAGGGTTGCTGAGGTTCGTGGTGATCGGCCGGTTGGGCGCCAGTCGACTCCATAGCGATCGGAGGCCGTCAAAGACCTCCAGTCGAATGTCTTCGTGAACTTCCGAATTGGCCAAAGAAATCAACACACTCGCGCCTTCTCCACCAGCGAAGAACGACAGGGCAAAAACCGCACGCCGTCGTTGTTCCAATGGCCGCTCCACACTGCATGCAGCCTCCAACATCGTGACGCTGTCGGCGCCGTATCGAGTCAGCGCCGACAAAAGGGGAGTCGAGAGCGTTGAGTTGCCGTTGCGGAGCCACCGCTCTGTGATTGGTTCAATCACATCCCGTGGGGGATCGTTCATTTCGGCGATGGCTTCCAGTGTCGACAGGGCCACGGACTCTTCTGCAGACTGGATGGCGCGAATCAAGATTGATTGCGCGGCTTCTGACCCAATGCTGCTGAGGTCGTTGACGGCGATTTTTCGGAGATCTGGTTCCAAGCCGACGTCAAAAACATTCCGCTCGATGAGTTTGAGTCGGGGGCTGTTTTCGTCCGCGGGAGCCATATTTGGAGTCGCCGCGATCAGCATGCTGGTGAGGAACAGAATCAACGCTCACCATCCTACGAAGGTCAAAGGGATTCGTTCAGGACTTCTTCCCTTCCCGGGATTGCCGGGAAACGGAATGCCATGTGAGAGCGTGATCCAACACGTGCTGGACCCCGAAAGTGATGTTTGGTGGGGGAGTGACCCTTCCCGCCGCTCGGAATTAGAGCGTGGCGGAAGTGAAGGGCAGCAGGGCCATGTGGCGTGCTCGCTTGATGGCTTGGGCCACCTTGCGCTGCTCGCTTGCGGTGAGGTTCAGTCGTTTGCGACCGTACATCTTGCCGTTTGGGGTCAGCAACCGGCGCAACTCTTCGTGACACTTGTAGTCGGCGTACCACTGGCCTCGGGTGTCCTGACGAAGGAATCCATCTCGGTTGGTTTCGCTGCGATTGAATTGAGACATGTTGGGGCTCCAGTCCTGGAAATTCAGCGTTCTGTGAATTGCCCTCGGACAACGCCGGGGGCGACGGGGAAAGGGAGATCCTACCACACACCCGGTCAATCCGGGGAGAATTCGATGGGATGAAGCCGATCTGGGGTTATTTCTGAGCTGAGGGCGAGGCCGTGGCCTGTTTGAGGCGTGCTGCACCAGCCCTCAGACATTCTGGCCAGCCCCCGTCGTGGTCAGGGCTCTCGCCAGTTCGAAGCACCACCGGTTGCACTTGGATCTGGTCCAGATCGGCCGAGAGGGCAGGGCCGGGTGGTGATTCAAACAACATGATTTTGACGCCATCCTGCGTCTGGAGTTCAGAGGCGACTTCTGTGGGCAGTGGAGATGCGGGATCAAGATCGAAAGAAGTAAGAGCCCAGCCGTGGGTCCGGGCCAAATAGTCATATATAGGTCGGTTGGCATACAGGGTGATGGACCGGAGATCGAGTCCGGCAAACTCCTGATGGATCACGCGCAGTTTGTCGACCATTTGCCGAGAATTGTCCTGACTCTCCAGTTCGCTACAGAAGCCTTCTTGAACCAGTCGTTGTCTGATGACCTCAAGTTGCATGCTGGCCGTGGCCGGATCCACCCAGGTGTGACCATCGACCACGCCATGCGAGTGGGTCCCTTCTGGGCCATGTTGGTGCTCAACCATGTCGTGCAGAATGGGTGGCTGGGTGAGCATGTCGGCGCTCCGCAGCCAAGAGCGGCGGGGCAGGTCATATTTTCGGAGTGTCGTTTCGAATCCGCGCCCGTTGCTGATCAGAAAGCTCTGGGTCATTTTGTTGATTTGATTTTCATTGGGTGACCACTCTGTCGCGTCCACACCTTTTGGCACCAAACGCTCCACCGGATGTCCCATGATGGCCCCCACCATTCGTGCAATGGGTGATGTTGTGGCCAACAAGGGGCGATCGGTGTTGTCGATTGGTGGAGATTCTGCACTGCACCCCATGAGTAAGGATGCACAAAAAACGCTCTTGGCCAGAGCCAAGAGCGTTTGATGACATGGGATAGACGGTCGAATCATGCCGTCATTTTAGAGTGTGCACGAAAAAGTTAGCACTCGCCCCAGAAAGAGAGCAAAGTGAGCAAGTCGTTGAAATCAACCGTGCCAGAAGCATCGATGTCTTCAGGGCAATCGGCACAGGCGCCCCAGCGAGCAAGGACCTGAATCAGGTCGTTGAAGCTCACAAAGCCGTCGCCATCGACGTCACTATCGCACGAGGCGGTGCTGCAAGATGCCGACGCACAGTCGGTGCCCTCAACTGATCCCCCCACCACAAGACATGTGGTGGGAAGCAAGTCCACACAGTCGCCGGAAGCCAAGCAGCATGCTTGAGGGGCACAACCGTTGGCTGAGCATTGGGTGCCCAGACCGGCTGAAGTACCGCCGGCCGTGGCGCAGGCGTCGGGTGCAAGGTCGGTGCAATCGCTACCAATACAGCAAGCGCCAGTGGTGGGTTGGACGCAAGGGTCGGAGGCACAGGCCACTTGGGATCCTTGGTAGTCGCCACCAGCGGATGTGCAGTCGTTGGCAAAATCTGTGGTGCAGGATCCATCAAAGAAGCAACAGGCCGCTTCCACAGGGATGGAAGTTCCCGGGACATTGGTTTCAATCTGCAAGTTTGCCGGGGATCCAGGCTTGAAGAAATCAAGCGTGGCATTCCCAATGGTCGGCTCGGCTTCCGTGATGATGGTGATGTTTTGCATGTTGGCCCACCGGACAGCGTTGGCCATTTCGTTGCTCACATAACTGTCTGAACTCCAGACCATCTCGCCGCCGGAGATGTTCATGGTCCATGATTCATTGGTGAACATCTCCCCGGAGTGCCATTCGGGAGCTTTGTGTGAAGCGAAATCAGCCACATTGGATGCGTCCCATGGAAGGCGAAGCGCTCCGATAGATCGGTCCACGTTCAAGTTGAAGATGGCGTACTCGTAACGGAAGGTGCCGTCACCCTCGTCAAACACGCGAGAGCCAAACCAGATCGTGCCTTCGCCAGGGATTTCAATTTCATGAAGGTCCACTTCAGGATCTAAGTCATCCCAAGATGCGATGGCGGGGAGTTCTTGAATGGTGGGGCCGTCAAAGCTGGAGATGGCTCCGGAGGAAGCCATGTTCAGTCGGCGGTGGGAAGAGTTGTTGGACGCGTCTCCGGTGTCATCAGGCGAATCGTCGGGGCAGACGTACTGGCCTTCCATGAAGTACACCGCGCCGGGGTTCTGTGAAGGGATCACGTCCGCTGATGGGACGCGGCAACGCCGAGCGGTTGATCCGGAGTAGGACGGATCGGCCGGGGGGAAGGGGAAGAATCCGGTGGTGGCGTTCACCTGGTACTTCGGACCCAATCCGCCTTGGGAGCCGTTGCGGCTGGCCGTGTAGGGGTCCGAGCAATCGATGCCCAAAGTGTCGCCGCTGGTTGCTTGGCATGGCCCGCAATCAGAGAGCGACAGAGCGAAGAAGCCATGCTTGAGCCAGCCCATACCAATTTGCTCAAAGCGTCCATCCTTCCATCGGTACATGTTTTGCCCAATGACGGGGTGGAGGTTGGTGTTCGATTGCCAAAGCAAAGGCAC
>PAHO01000038.1 GCA_002705085.1 Phycisphaerae bacterium | reverse complement strand
GGCCTGATGCTCGAGTTCTTTTCCCATCTCACCGATGGCGTAGGACTTGATGCAGTCTGAAGTGAGTTGGGCCAGAGATGAAATGTCAGTGCCTTTGCTTCGGCCCCCAAAGATCAACCGCACCGGCCCCTTCTCCCGAACCGCAGCGATCGCCAGCGCGACCGCTTCGGCCGTAGTGGCTTTGGAGTCGTTCCAAAAGCCGTTGTTGGGGAAGTGCGGCACGACCACCCGTTCCAACCGGTGCGGGAGCCCCGCGAAGGTCGCCAGTCCCTTTTCGAAATCAGTTGCTGGGCGATGGGGTGCCAAAGCGGTCACGGCGGCGAGGGCGGCGGCCGCGTTGATGCGGTTGTGGTGGCCGGGCACCAGCAGTTCGCCTTCGTAGGGTGAAAGGGTGCTGCCATCCAGCGCTTCCTTGGCGTGATCCAAGATGGCTTGCTTGCACTGCGCGTAGTGCGCCATGTCGCCATGCCAATCCAAATGGTTGGGGGCCAAGTTTGTGCGGAGCGCGACGTCGAAGGTTGGTTGGGGGGCCTTCGGTGCTTCGTAGAGCCACCACGCCATCGCGCTCGACAGTTCCACCACCAACGTGTGGTCCTTTGGTGTTCCGATGAGGGACTCACCCAAGTTGCCACCGGGTGTGGCTGGGATCCCCGCCGCGACCAATGCCGCGTGGGTCATGGCGGTGGTGGTGCTTTTGCCCGCGCTGCCGGTGATGGCGATGGTCTTGCGATCAATGAGTTGATCCAGCGTGCGTGCGATTTCGGTGGTGACCGTGGCGCCGGACGCCCATGCCGTCTGGAGATAGGGGTTGTCCCAAGGTTGGGGAACGGCGGGGTTGGCGATGACCAGCCCGGCTTGGGAAAAATCCTCTTGTTTGTGGCCCCCAAGTCGAAAGCGCACTTGCGTTCCGAAGGTCTCCCGGAGCTTGGTGACGGCGGCTTGCAGGGCCACTTCTTCGGCCAAGTCGGTCACCAGCACCTGCCGGCCCTCCGCCAACAAACTCTCCGCGGCCGCCAAGCCACCGCCGAAGCGGCCCAGTCCCATGACTACTGCATCCACTGCCATACGCCCGTCAGCCTAAACTGACTGAGGTGCAAGAGCCGCCCCGACGACCGCTTCCGTTGATCGCCATGATTGTGGCGTGCCTGCCCGGCTGCCATTTGGTCAGCATGGTGGGCTCTGTCCTTGGGTTGATCGCCCTGCGGAAGGAAGCCAAAGACCCTGGACACCCCCGAGATCGCATGCGGGCGGCCCGGGCCATCTGGATCGGCTTCTTCATGGGCTTGTTCAACCTGTGGATGCTCAGTGAGGTGGGTTCCAGTGTGGTGGACATGGTCGAGACCCAAACCCCGGCCGCCATTCGGGCCAGTGTTGGCCCCGAAGGGGCCTATGCGGGTGTGGCGGATCCTCTGGGGGAGGATTTCTCAGTGGACATCATCCGAATGCAAACCAAAGGGAACATGGGCCTGACCCTCGATGTGGCATTGCGGCTCTCGGGCGAAGACGCTTGGTGCTTTGCCAACGCCACCCTCACCATGGAACCCAATCCAGTGGAACCATTCACTTTCCAAGTCAAGGTGGACGAATTGGTTCTGGAGCCCTTTGTCCCATGAAGTCTGAACGACCTGATCCAAGTCTCTATGCGTTTTTGGCCATTCCCATGGCGTTCGCGTTCTTTTGGTTTCCGCCCATCCCATTGTTCATCGCGATGCGCGGCCTTCGTGACACGAAAGATGGCCAACGCTGGGGACGTCCTTTTGCTCGCATTGCCCAGCTGTTCACGTTGTGTGTCTCGATCCCATTCGTGCTGGGGGTCTTCCTGTGGCTGCGCGGTCCAAGAAGCGAGATGTACGCGGGTCCGGCCGAGTTGATTGGTGCATTGTCGGGAACCGGTGATGTCGAGTCATTTCCGCCGGCCGATGATGCAGCCCAGCGTTCGGCCTTTCGAACCGCACTTCGGGGCGCGGTGGGGACCCCACGGGAAATCGAAATCGATCCTTCGTATGCCGAGACCGGCTTCGTGGATGGCGGGGGACTTCGGACGTTCGTCTACCGGTTGGAAGGTGACTCGGGCACGGTGAGTTTGCAGGCGGGCTACCGGTTGTTTTCTGGGGATGGCTTCCCTCCCACGCCCGTTTTTGGTTGGGAAGATTTGGTGATCAAGGACGCTCAAGGCCAAGAAACCGCGATTCCGGCCACTTCCACCTGGCGGGTGGGTTTGCGACCACTGGAGTCTGAAGACGATTCCGGGGAGACTGATCCTCATGGCTCATGATCCACGAGACGAACGCAAACGCATGCAGTCCTTTTTGGCGGGCATGGGTTTTGATTACTCCGACTTCCGCGACCGCATGCTGGCTGACATCTGCGAGACCATGCTTCGGGTCCGTCGTTCCCAGCACGACGAGGGCCAGGTTCGGTTGATGGCTTCCGCCATGCGAGAGATGTGGTACGCCTACCACGTCTTCCACGGCTGGGAAGATGTTCGCAAAGTTTCGATCTTCGGCTCGGCCCGCACGCCCGAGGACCACCCCGATTACCTCGCCGCAGTGGAATTCAGCCGCCGCATGGCCGAACAAGGCTGGATGTCCATCACCGGTGCCGGCGACGGCATCATGAAGGCTGGGCATGAAGGCCCAAGTCGGGAACGTTCCTTTGGGTTGTCCATTCGTCTTCCGTTCGAGACGTCGGCCAATGAAGTCATCGAGGGCGATCCCAAACTGATCAACTTCCGGTACTTCTTTACCCGGAAGTTGATGTTCGTTGACCATGCCGAAGCGATCGTGGGTTTCCCCGGCGGCTTTGGCACTATGGATGAAGTCTTTGAATCCCTCGTGCTCATCCAAACCGGCAAGAGCCCCGTTGTCCCTGTGGTCTTGGTCGAAGGCCAAGACGGTGACTTCTGGCAGCGCTGGGAAGATTTCACCAAGGGTGCCTTGCTCAAAGAAGGGTGGATCAGCCCGGAAGACCCCGGCCTGTACCGGATTGTGTCTTCGCCCGAAGAAGCCGTGAAAGAAATCACTTCGTTCTACCGGGTATACCAGTCCGCCCGGTACGTGCACGACAAGTTGGTGCTTCGATTGACCCGCGCGCTCACAGAAGAAGAACTGGCGATTCTGAACGACGAATTCAGCATTCTGGTGGAATCGGGCCAGATGGAAAACACGTCGGCCCTTCCTGAAGAAGAAGAAGTCCCCCATTTGCCCCGGTTGGTCTTCCACCACACCAAACACAAGTTTGGCTTGGTCCGTCAACTCATTGATCGCATCAACGGTTTTGATGCTCCGTGATTCGGCTCTTTGCCCATTTGGCTTTGGTGAGCACACTTGGCTGCGCCAGCACGTCGGTGGTCTCCATTGCAGAAGTTGCCACGCCGCCTGAAGCGAATCAAATCGAGAGTGGGCGTGAAGAGGTGACTGAAACAGTTCGGTCTTCCACTCGTCCGGAGTCACGCAACGGTCGTATCCCTGGTCTTGAGTTGCTGCGTCTTCGATTTGATGCCAACGGTCCCATGCCCGATCGTTTGTTGGATTTTTTGGGTGAAGAACGCAGAGAGCCCGATGGGTTGGGTCTTTTGCGTCAGCGGATGGATGACCTTGAAGCTCGCGCCTTGGTGGCCACCCTTGGTCCACCCCGGGCCGCCATTGAGTCTGCTTTGGGAGAGGTGCTTTCTTTTGAGCCACTGGCCGCAGAGGTTTCTGCACGAAACCGACGTGCTGTCATCGTGAACGGTCGACCCCGCTTGGTGGAAGGAGGGCGATTGGCTTTGGAACTTCGGGGCTGGATTCGTTTGCACGAGGATGGCCCTCGCATTGCGGGTGAGCTTGAGCTGGCCCATCGATCCGGCCCAGCTTTTCGTCCGGTCCGCAATGTGCTCGACCGTTCATCGTTCGAATTGCAAGCCGATGAAGTCTTCCTGATCGCACCGGCGAATGCCCGTGCCGTCAGTTCCGGCCCCGGCCCTTCTGCGTCTGTGGCCGCCCCGGCTGGTCGGCATTTGTTGGTGGTTGGAGACGAGGTTGAAGTGATCCTGATTCGGCCCGTCGTGCCGGATATCCTTTTTCCTTTGGACTCCAGACCTGAGTGAGGATTGCATGACCTGTCGAACTCGATTTGCCCCCAGCCCGTCCGGCGACCTGCATGTTGGTGGAGCGCGAACCGCTTTGTTCTGTTGGGCTTTGGCCCGGAAACACGACGGTGCTTTTTTGCTGCGGATTGAGGACACGGACCAGAAACGCTCCAGTGATGCGGCCAGCTTGGGCTTTCTTCGAGACTTGCGGTGGTTGGGGATCGGATGGGATGAAGGTCCAGAGGACGACGGCTTTGGCGGGGGAGACCATGGGCCTTACTTCCAATCCCAACGCCTTTCGGTGTACCAGGAGCATTTGCAACGACTCATTGATGCCGGAATGGCGTACCCCGCGTTTGAGACCGGTGAAGAACTGACGGCGGCCCGAAATCTAGCCCGTGCCGAGAAGCGCCCGTATCGGTATGACCGGGCCGCCCTTCAGTTGGATCCGGCGGATGTCCAGCAGCGTTTGGATCGGGGCGACGATCACGTCATTCGCTTCCGGGTGCCCGACGATTCCGAAGTCATCATTCAGGATGAAGTACTGGGGGAAGTCAGGATTGCCCCGGGTGAGGTCGACGATTTTGTGATTCGCAAAGCAGACGGCTTCCCCACGTATCACTTTGCCGTCGTGGTTGACGATGCCAGCATGGGCGTGAGCCATGTGGTTCGGGGCCAAGAGCATTTGGCCAACACCCCGCGACACGTTCTCCTGCAGCAAGCGTTGGGCTTTGATCGCCCGGTGTATGCCCATCTGCCTCTGATCCAAAATCCCGACGGATCCAAGATGAGCAAGAGGGACAAAGACAAAGCCCTGCGGAAAGAGATCAAAGACCGCGGCCTGACCAGTGCCAAATCGGTTGATCCCGAGAGCTGGGAAGCATGGCTGGGTGACAAGACCCGACAGTTGCCACACGAGTGTGCGGAGCGTCTGGCCGAAGAACTCGGCATCGATCTTCCCGAAGTCAGTGTGGATGACTTCCGTCGAGCGGGTTACCTCCCCGAGGTTCTGATCAACTACTTGGCGCTGCTGGGTTGGTCGGCCGGGGACGATCTTGAAAAATTCGATGGTGCGTTCTTGTGTGAGAACTTCACGTTGGATCGCATTGGAAAATCAAACGCACGCTTTGATCGCCAAAAATTGCTGGCGTTCAATCTGGATGCGATTCAAGACATGACCCCTGAGGTCTTCTTGGAACGATTCCGGGCCCATTGCGAGGCCGAGCATCCAGAATTCATCGACCAAACCACCCCCGAGCAGTTTGCGCTCATTGCGGAGTCCAATCGGGAGCGGGCCAAGACCTTGGATGACCCGGCACGTTCGTGCCGGTTCTTCGTGATGGACGACGAGGACATCACCTGGCCGGTGACCAAAGGCACCCGCAAAGCTTTGGCGAAGGGTGAACCTTCAGGGTTCTCTCGCTTGCAAGATTTGTCTGGCGTTTTGTCTGGGATCGAATCCTTTACGGCATCGAGCATCGAAGCGGCCCTGCAAGCTTGGGCCGATGAACATGCCGAGGGGAATTTCGGTGCTGCGGGCATGCCTTTGCGGGTTGCCGTCACCGGGGGCACGACAAGTCCGCCTTTGCCGGATACCCTCGCCATTCTTGGGAAAGCCTCGGTGTTGCGGCGAATCGAACGCTGCGTGGCTTCGGCCCCTGATTTTGCCTCCTGATTCGGAGATTGAAGCATGGCAACTGAACACGACATTTCCGGCGACGTGGAATGGAGTCGACCTGAAGTCCCCGGCGTTCCTCCGGCCGCCGTCATGTTGCTTGAACACGCCATTGATTTTGCAGGCTTGTTCCCACCAGCCAAGCAATCCATGTCCGACGCAGTGGCAACCTATGCCAAGGCGCGAACCCATCCCGATGCTTGGATGTTGGAGCGCTTTGTACTCAAGGCCACTGAACTCAAGTCGTTTGAAGAATTGGCCAATCCCCACCTGCCCCGCGCTGAGGAAGATGAGCCTTGGCCGCTCTCGGTGTTGGTGCGTCACGACGCGGAGGGGCTTGCGGCCGATGTGGAAGCGTTGGAACAGTTCAACGATCGGCATGCCGACCCATCTGAAGGCTTTGCCATTGCTGATGTGGTGGAAATCAAAGGCGATTCGCCCGCGAGCATCGAAGCGGCGTTGAATCACATGCCCGATGAGGTGTTCCCGTTCTTCGAATTGGATTGGCGCGGTGATATTCGCGGGGCGCTGGCCACCATTGTTGGCGGAGATGCTGGTGCAAAGCTGCGGACCGGAGGATTGACCGCCGAAGACTTCCCCACTCTGGAAGCCACGGCCAAATTCTTGCTTGATGCCGCATCCGCTGAAGTTCCCTTAAAGGGAACCGCCGGAATGCACTGGCCCCTGCGAGGCCCGTCCGACGTCGTTGAGGGGGCAACCGCTCACGGCTTCTTGAATTTCTTGACGGCGGCCGCGGTCGCGCATCTTCGTGATTGCGACGACTCTGATTTGGTGCCCATTCTTCAGGCTTCGGCTGATGATTTCGAGTTCACCGGAACCTTGGTTCGGGTTGACGATTGGGAACTGGAAGACTTTGAACTCGCCGAAGCACGACAGCGCTTTGTGATTTCATGGGGCTGTTGTTCATTCGATGACCCTCGTTCGGGGCTGCGAAAGCTCGGCTTGATGCCGGAGGAGAAGTGATGTCACTTGACCACACACACGATCCTGACTTGATCTCATGGGTGGAATCCGCTCGAGATCATGCTGATTTTCCAGTGCAGAATCTCCCGTTCGGGGTGATGGATTTCGGTGACGGACCTCGTCCCGTGGTGGCCATTGGCGAGGAAGCCTTTGATCTCAAGGTGGCCACCCAACGTGGTTTGCTCGGTGAGAGCGGCGAGCTGGCTTGTGCCGCGGCCGCGCCAAACCTCAACGCACTTGCCAATTTGGGGGCTGACGTTCGCTTGGAACTCCGGCGCCGGATCTCCGCGTTGCTGACGGGTTCGGACCCGTCCTTGCATGATGACACCCAGGCTCGATCAGAGGTTCTTCGTCCACAGGCTGAAGGAACCATGCTCGCGCCATTTGCGATTGGTGACTACACGGATTTTTATTGTTCTATTCACCACGCCACCAACGTGGGCTCAATGTTCAGGCCGGACAACCCGCTGATGCCCAACTACCGCCATCTTCCCGTGGGGTACCACGGTCGGGCCAGCACGGTGGTTCTTGAAGGCGGCGAAGTCCGTCGCCCCAGCGGGCAGACGCTTCCGGTTGAGGCCAACGATCCCATCGATGGTCCTTCGCGTTTGTTGGATTACGAATTCGAATTGGGCTTTTACGTGGGTGAAGGCAATGCCATGGGCAGCCGCATTGGAATGACCACCGCCCCGCGCCACATTTTCGGCCTCTCCATCGTGAATGACTGGTCGGCACGGGATATTCAAAAATGGGAATACCAGCCGTTGGGCCCGTTCAACGCCAAAAACTTCTGCACCCAGGTGTCTCCTTGGGTGGTCACCATGGAGGCCCTCGAGCCGTTCCGAGTGGCGGGGCCGGTCCGTGGTCCGGAAGATCCTGAGAACTTGCCGTATCTGCAGCCTGATCGCCCGGATCAATCGTTGGGCATCGTGTGTGAAACCGCCATTCGAACCGCCGCCATGCGCGAGCGCGGCGAGGATCCGTTTGTGATCAGCACGGGTGATTTCCGGCACATGCACTGGCCCATCGAGCAAATGTTGGTGCACCACACTTCCAGTGGTTGCGCCATGCGTTCTGGTGACTTGATTGCCTCCGGAACGGTCTCGGGACCAGAACCTGAGAGCCGAGGCTGTTTGCTCGAGCGGACCTGGCGGGGGTCGGAACCGATCCAGCTGCCCGATGGCACCGAACGCAAATTCCTCCAAGACGGTGACGAAATCATCATGCGGGCGTGGTGCGAGATGCCAGGGGCCGTCCGTATTGGTTTGGGCCGGTGTGCAGGAACCATTACCCCGGCCGAATAAGACGCATTATCCTTGGGCTTCACTTAGAACGGAGCCCCGCATGACCTCAACCGATCGCCGACAGTTTTTGACCACCGCCGCCGCGGTTGCCGCCGCCACTCCTTTTGCGGGTGGGTTCGGGGTGGGACGGGAAGACACCCTCAACTTGGCCTTGGTGGGTTGTGGTGGACGAGGCAAAGGGTCGATTGGTGACACCATGGCGGTCAACGACGGCGTCCGGTTGGTGGCCATCTCGGACGTGAATGAGGGCAAGGTCCAAGCGGCCAAAGCAAACCTCGAGAAGTCCCATGGTGACAAGGTTCAAATTGTCGACGAGCAAGCCCACGTTGGCTTGGATGGCTACCAAGCGATTTTGAACAACCCAAGTGTGGACGTCGTGCACTTCACCACGTCGCCGGGATTCCGTCCGCGTCATGTTTTGGAAGCCGTCCAAGCCGGCAAGCATGTCTTCGCCGAAAAACCAGTGTGTGTGGATCCCGCAGGCTGGCGGATTTGCAAAGAGGCGCACGAACTCGCCAAGAAAAACGGAACCGCCATCGTGACCGGTACCCAGTACCGTCGGCAGAAGAACTACGTTGAAGCCATTGATTTGATCAAGCAGGGTGCGATTGGCACCGTGAAGGGAATGACCGCACGGTACTGCTCCACCGGAATCTGGAACCGCGAGCGTCAAGAGGGCATGAGTGATGCCGAGTATCAAATCCACAACTGGATGCACTTCATCTGGTTGTCGGGCGATCAGATTTGCGAGCAGGCCGTGCACAATGTTGATGTCATGACGTGGTTGTTGGGCAATCCCACCACGGCGTACGGATCTGGAGGCCGATTCACGCGCCCGGAAGATTCACAAATGTGGGATTCGATGAGTGTTGATTACACCTTCGCTGCCCCGGAGGGTGAACGGCTGTGTTCCTTCATGTGCCGACAAATTCCTGGCACCGCCGGCAACGCTGACAACATGATCTACGGTTCTGAAGGGGTGGCTTCGATTAAGGCCATCAACGGTGGCACCAGGATTGTTGACGCTGACGGCAAGGTGATTTACCGGGAGCGTGGCGACATCGGGGTGGCCTACCGCCAAGAGCACAAAGATTTGATCGATTCGATCCGAGGCGGTTCCCCGATTGTCGAGTTGCAAGACACCGCCGACGCCTCCTTGGCCGCGGTCATGGGGCGGGTCGCGGCGTACACCGGGCAAAAGATCTCGTGGAAGCAGATCACCGAGTCCAAGCTTGATCTGTTCCCGAAGGAATTGTCGCTCGACGCTTCGCTGCCCAATGGTGGATACGCGATTCCTGGACGAAACCAGTTCGTTTGAACGAGTTCCTCTTTTCGAAGAACACCGATTAAGCGGGACGTGCTTCTTTGCGGAAGTCGCTCGGGGTGCGTCCCAAACGCTCGCGGAAGACCACGGCCATGCGCCGGGCATCGGAGAAGCCAGAACGTTTGGCGACGCCACCGATATCCAGATCGGTTTCGACCAGCAAACGCCGGGCGGTTTCGATGCGTCGACGGGTGATTTCGTCCAACACCGTTCGATCCAAGGCGCGCCGGAAGCGGCGTTCCAGCGTGCGGCGGGGACGGCCGGCGGCATCAGCAACGTCATCAACGCGAATCGGTTCGCGATAGTTCGCGCGGATGTACCGCAGCGCCGTGCGGACAATCTCGTCTTCGGTGGCTTCCGCTTCGGTGGAGCGGCGAGAAACCACGCCGAGGGGTTGAAGCGTGATGTCGCTTTGCGGTCGTGGCTCTCCGGCCATCAAATTTTCCAACAAGGCGGCAGCGTCGTAGCCAATGCGGCGTGCGGGGATGGCGATCGATGAGAGGTTTGGTCGCGCCACCACACATTCAAATTCGTCGTCGTTCACCCCAAGGATGGCCACTTCCTCCGGGACGTTCAGGTCCATGCTGCGACAAGTGGCGGCCAATCGGCGGGCCACGCCGTCCATGGAGCAGAGGACACCAACCGGTTTGGGAAGATCGCGAAGCCAACCGCTGAAGGTTTCTTGCATGCCGGACCAGCTGGTCCCTGGGTCACGCAAGGGGAGATCTTCCACGTGGCATGCGGCGAAAGAGCCGCCGGCTTCTTGCACGCGCCGGTGGAACGCTTGCTTTCGGGACACGGCAAAGCCAGATCGATCAGATCCGGCAAATCCGAAGTGGCGGAACCCTCGTTCCAAAAGGTGCTCGGCCGCCATCACGCCGACCGCATCGTGCTTGACTTCCACCATGGGGAAGCGGGGGTCGTTCAGGGTGCTGGTGATGTTGACGACGGGGCCACCCCAGGCGGCCAAGCCATCGGCCAGTTCTTCGTTGAACAAGTGGGCGATGACGCCATCGGGTTGCCATTCCTTGAGAGGTTCAAGGGCTCGGGGATCCGATGGCGACAGGTGCACGAACCAACGGGCGCCCTCGGCGACGTAGCCCAAAACGCCAGCGCACACTTCTCGGGTGTGCGAACTGTCGCGATTCATCAACAAGGCCACTCGACGTTCATGCATGGTCCAACTCCGTTTGGGGAAGAGATGCGATATTGCGTCATTACCCTACGAAACTGGACATGCCTTGATCCTAAAGTTGGCAGATTGAACGAAAATTTCTCACCTTTTGCGACATTTCAAACCAGATATTTTGCATCCCGCCGCTGATTGCGGCATGATTTGTCATCTGTGCTGTTTTGCGTCACAAATTTCTGGTCAAAATGACGGAATCAAAGGATGATCCCTCGGTTGTGTGACCGATTGTGCATGTTTTCCGGCTCTTTTCCGTCGCCGGGTCTCGGGATCTGGCTGATATTCGGCGGATATCACCCACCGTGACCGATTTCGGCCCGCTGTTGCCTTGGAGACGACGTGATGTGAACAACTTCCTTCCCCGCTTCCGGGGTCCCCATCAAATTCTTGCTCAGGCGTCAAACGATCCGTCGGGTCGGTGGCTTCCCGGTGCGGGTGCGGAGGCGCCTTGCCAGGAGGATGGATAGTCAGGGTCGTCGAGTTCCAGCGCGGCCTTGGTGGGAAAAAGCGGGCGGAAGGTGTCGCACATCACCGCCAGCTCGCTGGTGTGGGTGGCGTTGAGTGATTTTTCCACGGTGCCAGGGTGTGGCCCATGGGGAATGCCTTGGGGATGCGCGGTCAGCGAACCCACTTCAATGCCCTTTCGGGCTTTGTAGTCCCCGGCCACGTAGTAGAGCACTTCGTCGGAGTCCAAATTGGAGTGGTTGTAGGGAACCTTGATGGCTTCGTCGTGGAAATCCAGGGGGCGGGGGCAAAAGGAGCAAATCACGAAGTTGTGCGCTTCGAAAGTTTGGTGGGTCGGGGGGGGCATGTGGTGTTTGCCCACAATCGGACTGAAGTCATCAATGTTGAAAGCGTACGGGTAGTAGCAGCCATCCCAGCCCACCACATCCAACGGGTGGTGGTCATAGATGTACTTGTGGACGCGATGTCGTGCTTTGATGCGCACTTCGAACTCTCCAGATTCGTCGAACGTCAACGGGAATTCGGGACCGCGCAGGTCGCGCTCGCAATACGGCGCGTGTTCGAGGAACTGGCTGGTCTGCTTCGAAATGTAGCGCGGTGGCGGGCCGATATGAGATCCGTTTGCGGTTTCAATGACCATGATTCGCGGGCGTTCTTCGCCTTCGGGGGTGTCGTCGAAGACCAGTCGGTAGATCGTGCCTTTGGGAATGATGAGGTAGTCGCGTTCCCGGAAGGGGATCGTTCCGAACTGGGTGTACAGCGTTCCTTTGCCAAAGTGAACAAAGATGCATTCGTCACCCATCGCATTGTTGAAGTGGTAATCCATCCCTTCTTCTGGAACGCAGACGCTCATTTCGCAGTCCGCGTTGCCAAAGAGCACCACGCGGCCCGTGACGGGGTCCCCCTTGGGCGGCAGCGGCATGCTCTTCACATGTCGCATCCGCATCGTGTCCATTTCCACATACTCCGGCTTGGTGCTGTACAAGGTTTCCCAGCCCATCACTTGGGTCGGGGCATGGATGTGGTACATGGTGGACGTGGGGCCAACAAAGCCTTCCGTGCCGAAGACCTCTTCGGCATACAGCCGGCCATCGGGGCCACGGAATTGGATGTGTCGCTTGGAGGGAAGCTGTCCCAGTGTTCGGTAATACGCCATGGTCAGATTCTAAAGGTAGAATCGAACCTATGGATACCAATCCCGCTCCCACCGCATTCATCCCGACTCTTACGCTCCTGATCGGTGGCACGGTGTTGATGGCCGGGATCTGGACCATGATTTCTGGTGCTGAGTCAACTTCTCCGGGTTTGACGCTGGCCGCCATCGGCTTCGTCCTTGAGGCCTGCGGGCTGGCCTCTTTGGTTTACCCTTCCGTGCGTAAGCACCTCATGCACCTGGCCATTTTGGCGGCCTTGTTTGGTATGGGGAATGTTCTTTCAGCATTGCCAAAAGCTGGTGAGGAATGGGCCCAAGCTGAACTTGCTACGGCGGGCTGTTCCGTCCTGTGTGCGGTTTTGTTTGCGGTCTATGTGAAGAGCTTCGTCAGCGCCCGTCTTGGTAACGAGCCAACGAGCCAACCACAGAACTCATAAGGCCAATCTCCGGTCAGTCTTTGCGGAAGACGGCCACCACATCTTCCACCGGGATGACAAACAATCGGTTGTCGCCCTCGAAGTCCACCGGAATGCCCTGTTTGGGATTGAAGAGCACGCGGTCGTATTGCCGGATGGGGTAGTCCTCATCGTGCTCCACTTGGGCGCTGATGGCGACCACTCTGCCCGTAAGGGTGGGGATTTCGATTTTGTCCGGCAGGTGAATCCCGCTTTTGGTTTGCTTGCGGTCTTCGTCTTTGCGGATCAGTACCCGTGAACCGATTGGTTCGACGGTTTCCAGCTTGGATGTCTTGGGTCCTTCGGCCATGGCTTGATTCTAGGGCGAATCGCAGGGATTCGGCCTTGCCGTACAATATGAAATGCCTCACGGAGGGCTCCATTATGAGTCAGACACGCCCCAGTTCAGATCCAGTTGAAATCGATGCCGGCGATCCACTGCGCTTGCACGATGTGGACCACGTTCGCTTCTATTGTGGAAATGCCAAGCAGGCCGCGTATTTCTACGCCTGGAACTTTGGATTCCAAGTGGAGCAGTATCGAGACCTGACCACCGGAAGTCGTGACACGGCCTCTTATTTGTTGCGGCAAGGGAACATCCGGTTGATTCTGGAAACGGGTTTGACTGCTGACCACGAAGCTTCCAAAGAAGTCGCCACCTTCGGCGATGGAGTGAAGGATGTTTCGCTGACCGTGGACAACGCCGAAGCAGCCTACGAACAAGCCATTCGAAACGGTGCGGAGTCTGGATATGAGCCTATCGAAGAGACCGACGAACATGGAACCGTGGTTCGGGCGGCCATTCGCTCGTACGGACGCGTGTTGCATACCTTTGTATCTCGCAAGGGTGACTACGGTTTGAACGCCGTCCGGGCGGGCGGCCGGTTTGGTCCCGGTTGGGAAAAGGTCGAGCACTTCCCCCTGAACGAATACAACCGGCAAAACCCCTGTGGTCTTGAGTTTGTGGACCACTTGGTGGGTAATGTCGAGTTGGGCAAGATGAACCACTGGGTGGACTGGTATTCCGAAGTGCTCGGATTCAAGTTGTTCAAGCACTTTGATGATGCCGACATCTCAACCGAGTACACCTCATTGATGTCCAAAGTGATGGACTCCGGTTTTGGCGTCATCAAAATGCCGATCAATGAGCCAGCCGAAGGACGACGCAAGAGCCAAATTGAGGAGTACCTCGACTGGCACAACGACACCCCTGGGGTGCAGCACTTGGCCTTGCGAACCGACGATGAGTTGCACTCGGTGCACGAACTTCGTCGACGCGGCGTGAACTTCCTCAAGGTGCCTCAGTCCTACTACGACGAAGTCTGGAAGCGGGTGGAAGCGTTGGGTTGGGACGTCAAAGAGGATCACGAAAAGATCGCGGATCTCGGCATCTTGGTGGATGCTGACGACGAGGGGTACCTGTTGCAGTTGTTCACCCAGCCGTTGCAAGATCGACCCACGTTGTTCTTCGAAATCATTTGCCGCCGCGGATCGCAAAGCTTCGGGAAAGGCAACTTCAAGGCCTTGTTCGAAGCCATCGAACGCGAGCAGGCCCGTCGGGGCAACCTCTGATTCATCCGGACCCACTGTCCATCACACCGCTCGCGCCGGGTCCATTCCGGGCCCGGATGACGGTTCCTGGTTCCAAAAGCGGGACCAATCGTGCCCTTCTTTTGGCGGCTTTGTCCGAAGGAACATCGGTGGTCACCGGCGCTTTGCGCAGTGAAGACTGCGATCGATTGGTGGTCGCGCTGCAAACACTGGGCGTTCGTTGTGTCGAACTTGAGCATGGTTGGGAAGTCCATGGGGTTGGGGGGCGATTCCCACGTGGGGGCACCGTGGACTTGGGAGATGGCGGCACCCCAGCTCGCTTCATGTTGGCTGCGGCGACCCTTTGTGACGAGGCGGTCACGATTGATGGATCAGCACGCTTGCGTGAACGCCCGATGGACGATGGCATTCGGATTTTGGAGTCTCTTGGTGCTCGCTTTGAGTGGCTTGGCGAAGAGGGACATCTTCCGGTGCGTTGCATCCGCGGGATCACCGGGGGAGAGGTCGAGGTGGGTGAAGTCGCATCCAGTCAGTTCCTTTCGGCGGCGTTGTTGGTGGCGCCTTGGACAAGCCACGGGGTCACACTGCGGTGCACCGAGGCGCCTACCAGTGCCCCTTACCTTCGGATGACCATGCGAGCATTGGCCGAAGTGGGGGCTGAGGCCCAAGAACATGCTGGCTCATTTTCGGTGAAGCCCGAAGGACCTTCAGTGCCTGATCAAGTCGTGCCTCCCGATGCCAGTACCGCGGCCTATTGGTGGTTGGTGGGGGCCTTGGTGCCGGAGGCCAGCATGACGGTGCCCAACTTTGCCCACAGTATGGATCAGCCAGATGCGGCGTTGCTGTCGGTGTTCGAAGACATGGGCGCCAAAGTCACACGTTCTGGAACTGATGTCATCCTGACAGGTGGATCGCTTTCTGGGGTCGAAGTGGACTGCGAAGATTTCCCGGATGGTGCGGTGGCCTTGGGCGCGGCGTGTGCGTTTGCCGAGACGCCTTCACGTTTGACCGGTCTGCACACCCTCAGAGTGAAAGAGTGCGATCGGGTGCACGCATTGGCCACCGAGATCGGACGCTTGGGGGGCCGAGTGGTGGAGCATCAGGATGCGTTGGACATCACTCCAGCCCCACGGCAGGGGCCGGAACTTGAAGTCGCGGCTTGGAACGATCATCGTATGGCCATGGCTTTTGGCTCTCTGGGACTGGTGCGTTCAGGGATTTGGGTGCGTGATCCTGGTTGTGTGGCGAAGAGCCATCCCGGGTTTTGGGATGATGTGGATGTTCTGAGGTCTCAGGCATGAGTTCATTTCGCACGTTCTTCTCCGAAATGGTCCGCCATGAGCGCAAGCGTGTGCTCGCAGGTCTGGCTTTTGCGTTTGTCAGTGCAGGAGGAGTGGGCGGTGGCTTGCTTGCCTTGGCGCCGCCGCTGCGATTGCTTCTGGATCCGAACAGTTCATCCACGTTGCGCAGTTTGCTTGCCGATGGAACCATGGGCATCGAACTGCCATCTTGGATGGTGGCTTGGGTGCCCGAAGAGACCTGGCCCGGAGTGTTGACGCTCTTCGGAGTGCTGCTTGTGGTGACGGTGGTGGGGGCGGCGGCCAGTTACGCCCATCAAGCATTGACCACAACGGCATGCGTGCGGGCAATCAGCCGAATTCGCGGCCGAGTCTATGGCCGGCTGATCCGTTTGGAGCTTTCGGAACTTCAGCGGCTGGGCGCGATCGAGTCGGTGTCTCGAATAACCCGAGACACCACGTTGCTGCAGCGCGGGTTCCAAGTCTTGGTTGGCAAGAGTGTCACCCAGGCCGCTCGAGGTTTTGGTGCTTTCGCGGCTGCTTTGGTTTTGGAGTGGCGGCTCACTTTGTTCGCCGTCGTGGTGGCTCCTCCTTTGGCTTTTGTTCTCCGGAAAGTTGGCAAACGGGTTCGCCGGAGCAGTGGGCGTTCACTCGAAGCGGCACAAAAATTGGGACGCGTCGCCACCGAATCCTTGCAAGGTTTGCGTGCCATCAAAGTCGCGCAAGCAGAAGCATGGGTTGGCGATCGGTTTGAAGTTGAAAATGATGATCTGCGTCGGCATGACCGCAAAGTGGCTTTGGTGACGGCTCTAGCCAGTCCGATTACGGAGACTCTGGCGATCTTTGCCCTGTTGGGCATTTGTTTGCTTTCGGTCCGTCAAGTGCTCGATGGCAGTTTGAGTTTGGATCGGTTCCTCTTGGTGCTGGCCGCCTTGGGAGCGGCCGGGGGTTCCTTCCGACCTTTGGCCGGCCTGCATGCGCAAGTGCAAGCGGCCAAGCCGCCGGCGGATCGGCTGACCACCTTGCTTGAGCTCCCCGTTGAGACCGGTGGTTGTGAGGAACTGTCGCGCCACACGCAGTCGATTGATTTCAAAAACATCACGTTGACCTACCCCGACCGTGAAATTCCGGCTCTTGAGGGAGTGTCTTTAAGTATTCCCTTTGGTCGAACGGTTGCCATCATTGGCCCCAATGGTTGCGGCAAAACCACTCTTGTGAGTTTGCTGCCGGGCTTGGTGCGGCCAGATCAAGGACTGGTGCACATCGATGGAGTCGACATCAGTGCGGTAAACGTGGACTCATTGCGGGGGCAGATGGCCATGGTGACCCAAGACGCCATGATGTTGCGGGGGACCATTGCGGAAAATGTGGACTTTGGTCGAGGGGCTTCTCTCGATCAGATCAATGCGGCCATCACCATTGCTGAGGCCGATTTTGTGCATGCCTTGCCTGATGGTTTGAAGACGATCGTGGCCGAAGGCGGTGCGTCACTTTCCGGCGGCCAGCGTCAGCGGTTGGCGATTGCCAGAGCGGTTCTCCGTGATCCGGCGATTTTGATTCTCGACGAAGCCACCAGTCAAATTGATTCGGAAAGTGAAGCCGAGATCGGACGAACTTTGCAGGCCTTTGGTGCAGATCGCACGGTACTTGTGGTGGCCCACCGACCGGCCACGATTTTGGCGGCCGATGAGGTGGTGGTCATGGACCAAGGGCGAATTGTTGATCAAGGCACCAACGTCGAACTGCAATCTCGTTGCAGCCTCTACCGGGCACTGGTGGGTCAGACAGACTGATCTTGCTGCGAAAAGAAGCTATTCTTGCGGTATGAATTGGGGCACGATCATTTTTGTCTTGGTTGCCGTCGCGCAGGGGTACGCGAAGTGGCGAAAAAAGCAAGAAGATCAAGCCAAACAAGCGGAAGCGTCGGCATCCAAACGAAACGCTGTACGTCAGGCCGAATGGCGAAAAATGCAAGCTGATCAGTCGGCTCCAACAGTTGATGAAGCCGGTGCAACATCTGAGGTTGGCTCTCCGTGGATGCCGGGTGACCGTGATCCAGAACGGGGGGGGGAACGTCTTTTGGCCCAGGCAAGAAGCAGCCAAACCACGGCTGGTGTGGGGAGCACGGGAGGGGCTGAGCTCCCGGTGGAGCCCATCGTTGGGCGTGTCTCCTCGGCCCAAGGGCAAGACCAGTCGTCCGGTGGGGTGGACGTGGACCTCATTTTGAAGGGATTTGGTTTGGATGAGGGTGGGACCAAGGTCAGCTCCAATGCTCGGATTGAGGATTTGGAAGAGGAGTTGAACCTGCTGCGTCAGCGCCAAAGCACGTTGTTGCGGAATTGGAAAAAACTCCGTGATGAACGTGACGCGTTGGCCATGAGGTTGGAAGGCTCCGAAGCCGCCCCGGCCTCCATTGGAGGCCACGTGACTTCGGAGGGGCTTCTTGATCGGCTGAAGTCCCCGTTGGGGGCCCGCGAAGCCTTCGTGGTCGCAGAGATCTTGGGGCCACCAGTGGGCAGCAAGCGTTCTGGGGCCCAATCTTGCCATAATTGACGAAGATCGTCCCCAAATTGCCAAAGATCGCGTATGTTTCACCCTCCTGATCTTCACTCAGGACCGGAGAAGCGTCCATGTTGGATATTCGAAAGTTGAAAGAATTGATTCGGTTGATGGTCGAAAATGAGTTGACCGAGATCGACCTCAAGGATGAGAAAGAGACCGTCAGCCTCCGCCGGGAAGGTTCCCAGGCCCCTGTGGTCCAAGTGTCTCCGGCCCCAGTGGCTTCGGCTCCGGCCCCGGCAGCTCCGGCTCCGGTACCAGCCCCGACGGCACCCCCTGCGGCTCCAGCCAGTGAGCCCTCCCCCGCGGACACTTCCAATCTCGAACAGATCACCAGCCCGATGGTGGGGACGTTCTACTCCGCAGCCAAGCCGGAATCTCCA
Organism: Phycisphaerae bacterium; assembly: GCA_002705085.1. Lineage (GTDB taxonomy): Bacteria > Planctomycetota > Phycisphaerae > Phycisphaerales > SM1A02 > UBA8653. The sequence continues at coordinate 34,980 of PAHO01000038.1, read as the reverse complement.
GCCTTTGCCAACGTCGGTGACACGGTTTCGGCCGACACCACTGTTTGCATCGTTGAGGCCATGAAGATCTTCAACGAAATCAAGGCCGAGCAATCCGGAGTTATTGAGAAGGTCTTGGTCAGTAATGGTGATTCGGTTGAGTTCGGACAACCTTTGTTCTTGGTGCGGCCGGCCTGATCCATGTTTGAACGCATTTTGATCGCCAACCGGGGAGAGATTGCTCTCCGAATCATTCGCGCCGCTCGAGAACTCGGTTGTGAAACCGTCTGTGTCTACTCCGAAGCTGACAAAGATGGCCCGTGGCTTGAGGCCGCGGATCACGCCGTCTGCATCGGTCCTGGCCCAGCCAAAGATTCGTATTTGCGCATTGACCGCATCATCGCGGCCGCCGAAGTTTCCAAAGCTGATGCGATCCATCCGGGTTATGGGTTCTTGGCCGAGCGGGCTGATTTTGCCGAAGTTTGCCGCGACTGTGAGATTGCCTTCATTGGACCTTCACCAGAAGCGATGGGCCTGCTGGGCGACAAGATCAGCGCGAAGAAACTGGCCCGTGAAGTGGGCACGCCAATTTTTCCTGGCACTGAAGACGCGGTTGAGGATGTGGATGAAGCCGTGGCGGTGGCCCAAGAAATTGGTTTCCCCGTCATTGTGAAGGCGGCCGCCGGTGGAGGGGGGCGCGGTATGCGAATTGTGCGTGAAGCATCCGAGCTTCGCGGTGCGATTGAATCAGCGTCCAGTGAGGCTTTGGCAGCTTTTGGTTCGGGGGCCGTGTACGTGGAGAAATTCCTCGAAAAAGCACGGCACGTGGAAGTGCAATGCTTGGGTGATTCTCATGGCAACGCGATCCACTTGTTTGACAGGGATTGTTCCAGTCAACGTCGCCACCAGAAGCTGATTGAAGAAGCGCCTGCACCAGCGGTCGATCCCGTGAAGCGTTTGGAGACCGCCGAGGCCGCCGCTCGCTTGCTGCGTGAAGCGGGGTACTGCGGCGCGGCCACCGTTGAATTTTTGATGGACGCCAATGGGGACTACTCCATGCTGGAGGTCAATACCCGGGTGCAAGTTGAGCACTGTGTCACCGAGATGGTCACCGGAATTGACATTGTGCAGGCTTCCATTCGGGTGGCCGCCGGCGAGCCTTTGGGCATCGACCAATCCGAGGTGAAGCTCAATGGTCACTCCATCGAATGCCGAATCAATGCGGAAGATCCCGATCGGGACTTCATGCCCCAAGCGGGTGAAGTCAAGACATTCGTTGCGCCGGGGGGGCTTGGGGTCCGCATGGATTCGCACGTTCGTTCGGGCTATCGCATCCCACCGTTCTATGACTCCATGATCGGCAAGTTGATCGTGCATGCCCCTTCACGCGATGAGGCCATCACCCGCATGCGGGGCGCCTTGTCTGATCTGCGTATTGGTCCGGGTAAATCAACCGCGCCGTTGCACTCCAAACTTTTGGATCGTTCGGAATTCCGCACCGTGGACATGGACATCCACTGGGTGGAGCGCATGCTCAAAGAAGATTGAACCCTTGTTCAGTTCCCACCATTTTTGGTGGTGTAGTTGCTGCTTTCGCGGGTGATGGTGATGTCGTGGGGGTGGCTTTCCACCAAACTTGCTCCGGTGATCCGGACAAATCTGGCGTTGTTCCGAAGTTCATCGATGGTGCCGCAGCCGCAGTAGCCCATGGTGGAACGCAAGCCGCCCACAAACTGATAGACCAGATCCGAAAGTGATCCGCGGTAGGGCACCGCGCCTTCGACACCCTCGGGCACGAACTTTCGTGATTCGCGTTCGCCTTGGGCGTATCGGTCGGCACTGCCAGCAGCCATGGCCCCTTCTGATCCCATACCGCGATAGGTCTTGAATCGTCTTCCCCCGCGCAGAATCACTTCTCCGGGGGATTCATCGAGTCCGGCGAACATCGACCCGAGCATCACGCTGCTCGCTCCGGCCGCAATCGCTTTGCCGATGTCTCCGGACTGCCGGATGCCACCATCGGCAATGACCGGGACCCCTGCGGGTTCGGCGACCGAGACGGCTTCTGAAACGGCGGTGAGTTGGGGGACCCCAACGCCGGTGACCACTCTGGTTGTGCAGATCGATCCAGGCCCAATCCCCACTTTGACCGCATCGGCACCGGCATCAATGAGGGCTTTTGCACCGTCGGCGGTCCCAACGTTGCCAGCAATCACTTCAATGTCGAACTTGGATTTCACCTCCTTCACGGTCTCCAAGACATTTCGTGAGTGTCCATGGGCCGTGTCTACGATCAGCACGTCCACTTCGGCCTCGACCAACGCCGCCACCCGTTCGTATTGGTGTACGCCGACCGCCGCCCCGACCCGAAGGCGCCCTCGGTCATCTCGGCAAGCCATCGGATGGGAACGCACCTTTTCGATGTCTCGCATCGTGATGAGTCCAGCGAGGTGCCCAGATGGGTCCACCAACAGAAGCTTTTCGACCCGCGCGTTGTTCAGCAGTGCTTCGGCTTCCTCAAGGGTGGTTTCGGCGGGCGCGGTGACGAGGTTTTCCCGTGTCATCACTTCTTGGATCCTCGCCTCGCTGCCGGAAGCCCATTTCATGTCTCGGCTGGTCAAAATGCCCATCAGGCGGCCTCGGGAGGTGCCATCTTCAGTGATGGGGAAACCCGAAACATGGTGGGTGGACATCAGCGTGCGGGCTTGATCCAGTCCGTCATCTGGTCGCAAGGTCACGGGATCAGAGATCACCCCGTTCTGGCTGCGTTTGACCGTACGAACGGCCGTGGCTTGTGATTCGACGTCCAAATTCTTGTGGACGATGCCGATTCCGCCCTCTTGGGCCAAGGCGATGGCAAGGGGGGCTTCGGTCACCGTGTCCATGGGGGCAGACAGCAGCGGAATCCCGATGCGAATCCCCCTGGTGAGGCGGGTTTCGGTGCATGCGGCATCTGGCGTGATGTTTGAGGCGGCGGGAACGAGAAGGAGGTCGTCGAAGGTGACACCTTCGCCCAGAATCTTGTCTTGCAATGAGGCCATAGTTCATTGTGGTGTTTTGGGCCCAAATCGTCAACTGGAGCCCCCCGAACCGCGTTCTCCGTTCGTTGATTGGGGCGTATCCGCTATTCTGGACCGCTTGACTTGGCGGCTTGGCCGCGAACTTTGGAGGCATTGCTTTGGGACACGCCGCTGAATCTGGTTCAATTATGGCCAACCCCGTCCACCACGATTCGGGGACCGAGGCCGGAGAGGGGTTGAAGGCCTGGCGTCTTTACCTCCGGACTTGTATCGAGAACGCCGCTTCTGACCTCCACATCAAATCAGATGCTCCTCCGAAGATCAGGATCCGGGGAGAGCTTCGCAAGATGGCCGCACCCAACTGCACCAAGGACTTGATGTTCCAAATTGCGAAGGATGTGCTCGACGAATCGCAGTACGCCATGTTCTCGCAAAAGGGTCAGATTGACTTTGCGTACGACTACGAATCCACAAACTCGGACGATGATGTGGTTCGCCGCTTCCGGGTGAACTTGTTCATGGCCCGAGGCAAGCCCGCAATCGCCGCTCGTTTGATCACCAGTCAGATCATGGACTTCGAAAGTTTGAACCTACCCGAAGTTTTGGGTGAAGTTTCCATGCGGGCGCAAGGGTTGATCTTGTTCGCCGGAGTGACCGGTTCTGGCAAATCAACCTCGATTGCTTCGATGTTGCAGTACGTCAATCAGCGCAAGCGTTGCCACATCGTCACCATCGAAGACCCGATCGAATATTTGTTCCAAGACGACAAGGCCAACATCAACCAGCGTGAAGTCGGCATCGACTGCTTGTCCTTCAACGAAGCCCTGCGGGCTTTGGTGCGGGAAGACCCCGACATCGTGCTCGTGGGTGAAATGCGGGACTACGAGACTTTTGAAGCGGCGATTCGGGCGGCCGAAACCGGCCACTTGGTGTTTGGAACGATCCACGCGTCTTCCGCATGGCAGACCTTTGGCCGGATCTATGACCTCTTCCCTGAGGGTGAGCGGGAGCAGATCCGCAAGCTGCTGTCGTACAACCTGCAGGCCATCATTTACCAGCGGTTGTTGCCCACGTTGAAGCCAGAAGTGGCACGGGCTCCCGCACTTGAGATCCTGCTCAACACCCCGATCGTTCAGAAGTACATCTTTGAGGGGCGGGAAAAGGACCTCCTTGAAGTCATGAAGAACAGCACCGATGAGGGGATGCAAGACTTCACCACCGCCCTTGCTGATCTCGTTGAAAGCGAAATGGTGCACCACAAGGTTGCTATCGAAGCAAGCCCCCGTCCCGAAGAACTCAAGATGCGTCTCAAGGGCATCGGCTAAGCCGGCTGCTTTTGCAGGAGACTTTCATGTCTGCAATTTCATTTCCCATTCTTCTTGGTGATCTCGGCCCGTTGTGGCTGGTTTCGCCGATCAAGCCCATGTTGGCACTGTTGCCATTCTTATTGTGGGCGTACGCCATTTCTACTCACCTAGAGAAAGACTCCGAGCGACTGTTGCTCGGTCGGAATAAGTGGAACGCGATCCATATCGCTGCAGGTGTTTTGGGGGCTCTTGCCGTTCTTTTTGTGCCAATCTTTTGGATCGGTTGGCCGCTGGCCATGATTCTTCTGTTTACACCGATCTTTATTTACGTCAGTGTGCGAAATGCCAAGACCGAAGACCCTTGGGAGCCGTTTAACTATCGCCAATACTTCAAGGCTGTTGAGGGGATTAAAGATTCCAAGGCGACGAAGGAACTCCGGTATCGCTTTACAAACCATGAGGGTTCATTGGTTCCGATCCCCGATCCAGAATCAAAGCCTTTTGAGATCATGGTTGCTTCCTCCGAACTCCCGTTCGGAGTCCTTGTGAAGGGGGCAACCCGTGTTGAATTGTTGGTGACCGAGGCGGGTACGGTTGGTACTTCAGTGATCAACGGACTCCGTGAGCAAATCGACCCTTTGCCAGCCAACTTGGGTTTGAAAATTCGAGAGTTCTACGGAGAGCTTGCCGGGTTGGATGTTTCGGACCTTCGCCGTCAACAATGCGGAAAATTTGGCCTCTCTGGACAAGCTGGAAAAACAAACGTCACCTTGTTCCTTTCCGGGACCAAAAAAGGCCTCCATCTCCGTTTGGAGTTTGACCTGTCTCGTCGCTTGAAGCGAGATTGGGCAGAACTCGGCCTGACGGCGTCCCAAGTCGACTCGTTCGAAGGACATTTTGATTTGGGTGCGGATGGCGGTCTGGTTCTTCTTTCGGCTCCTCCGTTGCAAGGTCTTTCGACCCTGTCCTACGGGTTCCTCGGCCGTCATGATGCTTATCTGCAAAACGTTCGTGCTTTGGAGTATCAGCCGCTGATCAACCTTGATGGCGTTGACATGATTGCTTACGACGCTGAGGAGTATCCCGAAGGTTATTCCCGACATCTCACGGCTGTGTTGCGTCGTGATCCTGACGTGGTCTTGGTGGATCCAGTTGACGATGACAAAGTCACCGTTCGCACTTTGTTGGAGACTGACGAACCACCTGTCGTCTACATGCCCCTGCGTGCAGCCTCCTTGGGTGCAAGTCTTCAGAAGTTCATGAGTCTTGCTGGTGGTGATGCCAAGGCGGCCGTGAAGAACCTGAAATATGTCATCCATCAACGACTGGTTCGTCGACCTTGTCCAGACTGCGCTGTATCGATCAACGCCAATGCCGCGCTGCTACAAAAACTTGGGTTGAGCGAAGAAGAAGGTGCCGGATTGGTGAAAGGCCTTGGCCAAGTCGAGGTGAAGCCTGGTCGATTTGAAACGTGTGAGCGTTGTCAAGGCTCAGGCTTTAGTGGTGTTACTGGCGTTCTTGAAGTCCTGAAGGTCACGGATGAGATCCGCGGGCATCTGGCCAAAAATGATCTGAAGGCCGCTCTTGTGGCAGCGCGTCGTGAAGGCAAGATCAGCCTGCAGGAGGCCGCGGTCCAAGCAGCAGGCGAAGGTCGTACCACTCTTGAAGAAATCAGCCGAGCTTTTGCTCCGGCGCGAAAGGCGACGCCCGCCGGCCAGGAGGCCTCAGCATGATCCTGTCGATTTTGATCATCATTGTGATTGCACTCACCGCATTTTGGTGGAGCAACCAAGGCACCTTTTCCGCATTCCTGCACATGCTGTGCAGCTTGGTCGCCGGTGCCGTGGCCTTTGCGGTCTGGGAGCCTGTAACCCACTTGCTTCTGGGCGCTGGCGGGTTGCCCAAATTTGTCCTGCAGTTCTCATGGGGGCTTGGCTTGGCGGTTCCCTTCTTGGTTACTTTTGCCGCCCTGAGATGGTTGTCTGATGCCTTTGTGAAGGCCAATCTCACCATGCCGAAGTCGGTTGACCTCGGTTTGGGTGGAGTTTTTGGTGGGGTCGCAGGCGTGCTTTCGACGGGCGTTTGCGTGATTGCTTTTGGCCACATGCAAGTCCCTGGGGACATCATGGGCTTTTATGGTGTGAAGCGGGATCGGGGCGGTCAACTGAAGACACGCAACAGTTTGATTGTTCCGGTGCACAGCATCACCGCTGGCTTGTACAACACCCTCAGCACGGGGGCGTTTGCCACCGCCAAACCTCTGGCGGAATGGTCTCCCGAAATCGCTCGAAACACCACGCTCTTCCACGACACTGTTGATGGTGGAAAGGGTGCGGTGGCCATGCCGGCCAACGCCGTGAAATTTACGGGCGGTTTGCATCGCCTGCAGGCGGGAACCACCGGTGAATTCTTGGTGGTTGGCTTGGAATTCACCAACAAAGCCATGGACCATGGCAACCGGCTCACTATCACCAATTCGCAGGTTCGGCTCGTTTCTGATCAAGGCGCAGTGCGGCATCCTGAAGGTTGGTTCAGCCAATGGGGTGCGGAGGAAGGTCAGGGCTACTTCATGTACGACGCTGACACCAATGTTGCGTCCAGTGAGCCAGGCACCAGCAACGCAGTCTTCTTTTTTGCATTTCCGGTCAACACTGAATTTACGCCGCGGTTTATTCAAGTGAAAGGGGTGCGGGTTGATCTTCGAGGCAAAGAAGAACTTCCCATCACCACAGCCCTCGCCACTCAATACGCCAAGGCCACCACTAGGCTCGCCGCTGCGGGACCCTTTGAGGCACGCGATATCTCTCGATCGGTTGAGGTGACCAAACGATTTAGGGACATACGGGCTGGAAAGAATGCATTGCCTCCAGGGTTCATCGTGAACAGCGACAATGAGATCGTCTCTGGCAACGGCATTCTTCAATTGGGTGGCAAGCGCCCGCCTCGAAAGTTGCGGATTCAAGGGCTGGCCGAAATTTCGGGCGCCCGCATGGTCGCCATAAATGTTTCACGGGGCCAACCTGCCTGTCTTTTTGACGCCAAACCGGATGGCATCGACACGGTTCGTTTGCTGACCGATCCCGTAGCCACTTACAGTCCTGTGGGGTACATCTTCAAGGATCGACGTGGATTGCAGATCAATTTGGATCCGTCTGGACGCTTTGCAACCGTGGCTGATCTCCCTGCATTGCCTAGTTCTGGCAGTCAGGAGTTGACTTTGTTGTTCTATGTGACCGAAGGGGCCACGGTGACCGGTTTGAAAGTGGGCGACCGAGTCATCGGGAATTGCTTGATCCCTGTCACTGGCAACAATTAACCGTCTTGAGCCTTGTCTCTTTCGGGGCTACACTGGTCCTTCACCGCCCTTGGCGCAGTTGGCTAGCGCACTTGCATGACACGCAAGGGGTCACTGGTTCGAGTCCAGTAGGGCGGACTTGAGGAAGAACGGACACGGCCTCGCTTCGGCGGGGCCGTGTTCTTTTGAGGCCCAGTTCGTTAGCCTGCAGTCATGCTGACCTCGTGCGATGTCTGTGTTTTGGGGGCTGGTCACAACGGCCTGGCGGCGGCGGTTTTTCTGGCTCGAGCGGGTCTTCGGGTCCAAGTGTTGGAACGCGCCTCGGTCTTGGGCGGAGCCGCTCGAACGGAGCGTCCGTTTCCCAAGGCGCCAGAGCTCGGACATTCGACCGGCGCTTATTTGCTGGGGGTGATGCCTCCAGAATTGATGGATCGTTTGTCGCTCCCTTTGGAATTGGTTCGCCGAGATCCTCATTATTTTTTGCCAACCTTGGATGGCCGCTCATTGTTGCTCGGAAGCGACGCGAACAAGAATGATGCCCAACTTCGTGCTTTCTTTTCCGATGCCGACGCCAGTGCGGTGACGCGACTTGAAGCGGAGCTGGCGCTGCTCCGAGAAGATTTGGCCCCGGCTTGGTTGCAAGAACCGTTTTCGATTGAAGAAACCGCCGAGCGATTCATTCGACCGGAGCTGCGTGAAGTCTTCATTCGCCTCTGTCGTGAGCCCGTGGAGAACTACCTGCATCGGTTTGGCTTTCAATCGGAACTGTTGCTCGCCATGTATGCGGTCACCGATGGATTCAGCGGACTGTCCGCATCCTTTGGTATGGAAGGCACCGGACACAACTTCTTGGTGCACAATATGTGTCGACTTCGGGGGTCGGGTGGAACCTGGATGATCGCCAAAGGAGGAATGGGTGCGGTCAGTGAGGCCCTAGCTCAAGAGGCGCGAAAGGCCGGTGCAATGATTCACACCGAGGCCGAAGTGCTTTCGATGGAACAGGAATCCGGGGGATGGCGTGTGTCGGGTTCGTTCGGCGAGTGTCAAGCTGAGACCATCGTGGCTGGTTGCGATCCGTATCGCCTCGCTGATTTGGTGCGTGATGCGCTGCCCACTCCCTTCCATGAGCGGTTGCGGAGTGTGCAGCGCCAAGGAACCACTTTCAAATTAAATCTTGCTCTCTCAGACCTTCCGACCTTCACGTGTCTTCCCGAGCGGATCGGTCAACACCAAACCACCAGCCATTTGCTTCCAGATGAACGGGATGGTTCGGTGCTTGCACAAGTGCGTCATGCTTGGGATGAAGTCGAGGCCGGCCGATTGGCTGATTTTCCCACAATGGAGTGGTATTTCCACACGGATGCGGAACCCAGTTTGCAGGATCAACATGGGAACCATTCCGCGGCATTGTTTGTCCAATGGGTCCCCCACACCTTGGCCTCATCCAGTTGGGACCAAGAACGTCAGCGTTATGCCGATCATTTGATCTCTGTCGCGAGTCGCTTTGCTCCAGACCTGCCGGGCTTGATTGTTGACACGCTGCCCCTCGCGCCTCCTGATATTGAAGAGCGATTTGGGATCTCCGGGGGGCACATCCACCACGTGGACAACACCGTGGCCTTTGACCAGCGGGTGCCACATGCTTGGCCGTTGCCGGGGTTGTACTCGGCGAGTGCCGGTTGTCATCCCGCGGGCAGTGTGATTGGCGCGGCGGGGCACAACGCCGCGGTTCGTGTCTTGCAGGATTTGGGAAAGTCTCTCGTCGGAACTGGTCTTTCGGAGTAGGCTCAAACCATGATGTTCGTGGCATTGCTTCTGGTTGGATTCGAAGGCGAAGTGCCTGATTTCAACCGGGACGTTCGGCCTCTTTTGTCGGACCGTTGTTTTGCCTGTCACGGCCCTGATGCCGCGGCCCGCCAAGCTGGACTGCGTTTGGATGTGCGCTCGGAGGCCATTGCGGCTGGAGCGCTGGTTCCTGGTGATTTGGATGCCAGTGCGATGTTGCAACGGATCGTCCACGAGGATCCAGACGAATTGATGCCGCCTCCCAAGTTGAACAAGGGTTTGACCGACGCGGAGGTGGAAGTCCTGCGCCGGTGGGTCGCGTCCGGTGCCGCGTACGAATCCCATTGGGCTTGGGAAGCTCCAGTCGCTGCGCCGTTACCCATCGCGCCGGGCTTTGATCATCCCATTGATGCTTTTCTGCATGAAGAGATGGCAACCGCTGGGCTGGAACCCAACCCCCGAGCTCGACCCGAGCGACAACTGCGCCGGTTGTTGCTCGATCTCACAGGGTTGCCTCCCACCCCAGATCAGGTCGAAGCTTTCCTTGAGGGATCCCTTTCTTGGGAAAAGGCCGTCGATTTGGCGCTGTCCGAACCGGCGCACGGGGAACACCTTGGTCGGGTGTGGCTCGACGCGGCCCGTTATGCAGACACGCACGGTCTTCATTTGGACAACGAACGCCGCATGTGGAAGTACCGGGATTGGGTCATTGACTCCATCAATCAAAATCAGCCCTTTGATGCGTTCACCATCGAGCAGTTGGCGGGGGATCTGCTCGATGACCCATCTCAAGAACAGCAGATCGCCACGGGATTTGTTCGTTCGCATGTCACGACCAGCGAAGGTGGGGCCATCGATGAGGAGTATTTGGTCAAGTACACGGTGGACCGAGTGGAAACCTTTGGCACCGTGTGGCTGGGATTGACGGCTGGCTGCGCAGCCTGCCATGACCACAAGTACGACCCCATCTCCCAGCGGGAGTTCTATGAACTCTTCGCTTTTTTCAACAACACCACCGAGCCGACCATGGATGGCAACGTGGTGGATACACCGCCGGTCATTCGAGTTCTCGCCGAAGAAGATCAAACGCGTATTCAAGCCTTGCGTGAGGCCATCGCCGCCCGTCAGGTCAAACTGAACCGGCAAGATCCAATTCTTGAGGCAGAGGAAGCCAAGTGGCGCGAGGATTTGGCGATCGTGTTGCGTGGGCGTTGGGTTGACGCCACACCCGCCGAGTTCACCACCGCGGGTGGATCTCGATTTGTTCAGGATGAAAGCGGAGCGTTGCGAGCAGAGGGTGAGGGGAAACCCACCGACACGTACGTGCTGAACTTCACGGTTCCTGAGGATGGGATCACCGGCATCCGACTGGATCTGTTGCAAGATCCGAGTCTTCCGGCGGGGGGGCCAGGCTTGTCAGTGAATGGCAACGTGGTGCTTTCCGAAGTCGAATGTGTGCATCACCTCGACGGCATGGCGATCAACATTCCAATTGCCCGCGCTTCAGCGTCTTTGTCCCAAGAGAACTACGGGATTTCCGCCGCGCATGATGGCGAGGTTGGCCCCAACAACGGTTGGGCGCTGTTGGACGCATCCCGCAAGACCGGTGACCGTTCGGCGGAGTTTGGTTTCGGCCGCGCCGTGCTCGGTGGATCACTTGAAGTTCGCTTCCGCTTTGAGTCGCAGCATGTGGCCCACCTGCCGGGACGCTTCCGGGTCGCCCGATCGTCACAAATCGAAGTGCTCGGTTTGAATGTGGGCCCTTGGGAAATGGCGGGCCCATTTGATTACGACAGCGACGAGGCGGCTTTCAACGCTCAGGATGCCTTGCAAACAGACTTGACTTGGACGCCAGTAGAAATCACCGACGGAGCCATCACCACACTGCATCTTCCAACCAGCGCCAACCAGTTGCTCCGCTGCCGGGTTGATGTACATAAGTCAGACACCTTGTCGTTGTATGTGGGATCAGACGACGCGGTTGTCGTCTGGTTGGATGGAGAAGAGGTCCATCGCAACCGAGTCGCTCGGGGTGCACGGGTTGATCAAGACGTCGTGCCTTTGCGTCTTTCGCCAGGATCTCACGACGTTGTGATCCGGGTGACCAACTTTGGCGGGGTCAGTGCGGTGGCCGCCCGGTTTGGGTCCCAGAAAGATATTGGTCCTAACCTTGAAGTGGCCGAAGCCATCGTCCGAGCACAACCCACGGCCAAAGATCGCGCGTTGGTCCGTTCGTGGTGGCGGGAAAACGTGTGGTCTGAAGGTCGGACTTTGCGAGATGCGACCAGCCAGGACGAATCGATGATTGCTTCCATTGAGCAGGCGGCACCGACGACTTTGGTGGCGGCCGAGCGATCCGAGATGCGTCCGGCTTACATATTGAATCGTGGGGAGTACGACCAGCTGGGAGATCGGGTCGAGCGTGACGTGCCCGCATTCTTGCCGCCGTTGGCGGAGGCATGGCCTCGCAACCGTCTCGGTTTAGCACAGTGGTTGATGTCCGATGAGCACCCCCTTACAGCTCGAGTGGCGGTGAACCGAGTTTGGCAGCACCACTTTGGTGTTGGCTTTGTGCGAACGGCTGAGGACTTTGGGATGCAAGGCGAGTGGCCAAGCCATCTCAAGTTGCTTGATTGGTTGGCTGTTTGGTTCCGGGAGTCTGGTTGGGATCGTAAGGCGTTGCACCGTTTGATCGTGACCAGTGAGGCATATCGCCGAAGCACCCACGTTACTGAAGAGATGCGGAGGATCGATCCTGAAAATCGATTGCTTGCCCGTGGCCCCCGACATCGCCTTGATGCGGAGGTAATCAGAGATTTGGCCTTGTCAGTTTCAGGTCTGCTGGTCGACCAATTGGGGGGGGAGCCCGTTCGGCCGTATCAGCCACCCGGCGTGTGGGAATCAGTTGCTTACAGCGGAAGCAACACGGCCAATTACGAAGCGCAAAGCGGTGATGCTCTCTATCGCCGATCTTTGTACACCTTTTGGAAGCGAACGGCGCCACCACCCAACATGAAATTGTTTGACGCGCCGGATCGAGAGACCTGTGTGGTCCGTCGTGAACGCACCAACACCCCACTTGCGGCCTTGGTGCTGATGAATGACGAACAATTCGTCGAAGCCGCTCGGCATTTTGGTGCCCGCATGTGGCAGGCCGCCCCGAACCATAAGGGTCGGATTGAACATGGCTTTACTTTGGCTGTTGGTCGTTCGCCAGATGCGCAGGAGACCCAGTTGCTTCTTGACTTGCTCCACGAAGAACAGATCCGGTTTGCCAAGGACGCTTCCGCAGCTACGGCTCTGCTCTCGGTTGGCGCTTCGAAACCAGCCGAAGGGATCCCATTGGTGGACCACGCGGCCTATGCCATCATCGGTTCGGTCTTGTTGAATTTGGATGAGACCATTACCAAGGGGTAAGCCATGCATGATCCACGTGTTGATTTTGAATGTAACTTGACCCGGCGACAGTTCTTCTCCCGATCGGTTCGTGGTGTGGCCGGAGGGGTTGGATCAGCGGCGTTGGCGGGCTTGCTGGCCGAGGAAGGTTTGGCCGGACCCACCGGAGCGCTGGCCAATCGTCATTTTGCCCCCAAAGCCAAACGGGTGATTTACCTGTTCATGAGTGGGGCCCCCAGCCAGATCGACATGTGGGATCCCAAACCAGCTTTGGCCGACCGGTTTGATGAGGAGTTGCCCGAGTCCATTCGAATGGGGCAGCGGTTGACCACCATGACCAGCGGTCAGACCCGCTTTCCGACCGCGCCGAGTTTGTTTCAATTTCACAATGCAGGAGAAAGCGGTTGTGCGATCAGTGAACTCTTGCCTTGGACGGCCAAAGTGGTCGACAAGATGAGCGTGATCCGTTCGGTCCACACCGAAGCCATCAACCACGACCCCGCGATCACGTTCATGCAGACGGGTCACCAGCAGCCGGGTCGGCCCAGTTTGGGCGCGTGGCTGTCGTACGGTTTGGGTTCGCCCAACAAGGAGCTCCCATCGTTTGTGGTGTTGCATTCGACTTGGAATGGCCGGCCGGAAGCCCAAGCTCTGTTCCAACGACTTTGGGGTTCGGGGTTCTTGCCCAGTGAGCACCAAGGGGTTGCTTTGCGTTCTTCAGGAGATCCGGTCTTGTATCTCAAGGACCCTCCAGGCATTGAACGTTCGGATCGGCGTCGGATGTTGGATCGGGTGGCCGCGCTCAACCGTCACCTGCACGAAGAAATTGGTGATCCTGAAACCATGGCTCGCATTCAGCAGTACGAGATGGCGTATCGCATGCAAACTTCCGTGCCAGAGTTGGTGGAATTGGAGGACGAGAGCCAAGAGACTTTCGATTTGTACGGTCCGGACGCTCGAACGCCCGGGACCTTTGCTCGGAATTGCATGTTGGCCCGTCGCATGGCGGAACGGGGGGTGCCGTGCATCCAGATTTACATCCGCGGCTGGGATCACCATGCTGGGCTGCCCAAAGACATTCGGGGATCATGCCGAGACATCGATCAGCCGTGTTACGCGCTCCTGACCGATTTGGAACGTCGGGGGATGTTGGACGACACGCTGGTGGTCTGGGGTGGTGAGTTTGGGCGCACGGTCTACTGCCAAGGCGCGCTTACACGGGAGGATTATGGTCGTGACCATCACCCACGTTGCTGGACGATGTGGATGGCTGGCGGGGGAGTGAAGGCCGGCTTCCAATACGGCAAGACGGATGATTTTTCGTACAACATCACTGAGAATCCCGTTCACGTCCATGACTTGAATGCCACCATCTTGCACTTGATGGGGATCGACCACGAGAAGTTGACGTTCCGTCACCAAGGCCGTGATTTCCGATTGACGGATGTTCACGGTCGGGTGGTGCACGATTTGATTGCTTGATTCGGATTACCAGCCGGTGGCCAAAGCGCCCAGGGTCAGGGGGAGGTGCAGGAGGCTGGAAAGAAAAACGGCTCGTGCCGATGCTCGGGTGGGTTGGGCCAGCATTCTCACGCTCCGAAGCACCATCAACAGCCCACAAGCCAACGCCACAGCCGCATAGACCGGGCCTGCGAAGCCTGCCAAGAACGCAGACAAACTGACCGGGATCAAAGCCAGAGATCCAATCAATGTGACTCGGCTGGTCAGGGCGCCATCGGGGTCAACGGCGGGGAGCATTTGGAACCCGCCTCGGGCGTAGTCGTCGCGATACATCCATGCCAGGGCCAAAAAGTGTGGGATCTGCCAGACAAACAGAATGCCGGCAAGCACCCAAGCGCCACCATCAACTTCGCCTCGAACCGACGCCCATCCGATCATGGGCGGAACGGCCCCGACCACCGCGCCGACCAAAGTGTTCAAGCTGGTGAGTGGCTTCATTGGGGTGTACACCGCGGCGTACAACAGAATTGTGCCCATGGACAAAGCGAGTGGTAACCAACCGGTGGGCCACAACAAACCGGCCGAGGCGACCGCCAGCGTCAGGCCAAGCACCCACGCCGCGACGGGGCCGATCGCGCCCCGAGGGATTGGCCGACGTTCGGTGCGTTCCATTTTGGCGTCGCGATGGGCTTCGATGACTTGGTTCAAAACGCTGGCCGATGCCGCGGCCAGTGCAGTCCCGGTCACGGTCAAGAGAAGGGTTTTCCAAAGCAAAGGATGGTTCTCGCCACGGGCAGCGATGGCTCCGGTGGCGGTGGTCCAGACGACCAGGACGCTGAGGCGGGCCTTTGACAATTCCAATGCAGTGCGGAAAAGACCGATTTCGGATTCAGGGTTGGTTTGATCCATGGAACGAGGCGTACACTAGCCCACCTTGACGATGCTTTTTGCAGATCGGATCGATCGGGTGGCCATTCTTGCCGGCGGCGTTCTTGCGACCGTCGCGATGTGGGCGTTCGGCTACCTCAGTCACCTCCCCGGTGTCATGCTCCCTGGCCCAGCCACGCTGGCGGGGTTGACGATCGTCTTGCTCGGTGCCGGGCGATTTGTTGGCAGCCATGCTTCACCCGCCGTTGCCGCCGCTTCGGGTGGGGTGGCCGGTTTGATCAACCTGTTGGTGTTGGGTTCGCTTTTGGGCGGCGATGATGGTCGCTTGGGTGTCGAAGCCGCCGTGTGGGTGCCCGCTTCGATTGTGGTGCATGCCTTGGTGGCTCGATTGGGCGCTTTTGGAGTTCGGCATTCTCGGTGGTCCGCCGCCGACTGGCATGGAGTGATGGCCGCGGCTACGACGTCAGCCATTGTGTTGGTGGTGGTTGCGGGCGGCTTGGTGACCAGTACCGAAACCGGTTTGGCCGTTCCCGATTGGCCCAATTCCTACGGGGTCAACATGTTCCTCTATCCCTTGTCACGCATGACCGGTGGCATCTACTTTGAGCATGCTCACCGGTTGTACGGATCGTTGGTGGGTTTGACCGCACTGTTGCACATGATTTTGGTTTGGCGTGGCGACGCGCGACCAGCGGTGCGCCGGTTTGCGGTGGTCATTTTCATCTTGGTGTGTTTTCAAGGGATCATGGGTGGACTTCGGGTCACGGGACGCTTCACGCTCGAAGAAGTTCCATTGATCAACGAAGCCGCGAACCTTCGCTGGGCGATCGCCCATGGTGTGCTTGCTCAAATTATTCTTGGCGCCACCGCAACCTTATGGTTGTTGCGTAGCCCCGCTTGGAAGCGGAGCGGATCTGGACGAGCAAGCGGGGCGTTGTTGCCAGTTGTTCTCGTGGCGGCAGGTGCCATGCAACTGATCTTGGGGGCGGCATATCGTCACTATCAATCTCTGGGTGAGACCGGCTTTACCACCTTGGCCGTCGCCCACACTTCTTGGGCCTTTGTGGTGGCAGGTCTGGCCATCGCGGTGGGCACCATGACCCAAAGCCGCTTTGGTGTGCCGCCCTTGCTTCGCACATTGGGCTTTGGTTTGGTGGTGGTTACCGGTGTCCAGTTCTTGTTGGGCGTGGCTGCGTTGTTTGCGGTCATGGGAGGCGCCCAGAGCAGTGAACAGCCGGTGGCCATTTTGCTTGCCACCGCTCACCAAGCCAATGGCGCCATCTTCCTTTCCCTGAGCATCACCATCGCTGCCGCTTCGGTGCTGGCCGATCAAGCCGCTCGCCGGATCGAGCGGCACGGTCAGTCGGAGCTCGACGATGATCCTTCGGTTTCGGGATCCACCACCGATGGCAAAGCCACACCTGAAGCCATGACTTCTTCGAGCGCCAGCACCGCATAAGCCGTCGCCAAACACGACTCGCCTTCCAGCCAGCGGTCTGAAGTTTGATTCACCCATGAGCCATCGGGCTGCTGCAAAGCAAGCAAGCGCTCGGCCAGTTCACGCCGCCAATCGTGGATCTTTCCACTTTCATCCGTGATGCTCTCTTGTCCAAAGGCCCGCAGGGCCCGGCTCATCACATGCAGGTAGTAGAAATATCCTTGGCCTCCTAACCCAGGATTTTCGTCCAAGGTCCAGTGTCGACGCAGCCAGTCAAGAGCGGCTTTGACCCGGGGGTCTTCATCATTCAAACCGGCGTACAACAAACTTTTGAAACCGGCGTAAGTCATCGAGCCGTAGGAGCGTAGGGAGCCGGCCTTGCTTTCGACTTTGGATTCGCCATCGCCAGCGGGGGTGTAGACAAATCCGCCGTCATCTCCGGACCACGCCGCCGGGTTGCTGGCCGATCGATTTTGAGCCCGGGTGATGAAGGCCACGGCTCTTTGAAACGCTTCGTCTTCCGGTGGTACGCCAGCATCACGGAGGGCATCAAGCATGGTCTGTGTGTTGGAGAGATCTGGTCTTTGGTGCTTGCCGTATCCCGCGCCCCCGTACCAATTGGATTCTGGAGTGTGCCCTTCGCCATGGTCCCACTGGGCAGATTTCAGCCATACGACGCCCCCTTGGACCCGTGGATCTTCCGGTCCTTCGATGACCGCCAAGGCTGAGACCACACAACTGGTGACATAGTTGGTGACAAGGCCACCCTCAAACGCGCCGTCCTCTCGGAGTGCAGCGTCGATGAGAGCTCGTGCCTTCAGAAAGGCGGGCCGGTCGAGCAGTGTTCGGTCAAACTGGGCGACCCCTTTGAGGACCAAGGCGCTGACGGCGATGGGTATTTCCGGGGGGCGCCCCACTGGCTCTTCGGTGCCGCGGAGCCACCCCCCTTTGGGGTCAGCGGTGGCTTCCAGCGATTCAAGGCCGCGCTGGATTGAGGATCGGATCGCCGTTTGGGCTTCTTCCGAAAGGGGGCCGTGGAACGTCAGTACAGAGCACAGGAGTCCAATCATGGGTTGAGTGTACGGGCGCGGTGATTCAGTGCGATTGGTTGTCCGCTGAGTTCCTTGGCGAATACGATCAAGACATGGTCTACGGCCTTTCTGATCCAGCACCTGAGCTTCCGGAGTTGCCGGGACAGGTTGAAGTGTGTCCCGATGCCGACGTGGCTGCGGAGCGATTGTTGACCGACTTGCGCCACCAAGCGGATTGCTGCGTTCGGGCTTTTGGTGATTTTCACATGGCCTTGCCGGGTGATGCTTGCTTTGGACCGTTGTACCGTAGGTTGTTGGTGGATCCGTTGTTTCGGATGTTGCCTTGGCGAAAGACGCATCTTTGGATGATCGATGCGTATGGCGATGGTGAACCTGCCGCAGATTTGATTGGCGGTTGGTTGCATGACCACACCGACTTGCCGCGTGAGCAATGGCACCCGTTTCGAGGTCAAGAGCCCGAGGCCTTTGATTCTGAACTGCGAGAAAATTTCGCTTTCCGCGAAGCCGGCCAAGATCGCTTGGATTTTGTGCTTCTCCCGGTGCGGGAGGACGGAGCTTTGCCCGGTGCGGACATCGATGCGCCGGGAGCCATCAACACTTCGGTTGGCTTGGCCTTGGGCTTCGGCGCCTTGGTGCGGGCCAGAATGCAGGCGATCGCCGGGTTTGGTTCGGAGCATGTTGCTCCGGTGCTGAACCGGGTGGGGGCTGGTGAAGCGTTGGCCTTGGTGCGTCCCAATCCGCAAGAAGGCGTCCGACTGTTCTACGTGGATGCGTCCGCGTTCACCGAAGCGCCTTCCTCTTGATCAGGACTGCTCGGCCAGCCAATCACGAAGAATTTCGGCGGCGGCGTGTGCATCGGCAACATTTTTTTTCGCCCGGCGATTCAATTTTCGCTCGGCCAAATCTGCTTCGGCGGCAAATGAAGTGAGTCTTTCATCTTGGTACTCCACCGGCAGGCCATGCCGTTGGTGCAAGGCCTCACCCATGGCTCGACTTTTCTTCGCCGCCGGCCCTTCAGTGCCATCCATGTTGAGGGGGAGTCCGATGACCAGCCGATGGGGGCCGTGTTCTCGAATGGCGGTGTCCAGTGCTGCATCAAGGGCGGGACCTTCGCCCGCGTGGAGAACTTCGATGGGCATGACCAAGCCTGAAAGGGTTTCCGCAAAGGCCAGACCCGTTCTTTTGCCCCCCAAGTCAATACCCAGCACGCGTTCGCTCAGCGTTCTTCCTCCGGAAGCAAGTTGCGAAGCTCTTTGACCCGTTGTGCTTCATCCCGAGGGCATACCAAAGTGGCACGGGGGGTGTGCACGACCACCAAATCTTCACAGCCAATTGTGGTGATCCGGTGGTGTTGGTCTTCGTTCACGCAGACGCAATTCTTGGAGTCCAGGTGGGTGACCAAACCTTGCGTTCGGTTGCCAGATTCATCGACGTTCAGCACGGGATCAAGGCTGGGCCAACTTCCCAGATCGTGCCAAGCCACGGGAAGCGGAACCGTGCGCACAGGGAATCGGTCTCCGGCTGCGGCCGGTTCCATTACGGCATAGTCAACACTCTTCTTGGGCAGGGTCTCCCAATGTTCCGCCAGCACTTCGTTGCCGCGTCCTTCCGACCAGCCCTTACCGATGTCGAGCAGTCGGTCCACCCCTTCACCGAAGTACGTTCGCATGGCGGAGAGGAAGGTGTCCGCGCGAAAAACGAACATGCCACTGTTCCAGCCAAAGCCACCATCAGCCAGCAAGGTCGTTGCGGTCGCCAAGTCCGGCTTTTCAACAAAACGATCGACCGCGAAAACCCCCGGGGCAATTTCTTCCCGGCGTTCTACCCATCCGTAGCCGGTGGCCGGAAAGGTGGGCTCGATGGCGAAAGTCAACAACGCTTCGGGTTCTCGTTCGACAGCGGCATAAGCGTCGGCAAGTCCTTTTTGAAACGTATCGGCGGGTTCGATCACTTGATCGGCCGTGAGGACTGCCAATACCGCATCTGGATCTTGGGCCAGCATGGTGGCCGCGCTGAAGGCGATGGCATTCACAGTGTCACGTGGGGATGGTTCTCCGAGCAGGCGGGCGGGCGCCAAATCCGGAAGGATGCGATGCACCCCTTCGGCGTATTCCGCGCCGGTGCACACCCAGCGACGTTCGGTGGGGACAGCGCCCTCAAGTCGGTCCCATGCCGCCTGCAAGAGCGGGGTCCCGTGGGCCAACGGCAACATTTGTTTGGGGCGACCAGCTCTTGAGAGGGGCCAGAGTCTTGAGCCGATGCCTCCGGCCATGATGACGGCATGTTGCACGTGGAGTCTCCAGAATCAGGTGGATGTGTTGGTGTTGGCCAGGACGGCACGGACCAAATCCTGAGCATCTTCAGAGGGGTTGCTGGTCGCTTCACGCTGTACCCGTTCTCGGGCATCAGCGGGCTTCAGCCCGAGTTCTACCAAGATCAAGACCGCGTTATCGATCCAAGGCGAAGTGGGCTGTGGTTCGACCATGGTGCAAGCGACCGGAGCATTTCCGGCAAACGACGGGGCAATGTCTTGCAGTTCCCGGGCGATGGTTTCGGCGGTCTTTTTGCCGACTTCAGGCAACTTGGTCAGCGCTTTGATGTCATTGCCCAAAATGGCGGCGGCAATGTCCTGGGTGGGTTGGGCCAGCGCCCGAAGGGCCTTCCGTCCGCCCATGCCTTTCACCCCGACCAGCGCGCGGTAAAACGACCGCGTTGATGCTTCGACGAAGCCGATCAACTTTGGGGTGGCCACAGTGCCATTGACCGGAGAATCAATCTGGAACACGGTGTGCAAACTCAGCATGGCTCCAACTTGTGTTTGGAGTTGCTGCACATCGCAGGCTGGAATGGCCACTTCCACATCGATGGGTCCACATTCCAGAACCAGCCGATCGGGTTCAACACTGAGAAGTTTGCCGCGGATGCGATCGATCACACCCCTGATCCTACTGCACCCGAACCGGTTTGCCCCGGGGCCGATCGGATCCCATTTGGACCAGCCATGGCCACTTGGAGCACGTCGTTGGTCGGCCAGCCCGTGGCTTCCACCAATTTCGCCCGCACCGCATCGGAGACCGCATCTGGCGTGGCCGTGGGCCCAAAGTCCATGACCTCAACCATGTGGAGGGTCGAGTGGGAGCGGGTGAACAAATCCACACCCAATTCATGGGTGTGGGGTGTTCCATCCACAATGGCGACCAGAACTCTGGCCTTTGATTTGACGACCATGTGACCAAGCCCAGGAAGGAAGGGTCGGATTTCGTGGGGGGGTTCGGGGACTCGGCCCTCCGGGAAAATGCCGATTGCCCCTCCGGCCCGCAGATGGCGAACGGCCGAGATCAGGGCATGGGGTGAGGGGTGGAATCGGTCCACCCAGATGTTGTCCATCCAGTTCAGAAACGGCTCCAACAATGGCATCCGCATGTCATCCGCCATCATCCAGCGGATCCAGGGCCGTTGAATCCCCATTTGCAGAAAGACGGGGTCCAAGCCGCCGGTGTGGTTGGAGATCACCACCAAGGGCCCTGAGAGGTCCTTAGGGATGTTTTCACGCCCGGTGATTTTGAGGCGATGCACCAAACGGCAGTACGCCATGGCCACCAGCTTCAGACCCCCACGGGCGGCGGATTCACCGGGGAGGGCTCGAAGGCAGCACCAGTGGAGTCCGGCCGTCATCAGCATGCCACCAGCGAACAGAATCAGAATGGTCAAAGGCGTTGACACGGAAGAGCACCATCTCTCACGAATTGTCTCACGTCAACCACAGGATCTTCCCGGAGTAGGTATTCTTCGCCAAGTTTGCCCTGAGGTCGGGCGGTGGAGGAACTGGACCGTTGCCGAAACGCGAAGACATCAAGAACATCTTGATCATTGGGTCCGGGCCCATTGTCATTGGCCAAGGCTGTGAATTTGACTACTCGGGAACGCAGGCGTGCAAGAGCCTTCGTGAAGAGGGCTACCGCGTGGTCTTGGTCAATTCCAACCCCGCCACCATCATGACCGATCCAGGTTTTTCGGATCGCACCTACATCGAACCAATTTCGGTGGCCGGGGTTCGCAAGGTCTTGGAACTCGAACAAGAGCGAGGGACACCCATCGATGCTTTGCTCCCCACGTTGGGTGGGCAAACCGCGTTGAACTGTGCGTGCCAATTGCACGATGAGGGCGTGCTGACCGAATTCAACGTCGAGATGATTGGGGCCGACCGTGAGGTCATTCATCGTGCTGAAGATCGACAAGCCTTCCGGAAGGTCGTGGAGAAGCTTGGCCTGAAGTTGCCCAAGGCCCGCACCGTGGAGTCCATGTCGGAAGCCCAGTCGTTTCTGGACGAAGTCGGCTTGCCGCTGATCGTTCGTCCCGCGTTCACCTTGGGTGGATTCGGTGGGGGCATTGCTTGGAACAAGGCCGAGTTTGAGGACATCGTGAACCGTGGCTTGTCGGCTTCCATGATCGGCCAGGTTCAGATCGACCAATCGGTGCTCGGTTGGAAGGAATACGAGCTCGAGGTGGTTCGAGACGGCCGTGACAATTGCATCATTGTTTGCGGCATCGAAAACATCGACGCCATGGGCGTGCATACCGGTGATTCCATCACCGTGGCGCCGATCCAAACACTGACCGACCGTGAGTATCAGCGCATGCGAGACGCCTCTTTCGCCATTTTGCGTGAAGTGGGCGTGGACACCGGCGGCGCGAACGTGCAGTTCTGCGTGAACCCAGAAACCGCCGAGATGTTGGTGGTCGAGATGAATCCTCGGGTGAGCCGCTCGTCGGCGTTGGCTTCCAAGGCCACCGGGTTCCCCATCGCCAAAATCGCAGCCAAGCTCGCGGTGGGGTACACGCTTGACGAGTTGCGGAACGACGTGACCGGGACCACCACCGCGTGCTGGGAACCTTCGATCGATTACTGCGTGGTCAAGATGCCACGTTGGACATTCGAAAAATTCCCCGAGGCCGATGAGACCCTGACCACCCAAATGAAGAGTGTGGGCGAAGCCATGAGCATTGGCCGGACCTTCCGAGAAGCTTTCCAGAAAGCCATCCGGTCCATGGAGGTCAAGCGTCATGGCTTTGGTTTGGATCCTTTGGATCCGTGGCTTGCGCATCAACGCGGTGATGCCTCGGCCGAATGGCCCGTGCCCGAGGACAAGTTGGCCCGGAAGTTGTCGGTGCCTTCGCAAGGGAGGCCTTGGTTTGTCCGGGCCGCCCTTCGTGCCGGTTGGACCATCGATCGGATCCATGACCTCACCGGCATCGATCGGTGGTTCTTGGCCCAGTTTGCTTCGTTGGTTGAGTTTGAAGATCGACTGCTTGCTTGTGGTTCACTCGACGCCGTTCCGGCGGAGTTGTGGCATGAAGCCAAAGGGCTGGGCTATTCGGATGCACAATTCGCGTGGGCCTTTTTGGAATCCGTCTCGCCCGAAGCCATTTTGCAGGTCAGAGATCGACGAAAATCGCTTGGCGTTGTTCCGGTCTACAAGTTGGTGGATACCTGTGCGGCTGAATTTGAAGCGGCCACCCCGTACTACTACTCCACGTATGAGGCCCCGACCGAAACCGTTGAGGGTGGCGTGGGCGCGCCCGAGTGTGAAGCCCGCGTCACGGACCGGGAAAAGGTCATCATCCTTGGTGGTGGGCCCAACCGAATTGGCCAAGGCATCGAGTTTGATTACTGCTGCGTGCAAGCGTCTTTTGCCGCCGGTGACGTTGGACTCGAGTCGGTGATGATCAATTCGAATCCCGAGACTGTTTCCACCGATTTTGATACTTCGGATTTGCTGTTCTTTGAGCCACTGACCCTCGAAGACACGCTCAATGCCATTGAGCGGTTGAATGGTGGGGGATTGGAGCGACCCGACCGCAGTGGTGGGGTGGTCGGGGTTGTGGTGCAGTTTGGTGGGCAAACGCCCCTGAATTTGGCCCGCGGACTGGTCACCGCTGGTGTTCCGTTGTTGGGCACCAGTTTGGACTCGATTGATTTGGCGGAAGATCGCGATCGGTTCGCCGGGGTCCTTCGGGAATTGGATTTGCGGCAGCCCGAAAATGGCATTGCTCACACTTTGGATGAAGCCGTGGAGATCGCGGGACGCATTGGGTACCCGGTGTTGGTCCGTCCCTCGTATGTGTTGGGCGGCCGCGGCATGGAGCTGTGCTATGACGAAGCCGCGCTTCGGGTCTACATCCGGCAAAGTTTGGAAGCCTCAGATCTGCAAAACGCGCCCGTTCTGATCGACCGGTTTCTCGCGGAGGCCACCGAAGTCGATGTCGATGTGGTGGCCGATTTTGACCCCAACGCTGAACCCAAGCCCAACTTGAAGGTCGCCGAAGGCCAGCCTCGGGCGGTGGTTGCTGGAGTGATGGAGCATGTTGAGGAAGCGGGTATCCATTCCGGCGATTCTTCGTGTTTCTTACCTCCCGTCTCCTTGCCTGAGCCAGTGGTGGAACGCATTCGTGAAGCTGCTCGCGCCTTGGCCGGGCGACTTCGGGTGCGGGGTCTGATGAATGTTCAGTTCGCGGTGAAAGATGGTGAGATCTTTGTGATCGAAGTGAACCCACGGGCTTCACGCACCGTCCCCTTCGTGGCCAAGGCCAAAGGTGAGCGCTACGCGCGGATGGCCGCCCGCATCATGTTTGGCGAAAGTCTGGATGCGATTGGTTTGGAGGAGAAGGACATTGTGGGCCGCCATTTTGCCGTGAAAGCCCCAGTGTTCCCGTTTGATCGGTTCCCTGGTGTCGATGTGCTGTTGGGGCCGGAAATGCGATCAACCGGTGAAGTGATGGGCCTGCATCGTGCGGCACCGATTGCGTTTGCCAAAGCACTGATGTCCGCGGGCTTGGAGCTGCCGGTGGAAGGCACGGTGTTCCTCTCTGTTCGTTCCAGCGACAAGGAACGCGTCGTGGGTATTGCACGTGACCTTCGCTCTATGGGGTTCCGAGTGGTGTCGACGGACGGTACCGCCGATCGCTTGGCAGAATTCGGCGTGCAAGTTGAGACCATCGCCAAGATTTCGGAAGGTCGCCGTCCCAACGTTCTGGACATGATTCAGAATGGGGAAGTCGCGTTGATCATCAATACGCCAACCCGAAAGGGTGGTGACACCGATGAGGGCCGCATTCGTGCGGCAGCAGTGACCTCACGCACGCCTCTGATCGGCACATTGACCGGAGCCCAAGCTGCGGTGCAGGCCATTGCCGCTTTGCGTGCAGGGACTTGGTCGGTGCATGCATTGCAAGACCACTTTCCTGCAGATCAAGAAGCAGAACTTTCCGCAAGTTCCTGATCCGACTTTGGGCAAAATGCCGGTGGGAACCTACAATGATTGCCCATGACCGACTTGCTTCCCATCGCACTTCCAGCATGGTTGACTCCGCAGTTGATGGTGTCGGCCGTTGTCATTGTGATTGTGTTGCACGTCGCGCTCGGCGCGGCGGCCTATGGCATCTGGCTTGAACGGAAGTTGTCGGCTTGGGTGCAGGATCGTGTGGGCCCGAACCGAGTGGGCCCCTTCGGTTTGCTTCAACCCATTGCGGATGGTTTGAAGCTCATCACGAAAGAGGAATTCCGTCCCCGTGGTGTGGATGTGGCTTTGTTCTCCATTGCGCCTTTCTTGTCGGTGATTCCAGCCATGGTCGGGATTGCGGCCATTCCGTGGGCGGGCGGATTGGATCTTTCGGCGTTTGGTCTTGAAGGTGTGGTTCGCCTGCAAGGCGCCGACTTCAATCTTGGCATTGTGTTCCTCCTCGCGTCAGCTTCGCTTGGGGTGTATGGCGTCACCCTTGGTGGCTGGGCATCGAACAGCAAGTACTCCTTCTTTGGAGGATTGCGTGCGGGGGCCCAAATGATTTCGTACGAGATCCCCATGGGAATCTGCCTGCTGTGTGTGGTGTTGACGGCTGGCACCTTGCGTATGGATGAAGTGATTCGTCAACAAACAGACCACGGGTGGTTCCTGCTGCACATGCCTCTGCCCGCCATCATGTTCTACATCTGCATGCTCGCCGAAGCCAACCGGGCGCCATTTGACTTGGCGGAAGCGGAGAGTGAATTGGTGGGTGGGTGGCACACCGAATATTCCTCCATGAAGTGGGCTTCATTCTTCTTGGCCGAGTACATCCATGTCTTCGTGGGATCTGCATTCTTCGCGGTCATCTTCATGGGCGGCTGGTCGGTCAATCCGCTTCCATTTGGTCCAGATCTGCCCGACATCAACCCGGCCAGTTGGGGGGTATGGGGTGGAATCCTCTTGCCGTTGGTGCAATTTGGCGTCCTGATGGGCAAAGTTGTTTTGATGGTCGCGCTGACCATGATGGTGCGCTGGACATTGCCTCGCTTCCGCTTTGATCAACTGATGCGGTTGGCCTGGGAAGGCCTGATCCCCGCCAGTTTGGTTTGCTTGTTGGTCACCAGTGCCGTGGTCTATTTTGGCATGCAAGAGTTTATGTTCGTTGGTGGAGTGGCTTCCATTGTCCTGGTGCTGCTGGGCCGCCCCTTCTTGCCCCAAGATGAAACCAATCGACGAATTGGAATGATTGGAAGTCGGTTCTCTCCTGTGTCCGCTTGACCAGGAAAGATTGAAAATCACTTGCGTCTTCTGCGTTCTTCCCTTTAGAATTCACGAACCAAATTTTTGCCTTCGCACAAGCGCCGTCCGACACTCCGACTCGGGCGGCGCTTTTTTTGTGTCGGTGGAAAAATGATCAAAGGGCTCTGACGCGATGTGTCAGTGCGGCGAAAGAAAACAATCTTTGTTTCAAGCACTTCTCGCGAGCATCGATACAGTGCAGTCTTGCGTATGCGAAACGTGATCGACGGATTGTCTGGCGCTTGGATCCTGCTCTATCGGGCAGGATGCTCGCCGCGATCGCCATATTGGAAATGGCGTCAAGAGACCGCGTTGGGGCAACCGGGTCGATTCGGGCGCCCTTCGGGTTGGCGTTCAGCCGTGTGGTCTTACTTTGTTTGGGCCGGTCGGATGCGACGATGCACGCGACATCTTTAAGTTCAGCCTGGCAGAGATCAGAAACGTGGGGTATTCCTCGGAGCTGTTGCCCCCCAAAGTGGCCGGTTGAACTTTTTATTGTTCCCCGAGCTGGGTGAGTGGAAAGGGTTTGTCATGCCAAAGTCTGGTCCCAAAGCGCCAAAGCACACTTTCCGTTGCACCGAGTGCGGCTCAACGCATCCAACTTGGGCGGGGAAGTGTCCGGATTGTGGCACGTGGGATGCCTTGGAACGTGTGGAAATTGAGGGCGTTCCGGCGAATGTCCGTTTGTCCACTCAAGCCGCGGGACGCCCCAGTGTGGTCGAAGCGTTACCCCTCTCGGCCATTGAAGCCCCGGAAGTTGCGCGATTTTCCACGGGTTCTGGAGAGTTTGATCGTGTGCTGGGTGGTGGTTTGGTG
Source organism: Phycisphaerae bacterium (assembly GCA_002705085.1). Taxonomy (GTDB): domain Bacteria; phylum Planctomycetota; class Phycisphaerae; order Phycisphaerales; family SM1A02; genus UBA8653. The sequence goes on along the minus strand of PAHO01000038.1, from coordinate 7,961 downwards.
GCTGGTTCGGTCAGCTTGTTGGGTGGTGATCCGGGGATAGGCAAGAGCACATTGCTGCTGCAGGCGGCGGTCGGAATGGCGAGGGCAGACCGTCGGGTGCTGTATGCCAGCAGTGAAGAATCTGCGTATCAGGTGCGTTTGCGGGCCGAACGTTTGGTGGGTGGCTTGGACGGCCTTGAGAATCTCTTGTTGTTGGCCGAGACATCACTGGGTCGTATTCTGGAGCAAGCCCGGCAGCACAAGCCCGACGTCTTGGTCCTGGATTCGATCCAATTGGTACACCATGGCGGCGTGGATGCCGTGCCAGGGACCCCCAGTCAGATCCGCCATTGTGGTTCGGAACTGGTTCACTTTGCCAAAGCCACCGGCACCGCGATTGTGACCGTGGGCCATGTCACCAAAGATGGTCAACTTGCAGGGCCTCGGGTTCTCGAGCACATCGTTGACGTCGTCTTGTCCTTTGAAGGTGATCGCCACCATGCCCACCGGGTGGTGCGTGGGGTCAAAAACCGGTTCGGTACCACCATGGAGGTCGGGCTTTTCGAAATGACAGGGGAGGGGCTTCGGCCCATCGAGGGCGGGGGTGCGTTGCTCGATTCCAAAGGGGTGCTTCGCCCGGGAACCGTGCCAGCGCCGGTGTTGTTTGGGTCCCGCTGTTTGCTCACAGAGGTCCAAGGCCTTGTGGTTTCGGGCTTTTTGGGCTCGACCAAGCGGAAATCGACGGGAATTGATTCCAATCGACTTGCGATGGTTGTGGCGGTTCTGGAACAGCACTGCGGATTGCAATTGGCGGATCAAGACATCTTTGCCGCGGCCAGTGGGGGGCTTCGCGCAACAGAACCGGCGGCGGATTTGCCTCTGGCGCTTGCGATTGCCGGAGCGCATTTGCGAAAATCCGTCCCTTCGGATGCCGTTGCGATTGGTGAATTGGGGCTGGGCGGGGAAATTCGTCCGGTACCACAGTCCGAGAAGCGACTGCGGGAAGCTGCGCGACTCGGTGCGAAAAAGATTTTTTGCGGTTCGGACATGCCTCAATTTGAGGGCTTGGCCCAAGAATCTTGTTCCGGAATCGCCGAGGCTGTGTCCAGGCTTTGCACATAAGGTGTTGCAAAATGGGGACTTGCGTCATCAAGACAGTGTTTGCCCCCTCAGGCGGGGTTCTCGGACTTTCCACAATTCTTTTCGGACTTGTGCAGCCTTGCGCCCACTGAGATAGAATCTGCCCTCAACAAATCGACGGGATTGTGACGATATTGTTCCCGTCGTGTCGTTCGCGTCCAGCCTTATGGCGTGAGCGGTTCCACCCCCCATTGGCCGAGCGGGAATTTAAGACCCCCGCCGGTACAAATCAGGAGTTGCTTCCCATGAATCTCGCGACCCACGCCGGCCTGATTGCCGGTACAAGCGTGCTGGCCATCGCAAGCACCGGAACTGCCGGTGACTTGGACAGCGTTATTGACGGCATCATCAACGATTCCGCCACCATCTCAGGCGACGACGCCTTCTCCATGTCCGGGCTCTTTGCTTACGGCTTCAATCACACCGACGCTGACAGCTACGCCGGCGGCATCGGTTCCGCTCACCTCACCTTCGGTGGTGAATCTGGTGGCTGGAACTGGACCTTCAACTACGTCCTCGACGGTAACTCCGGTTACTACGGTGACGGTGGTCAAGCCATGCGTGACTACGCCATCTGGCAAGAAATGGACAACGGCTTCTCCTTCGGGATGGGCAACGTGAAGTCCATCTTCGTGAAGGCCAACAGCATTGCTGAAGAAAACACTCTTCAGATCAACAACACCCAAACCGGTGCAAACCTCGAAGGTCGGGGCGAGCAAATCGGCTTCGGTTACAAGGCTGACCAGTTCCGTGTCATGGGCCGTGCCTACGACGTGGACGGTGCTGATGCTGACGGCTTCTCCACCGAATTCCGTGCCGAGTTCCTCGCCATGGGTTCCTGGGACGATTGCAACTGCTTCGGCTCCATGGCCGGCTCCGAGTCCACTTTGGTGATCGGTGCTTCCATGTCCGACGACAGCCTCTTCGATGGTACTTCTATCGACGTCACCTACAAGATGGACGCTTGGGCTATCCACGCGGCTCAGACTGAAGCTGACGCCCTCAACTGGGACGCCATGACTGTTCAGGCTTCCTACTTCTTCGCTGACAGCACCATGGCGTACATCAGCTACGAAGACGAAGACACCCTTGGTGACGACCTCGACGTCGGTATCAACCACTGGTACAGCGACAGCTGCAAGGCCACTCTCGAAGTTGACTTCGAAGATGCCAACGATGAAATGACCATCGCTGGCCAGGTCCAGTTCACCTTCTGATCCTCGCGGACCAGAATCTGAACCCCTTAACTTTCGAACGGGCCGCCTTCGGGCGGCCCGTTCTTCGTTTTGCTTGCCCTCCTAGAATCTTGCCATGAACGATGCTCCGGTGACGCCGCCAAAATTGACTCTGACTTCTGGCGCGGGGGGACCGGTGCTGATTGCCACCGGCTTGTTTGCCCTGTTCTTGATCGTGTACTTCGTGGCCCCCGCGTTGTCGCGGGTCAAGAATCGACCTCCGGGTGATGGTTCTGATCCTGCGACGTACGGATTCGTCCTCGATGGCGCGGCCTTGGATCAGGAATACTTGGTGGCGGCACAATTGCACCGTGATCTGGTTCGTTCCCTTGATGCCCCCGAGAAGATGGAGGGTACGGCCGTGGTGGCCTTCAACCGTGAGGAGTACGGCAAATACCTCGTTCCCTCAGAAATCGTGGTGGCTTACGCCGATGGCGACGCTGCGGTGGCGTGGCCATTGCTCCAGTTGCGGACGCACGAGGTGTGCAATGACATGGTGGGTGATGTCCCCGTGCTCATCGTGCACGCGCCACTCTCTGGACTGTTGGTGGCGTACGACCGACGGGTTGATGGCAAAGTGCTGGAGTTTGGCCATTCGGGCCTGCTGTATCACTCAACGCCGTTGCTGTACGACCGGACCGATCCCTTGGGCCAAGAGCGCTTGTGGGATCCGGTGACCGGCGACGCGGTGGCGGGGCCCGACGGTCCGGGCACCACAAGCTTGCAACGGCTGCCGGTGTTCATTGGCCACTGGGGCGATTGGTTGGCCGACCATCCCGGAACCAAAATTTTGCAAGCCCCCACGGGTGGGTTGCGTGAGCGCTACCGCCGGCTGGATTATGGCAGTTACGAACTGGGCAAGAAATTGCTGTATCCGGCTCGCTCCCCAGAAGAAGCACTGGGCCTCGGGCCGAAGACCCCGTGCTTGGTGTTGCCGGTCCAAGACGAAATGTACGCCTGGCCTATGGCCGAGCTTTCGAAGCAAGTTGGTGGCTCCGGGGCGTTGACGGTTGAATTGCAAGGCGAACCTTTCACGCTTCTGGTGAAAGATGGTCCGCATGCGGTGGATGTTCAAGACGCTGCGGGGGCGCGTGTGCCGTCTCTGCGATCGATGGCGTTTGGTTGGTATTCCGCGGATCATGCTCAGCTGGGACCACCTCTTCAACTTGGAGCCGAATGATGGATGCTCATATTGTTCCGGGGCCCGGAGTGGTCGAAGAAGCGCGGAAGCGTCTTGAGGGTGTGGTGTCCTGCACCCCGGTGCTGACCTGTCCCGCCTTGTCAGAGCAGGCCGGATGCGAACTCTTTTTGAAGTGTGAAAATCTTCAGCACGCCGGAGCCTTCAAGTTTCGCGGTGCGAGCCATGCCATTGCCGTCCTCACTGATGAGGAAGCGTCCCGCGGCGTCGTGACCCATTCTTCTGGAAATCATGGCGGCGCTCTTGCGTTGGCGGCGCAGCGGCGGGGGATTCCCTGTCATGTGGTGGTCCCCCAAGGCACCACCAAGAGAAAAGTTCATGCCATGGAGCAAGCGGGGGCTCTTTTGCACTGGTGTGATGACAACCAGTCCGCGAGGGAAGCCGCGTGTGCTGAGGTTTGTGCCCAAACGGGCGGGGAACTCGTACACCCTTACGACGATGCTCGCGTGGTGGCCGGTCAGTCTACCTGCGCCGCTGAAGTGCTCGAACAAGTACCGGACTTGGATGCGATCGTTCCCCCCGTTGGTGGCGGGGGGCTCTTGAGTGGTACGTGTCTGGCCGTGGCCGCGTCGGGGCGGTCCGTAAAGGTGCATGCCGCAGAACCAAAAAATGCCGACGATGCCGCCCGATCGTTGGCCACCGGGGTCCGGCAACCACCGCCTCCGGCCAACACCATCTGCGAGGGCCTCAAGACCGCCTTGGGCGAAATTCCTTGGGCCATCATCAAAGAACACGTGCAAAGCATCGAAGTGGTTGATGACGATCAGGTGCTTCACGCATGGCGGGCCGTGCTGCGTGAGGCGCGCATCATCATCGAACCGGCGTGCGCTGTACCGGTCGCCGCCGCTTTGACGGGGGTGTTCGGGCGATTGGGCTACCGCAAGGTTGCCCTCATCCTGACCGGGGGCAACATCGACCTCGACCGGATTCCCGAATTTCTCAGCCGAACCGTCTGATCAACCGTTGAGCTTTCGCTTGCGTTTGAGCTCGGCGTCGATGAATTCATCGAGTTCACCGCTCAGCACATTCTGAGGGTTCGGCTTTTCAAAGTTGCTGCGGTGGTCTTTGACGCGGTTGTCATAGAACACGTACGAACGGATTTGCGATCCCCAACCACGTTCCACCGCGCCACCAGTCGCTTCGTCCAATTCAGCTTGGCGTCGTTCTTCTTCGAGCTGTTCGAGCTTGGCTTGCAAGATGGTGAGAGCTTGGCGTTTGTTCTGGCCGAAGTCACGGAAGGTTGAAGCCACGATTTGGATGCCCGTGGGTTTGTGCACCACCCGGCAGGCCGAAGCCACTTTGTTCACGTTCTGACCACCCGGGCCTGACGAGCGGGCAAAGGCAACGATGTCGCATTCGTTTTCATCGACCGCCACTTCCGATTCTGGCATCTCCGGAATCACATCCACCGTGGCAAACGAGGTCTGCCGCTTGCCTTCTGCGTTGAACGGGCTGACCCGGGCGAGGCGGTGCGTGCCCCGTTCACAATTCAAGTAGCCGTAGGCCATGGGGCCCTTCACGTGGTAAGACACTTCGGAGATGCCCACTTCCGTGCCGTGGCTGCGGCTGATCTCTTCGACCTTCCATTCCCGGCGTTCAAAGAAATACAAGTACATCCGGTCGATCATTTCCGCCCAGTCGTTGGCCTCAGTGCCGCCAGCTCCCGCTTGGATGGTGAAGAAGCAGTTGCGGTGGTCATGTTTGCCCGACAGCAGGCTTTGCAATTCCACCTTTTCCATGTGCTGCTCAAGCGTGTAGAGCGTTTCGTCGGCTTCCGCCAGGAACTCTTCGTCTTCTGAAGCCATCTCGAGGGCGGTCTGACCGTCTTCCAGCATGCCAATGGCTTGCTCGAGCCCCTCGGTCTGGGTCTTGAGCAATCGAAACTCTTCGATGGTGGCGTTGGCCGCATCGGGGTCGTTCCAGAAATCAGCGGCTTCCATTTGCCGAGCAAGATCTGCTCGCTTGCTTACCTTTGCGTCGTAGTCAAAGAGAGTCACGGATGGTCAAGATCCGCGCCTCAAGGTCTTCAACGACCGCCTTGTGAGATTCGTAATGCATGGGTCATAAAGTGTAAAGCGTCCAGACCGATGGTGTTTGGTGCTATCTCGCTACGCGCAGCACTTCATCCACGACTTTCTGGACCGCGTCGTTTGCCGTCCCTTCGGACAGTGCTTGTTCAGCATGCCCCAGGGCATACTGGGCCCCGACCACATTCACTCCGATGTTGGACAACAGCAGCCTCAGCATGGGAAGTCCACGGATCCCTCCCAGGCCGCCGGGGCTGGCGGCCATGATGCCGGCCGTCTTTCCTCCGAAGCAATCGAGCGGGGGATGCCCCTCTTCAGGTCGAGTGGCCCAATCCACCGCATTCTTCAAAGCCCCACTCATGAACCCGTTGTATTCGGGGGTTGCGATGAGAAATCCATCGTGGGCTCGCATCAGGTCTTTGAGTTGCTTGGCTCCGGCGGGCAATCCACTGGCCGCTTCACTGTCTTCATCGAACATCGGCAAGTCCAGATCCTGCAACTTGAGTCGAGTCACCACCGCCCCCTTGGATTCCGCCAAGTCCGCGGCCAAGAACACGAGTCGGGTGTTGAGTGATTCCGCACGGAGTGAACCAGAAAACGCAAGCAATCGTGTGGACATGGGGAAACCTCGAAGTTGGAGATCGGTGTGAACGGTATTCTTTGCCTTTTCCCGAATTGGGAATTGGAGTGTAGGTATGCGGTGTTCCCAACGTGCATTGGATCTGGAAGCCTCGGCCACCTTGGCCCTCGCGGCTCGCGTGAAAGCCCTCCGGGCGGAGGGGAAGGATGTTCTCGGTTTTTCTGCCGGGGAGCCAGATCTCGCCCCGCCATTGGCGGCGGTGGCGGCGGTGCGCCAAGCCATTGAAGAAGGCAAGCATGGCTACGAGCCCGTTCCCGGGACACCAGAGGCTCGAGAAGCCATTGCGGCATTCCACCGGAAAGGTGGTATTGATTGCAGCGCGGACGACATTGTGTTGACTGCAGGGGGGAAGATGGCCCTCTTCTTGGTGCTTCAGGCGCTTCTGGAGCCGGGCCGTGGCGATGAAGTGGTGATCTTGACCCCAGCCTGGGTGTCCTACAAACCCATGATTGAATTGTGCGGGGGCAAGGTGGTTGAAGTGCCTTGCACCTTTGAAGACGGATTCCGTCCCGATCCGGAAGCCGTCGCGGCGGCGGTCACACCGAACACCGCCGCGGTCATGTTGAACTCTCCAGGGAATCCCACCGGGGTGGCCTTCCCCGATGACGTGGTGGAGCGAATCGCTGCGGCCGTCGCCGCCCATCCGCATGCCATGTTGATCTCGGATGAGATTTACGCCACGCTGCGTTACGGGAATGCTTCCCATTGCTCGCCGGCGGCGCTTCCAGGCATGAAAGACCGCGTGATCACCTTGCATGGCTTATCCAAAATTGCGGCCGTGACCGGCTGGCGTCTGGGCTGGGTGGTCGCGCCAATGCTTACCGAACGCGGTGAGACTCTGGCCAAGATCCTCACTCGGATTCAGGGGCAGTCCCTCTCCCACACCTCAAGCCTGGTGATGCCGGCGGTGGCTGCGGTCTTGGGAGGAGAGGCCGATGAGGATTTGGAGAACATGCGGTTGCGCTTCGCCGACCGGGCTGCTCGCATGCATCAGCATTTGTCCCGCATCGACGGCATCAAGTGCATTCAGCCAGAGGGGGCGTTCTATTGCTTCCCGGATGTGGGTGACTGCTTCGGGAAGGTCACGCCGACGGGCAAAGTGCTGACCGACGTGACAGCGTTCTGTGAAGCCTTGTTGGAAGAAGCGCTGGTGGCGGTGGTTCCCGGAGCCCCGTTTGGCCCGGGCGGAGAGCGTTGTGTGCGGATGAGCTTTGCGTGTGGTGAAGAAACCATCGATGCTGGCTGCGAGCGTCTGGCAACTTTTGTGTCCGGCCTGCAGGATTCAGTCTGAAGCGGCCGCTGGTTCCGGGCGACCCACGATTCTCAGATCGGCTCCGATGCTCGAGAGTCCATCCCACGCCCTGAGGAAGGCGTCCAATCTTGGGTCGGATGCACTCGGTTCGGCGGCCATGTACACCACAGCTTCCGGATTGGATTCCCGAAGGTCAGCCACGCGCGAACTCAACTCGGTTTCAGCAACGGATTCTCCATTCACTCGAAAAGTGCCGTCGGCATCGAAGCTCACCACGATCCGTTCATTGACCGGGCGATCGGCGGCGACGCCCAGGACTGGCAGACCCGCAGGCAGCATGGTCAAGTCTGGCCCCCGGGCAGCGGCAAGGGCGAGCACGGCAAGGGCGATGAAAGCCACATCCAGCAGGGGCGCGACTTCGATCCGGGTTTCATCCTCCTCGAAGTGCATCGCTGGCTCAGGCGTCTTCAACCGCCAATGATGCCAGCGC
>PAHO01000037.1 GCA_002705085.1 Phycisphaerae bacterium | reverse complement strand
GGCCAAACGGATGGCTTCCGCCTGGCAAGCTGCCGCTTCCCAAATGCCCATCCATCAACGCCTGTCTCGAGAGGGGCAATTGGAAATTGCTCGTTTGGCTGGATTTGCGGAATGGGATCTGGGGCCGAAGGACCGGGTTCCACCTGCAGGAGGAACCTCGCTTCGCAAAGCCATGCATGACCCCGGCCGATTGATCTCGGTCCTGCGGTACTGGAAAGAATGTCCCGACCGAGCCCTTCGCTTTGCACACACCACCGGCATCAAAGCCCCCATCCTGGTTCTGGGTCACTCCCACAATGCTGGCCGATGGCGCCGCGAAAATCGAACCATCTTGAACACTGGCGCGTTTGGATTCCCCGGGAAACCGTACGCCGTGATTCTGGATGACACGGGGGTGGCTCTGCGTGCGGTTGAACTTAGCGGCGATGGATACCAGTTGGCCAAGAAGGCATACTGGTCTGATTCGTGGGATGCGGTTCGAGCTCAGGCCTCTTCGGACTGAGGATCTTCAGCATCTTTCTCGCTTTGGGAGGCCTTGGCTTCCGCTTGCTTTTCGGCTCGGTACGCCCGGAAGAGCATGGTGCCCACCACGGCCACCACCACCATGGTCAACAACAGGCCGGCCAACAAGAACAGCACTTCGGTGGGCAGCATGGACCAGGATTCGTTCATGATGAGGTCTCCCCGGTGGACTCTTCCGCATTGTTGTTCGCCTCCCGCAACACCGGTGGCACCAACTCGGCGCGTTCGACCACTTCCACTCGGCCGGGCCCCTCTTCGTTGACCACCAGCAGTGATGCGCCTTTGGCGGCCTTCACCAAGACGCCCAGGCCAATGCCACGCGAGGAAGCCATGGGTGATGGCCCGCTGCTGGTGACTTGCCCCAGCACTTCGCCCGGGGCACCGTCTTCGTCTCGAAGAATGGGGGCTCCGGCCGGCGGGACTTCACCTTCGGGGAAATGCAAACCCACCACTTTCCGCTTGGTCGAACCATCGGCCAAGTGTTGCATCCGAGCCACCACCTCTTGCCCCGGATAGCACCCCTTGGTGAATGAGACCCGCTGGTGGACCAGATCGGTTTCATGCGGCAAGAACTCTTGGTTGAAATCGATCCCGAATCGAGGTTGCCCCGCTTCAAGACGAATCAAATTCTGCGCGAACCACCCGGCCGGCCGAGCGTTTTCGATCGCGGTCACCGCGGTCCAGAATTCGCGTACGGCCTCGGTACGCACCAAGACTTCAAACCCTTGATATGCGGGTTCATCAACCAGCAGTACCGCTTCCGCTGCCTCCTGGACCGCGGCCAACCCTGCCGCCAATGCTTCGGTTGCTTTGGGGCCGTACAAGCCCACCGAACGCCAGGGAGGCTGGGTGAGCTCGACGTCTTCGCCAAAAACAAAGGCATCGATGGCTTGGACCGTGTTCGCCATGAAGCCAACATCCGAGACCAGGACGAAATCGTCCTGCCGGCGCAGGACGCGAAGATCATCTTCCACCCGACCTTTGCGGCTGGTTCGGAAGCTGTCTCTCACTTCACCTTCCTTCATCCCTCCGACCCGCTGGGTCAGCAGCCGCTCCAACAAGTCTTCAGCATCCGCGCCTGAGAGTTGGACACACCCTCGTTGCGTCTGGTCCACCACGGCCACCCCACGCCGAAACGCGGCGTACTCCAGTTCGATGGCATCAAACATGGCCACCACCGGCGGTGCATCATCACCCTCTCCCCAACGGATCCAGTGCGGCTCTGCCCCACCCACGCGATGGCCTTCTGCCGCCCCCGGCCGTTCCACTTCCGGGACGCTTTGGCTTCGGGCTTGTTCGGCCCTCTGGCTCCAAGCTCGGTGCAACTCAAGGAGCGGATCCTCGGTTGCGTTCGGTGGTGGGGTGGCCTCATCGGCATTCATACCTCCCACGGTATGCCAGCCCAGCCCGAAGTGTCGTCCTGTGCCGCGTCAGACAAACCTGATTAGGCTCCGCCCTGCCATGCCCCCCGCCGATGCTCATCGCCGACCCATTGTGTTGGTGCTTGGCCCCACCGCCGGGGGCAAGACCAGCCTTTCGATCGAGTTGGCCCGTCGCCTGCCCGGTGGTGGCACGTGCTTGGGCGCTGATTCCATGCAGGTGTACCGCGGCATGGATATCGGGACCGCCAAACCCACCCTCGAGGAACAAGCCGCGGCCCCCCACGAATTGTTCGACCTGGTGGAACCCGATGGCCCACCGTTCACCGTCGCCGACTGGCTGGAAGCCGCCGAGGCCAGCATCGCCACCGTTCGACACGCCGGTCGATGGCCCGTGGTGGTTGGAGGCACCAACTTGTACGTGCAGAACCTGCTCTACGGGATGGACGCTCCAGCCCCGACTGACCCGGTCTTGCGGGCAACCCTGGACGCCATGTCCGATGCGGACTTGCGTTCGAGGTTAGAGAAAGAAGCCCCGGAAGACGCGAACCGCATCCATGCCAACGACCGCCGCCGCACCATCCGTGCTCTGGAACGAGCGGCCGCCGAAATGGGGAGCCCCACCCCATCCCGGGCTTGGGACGGACCTCCTCGCGAGGACTTTGTGGCCATTGGCTTGGATTGGCCGGTGGAATCGATCAATCGCCGCATCAACGCCCGCGTCAAAGCCATGGCCACCGATGGGCTCCTAGATGAGGTCCGTGCCCTCCATGAAGCCAACCGCCTGGGCCGCCAAGCGCGGGAAGCTCTGGGGTACCGTGAGATTGTGGATCACCTCGAAGGCCGCTGCTCAGCCGCCGAAGCCTTTGAGCGCATCAAGATCGGGACCCGGCGATTTGCCAAACAGCAACGGACCTGGCTGCGTCGATTCAAAATTCTCCCCCGGACCATTTGGCTCCCCGCCGAGGGGAAAACCACCCCTGAATTGGCCTCTGAGGCAGAAAAACACATTTTTTCCACCTACGGTGGATCGACCGACCCAACCGAATAAAGGTTGACAGCCGGAGTGCATCTCGCCACCGTGTCTCGCTTTCCCCCCTCCCCATCCCCTGTTCAGGATCCAAATTGGCCAAGAAGAAGACGAGTTCGAAAGCATCTGGTGGCAACAACGCCGCCAATCTGGTGATTGTGGAAAGCCCCGCAAAAGCCAAAACGATCCAGAAGTACCTGCGCCCTTTGGAGACCAATCTGGGCACCTTTGATGTTCAGGCCAGTGTGGGCCATGTTCGAGACTTGCCGTCCAAATCCCGCAAGGGCATGAAGGAGGCGATCCCTGGCGTCGACCTCGAGAACAACTTCGAGCCGAGCTATGAGGTGATGAGCGACAGCAAAAAGACCATCACCGAACTCCGCAAGAAAGCCAAGGCCGCCAAGACCGTCTGGTTCGCGACCGACCTTGACCGAGAAGGTGAGGCCATTTCTTGGCACTTGGCCGAAGCCCTCAGCCACGACGTGGACTCAGCCAAGCGGGTGGTTTTTAACGCCATCACGGAACGAGAAATCCGCGAAGCTTTTGAGAGTCCTCGTTCCATCGACATGGACCGGGTCAACGCCCAACAAGCCCGCCGCATCTTGGACCGCATTGTGGGCTACCAAGCCTCTCCGCTCCTATGGAAACGAATCACCAGTGGCCTCTCAGCCGGTCGAGTGCAATCGGTGGCGGTGCGTTTGGTGGTGGACCGAGAACGAGAGATCCGTGCTTTCGTGCCCGACGAACACTGGGAAGTTGAAGCAGATTTGGTTCTGGATGCCAAATCGGTTCCCGGCTTGGCCGAAGCGTTTGAAGCCCTGCAAAGTGAAACGGATGCGGAAGGGAAAGGCCCCACCAAGAAGCGCTTGGCCCAGTGGCGTCAAGACCATGGTGCGTTCACCGCCAAACTGGTGGAACTCGATGGCGAAGCCTTCAAGCTTGGCACAACCTCAGAAAGCCCCGAAGACCTCAGTGATCGCATCACCCAAATCTCGGCCTCGGTGGGTATCGAATCCCCCGAAGTGCACACCGAGGAAGACCCCAAGGGCAAAGGCCCCGCCAAATTCCGTCGAACCGTGCGAGGGGCCGTGGCGGCCGGTGTCCAATACGACGTCTCCGGCATCGAACACAAGAGCCAAAAGCGCAAGCCAGCGCCACCGTTCATCACCAGCACCCTGCAGATGGCCGCGTCAAGCTTCCTAGGCTTTGGGCCCAAACGGACGATGGGGATTGCCCAAAAGCTCTACCAAAACGGACACATCACCTACATGCGAACCGATTCGCCGGGTCTTTCCCCCGAAGCGATCGAGATGGCCCGGACCCTCATCGACCAAACGTACGGCCAAGACTATCTCCCCGAAAAACCAAGGCACTACGCCGCCAAGAGCGACGGTGCCCAAGAAGCGCACGAAGCCATTCGGCCCACCAACGCCTCAGTGGAAGGCAAAGATCTCAAAAGTGTGAGTGAGGAAGACCGGAAGGTCTATGACTTGATCCGCCGCAGATTCTTGGCCAGCCAAATGACCGACGCCCGTTGGGGTCTTTTGAATGTCCGCTTGGTGCGAGCAGACCAATCCACTGGAGCCGTGCTTCGTGCTTCCGGTCGCACTCTGGAGTTTGATGGCTACCTCAAAGTCTCTGGGGTCTCGGTCAACGCTGATGATCAAACCTTGCCCGAACTTCCCGAAGGTACGGCGACGTATCCCTTCTGCGTTCGTCCCGAACAAAAGTTCAGCAGCCCCCCCAGCCGCTACTCCGAAGCCTCACTGGTCAAACGGCTCGAAGAAGAAGGCATCGGACGACCCTCAACCTACGCCTCCATCATCTCGGTCATCCAAGATCGAAACTATGTGGAACTGGTCGGCAAAAGCTTCCACGCGACGGACATTGGGGAAGCGGTCACCGATGTGATGATGGCCTCGTTCCCCAACCTCATGAGCCTCGATTACACGAAGCGGATGGAGGATGAGCTGGACTTGATCGCCGGAGGTGACAAGAACTGGCGTGACATGCTGGGCGAGTTCTACGGGCGATTCTCCAACTCCCTTGAAGAGGCGCAGAACCAACCCAACGTTCGGGCCGAGTTGAAGCCCGCCAAATGGGCCTGCCCCGAATGTGGTGCAACCACCGCATACCGTCTGGGCAAGAGCGGCAAATTCCTGACCTGCACTTGTTATCCCGATTGCAAATGGGCCTGTCCCATCGACCGAGAAGGGAATCCCACTGGACCCGAGCAAGTGGACATCGTTTGCCCAGAAGATGGTGGCGCGATGGAACTGCGTTCCGGGCGCTTCGGAAAATTCATCGCTTCGGTGAATTACCCCGAAGTGAAATTCGTCCTGAATCTGGATCGCAAAGGCGGCATCAAACTCCCTGCTCCACCCCCACTCGAGATTGAAGAAGAGTGTGAAAAGTGTGGCAAGCACTGCTATTTGCGAGACGGCAAGCGTGGGCCATGGATTGGCTGCTCGGCATTCCCCAAATGCCGGGGACGGGTGGCGTTCTCGAAACTTCCCGACGAACGGAAAGAAGCTCTCGAAAAGGCATTGGGCGCTCACCTCAAGGCAAATCCCCAACCGGAATTGGTTCGAAAAGACGGCACCCCCATCACCGAAGGGATGCTGGCCACCGACCTGCTGGTCCCTGGAGGATCAGTGGTCCTTGAAATTCACCCCGACGCGGAAGGTGATCACGACTGATGTTTGAGATGCTTACCGACCGCGTTGGCAAAAGCCTGCGGAACCTGTCCGGACGGGGTCGCATCAGCGAATCCAATGTTCGCGAAGCCATGGATGGGGTACGGACGGCACTGCTCGAAGCCGATGTGCACCACGAGGTGGTCGACACCTTCTGCGAAGAAGTGGTGGCCGAAGCACTGGGGCGAGAAGTCACCAAAAGTCTGAAGCCGGGCGAAGAAATGATCGGCGTGGTCAACGACAAGCTCGTGGAACTGATGGGGCCCGACGCTTCGCCCCCCATGTGGGTCGAACCTGGCCCCACCATCGTGATGTTGTGTGGCTTGCAGGGCTCTGGAAAAACCACCACCTGTGGCAAACTCGCTGCACGGTGGAAGGGCGAAGGTCGAAAGGTCTTGGTGGCGGCGGCCGACTTGCAACGACCGGCCGCGGTGGAACAACTGCAGACCGTCGTCCAAGGGGTGGAGTCCACTGGACGTGGTTCTGGCCAAGTGGCCTTCCACGGCGAACCGGAGCGCTGCGCGGAGTTTGGCCGGGCCGTTGGCGAAGCGGTCACGGTCTGCCGAAATGCCATCAATCGGGCCCGGGACGAAGGTCATGATGTCGTCCTGCTGGACACCGCCGGTCGATTGCACGTTGACGATGAATTGATGGGCGAACTCGAAGCCATTCGCACGGCGGTGCGTCCACACCGCATCTTGCTGGTGGTTGATGCCATGAGCGGCCAAGATGCCGTGGACAGCGCACGAGCCTTCCACCAACGCCTGGAAGTGGACGGCGTCATTCTGTCTAAGTTTGATTCTGATGCTCGGGGTGGTGCTGCACTTTCCGTACGGCGGGTCACCGGAGCCCCCATCGTGCACTTGGGGGTCGGTGAACACAGCGACCAACTGGAAGACTTCCACGCGGAGCGGGTGGCCGGCCGGATCTTGGGCATGGGCGACGTCGTCTCTTTGGTCGAAAAAGCTCGTGACGAGGTTGACGAAGCGGAAGCCCAGAAGATGGCGGTCAAACTCGCAGAAGGCCGCATGACCATGGATGACTTCCTGTCTCAGATCAAAGCCATTCGGCGCATGGGGCCCATCAAACAGCTCCTTGGCATGCTGCCTGGCATGGGCGCCGCGCTCAAGGACATGCCCATCGATGAAACGCAGTTCGACCGCGTCGAAGCCATGATTGGTTCCATGACCAAAACCGAACGGGCCGAGCCCGATCGCATCGAACGCTCACGTGCCAAACGGATCGCTGCCGGCAGTGGCACCGCCCGAGATGAAGTTTCTCGTCTCATGAAACAATTCGATGGCATGAGCAAAATGGCCAAATCCATGCTTGGACCAGACGGCACACCGCGAGAGCAGCCCGCCATCCCCGGTCTGCCTGGCGTTGGCAAAGGCAACACGCAAATCAAGTCGCGCCGGGCCGGGGCCAAACGCGGCAAAGGTAAAAAACGCCGTTAACTGGCTTTATTGGCCATCGTCGATGGGCAATGGATCCGCAGCGTCACCACGGGTCCAAGCGCGAAGCCGAGGCAAAACGATTCGAATCAAAAGAATCTTCAGGCAGGCCGCCAATGGAATGGCCAACAGCATGCCGTACACCCCAAGCAACGCCCCACCCGCGAGAACCGCCACCACAATGGTGACCGGATCCAATCGCGTGGCCCGACCAGCGATCAGAGGCAACAGCACCCAGCCTTCGATGGCCGACACCAAGGCGAAAACCGCCGCAGGCAACACCACTGGCATCCACCATGCGGCCCGTTCAACTTCAGGGAGTTCCAACCGAGCCAACACCGCCAAGCCAATCGCAATGGGTGCCCCAAGTCCCCCAACAAAAGGGACGGTCGACAGGGCCCCGGTGGTCATGCCCAAGACAAAGGCGTATGGCACATCAACCAGCCACCAGCCCACGCTGAACATCAAGCCCATGATGAAGCTCACCAAGAGCCGCCCCCGCACAAAGCCACTCACCACATCATCCATCTCTTGCAAGAGAGAGAAGATGGCTTCTCGGTTGTCGCGCGGTACCAGTTGGGCCCCAAAACGAACCACTTCGGGATACCACAGCACCAAGAAGTAAAAGTAGAATGGGATCAGGAACAACAAGAACCCAGCATCCACGATGGCGACCAACACACTCCAGGCACTGGTCAGGGCCGCACCGGCCGCACGCAAGCCCTCCTGTTGGAGGACCGCATCATCAGATTGACTGGCCAGTTCTTGCTGCACAATGCGTTGAATCTGCATCTCCAACGAGTCGGCGTCTGCATCTGTGGATTGGACTTCGCCCGAAGCCGCAACCAGGTCGCTTTCCGTGTTGAGGACCGCTTCACCTGGCAACAACATGGCCAGTCTTTGCAAAGGCGCCGCGGCCTGTTCCGGCAAGATCGACTCCACCCGCAACACCCGGCGTTGCATGTCGCCAGATTCCACGTCATCCACCAACCGCAAGGTCTGGCCCACAATCAGTGGAAGCACCAAGGCCAGCAATCCCACGACCAAGACGCCAAACAAGCCAACGAACCATGCGGCAGCTCGAGAACGCGAAACCCCACGCTGGCCCAGACCTTCCACCAGAGGTTCCACCAAATACGCCAAGAGCAACGCCATCAGCAAAGGAATGGTGATGGACGACAGGGCATAGCCCAGCCACAACAAGGACAGTCCGCCTGCAATCAGCAGAACATCACGGATGGCCTGGATTTCCCAAAGATGCTTTCGATCAAATGACGTCATGCGTCGAGGGCCTCACGAAGGTCAACCACCGAGCGGAAATGATCGGGGTGATCATCGTCGGTGGTGGAGAGTTCACCCCGAGCCACCATGGCGTAGACCATGCGGCCAAAATCATCGGTCCGCTCAATATGCCAGTTCGAGAGCACCAACCACGCCAAGCCTCCCCAGCGGGTCTGAGCGAGATCGACCAAGCCTCGGCACAATTCATCACCCGAGACATGGCGAAGCCCCTCGGTTTGCCCGTGCCGGTGGGTGGACGCATGGTCCAGCCCCTGTCGGACGAACTCATACGCCGCAGGCGGGTACGGCAATTCTTCGAGAAGGGTGTTTGCTTCGCTCACGATTGAATCATACCGAGAACAACGCCAAGTTCATCCCCGACTTGTCCACCCCCCGACGCGGAAGTTCTTGCGGTGGGTACACTTCCCCCAACTACGGAGATAGACGTATGCCCTCGATTCGCCTGCTTGTTCTTGCGCCCACCACCCTTTTTGCTCTTGGATGTGTTCCCCAGAGCCAATACGACAGCCTGTTGATGGCCAACAACACGTTGGAAGAAAACCAAGCTGTGGTGGAAGCCGAGCGTGATGAAGCTTTGGCCCGCATCGATGACGCCGAAGCCCGTGTGTCGGAAGCCGAAGCTCGCTACGCCTCGCTCCAGAACGAGTTTGGTGGCATCAGTGAGCAACTTGGTTCTTCACGCGACAGCCTCCAGGCCATGCGGGAGCGATTGATCAAACTTGAAGCCGGACCGCTGCCCACCGATATGGCCGCCGATCTTGCCCAACTTGCGGCATCGTTTTCCGACCTCCTGACCTTCGAGAAGGAATCTGGAACCGTTCGCTTCAACAGCGACTTCACCTTCTCTTCCGGCTCGGATGTGCTGAAGGGCGAAACCAACGAAGCCATCAGTGCGTTGGCTGACATCATGAACGCCGCCTCCGCCTCGGGCTTTGAATGCGAAGTCATCGGCCACACCGACAACGTCAAGGTGTCCAACCCCGCCACTCGAGCGAAGCACAAGAACAACACGTACCTCGCCGTGCACCGTGCCATCTCGGTTCGAACCGCTTTGGTGGGTGCTGGCGTGAGCCCAGCCCGCATCAAGGTGGCGGGCTACGGCGAGTACCGACCCGTGGTCGCCAACACCAGCAAAGGTGCGGCCCAAAACCGTCGGGTGGAAATCGTGTTCACCAGCAGCACGATGTTGGCAGAACTCCCAGCTGCCACCGACGCTGAGGCCCCGGCCACCGAGATCACGACCCCAATCGAGGTCGAAGAGTACGAAGCCCCCAAGTGATCCAGCGGGCCAACGGCGGCCTCTGAGGGGCCGCCATCACATCTGACCGAAAATCGACTTGGTCCGGGAAAAATCACCTTTCCCGGGCCAGTTCTTGTTTGGAATCTGTGAATTGATGGGGGATTGCTGGCTTTCGGCCCATCTGGACTTAGACTTCGAGGAACCCCCTAACGGAGTCCCTGCAATGAAAAATGTGATGGCCCTCGCGGCACCTGTGTTGATGACTTCAGCGGCGCTCGCTGATGCCTCTGGTTCGTACAGCTGGGAAGATGGTGTGGCCACCATCATCGGCAGCTTCGGAAACATCGGCACCGCTGAGAACGTGTCGGACAATGCCAACACCGGCAGCCAAGCGCTGTACATCGCGGAAAGCCCCTTGAGCGGTACGCCTCAGGCCTACGTCGCTTGGGTTCAGGGTCTCACCGATGGCGATGTCATCGACGGCTCATTCTTTGCCTTTGATGAAAGTGGCGTTCGAGTCCGGATCTGGGGCCATTACACCACCGGCACCGATGACCCCACCAGTTACTCCGGATCAGCGAGTGGCAACACCGCATACACCACAGACATTGGCTGGGAACAAATGAGCCACACGTGGACCTTTGACTCCAACGGTGGCACCCGCGACGGCTTGATGATTGAATGCCGCATCTATTCCAGCGACGAAACCGGCAACTTCACTTGGGTGGACGACGTCTCGGTCAATGTGACCGGATCGAACGCCACCATCTTGTTCGCCGACTACACCTTGGGTGATGTCGACAGCGACGGCGTCTCCGACAGCAGCGACAACTGTCCCAACACGCCAAACGCAGACCAAAGCGACTGCGACGGCAATGGTGTGGGTGATGCTTGCGAAGTTGACACCAGCGACTGCAACAGCAATGGCATTCTGGACAATTGCGACATTCAGGACGGCACCTCCAACGACAACGATGGCAACGGCGTGCCCGATGAGTGCTTCGGCAGCGGCGTGGTGCTGAATGAGTTCAACTTCTACTACCCCCCCGACTTTGACGGCAACGGGGACGGAGATACCGGAAACTTCAACGACGACGAATACCTCGAAATCCTGAACACCTCCGGTGCGGATATCGACATTTCCAACTGGACCGTCAGTGACCGCACTGGCCTCCGCCACGTCTTCGACGCTGGCACCATCATTTCCGCAGACTGCGGCATCGTGGTCTTCGGTGGCGGCACCCCATCTGGCGCATTTGGCGGCATGGAAGTCGTGGTCTCCAGTTCTGGCGGCCTGTTCTTCAACAGCAGCGATGACTTGATCTCTTTGGCCGACGATTCGGGCATTGTTCAAGATGCGTACGAGTACCTCACGCCCTCCAACGACGACTTCCGTGGCTTTGCTCGATCCCCAGATGGATCAGGGAGCTTTGCGTACATCGGTGGACCCGACGGCAGCTTGGCCACCATCGGTCTTGATGAATCTGGTGGCTTCTTCGGAGGCTGCAGCAGCGGTGGTGATAGCGATGGCGATGGTGTCCCTGACGACATCGACAACTGTCCCAACACCCAAAACCCAGGACAGGAAGACTGTGATGGCGATGGCGTTGGTGACGCTTGTGAATCCGGAAGTCCCGATTGCAACAGCAACGGCATTCCGGACAGCTGTGACATCAACGACCAAACCAGTGGTGACTGCAACAGCAATGGTGTCCCCGACGAATGCGATCTGAACGATGGCACGCTCGAAGACAACAACGGCAACAGCGTTCCCGACTCATGCGAAGTTGATGTTCCCGCAGACGTGTACATCAATGAAGTCCGTCGTGATGAACCCGGAACCGACAACAACGACTACGTCGAAGTTCGAGGACCTTCCGGCCAGTCCATGGATGGCATCTCGCTGATCATCATTGGTGATGGAGCCGGTGGATCCGGTGTGATCGAAGAGGTCATTGACCTGAGCGGTCTGGTCGTCGGAAGTGATGGCGCCATGTTGATCTGTGCTGACACCTTCACTTTGGGCCCCATTGCCTTGGCGGACTTGATCCCCGAGGGCGGGGTGAACCTTGAGAACAGTGACAACATCACGATCGCTTTGGTGACCAACTTCACCGGAAGCTTGGACCAAGATCTCGACACCGACGACAACGGCACTCTGGATGCCACGCCATGGCTTGGCGTGGTGGATGCGGTTGGCTCGGTCGAAAACACCGACACCCCTCCCACCAATACCGAGTGGTCTTACGCCACCAGCCTTGGCGGGGAAGACGTCGGACCGGATGAGACTTTTGCTCCGGCCCACATCTGGCGCTGCCCCGACACACTGGCGTGGACCATTGGTGTCTTTGGATCTGAACAAGGTGAGTTGCAAGACACACCTGGTGTCCCCAACCTCGACTGCGATGGCGGCGGGCCGGGCAACTGTCCAGAGGACGTCGACGGTGACGATGTTGTCGGCTTCTCCGACATCTTGGCCCTGCTCTCTGCTTGGGGCGGAAGCTCTCCTGACATCGATGGCGATGGCGTGGTTGGCTTCAGTGATGTGCTCGCGGTGCTTTCCGCCTTTGGTGATTGCAACCCTTGATTGGGTGACATCACTGGCGTGAGCGAACATGCTCACCCCACCTATCATTTTCAGCCCCGCTTCGGCGGGGCTTTTTTATTTCAGGAGAGGGCTTGGAACCATCAAATCATTGAGGATTGACCGGCTGCAGACCACACTCACCCATGGCCGACAGGAAGGCGGGCGGGGGTTCAATGCGATGCTGTTCAGGACGATCGGTCACCGGATGAGGGAATCCAAGCCTCCACGCGTGCAAATACATGGGCCCTGCCAAACGCATGGCTTTGGATGAGGTATCTGGCGGCTCATCCACACGGTAGACCCGGTCACCGACGATCTGGACCCCAACCCCTTCAGTCAGATGAACCCGAATCTGGTGAAGACGACCGGTGGAGATTCGACACGCCAGCATCGCATGCTTTGGCCCTGCGGCAACTTGCCGCCATGCGGTGTACGCCGGCTGACCCGCAGGATCGGGGGTCGCCAGCCGCACCCCGGCCCGTTCAACTTCACGCAAGGGAAGATCAACTCGGCCCGAGGGACTGGAAGGCGCCGGCTCGACCAGGGCGAGGTAATCCTTCTCGACCCGACGCTCGGTGAATGCTGAACGCAGGCCGTCGTAACCAGGCACCGTCCGGGCCACCAGCAAAGCGCCCGAAGTGTCTCGGTCCAAACGGTGGATCACGCCAAAGTCCCGGCGAGCACCAAGCTTTCGAAGCTCACCCCCAAACCGACTGGCCAACAACCCATTCAACAAAGCGTCATCTTGGTGGCCCAATCCCGGCTGGACGACCCGACCTCCAGGCTTGTTCAGCAGCAGGTAATGCGGGTCCTCGTAGGCCACTTCAACCGAAATGGCTGCATTGCCCGCCGGCGTGCTCACGGTGCCACCCCGCGGTTGGGGACACGGCCGCGGTCAATCATTTGAAGTTCTACCGCTTGCTCAAAGAACCCTGGCTGTTCAGTCAAACCCTCCCAGCTCCACCACGCCCATGGATACCAACCCCGGGCATCGCTCTCGGGATGAAGGCGGAAGGCGATGGGCACCCTTCGTTCCAGCTCTCGGATCTCACCGAAGCCACGCCACTTTTGGTCGACACCTCGGTTGACGACGCCGTCCCCACGGAGGAAGCCCATGTCGAAGGGCACCCAACCCAGATCCGGATGAAACCATTCCCCCCAAGTGATCGGTTCCGGGGGCAATCGCAGGGTGCGGAACCGCACGCCGTGCACCGCTCGCGCGGGCAGCCCCGCCGCACGCAGAACCCCCACGGCCACCAGAACATCTTCCACGGGATTCACCACACTGGACTTGGCCGCTTCACTGGCCTTGCGGGCCACAATGCCTCGGATGGCGGTCGACCGCCCTCGTGCGGTTGCGGGTTCCCCGACCCGAATCGTTCGGATGACCCCCGCCAACAGCGACTTGGCCGCCCGCCACGGAGACACCACCTGCAACCGATCTCCCGCGATGGTGTTGACGGCCTCCGCGAACACGGGATCATCCGAGTCAATCAACCCTGAAGGATTCAAGGCTGGAGCCACCTCGGAAGAAACTGTGCGTGGCCATGGAAGAGCGGCCGCTTGTGGTTCATCGACCACGATCCCGTAACTCCGATGTGGCAGCATGATGGACCAACGCATGGTGGTGTCGCGGCCCTCGTTCAACGCGAATTCAACCGCGCGTTCACCCAGAATGTCTTTTGGAAACACCTTGCCGTTGGCGATGGCCGATTCGTCTTGCCTGGTGCCAATGAAAAATACGCCGTCCAGTCGTTCGACTTCGGCTTCTGAAGACGCCGTTTCCTCAACAAAGGGCATCCTGATTCGACCACCTTCGGTGTCGAAGAAGCCGTTTGGCTTGACCTCCAGCCAACGGGTGCCATCGATCCAAGGCGGGCGGTAGGGCCAAAGTTGGTCTGGACGAAAAATCCCCATGGGCCGCCCATCGGGGCCGAGCTGAATCGGAACCTCGCTCGAGAGACGGATTTCGACGGTCAATTCCCAATCATGGGCGTCCACTCGGTTCAAAAGATCCTGAGCGCCAAGATGTCCCATGGGCAGGAAGAGCGAGGCCAAAATGGAGAATTTGAAGGACATATTGAGATCCACTTGCAAAGTCTTGCATAAGCGAGGATAACGGGCACTCTGGCCTAGGTTTGTCGAATTGCCCGGAGGGTCATTTCCTATGTTGCATCGGTTCGTATTGTGCTCTTTGACCATCATCCCAGCCCTTCTGGCGGGGTGTGATCAATCTTCGCCTTCGGTGACTGCTGAAGGCGCGGAAAACGAAGCCAAAGCCCCTCCCGCCAAGCTGAGCACCACAGAACTCGCACCTGCAACCAGTGAAGCCCCCGAGCCCCAAGGAGACCCCGTGCTGGGGCTCGACCGCTTTGAGCACGATTTTGGTGAAATCTGGGATCTCGAAAAGCAAGAGACCGTCTTCGGTTTTGAGAACAAGGGTGAAGGCCCACTGATCATCGAAGAAGTCAAAGCATCGTGCGGCTGCACGACGCCGACCTTAACGAAGACCACGTACCTTCCTGGAGAGAAAGGGACATTGGAAATCGCTTTTGCACCCAAAGGCAACGGACGTCAAACCAAAACCCTCACGGTGCGAAGCAATGATCCTGATCGGCCGGTCACGATCCTCAAGATCTCCAGCACCATCAAACCCTTTGTGAAACCTGACCCTTTGTACTTGCGTTACGAAGAAGTCCGCAAAGGAGAATCCAAGAAGCTCACTTTGGATTTGCAATGTGTGGATCCCAATTTTGAAATCTTGGACTTCGGCATCCGGGGAACGGCGGCCCGCTATTTCAAGGTGGAACAAGATTCGTTCAGGCCCAATCAACTGAGCGTGACCTTCTTGGGGAACGCACCGTGGGGACCACACTACGGCAATGTGTTTGTCAAAACCCGTGGCGTGTTGCCGAGCGGGACCCCCGTGGAAAAAGAAATCCAGTGCACGGCTTCGGTCACGGTGCTCGGAAGCATCCGCCCCTCGGACACCATGTTCCGGGTTGGAGCGACCGCCCCCAAGAAGCCGTTCCAAAAACAAATCACCCTCACCGCCGAAAAACCATTTTCGATCCTCAGCGCCAACATCACTGGAGCCCGCCGTGATGGGCCGACGATGAGCCTCAACTTCGCGCCAGCCTCCGGTGACGGCAACGTGTGGCAAGTTCAACTCACTGGCGACCCTGGCGAATACTTGGGAGCCATCTCGGCTTTGGCCGTCATCGAGACCGACTTGCCCGACGAGTCACAACTCAAGTTCCGAATCGCGGGCATGGTCCGTGAACTGGGCAAGTGATGCTGACTCTGCTGTGTAGCCTGCTCTGTACGAACCAGCCGAACATTCTGCTCATCATGGTGGACGACCTCGGTTGGCGGGATACTAGCGTGCGCAATGGGCCGCCTGAGGATCAAACCCAAGCGCAATTGCATACCCCACACATCCAACGCTTGGCGGACGAAGGCATGCGTTTGGACCAAGCCTACGCGTCCGGTTGCGTTTGTACCCCCACCCGGGCTTCCCTTCTGACCGGCGCTGCACCAGCGCGACACCACATCACGTGGTGGACGCTGTACCACGACCGCGACACCAGCGGAAAGCACCCCACGCTCCGCGCACCAGACTGGAACAAGGAAGGTGTGCAGCCCTCGCCCGATTTGCTGCCTGAGCGATTCCGCCGAGCGGGATACCGAACCATTCATGTGGGCAAAGCGCACTGGGGCGCCCACGGCACCCCCGGAAGCGACCCCTTGCAGTTGGGTTTTGATGAAAACATCGCCGGGCATGGTTCGGGAGCCCCGGGTTCGTATCGAGGGATCCACCGCTTCAAAAATGCCAAGAGCACCACAGACTTCAGCAAGTCGTCCATCTGGGACGTCCCGGGTCTTGAGGCGTACCACGACCGTGATCTCTTTTTGACCGAAGCCTTGGCCATCGAAGCTTCGCGAAGCATGGAGGCCGCTGTGGCATCGGGTGAACCTTTTTTCCTCCACTTTGCCCCCTACGCCGTACACACGCCGATCATGGGCAATCCACGGTGGATCGATGAAACCCAAGGGTTAGCCCCCGTTGAAGCGCGGTACGTCAGCCTGGTGCGGTCGGTGGACGCGGCCGTCGGGGTTCTTTTGGACCGTTTGGATGCTTTGGGAATCACCAACAACACGGTGGTCGTCTTCACCAGCGACAACGGTGCCGTTTCGGGCTACGCCGGACGACCCGCAAACCGAAACGCCCCGTTGCGAGGAAGCAAGAGCAGCCCGTACGAGGGCGGACACCGGGTGCCACTGATCGCACGTTGGCCCCAACGGATTCCGGCTGGTGCCTCCAGCGAAGCCATGGTCGTCACGCACGATCTCCATCCCACCTTGCTCCGTTGGGTGGGGTTGGATGCCGAAGAACGAAGCGTGCCCGACGGCTTGGATATTTCTTCGATTTTGCTCGGAGAAAAGGACCAACTCGAACGCTTTGTCGTTTGGCATAAACCACATCGCACCGGCGGGCAAAATGGACGCTTCATGCCCTGCACGGCCATCCGGATGGGTGATGAAAAGCTCATTGCTTGGCATGCTGAACAGCGGTTTGAGTTGTACAACCTGCAAACTGACCCCGGAGAACAACACGATTTGTCACAGACGCAGCCCGAGCGCGTCCGCAAGCTCTCGCGTGTTCTTTCGGACTGGTGCCGTGAGGCCGGCGCCCAGATGAGTATTGATCAAGAACGCGGGGAACCCGTCCCTTGGTTTGACGCCTGGTGAGCCCACGGCCGTGGAAAAAAGATCAACGCGATTATGGCACCAATCACGGTGAAGATCCCACCGAAGATCACCGTGCTCCAAGACCCCAGACCTTCCCCCGTGACCAGCGTGGCCTGGCCCGGTTGATCCGGGTTGTACGCCACGGGCGTGACCGACCCTTCCGGATACCGATTGGCCAACCTCGAAGCCGATGCGGCGGTTCGACTCGATCGATTGATCGCTCCAGGTCTCACGCGGTCCGAGGCATACGTCACACCTTCAACCTGATAGGTGTACACCACGACCGGAACGAAATAGTGCCGTTTGTCTTCGCTGTCCCATTCACGATGCGCCTCGGACAAGACAACCGTGCCTTGGGTCGTGGGCCACGTACTGCTTGATCGAGCAATTTGGATATCAGTCCAGCCATCTTGAACGATGAACACACCAACGGTGGTAAAGATGATCCCCACGCTGGCTGGGATCCAGTGGCCTTTGGCCCCAACCTTGGTGGGTCCGCTGGGGCCACGCATCAACTCTGGGTTCCGGATTCTGCGCCGACCGGTCAAGATGAGGCTGATCCCCACCCCCAGAGGCACCAGACCACCAAGCGGAAGAAACCGCTCCCAACCTCGGCCGCCTGGTTCAATCACGGCATCGGTGGGATCTTTGGGATTGACTCGAACATCAATCACCCGATCCACGGGGTACGCGTTGACCCGGGATTGTGACCAAGCGGCATCGCCAGAACCAAAAGAGACTCGGTCACCGATGTAGGTCTGGCCGCCAATGTCGTAGCGGTAGGTGACCGAAGGATCCACAAACCGATCATGGTCGCTGTCCATCCGAAACCCGAGTTCGGAAGAAACCACTTGAGCCTGCACCTTTGGCCAGGTCCGGGAAGCTTCGAGACGGAGAGCAAACCAGCTTGTTCCGATCAAAAAGACCAACCCCCCCAAGACAAACACCCCGCCAAAGCCGAAAACCAAGCATCCAGGCGAAATTGTGTTGTTTTCTGACTCTTGCTTGCCTGATTCGCTCATGGAGAGAGAATAGGGAAGAAATGTTGACTGTACTCCTGGCTGCGGCGGGTCCCCTGCCGCCGATTCTTCCTGAGATTGGCGCTGAACGACCGCCATGGGTCTTCGATGCCGATGACGAAGCCCTGCTGGAGGCGGCCCAGTTCGGAGCGTTCAAAGCGTTGACTTCGGTGACGGCCTACGGAGGCATGGTTCGAGATTCGACCAACAGTCCGGTGATCAGTCTGGCAGGAGTGGGCTTTCAGTTGGCGGCGCTGGCCCTCGCACCCGAACACGAATGGATGACTGAACTCGAAGCTGAGACCAAAGCCCTCAATATCTTGCAAGAGGTTTTGAATACGCCGAACATTTCCAAACACGGCTTGTATTACCACTGGATCGATGCCACAACCGGAGCCCCGAGACCGGACTGGGATGGGGTTTCAACCGTGGATTCCGCGTTGTTCTATGCCGGTGCGATTGTGGCCGGTTCGCGCTTTGGCGGCATCGTGAATGACTCGGTCACTCAACTCTTGCTGGCTGCCGATTGGTCCAAATTCGTCCTCACCGACGAAGTGTCCGGGTTCCCTTCCGGGTATCTGAGTTTGGCTTGGGAACCGGACAACGAAAGCCAACCCACTGGCCCGGGAGAACTGATGCCATTCGCTTGGGTGGACGCCATGGACGAAGAGCGTTTGACTGTGTTTCTCGCACAGACCCAGCTGGATCCGGCCAGAAGCACCGATCCCGAGCTTTGGTGGTCGCTCAGACGACCCATCGGCAACACACCCGCTGGCGAACGGGTGGTGTTTTCGCCGTATTCGGGAGCGTTCTTCCGAACGTTCTACGCGCAGTTGTTCATGGACACGCCACGAATGGGGCCCGACAACCCTGCCGAACGCGGCTTTAGCGCCAGGACCACCACTGATTTCTGGGAGAACAGCCGCCGGCATGCGCAATTGCACCGTGACCGAGCGATCAGCAATCCCAATGGTTTGCCAACGCTTGGGGAAACGGGCTGGCCACTGACCGCCTCCCTTTCACCCTCGGGTTATGCCGTTCCCGGCGTCTTCCCCATCACCCAACCCATCCCGGGGGCCCAGCGTCCAGAGGATGAACCCAACCCGGGTGGAACCAGCCCCAACGATGGTGATGGCACCGTTGCGGTGTACGGCGCCGCGGGCGCGCTCCTGTTTGATCAAAGGGCCATGGAAGTGCTGAGATACGCACGGAACCTGACTTCTCCGCTGGTGTGGAACGAACCTTCGGTGGGAGGCTTTGGCTACCGGGACGCTTGGAATGAGGGCGACGGTGGCTGGTCGGCACCCAAGCACATTTCCATCGATGACGGGGCCCTGCTGCTGGCCATCGAAAATGCTCGAACCGGCCGGGTCTGGTCACTCTTCCACGAACATCCGTTTGTTCAAATCGCCATGGAACGCATTGGCCTGACCCGTTCCAGTTGCGTTTGGGGTGGGTGTCCGGAGGACGTTGATCGCGATTGCGTGATTGGCTTCTCGGACCTCTTGGCCGTTTTGTCGAACTGGGGTTTCAATCCTGGCAACCCAGCGGATGTCAATCAGGACAATGCTGTTGAATTTTCCGACTTGCTTGCCGTGCTCTCCGCCATTGGCCCTTGCCAAGTCGGTGAATTGCCCAAATAACCCCACCTCTCCGCAGTTCTGGTTTGGAACAACCGCGTCTGGACGTACCATGGTCCAATCGGAGTGGAATATCTGAAGATGAAAATGATCACCCCCTTGCTGACCTGTTTTGCCCTGTCCTCAGCCCTTGCAGCTGAAGAGTTCCTCGTTGAACGCTTCGACTATCCCGATGGCGCTTTGAGCAGCGGTGGTTGGTTTGACACGTCCTCAGTGCAGGTGATCGATGGCAGCGTCGTCCACAGTGGTAATGGAGATGGCTCTGGATATTCCAATGCGGCCAAACGATCTATCCCCACCCAAGACCTGGGGAGCAATCCGGTCTACGTGATCTTCTGGGCCGAACAATTGGTTGATGAGCCAACCAACGGGTTCGCCAACATCGCGCTGGCCAATGGCAATTCTATCAGATTGGAAATCGGAACCCTTCTAGCGAACCCCGAAGACACATGGAACCTCAAGGGCTACAGCGATCTTGCCGGTGACACTGGCATTGACGCATCGCAAGGTCAACTGGCTCGGCTGGTGGTACGAGTGACGTTCGGCATCTTCGGAGACACCGCAGCACTGTGGGTCAATCCAACGAACCTGTCGAATCTTGGGACGCCGGACGTGACGGTTACGGAACCTGAGGCCAAT
>PAHO01000036.1 GCA_002705085.1 Phycisphaerae bacterium | reverse complement strand
GGCGTCGGGGAGGTCGGCGGGGTTGTGGATCTCCAGTTGGCTGCCATCTTTGAGATCCACTTTGTACGTCACGGTGGGGGCGGTCTGGACGATCTCGATTTTCCCCTCGCGTTCCAGGCGTTCTTGCACGATGTCCATGTGCAACATGCCCAAAAATCCGCAGCGGAAGCCAAACCCAAGGGCCTCAGAGTGCTGCATTTCAAAGGTGAATGATGAGTCGTTCAGGCTGAGCTTCTCGATGGCTTCCCGCAGGGATTCAAAGTCGTTGCGGCCGCCTTCGGTGGTGGCCGGGTAGAAGTCGCAGAACACCATTTGTTTGGGTTCTTCGTATCCCGGCAGGGCTTCGGGAGCGGGGTTGGATTCCAAAGTGATGGTGTCGCCGATGCGGACATCACCCAAGGTTTTGATTTGGGCCACAACGTATCCCACGTCTGAGTGGTGCATCTCCTTCACTTTGACGGGGAAAGGGGTGTTTCGACCCAGTTCGGTGACCGTGAAGCTGCGGCCAGTGCCCATCATGCGGATCTTGTCGCCAACTTTGAGGGATCCGTCAAAGAGTCGGGTGTACACCACCACGCCGCGGTAGTCGTCGTACACCGCATCAAAGATGAGGCCGCGGGTGTTCTGCACTTTCTCCGCTCTGGGATCTGGGAGTCGGTCACAAATCGCATCCAAGAGTTCGGGGATACCCACACCACTCTTGGCCGAGACCAAAATGCAGTCTTCCGCGGGCAAGCCGAACACGTTCTCGATTTCCATGGCCACGCGATCGGGGTCGGCGGCCGGGAGGTCAATCTTGTTGATGACTGGAATGAGTTCCAAATCTTGCTCGACGGCGAGGTACGCATTGGCCACGGTTTGGGCTTGAATCCCTTGCGTGGAGTCGACCACCAAGAGTGCACCCTCGCACGCGGTCAGTGCTCGAGACACCTCGTAGGTGAAGTCCACGTGGCCTGGGGTATCAATGAAGTTCAACGTGTAGGGCACGTCATCCTTCATGTGCTGGACGCTGACGGCCGCAGCTTTGATGGTGATGCCGCGTTCACGCTCCAGATCCATCGAGTCCAGCATCTGGGCTTTGGCTTCGCGATCAGAAACCGCTCGGGTGGCCTGCAGCAACCGGTCGGCCAGAGTGCTCTTGCCGTGATCGATGTGGGCGACGATGGAAAAGTTGCGGACAGGCACAGTCCATCCATTCTAGGTTCGCCGACAGGATTCGCCTCAGCTTCGACGCCAGAATCCGGGAGTCAGCAATGCGATCAGGCCCATGATTTCCAGACGACCCATGGCCATGAACACCACCATTCCGGATTTCGAGATCGATCCGAAGCCTGAGTAGTTGCCGGTGGGGCCAACTTCGCCCAGCCCTGGTCCAATATTCGTCAGCGTGCACAGCACGGCGGTCGAACAGGTCTGGAAATCGCTGTGGTTTGATCCATATTCGGCGGTTTGCACCAGAATTGTCCCCAAACCCAGCAGCAGGATGTACATCAACAAGAAAGCCAGCACGGCTTGGCGTTGGCTTGGGGAGGGACGCCGATGCCCCAACCGAATGGTGTCCACTCGATTGGGTCGGATCACCCGGTGAATTTCGGCCACCAGCAGTTGAACGGCAAACACGATGCGGTTGACTTTGATGCCGCCGGCGGTGGAGCCGCCGCAGCCACCAATGGCGGCCAAGCCAAAGATCAGGGCCACGGTCAGATAGGGCCAAGCTGAGTAGTCCGAGAGACAGAATCCGGTACCAGTTTGCATGGCCACGGTGACAAATGTGCCGTGTCGAAGGGCGGCAAAGAATCCAGTGTGTTCGGCCCCGGCGGTGTCCTGCCACACCGTGAGCGAGAGGGCAAGTACCAGCGCGGTGAGCACACTGCAGGTGATCTTGAGTCCCAGATACGTCTTGGTTTCCAAATCACGAAGCACGCCCAACCGCCCGCGAAGGAGTTGACCCAAGAGGGTGAAATTCAGTCCCACCATGATCATGATCAAGATGGTCCACCATTCGATGAATGGGGTTGCAAAGGCGGCGATGGATTCATCCTTGGTGCTGAAGCCACCCGTGGCCACCACGCTGAAGGCGTGGTTCACGGCATCAAAAGGTCCCATGCCTCCCAGCAAGTAGCCTCCAAGCGCTCCGGCGGTGATCATGAGATACAAGCCGGTCAATTTTTTGGCGGCCTCACCAGCAGTTGGCCGGAGCCCGCGTTCGGAAATATCAGGTCCCGGGGTTTCCACTTGGAATAGGCGTTGCCGCGCGGCACCAACACTGGGGAGGATGACCAAGAACACCACCACGATTCCAATCCCACCGATCCAATGGGTCAACGAACGCCACAAAAGCAAGGGACGGGGAACGGTGTCCAGGTCATCAATGATGGTGGCGCCGGTGGTGGTGAGTCCGCTCATGGATTCAAAGAGGCAGTTCACAGGGTCCAGCAACACATGCGTTTCGATCCCGGCGAGGCGCGGCCAAATCACAAAGGGCAGAGCGGCAAAGAAGCAGGCCACAAACCAAGCCAAGCCCACCAAGGCCAGCACTTCACGGTTGCGGAGATCCAGTTCTCGTTCGCCTCGCTCATCGCGTGGGCTTCCACCGACTCTGAGCCTTACCAATCCCGCGATCCCGGCCGTGACCACTCCCGAAACCAACAACGCCACCGAGGCATCGGTGTTTGATTCTGATCCCGGGAGCAAACCGCTGGAATCGGTGGGCTGGTCCAGGAACCAAACATCAAAAAGTCCCCAGAGGCCAGCAGCCATCATGGCCATGGCCACCAAACTGACCATGTGCGTGAGAGGTCGAAGTATCTGTTCGGGTCTCAAGCTGAGGATCCACTCTCGAGGAAGGTCGCGGGGATGTCGTCCTCCAACTCTGAACGTCCCACCACCAAGAGTTGATCGCCGGCCCCCAAGGGCTCATTCGATCGGGCGAAGTCCCAAACATTGTCTCGGCAGCGGGCCAAGACGATGAAGCGGCCGGAAAGGCCCGCGGAAGTTAAATCAACTCCCGCCAAGGGGGATCCCTCGGGCAGGCGGATGCGCCAACCCGAAATGCCTTCCATGAATCTCCCGGGGATCCGGCTCACATTTTCTTCGTTGAGGAGTTCTTGGATTTCACGGGCGGCCACGGTGCGGGGGACCAGCACTTTGGTGATGCCCAGCGCTTTTCCGAGGTGTTCGAAATTGGCCGATTTCACCACGGCCACGGTGTTGGGTACGCCGCGTGAGTGTGCCGTTGAACTGGCCAGAAGGTTGTGTTCGTCGCTTTCGGTCAACGAAACAAAAGCATCGGCTTTGTCAATCTCGGCTTCGTCAAAGACCGCGCGGTCGGTGGGATCCGACTGTTCGACATCGATGTGATCGAACGCATCGGCCATTTCGTGGGCGGCTTTCGGATCGGGATCAAAGACGGTGATGTGCCAAGGGGTCCCAGCAAGAGCCTCACACAATCGGCGGGCCATTTGGCTGGAACCACCGATGACCAAGCGCTTTACTCGGGCCCGCTCCCCTTCGATCGCACGGCGAGCTGCTTCAAAGGTTTCAGTTGGTCCGGCCAGAAGGATTTTGTCGCCGGGCTTCAGTTCGGTTCCGGGCCCGGGAAAGATGGACTCGCCAGCGCGGCGAAGGGCAACCACGCGAGCGCCGCCCGGAAGTTCAACGTCCCGCAGTTTCTGTCCCACCGTGGCGGTATTGGAAAGCTCGATCGATTGCACCGAGACCACACCGCCTGTCCCCTGCTCCAGTCGAACTGCTCCTGGGTTTCGCAGTTGTCCCACAATGGATCGGACGGTGACTTCTTCAGGGCACAGCAAGTGGGTGGCTTGAAAAATAGATCGGATGTCGGACGCTTCACGCATGAACCGCTCGTCATGGATGCGGACGATGGTCCGAAGTGGAGGTCGGTTTGGTCCGCTTTGCTTGCGGTGCATAGTGCTGGCCAAGTCAGAAGCAATCAGGTTGGCTTCGTCTCGCGCGGTGGCGGCGACCAGCAGGTCAAAATCTTTGATCCGCAATTCTTCGTAAGAACTGGGAAGGGTGCACGATCCAACGAAATAGGAGACATCAAACTGATTGGCCAGATTTTCCAATCGGCTTCGGTTGGTGTCCAAGACGGCCAGCTCGTGCTCGCCAAGTCGTAGGAGTCGTTCTACGGCATGCCAGCCGACATCCCCGGCTCCGCATACAAGAATCTTCATCTCGAACCTCCCGAGTGAACCGTCAACTTACTCAATCTGCGCGTTCGACGAGCATGGAGACGGCGTTGCCCCCTCCCAAGCAGAGGCTGGCCACACCCCGGGTGCCACCAGTTCGGATCAATCCGTGCAGCAAGGTGACCAAGACGCGGGCTCCGGAAGCGCCGATGGGGTGTCCAAGGGCGATGCCGCCACCGGAAATATTGAGCTTTTCGTCAGGAACGCCCAAAGCCCGTTGATTCATCAGGACCTGGGCGGCGAAGGCTTCATTGATCTCGAACAAATCGATGTCATCCACCGAGAGGTCATGTTGCTTGAGCAAGGCGGCCACGCCCGCAGCGGGGGCGGTGAAGATCGCTTCGGGGGATACCCCGGCCGTGCTGTGTCCCACGATTTTGGCCAGCGGCTTCACGCCGAGTTCTGCGGCGGCGTCACTTGAAGCCACCACAAGGGCGGCCGCACCATCGCTGATTTGGCTTGCGTTTCCAGCGGTGACCGTGCCCTCGGGATCAAAGGCCGGGCGGAGTTTGGCGAGCCCTTCGGCTGACGAATCGGCCCGAACACCTTCGTCGACCCCAACGCCACCTTCGGGCCCAGGGACCTTCCGGTTTCCCACTTCCGCTCCCGAAAAGACCCGGGTTTCGGCGTCGAAATGACCTGCTTCCGCCGCCGCCGCTGCTCTTTGGTGGGATCGTGCAGCGAAGGCATCTTGGTCTTCGCGTGAGATGTTGTGTTCGTTGCTGATCCATTCCGCGGCGTTGCCCATGGCCCAGCCCTTGAAGGCACAGGTCAGTCCATCGGCTTGCATGTGGTCCGCAAAAGTTGCGGGGCCGAATTTCGCGCCGGGCCGGATCAATCCGGTGTGCGGCGCTCTGGTCATGTTTTCAGCGCCGCCGCACAGCACCACTCGGGCATCTTGACACCGGATGGCTCGATCGGCTTGCATCACTGCTTCCAGTCCGGAGCCGCAGACTTTGTTGATGGTCATGGCCGTCACGCGGTCCGGACAGCCCGCGCCGAGAGCAATTTGCCGAGCCGGGTTCTGCCCCAGTCCCGCTTGGAGCACGCACCCCATCAAGGCCTCATCGACGACCGAAGGATCGATGCCTTCCATGGCTGTCGCGGCAACTTTGGCCCCAAGATCGGTGGCCGTGGTGTTGGAGAAGCCGCCCAAGAAGCGGCCGATGGGAGAGCGTACGGCGGAGAGAATTACAGTTTCTGGCATACACCCATTCTATATCCGGCGGGATCCGTAGGATCTGCGGCGTGGAACGCCCCCCGAAATACACCGTTGACAACCTGACCACCATCCAGAGCTTCATCCTTCAGGAAGCCCGGCGGCACCCCAATGCCTCGGGTGAATTCAGTTGGCTCCTTTCGGCGATTGCTTTGGCTGGGAAAGTGATCGCCGCCAAAATCCGCCGGGTTCATTTGGATCCGGTGCTGGACATCGGCGGTGACAACGTCCACGGTGAACAGCAGAAGCCGATGGATCTGGTGGCCAACGAAATCATCATTCGTTGTTTGGGCGACCGGACGGATTTGGGCTTGTTGGGCTCTGAAGAAGAGGCCGAACCCGTACAACTGCGCAGTGCAGAGGAGGGGGGGAAGTACTCGGTGCTGTTCGATCCCCTCGATGGCTCGGCCAACCTTGGCTTGGGCGTTGGTGTGGGGACGATCTTTTCGATCCTCCGGCACGAGCAGGCCCTCGACGCCGATGCGCCGCACCTTCAGATTGGTCGCAAACAGGTTGCGGCTGGTTACATCTTGTATGGCCCCTCGACCGTCTTGGTGCTGTCCACCGGCCGCGGGGTCCACATGTTCTCCCTTGATCCCGCCGTGGGCGCCTTCGTCTTGGTTCGATCCGATCTGAAGATCCCCTCTGGTGGGAAGACGTACAGCCTCAATGAAGCCAATGCCGACAGCTTTGGGCCTGGTTGGTGCGATTGGCTTTCTGCCTGTCGCCGCACCGGTTGGCGCAGCCGGTACATCGGGTCCATGGTGGCGGATGTGCACCGCACGCTGCTTGAAGGTGGAGTCTTTGCGTATCCGGGAACCGCACGGCATCCCGAGGGCAAATTGCGGTTGATGTATGAAGCCAATCCCATGGCTTTTCTCATCGAACAAGCTGGAGGTCGAGGCGAATCTGGAACCGGCCCCATCTTGGACATCAAGCCCAGCCATGTTCACCAACGGGTGCCGGTGATCTTGGGGGATCCGGTTGGCGTGGATCAGTTGTT
Organism: Phycisphaerae bacterium; assembly: GCA_002705085.1. Taxonomy (GTDB): domain Bacteria; phylum Planctomycetota; class Phycisphaerae; order Phycisphaerales; family SM1A02; genus UBA8653. The sequence goes on along the minus strand of PAHO01000036.1, from coordinate 36,225 downwards.
GAACACCCTTCGGCGTTAGGATTCGCGACATGAGCTTCAAAGATCTGCCTCGCAACACCAACCAAGCCCTTGGCATCGCTGAGTACGCGATTGATTTCATGAAGAATGGCGCCCCCAGCGCCGCGGTTCTCGATCGAACGTCACTCTTCCATGCCGATGCGTGCTTGTGCGGTTTGTCGGCTTTGGCCATGAACACCAACGCCCCCAAGGTGCTCCGCGAGGAAGCCTTGGGTTACCCCGCAAGTGGGGGGGCGACGGTCTTTGGGGATGCCACTTCGGTTTCACCGGAGAAAGCCATCTTGGCGAACTGCTCGGCCGTTCGTGAGTGGGACTCCAACGGCACCAACTTTGGTTACCGACCAGAATTGGGTCATGTGGCGGGAGAATTTGGGCACAACGATTTCTATGCGGTTCCGGTTGCGGCCGCGCAGGTGATGGGCTTTGATGGAGCGGCCGCTTTGCGAGGCATGGTGTTGCATGACGAGATCCGAGGACGGTTGGCTGAAGTCTTCAGCCTGAAGACCTACAAGATCGATCATGTGGTGCACGGTGCGATTGCGTCCGCGGCAGTTTGGGGGGCCATGAATGGCGCCTCGGCGGCGCAGATTGAGTCGGCCATCGGGATGGTGGTGGCCCACTTCATCCCTTGGCGTGCCATCCGCGCCGGGAAGCAACTCTCTGATTCCAAAGGTGCTTCGGCAGCGATAAGCACCGAAGTGGCGATCACCGCCATGCGTCGCGCGATGGCAGGATTCTTGGGGCCAAAAGATATTTTCCGGAACCCTGAGTCCATGTTCCGACAGTTCGAATCCACCGACGGTGACAGTCCGTTCGACCTGAGGTTGTCCACCAGCGGTGATGACTTTGCGGTGATGGGCATGCACTTCAAGTTGGGTCTCTACGAGCACCAGTCTGCTGGAGCCTTGCAAGGCCTGGTGGATTTGCTGCGGGCCCACCCGGAACTCCTGGTGGCGGAGGCCATCAAGGGCATCAAGATTGTGGCGTACGAACCAGCCTTCGGGATCATTGGTGACCCGGCAAAGCGTGACCCCCGCACCCGCCAGTCCGCCGACCACTCGATGGTGTTCATTGTCTCACGCATGTTGCAAAGGGCTATTGAGTTGGGTGAAGTGCCGGCCGGAAACGACGATGCTTGGCGGAGCTTGATGTTGATGCCCGAGGACTACGCCCCTCAGGCCATTGTTGATCCCAAAACCCGAGCACTGATGGAACTGATCTCCTTTGCCCATGGTGGCGCGGACTACGACGAGAAATATCCAGACGGGATTCCCACATCGATCGAAATCACGACCCAAGCCGGGGAGGTCTTTGATTCAGGCTTGGTGATGTATCCGTCAGGGCATGCTCGGAATACGACGGCCGACCTTGAGGGCATTCTGGGCGAGAAGATGCGGCGGATGGGGGCGATCGCTTTGGCGGAGCCTGGTCCCGTGGTGGATCGCTTCCGAAACATTGGGTCTCTGGATGTCTCTGCGTTGACGCAGGTGCATACTTTTGATCTTCTTGATCGCGGCCCCTACGAATAACCGCCCATCGCTGCTGAATCATGTAGTCTTCGCATGGATGCCCACTCGGCATGGAGGCCGCGTCGTGAGAATTGCCATTGTTCTTCTTGTTTTGGTTTGTGCCCCCATATCGCACGCTCAAGACGGGGATGCGCTGGAAGAGATTCGCGCCGAGATGGCTCGTCTTCGAGAAGAAAATGCTCGGATTCGTGGTGAACTTGATCGGATGAATCGCGCCCGGGATCCAGAGTTGGACCGATTGATGCGGGCCCAGATCGGCATGGCGGTTGATGCGGCGATGGCGCAGGTTCAATCCGAGAAGCAGATGACGGCCGGATGGAATGATGGCTTTTTCTTGGCTTCGGAAGACGGCAAGTTCTCCATGGAATTGGGCGCTTTGGTGCAGTTCCGATTCATCCACGCCCATCGTCCTGATCCATTGCGGGCCCTGCAGGATCCTGATCTCAACAACTGGGAAAATCGTTGGGGGTTCGAATTCGCAAGAACTGATTTGCTGGTTCGTGGCCATTTGTACCGGCCTGAGCTGCAGTACTTTTTGAACCTTGGCGTTACGCGAGAAGAACCCGGACTCGTCAACGGTCTGGGCTTTGTCAAAGACTTGTGGTTGTCCTATGACTTCCAGAATGATTGGCGGGTCCGAGTGGGTCAATTCAAAATCCACCATTCTCGAGAAGAGTCCACCCCTTCCAGTGAGCAGTTGGCGGTGGAGCGCACGCTGCTGAACGAAGCTTTAAATCTCGGGCGCACGCAGGGGATCGAGTTGACCTGGAGCCAGCCTCGGGATGTGTTGACGTTCACCACCGGCGATGGCGGGTCTGATCCATCAGCGGACAATGGACTTGGTTTTTATGTCGCGCCGAATGACAGCACATTGCCATCCATGCTCAACCGCAATGCTTTGAAGCGGGATGTTGAATGGTTCGCCGCCCTGCGGTGGGAGCGTTTGCTGTACGGGTCATGGAGTCAATTTCGTGACATGACCAGCCCGATGGGGACCGCCCCCGGGGCAATGTTTGGTCTCTCCATCCATGGCCAAAAAGGGGAAGCCACCAAGGTGCCCACGCCCAACCGGAATGAAAGCCGATGGGCTTCTTTGGCTGGGGATATCAGTTGGGAGTTCGGTGGATCCAGCGCCATGCTCGCCGGGATGTACGGTTACATCGACTCGGGAGGTTTCCAAGACCAGTACCACATCTACGGGATCAGCGCGCAGTACGCACGATATTGGGCGCCAAAGTGGGAGTGGTTTGCGCGGTACGACTGGGTCGAGCTCTACGGTCAGAACTACCACAACGAACCTGATTCCACCGGGAACGGTGGGACCGTCACTTACTTCTCTCAGGCTGATTCAGGGGTGCTGGCCTTGGGGATCAACCACTACATGGATGGACACAATTTCAAGTGGACGACCGATCTCAATTTCACGATCGACCAAACCGATGTGTTGTTCTTTTCCAATGTTGCTGGCATCTTGCAGGACGGGGAGGATGGCCAACAGGTGGTCCTGCGTTCGCAGTTGCAACTGAGCTTCTGAAGCTGACATCGCGAACAACCTGATGATCTGGGCTGTTTGTCCACTTGATTCGATTCCATATTGGATATGGTCCGCCCGCCGGCTGGCTTGGTGTTGTTGGTCTTGAACCAATCGAGGTCAGGGGCGGATTTCGACTTCGGAACGACCTGGGCTGAGCACTTCGTACAACAAGGCAATGTCATCAGGGAGCATTCGGACGCACCCCAGAGATTCAGAGCGTCCAATGGAGTTCTCGTCGATGGTGCCGTGCAGACCAAAGCCCGAAAGTTTTTCGGTGGCCGGTTCCGTGCCTTTGATGGCAATCCAATGTTCGCCCACTGGGTTCAAGGGGTCGTCTTTGCCGAAAACTTTCCCGGTCTCGGGGTCGGTGTGCTGCGGATTTTCAACGCGAGAACTGACCTCAAATTGTCCTTCCGGTGTCCGGTTGTCACGTCCGAGTCCTACGTTGAAGCTACGGACAAACACACGGTCTTCTTCTTGACCCATCCACAGGTCCAACCGATACGACGATTTGTCCACTACGGCATGGAAAGGCCCGTCGAGGAGTTTCAGTCGTTGTCCCGAACGGATGCGGTTGGGGCTGGAGATGCCGTTGATGCGAGCAAGAAACTTCCAGTGCAGACCGTTGGTCTGATTCTGGGCGATCTTGGCCAAGACGCCACCTTCGGGAATGATGAACTCGCGGGCAAAGGGATCACGCTGGGCGACCCCGGATCCAAATACGAGGGTTTCTGAGAGTTGGGCCAAGGCGACGCGAACTTCGCCAGCGCGAACTTCATCCAGTCCTCCCGAACCAAGTGCGTCCGACAGGCGTTGCCGAGCTTCAACACCCAGGCCATCCTTGAGCAAGCGCATGCCTGAAGCAAAATCAGCCAGTGCGCGTTCCCGGATGGCAGGGGGGGCGTCGGAGTCGCTTGCGTTCGCTTGGTCGGGGATCACCGCCGGAACCACGGGACGAGTGGGGGTCGGCTCTTTGGGTTCCACGATCTCGGCGGGTTCAGCAGCAGTGAGAATCTTGGGGGGATCGCTTGCATCAGGTTCTGCCGCGGGTGCTTCTTCGTTGTTGGTGTTGCCTGCTGGAAGAGGATTGGTTGGCCCGCTCGAAACCTCGGTTTGCTCCGAACTGGAATCGGAGGTTGGCCAGAAGTTGTAGCCCAACAAGGCCATGCCTCCCAAGATGAGAAGTAAGGCAAAAGGACGGGGAGATCGGCGTCGTCGAGACCGCCGATTGCTTGGATTCATTGTTGCTCTTGACACGGGGGGGATCCTATCCAACCTGCCTCGGTCAAGAGGTGCGACACTGGCTCGTCGTGTCGTTCGGTGGGGAGAACTTTTTGGATCTGGGCGGAGAAGCCGATGCCGATCCGAAGGGTTGATTGCGGCAGGGCATGGAGGAACCGATCGTAAAAGCCACCTCCTCGGCCCAGTCTTGAGCCCTCGGCGGTGAAGGCCACCCCGGGCACCAAGACCACTGCGGGTGGACTTTGGGACACCACGCCACCGTTGGGTTCCCGCGGTTTGGCCTTCGGGTTGGGATCGACTTGGGGCAATGGGTTCTTCAGTTCAACTGGTGCCATCGTGCCCTCCGCCCAGTGGACCAAAGGTGCCAAGACCGTTCGTGATTCATTCAGCCAGGTGGAGATCAGTGGATCCAGATCTGGTTCATCCTGCATTGCCAAGAACACCATGATGGATCCATCGAACGTTTGAAGTGATTTCGCCAGAGTCGTACAAATCTCATGTGAAGCTTGACGGCGTGCTTCAGGATTGGGAACAGAAGAGCGCCAAAGTTGCCGAAGTTCCGATTTGCTGGGTGATTTCGGGGGCATGGGGGACGCATCTCCTGCGATCAGGGCCGCACTTGCGGCATGGTTCAGTACCGCTGGGATACAGTACGCGGACCATGTGTGGCATTGTTGCGTATCTCGGTCCCCGCCCCGCACCCCCCATTTTGCTCGAGGGCCTCCGCCGTTTGGAGTACCGGGGATACGACTCGGCTGGGTGCGCGCTGCTTGAACAGGGCGAGTTGGTGGTGTGCCGCCGAGTGGGACGGGTTGCTGATTTGGAGCGTGGACTTTCGGAATCCAACCTCCTTCACTCCCAAGCCAATCAAGGGATCGCGCACACCCGGTGGGCCACCCACGGGCCGCCCACAGAGGTCAATGCTCACCCCCACACCGATGGTGGAGGATCTCAGGAAGCCCATGGCATCGCTTTGGTGCACAACGGGATCATTGAAAATCATGAGGCGCTGCGCCAGTTGTTGATGCAACGCGGGCACGTGTTCCAGGGGGAATCGGATACCGAAGTGCTGGCCCATTTGGTGGGCGAGCTGTACGAAGACGATCTGGAAACCGCAGTGCGTTCGGCGTTGCACAAAGTTGAGGGTGCGTTCGCCATCGCGGTCATCAGTGTGCGTGAGCCTGGCGTGCTGGTCGCTGCTCGGCGGGGGTCGCCGCTGTTGGTCGGGGTTGGTGAGAAGGAGTTTGTGGTGGCTTCTGATGGTGCGGCAATTGTTTCGCACACCAGCCAAGCTTTTGCCCTCGAAGACGATCAACTGGTTCGCTGTGAAGGCGCCGAGTTCCGAACCAGTACCCTCGACAACGATGAAGTGACGCCGCAACTTCGTGAACTCGAATATGACCTCGAGCAGATCGAATTGGGTGGACATCCGCACTTCATGCATAAAGAGATCTACGAACAGCCCGAGGCCCTCGAACGTTCGCTGAAGGGGCGAATCGATATGCGTCGGGCCGAGGTGGTCTTGGGCGGCTTGGCTGATCATGCACGACAGTTGGTGCAAGCCCGTCGGGTGGTGCTCTTGGGCCAGGGCACGGCCCTGCATGCGGCCATGATTGGCGCTCAATTGATTGAGCAGTGGTGTCGTATTCCCGCCGAGGCCGCCTATGCCAGTGAGTTCCGCTATCGAAACCCTGTTGTCGAAGAGGGCACGGTGGTGATCGCGGTGAGCCAGTCCGGTGAAACCGCTGACACCTTGGGGGGGTTGCGTGAAGCCCAAGAGCGTGGTGCGTTCGCACTTGGTGTGGTGAATGTGGTGGGTTCGACCATTGCCCGTGAAACTGATGCGGGCGTGCACTTGCGGGTGGGGCCTGAAATCGGAGTGGCTTCCACCAAAGCTTTCTTGGGACAAGTCTCGGTGCTGACTTTGATTGCGGCTTGGATGGGCCGCCGTCGGCACCTTGCACCAGAAGCTTTGCAAGAGGTTCTTGCGGAACTGGAGCAGATTCCCACCCGCATTGCTCGGGTGCTTACGCAGGAAGATCGCATTCGCGAGATCGCTTCGGCCGTGGTCGACCGGGAGAACTGGTTGTTCCTTGGGCGTGGTCTTCATTGGCCGGTCGCCATGGAAGGTGCGCTCAAGTTGAAGGAAATCTCCTACATCCACGCTGAAGGCATGCCCGCGGCCGAGATGAAGCACGGCCCCATTGCCCTCATCGACGATGGGATGCCCGTGGTCTTCGTGGCCACCCCGGGAGCGCAATACGAAAAAGTCCTGGCCAACATCGAAGAAGTTCGAGCACGGGGGGGGCGGGTCATCGCCATCGTGGAAGAAGGCGATACCCACGCGGCCAGTCTTGCCGAGCATGTGTTGGAAGTGCCCGCAGCCTCCGAAGCCCTTCAGCCGCTGTTGACGGTGGTGCCGTTGCAACTTTTGGCGTACCACGCCGCGGTCCTTCGCGGAAAAGATGTCGACAAGCCAAGAAATCTGGCCAAGAGCGTGACGGTGGAGTGAATCATCCGCCTCATCTTTTGGGGAAGCCCTCCTAGGATGGTGGCATGCTGAACTTCATGTTGCTGAGCGGTTGCTGGCTGACTTCACCCATTGATGCGGTGGCCATGGTGCCAGAGTCCTATTCCACGGTGGTGGCCATTTCCAACTTGATGTCGACGGATGATCGCATCGAAGAAAGCATGCGTGGTATGGATCGGGGGGATTTGCTCCTCGGGGTTGATCCCACTGACATGATTCGAGCTTTCGCCGGCATTCCTGCAGGGCTGGATGATGATGGCAATCTTGCCTTGGGCATGGCGGACGATCGCTGGATCGCCGCGCTTCCGTCTCCCGATCCTGAAGGCATGTTTGAGATGAACTTTGGTGGCGCTGTCGATGGTCAACGACCCGTCACGATGTTCGGTTCGGTCATGAGCATCCACACGGTCGCTCGAGAAACCTTCGGAGTGATTGGTTCCGACGAATCGGTGCAAGCTCAGGGCCGGGGGTTGGCGGCGGCTGCCGCGTGGTGGGAGAGCTTTCCCGAAGATCTTCGGCAACGAGGCGAAATTTTCATGACGGCCCCAGTCTCTCAAGCCACTTCGATGTTCGCTTCACTTGGTTTGGACATTGATCTTGGTCTGCTCAATCAACTGCAGGAGGCGGGCTTTGGACTTGACTTGGAAGCTCCGGCCAACTTCGTCGTGGACTTTGATGCGCTGGCGGTGGCGATCCGCATGCACGTGCCTTGGCAGTCTCGCCCCATGTCAGCTCCAACTTCTTCGGGCTTTGAGGATTTGGGGCCCAGTCAGCCGGCCTTTGCGGCTCGGCTGGATTGGACCCGTTTGCGCGAGTCGGGCTTGGTGTGGGCATTGGCGACCGCCATGGAACAGCCCATGATGGCTTTTGCTTTCCCCGAGGCCACTTCACTCGCATTGGTCGCCGATCGGCCCCTTCAGGGTGCTGGCATGATGTCCAACACCAGGCTGCGTCTTGAAGCGCCAGATATCTCTGGTACGGCCAATCAACTGCGCTCCATGCTGACTCCGACCAAGACGAACGCGGTTGAACAATTTTCCATGGACTTCCCCGAGGGGTCAGAGCTGTCGTCGGTCTTTGGCACCACGTCGAGCGGCGCCATGCAGGAATCTCCCGGCGTGGTCCGTGTGGGCATGGGGGCTGCGGCCGAACGGTTGATTCATCCTGACACCCTTGAGTCGGCTGGAATCGTGGACACCATGCGGGAGTGGATGCCCCAGACTCGGGATATGGAGTTGTACGCAGATGCGAGCATGCTTTCGCAGGGGTTGGGTTTGCTGCCTGACCAAGATGCTCCTGAAGGCATGCCTCCGGTCGGATTCGCGGTTGGTATGGAAGCGGAGGCGTCTGGATCCGGTGCGCTGGACATCGCGATTGTCCTGCCGGCGCCCGTGGCCGCCCTCATGCTTGACGCGGTGATGGCTTCTCAAACGGGATCCGGCTCATGAACGGGCCTTGGCGGCTCGATGGTCTTCGCTCGGTAGAGACTGACCCTCCGGCTGTGATGGGAGTGCTGAATTGCACTCCAGACTCTTTTAGCGATGGCGGTGATCACTTTGCGCTGCAGGCTGCGGTGGAAGCGGGATTGTCCGCGGTCAAAGCGGGCGCCACGATTCTGGACATTGGGGGTGAATCAACCCGACCTGGAGCCCAACGGGTGGATCCGGCAGAGCAAATCCGAAGGGTGTGTCCGGTCGTGACTGCGTTGCGTGAACACACTGATGTGGCGTTGTCGGTGGATACCACCTGGGTCGAAGTGGCAGCAGCGGCTCTGGACGCCGGGGTGAATGCCATCAACGATGTCTCCGCGGGGACGGAAGATCCCGGTATTTTCGATCTTGCCGCGGAACGAGGTTGTGGTTTGGTGCTCATGCACCGCGGCGCACCTCCACCGGAAGACCAATGGAGCGATGCCTGGTCCACGCCCCCTGCCTTTGAAGATGTGGTGGTGGATGTCAGGGCCGCTCTGGAGGGGCGAGCAGAAGCGGCGGAGGCGGCCGGCGTCAGTCCCGATGCCATCGTCTTGGATCCGGGCCTGGGCTTCGGGAAAGATGTGGATCAAAACTGGATCCTTTTGCAACGCTTCTCAGAACTGAGTGCTGGTGGGCGGCGGTGGCTGGTTGGTGCCAGTCGGAAGTCGTTCGTGGGGGCGGTGACCGGAGTCCGCGAACCACGAGACCGCTTGCCGGGGTCGCTGGTCGCTGCGGTGTTGGGCATGCAGGGGGGGGCGGAGATTCTTCGGGTCCACGACGTGTCGGCTCATGTCCAAGCTGTCCACGCCTACGTGGCGGCGCGGAATGCCGGATTTGAAATTGGGCAGTAGGATTCGACACTCGAACTTCCTTCCGCCCAACCCCCGATCTACGGAGACCACCATGTCTGATCTGCAGTCCATCGACGCCTCGAACTTTGACAACTTGACCACCAGCGGTGTGGTTTTGATTGACTTCTGGGCCGAGTGGTGCGCACCTTGCAAAATGTTGATGCCCACCATCGAACAAGTCGCGTCTGAGACCGCAGGCAAAGCAACGGTTGGAAAAATCAACATCGACGACAGTCAGGAACTGGCCGTGAAGTTCCAGATCTCTTCGATCCCGACTTGTGTGCTGCTTCGCGATGGTGAAGAAGTTCAACGCTGGACCGGCATTCGTCCGGCCGATGAATACGTCAACGCTATTTTGGCCAACGCCTGAGCATGCGAATCTGCACCCTTCTCATTGTTTGCTTCCTGACGGGAAGTCTCAAGGCGGCTGACCCCGTTCGTCTTGACGATCTGGGAAGACTGCGCTCGGTCTCACAACTGACTCTTGCCCCTTCGGGCGGTCGAGCAGTGGCCGTGGTCGATGGCTTTTCGGGGGTTGATCCGCAAGCACAGAACATCCGAGAACTTTGGCTGATTGATCTGGAAGATGGTCGAGCGCCCCGGGCGTTGACTCAAAATGGATCTTGCAGCCAGCCCACTTTTTCTCCCGATGGGGAATTCCTTTTCTTCCTGCGTGAAGGCAACATTTGGCAACTTCCTATGGGGGGGGGTGAGTCTCGGGCTCTGACCGCTTCGGGCAACATTGTCCAGTTCTTGTGTGCTCCCGACGGACAGTCGTTGGTTTTTGTCCAGCCACGTCCGCAACCATCTCTTGCGGATGTCGCTGCCGACCCCAATGGTGACGCCGCTCAACGCCGAGCGTGGTTGCGGGGGCAAGAAGCAAGCGGCCGGGTTCGAAGGTTCACTGGTCCTGAATTCGTGGGTGAGGAGTTCCTCGCTGACCAACCTGTCGACCGCCAAGTGGTCCGATTCGATCTTGCAACGCAACGATCCTTTGTGCTCACACCACAGGTTGGCGATTATGCCGAGCCTCAATTTCTCCCCGGTCAAGAAGCTCTGGTGTGCTCGGGTCGTATCGATCCTGAGTCGGATCCGGCCATCCGTCGCGATCGAGGGTTGTGGCGGGTGCCTTTGGATGGCAGTGGGCCATCGCTGCTGCTGCAACGCGCAGGCGCCATCTTGTCTTCGCCCCGTCCTTCGGGGGATGGCAATTTGCTTGCGTTCACCGAACTTGATCTTTCCAACGAGTCCTATGCCCCCTCGCGTTTGGGCGTTGTTGGTTTGGGAAGCATTCAGGATCCACCGTTGTGGTTGACCGGACCGGAGGGTCACGATGTGCGTCCTTCCGCCATCAAATGGCTGACCGGGCGGGGCACCCTTTGGTACACCGCGGCCGAGCGCGGAGGGTTCCCTTTGTGTTCCATGGGGCTTGGCCTTTTGGAGCCCGACCGGGTGGTCTCTGAGCGGGACGGCATGCCTGTTGGTGTCAATGCGTTTGATGTGCTGGCCACCGAAGGTGGCTCGGTCCTCGTTTGGTCCGAGACCGCATGGAACGATCCGTGCCGCATCCATGTGCGTGATGCTTCGGGGGTTCGAGAACTCTGGCGTCCCAATGCCTTCTTGGAAGATCGGGTGGTGGCCAAGCCCGAGCGATTGACCATGACGCGTCCCGATGAGTTGGTGGTGGAAGGCTGGTTGCTTGATCCTCCCGGTCGTGATCCGTTGGCAACCGATGGGGTCCCACTGGTGGTGGAAATCCACGGCGGGCCTTCGGCCATGTGGGGTCCTGGGGAACGCACCATGTGGCACGAATTCCAGTGGCTTGCGGGACTGGGCTACGCCGTGACGTATGCGAACCCGCGTGGATCGGGGGGGTATGGCACAGCGTTTCAAGCCGCGAACCAAAAAAATTGGGGCCCAGGTCCGAGCGGCGATGTGTTGGCGATTTGTGATGCGGCGCTCGAAAAATCTTGGATTGACCGAGATCGGCTCTTCTTAACGGGTGGTTCATACGGTGGCTACCTCACGGCGTGGACCGTGACTCAAGACCATCGATTCAAGGCCGCCGTGGCCCAGCGTGGGGTGTACGACTTGCCGGTGTTCTACGCCGAGGGCCGCGCTTGGAGGCTGGTGGAAACGGCGTACGGTGATCCCAGTGACCCTGAGATTGCGGCGTTGTTGCGACGAGACAGCCCAGTGGCCCAAGCGGATGCCATCAAGACACCGCTGTTGATTCTGCACGGCGATCGGGACCGGCGGACCGGCTTTGTGCAGTCGGAGATGCTTTATCGGGCCCTTGAACGTCGTGGGGCGGCGGTTGAGTTGGTGCGTTGGGCCGAGGCGAACCACGATTTGTCTCGAACCGGCCCCATGGTGGACCGAATGGATCGTTTGATTCGGATTGCTGACTATTTCGACCGGTATGACGTCCCCAAGCGGGATTGAGCGGATTTAGCCCAATCGATCATTTTGATGTGCGGCGAAACCGCCGCGGTTGTTCTGCGTAAAGGCAGCATGGTGCAAAGTGACGCACCATGGAGATTCCTCTCATGAATCACGCCGAAGACAACCACGATCCCGCCAACGACCGACGCCATCGATTGGGCCAGCTTTTGGATTTGGCCCAGAACTACCGGGGTTGGACCCGAAAGCAACTCTCAGCCGAGTTGGGGCGCGACCCCACCAAGCTGGTGCCCGGTTCGGGGGTGCCCAAATTGGACGTCATCGTCGCTTTGGCCAAGACTCTGGATTGGACCCTTGATGATGTCGTCGCCCACCTGTGGCTGGACGAGGTGCCGACCAGCGAGCCGGTGTTCGAGGGTGATTTTGAAGCATTGGATGCGGCGGCCCAGGCCGCTCACCGGGCTGGTCGTTTCCACGACATGATTGCGTTGGCTGAACAAGCTTACGAAGCGGCCACCAACGATGAAGAGCGTGCCCGCGCGTGCAACCGGCGCTGTGGCGGCTGGGATGGCATGGGGCGAGCGACCGACGCGCTGGAGGCCATTCAAGATGGTCTTCAACTTTCGGCGGTTTCTCCGGAACGCCGGCGGATGATGCAGTCCAACTTGGCCAACGCGTATTACAGCTTGTGGCGGGTGTTGGAAGCACGTTCCATCGCGGCTGATCTTTTGGAGTGGTATGAAGCCCGACCGCCACAGACCATTCGCGATCGCAAAACCGAAGCCTTCGCCTACTACGTCCGTGGGCATGCTTCCCGTCGATCACTGACCGCGGAGCCCGATCTTGCTCCTGTGCATGCCTTGCGTGCGAAGCGAGATTTGGCGGCGGCCATCGAACGATATGAACAACTGGCGCTTGAAATGGGCGATGCGTCCTTTTCGGGGATCGCATCCACTTGTCGCGGAGGCCTGCTGGAAGTTGAAGCATTGTGTGGAGACCTGAACCCGAATCGAGCTTTGGAGCGTCTGCAAGAAGGTTTGGCTGATTTGGACGACACTCCAGGCGACCGTCTTGAATCGGTTGGGTGGTGGTGCGTCTTTGGCTGCAACGTTGCCTTGCGCACCATTGAAGACGAGTCCGTCTTGCAGCGGGCCATGGCCATTTTCACCATGAAAGGCGAGGAGATTGCCGATCGACTGGATTCTTGGCCACTGCGTGAGCGTCTGTTTACGGCGGAGCACAGCCATCGGGTCCGCGGTCGGCAAGGGAATGCGTTCTCGCCGCCCATGCTGATTGACGACCTGGATATTCGTACGATCACCGGAACGATGGCAAGATTCCCCAATTTCCGAACGACCGGTTGGTCCATTCTCCAAGATGCCGATGTTGTGGCCAAGGATGGGGGCCGCTGATGACTGGACGCATGTGCCTGGTGTTGGGGATGGGACTCGGTGTTGGCCAGTCCGTGGTGGCTGAGGACACGCGTCCTCCTCCGAACCCCGATTATTCACACACCAATCAAGACCATTTTGGAAGTCCCGGTGGTGGGCTTCCAAGTGATCCCAAGGGGCCGGACTATCTGCACACCAACCAAGACGGCATGATGCCTCCGTCTGGGCCGCCCGAAGGCCCCCCAGACGGGGAAGAATCCCGCTTGGGTGATCCTTTTGGTTTCCCATATGACGTTCCCAACACAGTCCTCCAGCCGACAAGCGTGCTGGTGGTGGCGGAACGACTTGGGGACGGCCCTGAATCTTGGGCAGCGAACACCCCACTCCCAGCGGCCGGATCGTCACCCGGCTTGGGGGGGGTTGGTCAAAGCACGGTTCCTGGTCCTGCAGGCCTCTTCCTGTTCTTGGCCGCAGGCTGTGGGGCGGGCCGACGTTCGCGGCGAAGCCGCTGAAGTTTGTCACCGTCCACCAGTTTGGCGAAGCCTGCGCTTGCGGGTATGATTGTCTTCCCGCAGTTCAGGCTGCGACCCTTTTTGGGGCTATAGCTCAGTTGGGAGAGCGCTTGCATGGCATGCAAGAGGTCGTCGGTTCGAGCCCGATTAGCTCCACTTCAAAAAAGCACGCCGCCCAACTGGGCGGCGTGCTTTTTTGTGTATTCACTTTTGCCTTGCGGTTCTTCCCGTTCAACCTTCAAAGGCTGGGGGGTGGGGCAGTCCGGCCTTTTTCAGGAGCCCGTTGATCTTCTTGACTTTTTCGGTCATGGGATCTCGGGGATCAAGGTTGTTGTAGGCCGTCTTGCCGTCCGCGCCGATGATGGCCACGTGTGGGATGCCACGCACGCCAAAGTCGGGGTTGAAGACGTCTTCCTTCGCGAAGGCGATGGGCCAAGTGATGTCCATGGCTTTGACGTACTCGGCCATTTGGGCAAACTCTTCGTCATTGCTGGCGCACTTCACTTGCCCGCGGTCATCTCGGAAGTTCACCGCGCCTTGCGGGCTGGTGAGACCGAGGACGGTGACGTTGTAGCCCTTGTAGTACTCGACGAGTTCCTTGACTTGCGGGAACGAGCCAACACAGGGGCCACACCAGGTCGCCCAGAAGTCGACCACGACAACGTTGCCCTTCATGCAGCCAAAGCAGCACCATTCTTGGCCCATGGAGTTCCAAAGGATCTCCACTTTGGGGGCTTCGAATCCGATCAGCTCACCTCGGCCGGCAGCACCTTTGAGCACTTTCAAGGCGTTGTCCATCATGCGCTTTTCACGGCCTTCAGCCTTGTTGGCTACGAGTTCGATGGCGGCCACCAACTTGCCGTGGGCGTCTTTCCGAATGTTGGAGTCCACGCCAGCTTTCACCAGAAGCTTGGGATATTCCATCCAGTCGTAGAGGCTGGGGCCGTCAGACGGAAGACGTTCGATGAGGTTGGGCAGTTCGTACTTCATCATTTCCAATTGGCTGTCTTCGAGTTGGGCCAATACCGAGATGACTTCACCCAGACGTTCGTCGGGGACTTCGGCAAATCCGTGCATGGAGCCAATCTCCAACGCGGCATCCACTTCGTCCATCCCGGCCAACATCAGGGCCGCGTCGAGCCAAGCATCCCCTTGGGCCAATGTCTTGATGCGGTCCAACCACACCGGCTTGCCATTGGGGGTGTAGGCCCAGAGCATGGTCATGGCTTGAACGGTGGCCATGTCGCATTCAGCGGGATCGACCCCTTCAAGTTGGGCATCAAGCACGGCGTGGAACTCAGGATCTTCCAAGGAGAAGTCATCGCCTTTTTCCCGGAAAAAGGCCATGGCTGCGTCGATCTTTGTCTTGATCTCTTCTTCGGTCGGTGGGGCCAGAAGCAGGTTCGAGGCCAAGGTCAGGGAAAGCGTGAGCATCATGGGGAGATTCCTTTCGAAGTGAGCGGACAGCCTAGCACGAGCCGCCAAAAGATCGCACAATCATGGCGTGATACGGCTTTATTCAGACCAGAGCTTCGAACTGGGCGCGGTGGTCCCCCTGTCCCCGGAGGAAATTCGGTACCTCCGCACCGTCCGCCGGGGCAGCAACCGGGCCCAGTTGTTCAATCGGGCCGGGCAAGTGGCCGAAGTGACGATCGAAGGCAATCTTGCTCGCATCGAGCGTGTGGACCAGAATCCTTGGCCAGTTCATCCTCTTCGAGTGGCGGTTGGGCTGCCCGAGCCGTCGGTGGTCAAACAGTTGATCGCCAGTCTTTCTGAACTTGGGGTCTCTGAATTGGCCTTCTTCAAAGCCGACCGTTCCCAAGCGTCCCTCTCTCGTTTGCCATCGGAAGACAAGCAAGATCGTCTTGTCATCGAAGCAGCTCGGCAGTGTGAGCGGCCCGTTCCTCTGCGAATCACCACGGTTGCATTTGAATCACTTCTTGATGCTTCTTCGGTGGCCTCCACCGTGGTGTTGGATGAGGAGCCGGATGCTGGTTCGTTATCCGTGGGGCAACAGGCCAACGTGCTGGTTGTTGGTCCTGAGGGCGGGTGGAGTCCGCGCGAACGTGATGCGTTCATTCACGCTTCGGTGCCGCGGATGCACATGCCAACTCCCATTCTTCGGGTGGCGACCGCCGCGGTGGCCGCAACATCTTGGTGCCTTGCCCACCGCTCCTTGCCCTAAGATAAAGCCATGCCCACGTACGACTACACCTGCGAAGCAAACGGCCGCACGGTCGAAGTGATGCACGCCATGTCCGTCACCCTGAAGACTTGGGGTCAAGTCTGCGAAGAAGCCGAATTGGATCTTGGTGACACCCCAGCTGATGCGCCGGTCTCCAAGGGTTTGGGGCTGGGCGTGGTGGCTCCGAGTGATTCTGGTCCCGAGCCGGGAGGCCCGTGTGGACCTTCCTGTGCTTGTCATCCTCACTGAGGTTCAATTCAGTGCTTTGATCCTGAGCTTGCGAAAAGCGACTTCGTCGCCATGGCCGCAGAAGCAGATGTGCCCGGCCTTCTGCCGGAGTCCAGGATGGTCCTGTCCGTCGATCGTCTTGCCCTTCGGAGCGACCTCATCCAGATCCACATCCAAAATGGTGGCGCCGTTCAACACCACCCGAACTTGGCTGCCTTTCACGGTGACTTCTTGACGGTTCCACGATCCCGTGGGCATGAGGTGCCCTTGTTCCGCTGCAGCAATGCCATAGCACGAACCGTGGTATTGCCAATCTTTCAGGTTGGCCCACTTTTTGTGGGTGGAATCCAAGATCTGCAATTCCATGCCCACATACGCGGCATCGCCTTTGGGTGGGGTTCGGATGCCGAGTCCATTGTTGGCGCCGGGAGTGAGTTTGAACTCAAAACGAAGCACAAAGTCTGAATACTCCTGCGTGGTGTACAGATTTCGACCTTGTGGGGTGACGGTAATGGCGCCGTCACGCACCACGTACCCGGAAGTGTCTCCCATCCATCCTTTGAGGGTTTGCCCATCGAAGAGGGACTGAAACGTGGGTTCGTACGGGGGGAGCCCCGAGGCCCACAACAAAGCGGTGACGGTCAGAATGGACATGGGGAAGGCTCCTGTGGCCTGAACCGTACCGCATATTTGGCGTTGATCGAGGTGCTCTAGGCTTGGTCGTTCTGGCGGGGAAGGAGGATGTGTTCCCAACCGGTGTTGGTGCGAAGCACGACGGCAAATCCAGCATCGAGCAATTCCAAGATCCGTGAGGTGAGGGACGGGTCTTCCACCGCACACTCGTGAATCTGAATTTCTTGGGGGAAGCGTGGGTTGCTCACCGAAATGGACTTGACGGCAATCTGCACCGAAGTGTGTTGGGGGGTGGGAAGGATTCGAGTACGGATCCAGTCCATCGGGTGCTCCCTTCGAACTCTACTGAAGGAAGTATGGGGTCAAAATGGGCCGTGTCAGATAAAACAGGCCATTAGGGCGCGTCTTTTTGGTTCACATCAACCCCATGCCGCCGGCAGTAGGCCTCCTCATAGGGGCCAAAGATCAACGAACGCATGCGGCGTTCAATGTTGGGCCCATCCATCAGCATCAAACTGTCGACGGTGTCATGGAATTCAGGATCGACATTAAATGCGAGATGTCGAGACCCAATCTTGAGATACTGACGCAGCAGTACCGGGACGCCCCGTCCCATGGGGTCGATCTCTCGGATGCGGTCGTCCAACTCTTCGGGGGAAGTGGCGAGGCGGTCAATCTTTGGCAACGGTCGAAGAGGAACGCCTTTTTTCAACTTTGTGCGTGGTTTGACTTCCGAAGCAAAAGGGCTTCGGACGTGCGGTTGTTCCAGGTATTTCGCAATCACTCGCATACTTGGCCGGGTGTGGTCCGGCGGAATGCTGACCGGACCGAGGATCCACCGATATTCCGGATGGTGTTTGGCGATCGTTTGCACGATGCCTCGCCAGAGCAGCATGAGGGTGGCGGGTTTGCGTTGGTAATCGCTGGACAAAAATGATCGCCCCAGTTCCACGACGGGTCCCAATCGTTTGAAGAAGTCGGGACTGAATTCAAACAAGCTGGCGGTGTACAGGCCTCGATGCCCAAGCTTCGGGAGAATCTCTTCGGAGAATCCAAGCCGGTACGCGCCGCCCAAACGCTCTTCGCCCCGGTCCCAGAGCAGCAAGTGTTGGTAATGCCCGTCGTATTCATCCAGATCAAAGTCTTTGCCTGAGCCTTCGCCAACGGCACGGTAGGCCTCTTCACGCAGTGCACCGATGTGGGGCATGACGTTGGTGATTTCGTCATGTTTGGCCAGCGTGAGGGCTAGGTCGCCTCTTTCGGCAATGGTTTCTCGTTCAAGGCACCGTTGAATTTCTTGTTTTCCTGCCGCAGACAACGGTGGCACTTCGATGGGGGGCAAAGGTGGTGGCGCTTTTTTGCGAGTTCGGCTCCATCGGAAGGCCAGAAGATCACAACGGGCCCGCATCACCGCGTTCAGCTCGCTCGCATCGGCGAGAGCGTCAGCATCCTTTTTGCGGATTGGATGTCCGATGGCCACTTGAAGTCGTGCGTGATTTTTGTTGACGACTTCTTTGGGCAACATGACGGTACGGAGTCGGGGATGCACCAAGCCGGCCAATTGGAACGCCACACCATTGTGGCCAGCGAAGCGGAGGGGGACAATTGGCGCGCCACTTCGTTTGGCCAATCGAGCGATGGTGTCAGACCATGGCGGGTCGGCGACGAATGGTCGTGTCAACCGGGCGTGGGAGACTTCACCGGCGGGGAACACGGCCAAAAGCCCGCCATTACGCAAATGGCTCAAGGTTGCTCGCATGCTCTTGGTATTGGCGCGGGCCCCGCCACCGAGCACGTCGACCAGAAGCAAATGATCACGAAGCGGTGGTATCAGTCCCAGAATCCGATTGCCCAATGTCTTGGCGTCGGGCCGAACTTGGAGGACCAGCGACATCAGGGCCAAGCCTTCGATGCCGCCAAAGGGGTGGTTGGCCACCACCACGCATGGTCCTTCTCTTGGGATCCGGGCCAAGTCTTCTTCAGAGGTTTCGTAACTCGCGCCCATGGTGTGCAAGATGGCGTCGGGACCATTCATCTCGGGTATGTGGGCCAATGAGTCCTGAACAATCCGATTCAAAGCGCCCACTCGAAGCATTCGGCTGATGGCGGGTAAAGCCATGGACGCCATTCGACGACGGACCGGATCCCGAAAAGGATTTGGGATCTTCAGTTCGCCATGAGTTTCTTCTTCTTGGGTCACAGCACCATCATCCGCTCCCGAGTGGCCTTTGGTCAAGGAGTCCCACCGTTCAGGGCGTCCAGAAAGGCATCCGTAGGCCGCAACCATGGGGGGGAGTTCCTCGGGGCCGATTGCTCAAAGTCAATGATGAGTTGGCATACAGAATCCCAGACGGCCCGAGGGTCTGTGTCTCGTATGGGGAGTGGGATTGGGGTGCTGTTGTCCGGCGGAAGCAGCGTCACGCCAAATCCTCCGGGTTGACGGTCTGGAATCAGAACGCATGGCATCGTTTTGACCTCGGGACTGGGGGGGAATCTGCAGTTCATGCCAATGATGATGCCAAGCCCCTCACCCATTTGTTCAGCTTTTAGGGGTTTGGGTCCGTCTGTGCGGGTTATGTGGGTTGCTCCGGGTCAGGTCCGCTGTGCATCAGTTGGGTTCAGCGGTATCTTTCGCTCATGGCTGATACGGACTGGGACCGCCGATTCCTTGAACTTGCTGACCACATCGCGGGCTGGAGCAAGGACCCATCTCGTGGAGTGGGAGCCGTGATCGTTGGTCCCAACAAACAAATCTTGGCCACCGGCTACAACGGTTTACCACGCGGGGTTGACGATCGTCCGGACCGCCTAGAACGACCCACCAAATACGACCTGATTGTGCACGCAGAAATGAACGCGATTGTTCATTGTGCACGCGACGGAGTTTCGCCAGTGAACGCCACCATGTATGTCACGTTCATGCCCTGCATCCGTTGTTCAACCGTCATCATTCAATCCGGTATCACACGTGTCGTTACGCGGCCGATGCAAGAGGGCGATGAGCATTGGGCTGAGAGTGCAGAAAAATCACGTCGGCTTTTGCGGGAGGCCGGGGTGATGCTGCTGGAGCGGGATGATTTGGCTTGAACATTCAGGTCGAGATTTGTGTTGAAACCTCTGCATTTGCCGAGACGGCCGCGGAGGCTGGTGCAGATCGGCTTGAGGTTTGCGATCGACTTGATCTGGACGGACTGACACCCCAACGTGGAGTTGTTGAATCGGCACTCGGCACGAGCGCCTCTGTGGTGGTGATGCTCCGTGATCGGGTTGATTTTCTGGCGGGGGATGAAGGCGCGACATCATTGCTGGGACCACTTCGTGAGTTTGCGTCTTTGGGCGTGGAGGGCGTGGTGTTTGGCTTTTTGCAAGCCGACGGGCAGTTGGATTGGGACAGCAACCGCCGGTTGCTCGAGGCTGCCAAAGAACATGGCCTAGAGGTGGTCTTCCATCGGGCCATCGATGCCGCTTCTGATCCCCTTTTGGTCGCCGAACAACTGAACGAACTGCATTTTGATCGGGTACTCAGTGCTGGTGGGGCCGACACCATCGATGAAGGCTCGGTGCAATTTCGTCGCATGCGGTCCGAGGCCCCAAGCCTCAACTGGATGCCTGGGGGTGGAATTCGCAGCGCAAATATTGTGCGTCTGCTGGAAACGCTTCAGCCAACCGATATCCACTCCAGTGCTGGTGGCGATCCGGGTGAAGTCGAGCGACTGGTCGGTTTGTGTCGGTCGATCGGGGGATTCCAGCAAGGCGGCTGAAGCCGGCAGGCAACTGGGTCGATCATCGAGGGACCAAGGAGTGTCTCATGGCCAAGACCGATCCAGAACAAACCGCGCGAATCGCTGCTTTGGAAGCCGCCTTGGCCGAGCGTGAGGCCCGTATCCAATGCTTGGAATCGAGGACTTCTGGCACCGAAGCCCACCGTGCTGTGATTTACGGATTCGCCCAATTGGCCGAAAGCCGAGACGATGACACCGGGGAGCATTTGCAACGTATTCGTGGTTTGGTATCGGCCATCGCCACCGAGATGGTTCGGCAGGGTCTTTGTCACCCCAAGGAGCCCGACCCCCTTACCGCCGACCAGGTGGATCTGATCGCAGAGACCAGCCAGCTTCATGACATTGGCAAAGTCTCCACGCCTGATGCCATCTTGCTGAAACCGGGCCGCTTGACCGATGACGAGTGGGTGCAAATGCGACGACACACGATGGTCGGATTTGACATCCTGAATGCCATGCGGCAACAGTGGCCTGAGCAGGATTTTTTGGACGTGGCATGCCGGATTGCGTTGTGTCATCACGAAAATTGGGACGGAGGCGGCTATCCGCTCGGCTTGTCCGGTGTCGCAATTCCATTGTGTGCGCGGATTGTTTCAGTGGCCGATGTGTACGACGCATTGACCCATCGCCGGGCTTACAAAGAAGCCATGAGGCATGAAGACGCGGTTCGGATCATTGTTTCGGAATCAGGCCGTAAATTTGATCCGTTGGTGGTGCAGGCCTTTTCTGCAATCAGTGAACACTTTCGAGATGGAGGCGTATCGCCTTTGCGACTTTCTGCCTAACCTCAAGTATGCCTGTGTTCTCAACCATCCTCCTTTGCTTCAATGCCCTGGTCGATCCCACGCAGTTCGCCAAACTCGTGGAACTTGATGCCAAGACAAGAGCGGTTTCAGAAATTGTGGTTGATTCCACAGTGTGTATCGAAATCGGGGTGGACTTTCGTGAGGGTCATGGTTCGGGAACCATCATCAGCCAGGACGGACTGATTCTGACCGCAGGACACGTCGGAGAGCGGTCAGGTTTGGATTGCCAGGTCACGCTGGCCGATGGTCGAAAACTCGAAGCGGTGACGTTGGGCCAGATTTTTTTGACCCATGTTCACCGCCGTATGGATTTCGATATTGGATTGGTCCGTCTGCTTGATCCCCCTGAAGATTTGTGCGTGGCCACCTTGGCTTCTCCGAACTCGGTGGAGCGTGGGGAATGGGTCGTGGCGGCTGGTTGGGTGGCGGACCTTCCAAAGTCAGGCCAGCGTGCCCCAATTCGTATTGGCCGTATTCAAGAACGAATGGGGCCCCGGCTCCGATTGGACGCGCCCTTCAACGCCGGCGACTCCGGCGGGGGCCTCTTCAACTTGGATGGACAATTGGTTGGTGTCATCAGTGCCTGCGGTGGCTTACCCAACATCAACTTCGCCACCCCGATCGATTTGTATGAACTGACCAAGCCATTGATGTTGTCGGGCACGACCTACAGCGATCCCATGCCGGAACTGGAGATGATGATCGATGAGGCCTACCAACGGTTGGGAGTCGCTGAACAGAACCGAAGTGACAGGGGGTACCGTCAGTCGGTCGCCCGCATGGACCGATTGACATCCAATCCCATGTGGAAGAACACCCCCCACGCATGGTTCCACGCCGCCTGCGGGCATGGCCGATTTGCCCGCCACGCGTACGGGCTTGGTGAGATGGGTTTGATGGACGATGAGATCGAGGAGGCTTGGCAGCGCTTGGACCGAGCCATCGAGTTGGGCTGGTGGGACGTCGTTCATCTGCAAAATGATTCCGATTTGGCAGTGCTTCGCGAGATCACCCCGGAACGTTGGGCGAAGTTGATGCAGAGGGTTCCCGAGATGGTCGATTGGCGGCCTTGGATCCAGATGGAACGGAGCTTTTCTCGCGGAAGACAAAGAACCCCTGCGGTTGGCGTTGGACATCTTTCTGATGCGCTTCGGGAAGGTGTTCTCCAAATCGCTGACCGGCGGACCACCATTTCTCTTGGCACCCTCGTTGAAGACAATTTGGTCCTGACCAAAGCTTCGCGACTGCCAGCTCGTCGACAATTGCGGGCCATCGATTATCAAGACCGCGTCTACGATCTCACTGTGGTCTACCAAGACCCGGCGCTCGACCTGGCGGTCTTGGAGATGGGGGTACATGATCTGACTCCGATGCAGTTCCAAACCGACCAAACTCCAGAACTTGGCGAAGTGCTCCTTTGTGTGAATACGCCGGGCAAAGCGGTGCTGAGTGCACGTTCCGCCGCCGGTACTCCGGATTCGGGAGAGCCGGAATCCCCTTTTCTTGGGGTGGAAATGAGCCGGTTCGGAGACCCCTCAGTTGGGGTCACGATTGCCCGCATCCTCCCTGACAGCGCCGCCAGGTCCGCTGGCCTGCGGGCGGGGGATCAGATCCTCCGCGTCAATGGCGTGGAAGTGGGGGCATCACTCCGCACAGCTTTGCAACGGTTCCGCGTGGGCGATCGCATTCGCGTTACGGTCGATCGTGAGGGCAATGAGATGACTGTGGCTGCTCGGCTACGTCGTCGTCCGGAGTCAGCCGATGGATTGCCGACCCCTTTTGGCAATGAGCTCGTGGAAGCCAACGAACGCCGGACGGACTTTGGTCCGGCCATCCGTCACGATGCATTGCTGGGACCTCGAGATGTTGGGGCACCTTTGGTTGATTTGGAAGGTCAAGTGATTGGCTTGCAAATCGCTCACGCTGATCGATCCACCAATTGGGCTCTTCCCGCCGCAACGTTGCGTTCGGTGCTTGAGCAGATCCCTCGACGTGAACCCAAGCGGCCTTCTGATCAACGTGTCGTCATCCCGCTGGATTGAGTGGCTAAAATCCCCTTACTTATGAACCGACGCGATTCTCTGTGCACCATGGCGACTTGCGTCGCTTCCCCAAGTTTGTTGATGACGACGGTAGGTCCAAAGCCACGTTGCGTGCCGCAACTTGATTTGAAGCGCTACATGGGCGATTGGTACGAAATCGGTCGGTATCCGAACCCTTGGCAAAAAGAATTTGTGGCGGTCAAAAACAATTACCGACTGCGCAAGGACGGCAAGATTGATTTTCGAAGCGTGGGTCGAAAAAAGACCTTTGACGGAACGTTCAAAGAACAAGAAGCCACGGCCAAAGTTGTCTCAGGGTCCAAGAACACCCAGTGGAAGGTGTGTTTCCTTTGGCCGTTGACCGCGCGCTATTGGGTGATCGAACTCGGAGACGACTACGAGTACAGCGTTGTTGGTCAACCGGATCAAAAGCGGCTCTGGATCTTGTCCCGAGAAAAAACCATGGACCCGGCTTTGCAAAAAAGTATTTGTGAGCGGTTGACTGGTCATGGTTACAACCCCGCACGCATTGAATGGACCAAGCATTCCGAGGATCCCTCGGTGTACCTCAAGCCCAAGCAGAAAAAGCGTGGGTTCTGGGGCTGATTTCTGGCATTTGGACTGATGATGAGGTCCTCATCTGTAGCCCTCAGGTCGACCAGTTGTCGCTTTCGGCCAGTCGAACCGCCGCTTCGTGCTCTGGTCCGCTCGGGTTGGCTTCAACGCCGACAGGCTTGTTGTAGCCAAGCGCTTTGAGTTCTTGGTACACCCGCCAGTAGGCAATTTCTCCCGTGCCTGGTTCTTGACGTCCGGGGTTGTCTGCAATTTGGATGTAGCCCACTTGATCCCATCCCTCGCGCAAACGTCGGCAGAGATCGCCTTCCATGATTTGCATGTGGTAGACATCCCAGTTCAGTTTGCACATGGGAGAATCAACCTCCCGGCAGATCCGGACGGGATGCTCCGAACCGTAGAAGCAGTGCCCTCGGTGGTCCACCCGGGTGTTCATGGGTTCACAAATCATCATGACGTTCTGGTCTTCACAGATTGGTGCTGCTCGCTTAAGCCCTTTGATGACCGAGTTGTGCATGGCGTCCAACGAAACCTCAGGAACCTCATTGCCACAAATGATGGTCATCATGGGAATGTCCAAAGCTTTCGCTACGGCACATGAAGATTTGATTTCTTCAACAAACTTGGTGTGGTTCCGGTCTTCGGACTTGGGGTTGCAAATGGCCCCTTGCCAAGCCCAGCCACCAAATCCGGTGAATTGGGTGATCTTCACCCCGGTCTCTTCGCAGGCGGCGCGAAGATCTTGGATTTCACGTTCGTTTGGCCGGCCCCAGAACTCAACAAATTGAAAGCCAAGTTCAGCGACTTTTCGTATGCGTTCGGCACGGGTGCGTTTGCCAAAGCGCCACATCTCGATGTTGATGGCAAAAGCCGTGTTCTTGGTCAGGCCGGGCTTGTCTGGGTTCAACGACCAAGTTTGGGTCGTTGGTCGGATGGCCGGGAGACCTGCAGCAGCTCCACTGGCCAAAAAAGCACGCCGGTCAAGATGATTCATGGCTTCAAAGTAGCAAGGAAGCGATGGCGCGGGTCAACAAAGCTCCGGCCCAGGCTACGGCGGTGGACCACACCAAGAGCCCAATGGCCCACCGCCATGATTCGAGTTCTCGGCGCACCACGGCCACGGTGGGGAGGCACTGCAACGCCAGCACGTAAAAAGTCAAGAGCCCGGCGGTAGTCGGTACCGTAAACAGGCGTTCACCATCGGGGGTGGTGGCGGCGCTCACTCTGGCGCGGAGGGTTGCTTCATTGGCTTCTTCGTCTTCGGCGAAAAGCACCGCGGTGGTCGTTGCGAAGACTTCTCGAGCGGCAAAGCTGGTGACCACGCCAACCCCGATCCGCCAGTCCCACCCCAGAGGTTCGATCGCAGGCTCAAGAAATTGTGCCGTTTGTCCCGCCAAAGAGTGTTCGATGTTCGGGGCGGTGTCTTCCACTCGTGGGAAAGCGGTCAGGACCCAAAGTCCAATGCCAATCGCCAGAATCACCGTTCCGGCCTTCTTGAGAAATACCCCACTGCGCCGGGCGGATTCGGCAAATGCAGACTTGAATGAAGGCCGGCACCATGGGGGCAATTCCATCATGAAGGGGGCAGGGGGGCGGCGGAGATGGAAGATTCGAAGCAAGGCCACGGTTCCTAGGCCCACCAGACCACCCAACACATAACACGCGACAAAGGCAACGGCCTGCGCGGGGGGGGTTTCAGGAAACAGCAGAGAGGTCAGCAACGCGTAGACGGGGAGTCGTGCCGCACAACTGAAAAAGGGGAGGGCAAGCACGGTCGCCAGCCGATCGCGTGGGTCGGCAATCAGCCGGGTGCCCATGATGGCGGGAAGCGCGCAAGCATGGGCAGTCAGTGCGGGAAGGAAGGACCATCCGGAAAGTCCAAATCGTCGCAGGCTGCGATCCAAAGCAAAAGCCGCGCGAGCGAGGTATCCGGATTGTTCCAACAGGGAGATCAGTCCAAAGAGCATCGCGATCTGCGGGACGAAGATGACGGTGCCCTCCAAACTTCCGATGAGGCCGTCGATGATGAACTCTGCGAACAAACCCTCCCCGACCAATGGGGCAACCACATGTTTGGCGGTGGCAAAGAAAGACTCGATCCAGCCCATTGGGATGCCAGCCACGCTGAACACGCACCAAAACAGCAGGGTCATGAGCCCGAGAAAGATGGTGGGCCCCAAGATCTTGTGTCCGGTGCACCGGTCCAGCCAGTCGGAATGTTTGGAACTGTTCCCAACTTGAATAGTTGAGGCCACATGTTCACTGGCCCAAGCCAGCCGGGCAGCAGCATTATTGAGATTTGTCACGGATGCTGTCTTGGCTTTGCCCAACATTTCGGCAAAGTTCGAGGGAAGGCCGTTGAGCAATGATGTGGCCAGAACCGGAAGGCCAAGAGTCTGCGAAAGCTCTTCGTCATTCACGTGTCCGCCGCGTGCCTGCACCAGATCGGTTCGGTTGAAGAGCACCAAGGCGCTGCGTCCAGATGAAAGCACTTCGGCCAGCATGGCCAACGATCGTGCGGGAGCGGTGGCGTCGGCGACGTAGACGACCGTTGCGTCGGGATACTGTTCCAAGCCGTCTCGAACACTTTTTGATTCAGGGCGATCCAGATCCAAGGCGTAGCAACCGGGAAGGTCCACCACACAAAGTTTTTGCCCTTGAGAAGAAACCTCGTGTTCACTTGGTCCAGAAGTCACGCCGGGGATGTTGGCGGTCCTGGCGTTCTGGCCGCCGAGCGCGCCGATGAGGGTTGACTTCCCAACATTGGGATTCCCAATCAAAAGAATGTGTTGCATGGCGGTGAGGATGAGAGATGAGGGGCAGAGTCAGTCTTGATCGAGTTCGACTCGGATGTTTCGGCTCATCTCTTGGCACAGTCCCATCCGAACCTGGTTGACCTCGACGATGCAGGGGTCACCCGCTTGGCGAACGGTCAGTTTGCAGCAGTCCACCAGGCCCATGGCATGCAACAGAGCCTGCTGCTCTCCACAGTCGCAGGTGTCGCAGACGGTGACTTGTGCGCCTGAAGGCACTTCAGCCAATCGGAGGGTCCGAGGGGCCTGCGAAGCGGCTGAAGTTGTGGTCGTGAGGGTGGACATGGTTGCGAACGGTTCTCATCCTAGCGGAGAGCGGTTGTGCAGGTGAAATTGATTCAGAGAATCATTTTCACCAAAGGATGCTTCTGAAGCATGCGGTACACGGTATTGCGGTGCTCTTCGTCCAACACCCAAAGGGTGAGATGGATGCTGACCCAAGCCCCTTTGGTGTGCCCAGGCTGGATTTCGTGGTTTTGGTTGCCCACAACACCAGCGATGGCCTCTCGCAAGCCCGCCTCATCTGCGCCGATGATGCGAAACTCCCAATTGCAGGGATACTCAATATCCGGACGTTCTGGAGCCATGATGACTGATCCTACGAATCCCGCTGAGCACGATGGACCCCGAGATCCAGATTCTGTGATCTTCTTGCGTTCTCCTCGAGCCCAGCCTTGTCCTCTGCTTTGGCGATCCGCACCATCCGTGGTCCTAGGAGCGGAAGGCTGGGAAGATCAGATTCGAGCCGAGCCTGATCGAATGTTGGTGGCATGGGGAGGGGATGGCACCCTGCAGGCGGCGGCTCGTTTGGAGCGTCCTTGTGCGTTGGTGGCCGCAGGGACGGGAAACGATGTTGCGGCCGATCTCGGGTTGCCCCGTGGTGTCGCTGCGGGATTGCAAAGCTTGGCAGAGTCCGCCCGCTGGTGCGCGCTGCCCATGTCCAAGATCACCGTGGTTTGCGGAGAAGAACACCGGGTGCATCCCATGGTGAATGCCGTGTCGATGGGCTTGGGGGGGGCCGCCGCGGCAAAGTTGGGACCGTTCCGAAGGTTTGGTCCCTTGGCCTATCCGTTGGCCGCAGTGCGGGCCTTGGCTTCAACAAGGCGCTTTGGCTGCCAAGGTGAGTTCGTTCGGCATGTGGTGGTGGCACGGGGGGGGCGGCACGGCGGTGGTGTTCGCATCGGACCTCGTGGTGCTCGATGGTCTGAAGAGCTGAGAATGGGCAGATGGACGAATTGGTCAGACCTATTACGTGGGGCTGTCGGTCTGCTGTTCGGAAGAACGGTCTTTTCCACCAGGCCTTTTCTGGGCGGTGAAATCGTGTTCGATCGCCGAGTTCCGATTGAGATTGACGGTGAGCCAATGCAAGCCGATCGGGTCAAGGTTCAAGCCCTCAGCCCTCCACTTTTGCTGCGGGTTCCCCACAGGTCAGGTCCCTCTTAGGAGTACGATGGAACGTCCATGCTTTCGATTCTGTCACTGATGCTCACTCAAGTCTCTGTTCAGGATTCTTTTGAGTTGATGGAGGTTCCCGACGGATGTCGCAAACGGATTGTGGCGACAGAGCCCCTGGTCCGTGATCCGGTTGCTTTCACCATCAGCGACCGAGGTGAATTGCTGGTCTGTGAATCGGCGCGGCAAGAGCAGGGCGTGGAAGACAACCGTTCCTCTTCGTGGTGGTTGATGGATGACCTCAAGTTGCAGACGCTCGAGGATCGCTTGGCCATGTATGAAAAATGGGCCGGCAAGCGCGACGGAGGCATGGCGTATTACTCACGTTGGGACGATCGTCTGTCTCGGTTGGTGGACTCAGACGGCGATGGGGTCTTCGAATCCCGCACCGAGTTTGGTCCCGGATTCAATGAGCCTTTGGATGGCACCATGGCCGGCGTGTTGGATGTGGGCGGCGATGTTTGGGTGACCAACATTCCCCACCTTTGGCGGTTGCGGGATGCCGACGGAGACGGCGTGGCCGAAGAACGAGAAATCATGCACACGGGCTTTGGCATTCGGACCGCGCTGCGGGGTCACGACATGCACGGTCTGGTGCTGGGCCCCGATGGCCGTTTGTACTGGTCGATCGGTGACCGGGGGTACAACCTCATTGATGGCCAGGGCAACGAACATGTCTCGCCTCACACCGGGGCGGCGTTTCGTTGTGAATTGGATGGTTCAGGCCTAGAGGTCTTCCACCACGGTCTGCGCAACCCGCAAGAACTTGCGTTTGACGATTACGGCAATCTGTTCACCGGAGACAACAACTCCGACGGCGGCGATCAGGCGCGGCTGGTGTATCTGGTCGAAGGTGGCGAAACCGGTTGGGACATGTGCTACCAAACGCTGGAAGGAGAGAACCGACGCGGCCCTTGGAATCAAGAGGGCATGTGGAAGCCTCGACACGATGGTCAGCCTGCCTGGACGTTGCCGCCGATGATGAACTACACCTCCGGTCCGTCCGGCATGGTGATGTATCCCGGTCACGGTCTGCCCGAGCGTTACCAAGACCACATGTTCCTGTGCGACTTCCGAGGATCCAACACCTCATCGAGAATCGTGTCGTTCGCGGTGCAGCCCGATGGTGCGGGTTACCAAGTTGTTGACGAACATGTGTTCATCGACTCGGTCTTGGCCACCGATGTTGAGTTTGGTTACGACGGCCGCATGTTTGTGTCGGACTGGGGCTGGGGCTGGGGCAGCAAAGATGCGGGCCGGATTTACGAAGTCTCCCATCCCGAAGCCATGGATCCCGCGGCGGACGCCAGGTCACTTTTTGCCAGTGGGTTCGAAGGGGCGGATCTTCCGGCCTTGCTGCGGCATCCCGACCGACGCGTTCGCATTCGTGCTTCGGTGCTTTTGGCTGCGGACCGCCGGGCGACGGTGGAGTTCCTTCGCCTGGCCCGTGATACTTCGGCGCCAATCAAGCATCGGTTGCACGGGGTGTGGGGACTGGGCATGGTGGGACGGGGGGAAGACAGCCGTCCCGCGTTGAAGCAACTGCTTGCGTTGTTGGGGGATGAATCGCCAGAGATTCGCGCCCAAGCGCTCCGCGTTCTGGGGGATGAGCGGGCGGAATTCGCCGTGGGGCAAATGCTCAGCGCGCTTCGGGACGATTCGCCTCGGGTTCGGTTCTACGCGGCCCTTGGTTTGGGACGCATTGGGAAGCCAACCGCCGTGTCCTCCATCGAACGGATGCTGGAGGAGAACCAAGGCGAAGACCTGTATTTGCAACATGCCGGCGTGATGGGTTTGTTGGGCTGCGCTGATGAAGAGCGGATCAAACAATGCATGAAGCATCGTGATCCATCGGTTCGGTTGGCCGCCACATTGGTGATGCGGCGCCGGACCGATCCTCGTTTGGCCGAAATGCTTGATGATCCTTCACTCAAGATCGTTCGGGCCGCAGCTTCGGCCATCAGCGACGTGCCCGTGCCTGACGCGATGCCAGCATTGGCCGAAAGCTTTGACCGGATCTTGGGTGCCACCCGCGAAGGCGGCGTGCATGCGGGCCCGACCATTCGTCGAATGATCAACGCCAACTTCCGGCTGGGCGAAGCGGAGGGGCTCGAGCGGTTGCTGCAAGCGGTTTCTGCGGCCGGTGTTTCAGAAGCGATGCGCCGGGAGGCCTTCGCCGCCGTGAGCGATTGGGTGCAGCCTTCGGTGCGAGACCGGGTCATTGGTCACGTGCGACCGATTGAACCTCCAGTGCGCGATCTCTTGGTCTACCAAGCGGCCCTGCAAAAGCACTTGCCCGGACTGTTGGAATCTGTCCCCAGCATGTCGGGGGAGATTCGCACCCTGGCCAACGCCTATGGCGTGCGATTCTCCGACGAAGTGAATCTTGCCACGTTGAAGGACACCGGGGCCCCAACGGGATGGCGAGTCTTGGCGTTCGGTCAACTGGTGGAAAGTGAAGTCATGGCGGTTCGCGACAATGCCATTGCGTTGGCGTTGGACGATCGCAACCGTCTGCTGCGGGCGGCCGCCCAGCCTGCGGTGTTGGCACGGGACGCGGCCGAAGGTCAAAAGCTCATGACCAAGAGCTTCCGCAAAGGTGCCATCGATGTCCGTCAGCGCACCACCGCCCAATTGGCCGAACTGGACAGCGAGTGGTCCGAGGCGTTGTTGTTGGAAGGTTTGCAGGCATACGGCAATGGCCTGCCGCGAGCACTGGAAATTGATGTTCTGGAAGCTGCCCGGACCCGCGACACCGACGCTCTGTACGAAGCGGTGGAAGCCATCGAGGCCAACTGGGACGCCGAAGACCCCTTGGACGGATGGCGTGGATGCATGGATGGCGGCGACGCCGACCGTGGCCGCACCATCTTCATCTCGCACTGGGCCGCCCAGTGTCAGCGCTGCCATGCCATTGGCGGCGATGGTGGCGAAGCGGGTCCCAATTTGCAGGACGTTGGAGGCCGCATGTCTTCGGAGAAGCTCCTCGAATCCATCATTCACCCGCAAGGCGAAGTGGCCGAAGGGTACGGGCCGGTTTCATCCATGCCGGAAATGAAGCCTCTTTTGACCCCGCTTGAGGTGCGCGATTTGGTGGCGTACTTGAGCACGCTGCGCTGATTTTTTGAACACACCACAGGACTGACAATGAGTGCGATCGATACCGCCGTGGCCGCTGTTTTGGCCGAACATTCTCAAGCAGACACTGAAGAAGTTCGTGCAGGCGTCACCCGTGTGGCCGAACGCTGGACCGACGCGGACGGTGATGAGCAAGCCATGGCGGCGTTCTGCAAGGACCACTGGGTGCCTGCCGAGGATCGCCATCGGTTGCGAGATCGTCTGGAAACCGCGCTCGAACAAATTCATGGTCACTTGTACGAAGCGAGGCGGGTCCTGCGCAAGTGGACCGACACCCGGGGTGACGATCTTCCCCAAAGCGATGATCTGCTCGCCCAGTTTGATCCGGCGGCCGACCTCTCCGAGCAGTTGTGGAAGCAAAAGCTTGGCTTCTTGTGCCGATTGCATTTTGATGACCCAGACTTGGCGACCATGCTCGCTGAAGGAGGAAGCTGGAGCAGCGACCAATGGGCCGATGCCCGATTGAGCCAGGCGTTCGGGGCACGAATTCCGGCCGATTTGTCCGAGCGTTCTCGGCATATTGGCCATGCCGCCAGCAAGTGGGTCAGTGAACAGCACATTCCGGTGGGCGGCGTGGTCACCGCCGATGGTCAAGCCCCCTTCGAGCCCGATCGAAAACTCTTGTGGCACTGGTTGGTTCGAGAAGAATTGCGAGGCCGCTACGGCGATGGTGAGAAAGGGTTGCCAGTGCAGCGGGCGTTGGCTTCCGTGATGGGTCGCGCGATTGAAGGCCGCATCCCCGCCGTGGTGTGGGACGGTGATGCTCAACAGAAGTGGGACCCGGCGGGCAACACCATCGATGGCGTGGTCAACGAGGATGAAGATCTTGCGCGGTACGAGCATTGGTTGGCGCAATTCCGCGTTCAGCAAGAGCTGGATCCGTACCACCCCAAGCACCCCACCGTTCTGGGACGCCGCTTCGATTTGCAGCGAGAAATTTCCGAGACCGAAGTGGTGGCGTTGATTGAGACGCTGCTCGATTCCGCGGCCCGCAATGAACTGCTTGATGTGGTGGAGGCCAAGCTTGGGCGTCCCCTCGAAGCCCACGATGTGTACTTCGAAGAATTGGGTGACGATCGTCCAAGCCGTGAACTGGATGCGATTGTGGCCAAGCGGTTCCCCGACGAGGACGCGTTCGATGCTGCATTGCCGGAAGTTCTGCGTGGTCTCGGCTTTGGCGACGAGGAGGCGGAGTTCCTTGGGACTCGCATCGATGTCGAAATTGCCCGCGGCGCGGGTCATGCGGTTCGCCCGGCCTTGCCCGAGTTCCACAGTTGGCTCCGCACCAACCGTTTGCCCGACACGTTGGGTTGGGACGGCTTTGATACGGGGATGCACGAACTTGGGCACTGTCTCGAGCAAGTGATTTCAACGCATCGACCCCGACCGGCGATGCGGGGAGTGCCGAACACCGCATGCACCGAAGCCTTTGCGTTCTTGTACCAGCACCAAGCCCGGGCGGTCCTTGGCATTGCGGAGTCGGGCGATCGGGCCAGTGATATCGCCGCCGCCACCAGCATGCTCAATGCTTGCCAAATTGCGGGACCGGCCTTGCTGGAGATTCGCATTTGGCGGTGGCTCTACGACCACCCCGAAGCCACCCCAGCGGAACTTCGCGATGAAGCGGTGGCCGAAGCCGGCCGGGTCTGGGATCGATTCTTCCGCGACCGGTACGGCGACGACCCCTACCACTTGATGGCCGCCTACGAGCATTCGGTGGCGTACCCCTTGTACCTCGCCGACTACGTGATTGGCCTGGTCATGGCCCAGCAAATCAGAACGTTCGTCGAAGGTCGTGACTTGGCAGCAGAGACGCTGCGAATTTGCGGCATTGGTCGGGTTACCCCCGATGCTTGGATGCGAGAAGCGGTAGGCACCGGGCTGGATGCTTCTCCGCTGCTGGATCGGGTTTCGGCTGCAGCCGGGCGTTTGCGGGGGTGAATGGGCCCCAAAAAACAACCACGGACGCGCTGAGCGCGTCCGTGGCGTCCTTCGCAAAGCGGTGAATGGTCTTAGGCGACTTTCACGGCGGTTTCTTCGCCGTAGAAGACTTCGAGGCCTTCGACCAGATCTTCGGGGTTGTTGATTTCAGCGTGGGCCCCAATTTGCTCGCCGAGCGAGACGCCCGTGAGTTCTTGGGTTCGGCTGAAGACGCCGCCACCGACCACGATCTTCATGTTGGGATGGGCCCCAACCGTGTTGACCGTGTCGATGATCGAGCGCACGTTGGGTGCGTCTTGTTGGTTCGCGCCAAAGATCAACAGCACGTCGGGGCGTTGACGGCCGCACTCTTCGAGCACTTCGTCAGCCGCGATACCGCCGCCACCGAATCGCACGTCCCAGCCTTCGGCCTCCAGAATGTCTGCGGCAATCAAGCCTTGCAGTTCTTCCAAGGAAGCAGATCCCGAGAAGATGAGGATCCGTCGCTGGTTGGGTTCTTGCACGCAGAATTCGAGTTGAGAGCTCTCGAGCAAATTGTGCATGATCCGAGTGGCGTAGTGGTGGGCGAGCATCGAAACCCGATCCGACCGGTAGAGGGCGGCGAGTTCTTTCAGCAAGGGGAAGTAGCCTTGGGTGACGAGGTCTTCGGCTTTGGCACCTTGCTCTCGAGCATTGGCCGCCACCAAGCGGGCTTGGCGCCGGTCGCCCGCGAGCAATGCGGGGAAGAGTCGTTCACGGAATCGTTCGTAATCAAAGGGCATGGGGTTCCTTTCGCGAGGGAGTACAGAGAGTGGCGGTGGTGCCACCCAAAGTTCTTCGTCAACGCCCGCAACGATTCAAGACCTCGTCAAGATTTCAATCATTCTCGGACGTCCGCGGTCAAAAAGTCCGAGAAGATGCCCATTAGGATGCCGCCATGACGCTTCTTTGCTCCATCGTGGGTTCAGCCCTGATTTCGGCCGCCGACCCTTTGTTCACCGAAGGGCCATTCGCCGGGTGGACGTCGGTTGGTCCCGCGGCCTTTGTGATGGATGGTGAGACCCTCATCGGACGTGGCGGGGAGTCGGTGAATTCTTTTTTGGTTTCGCCTCGGACCTACGGGGATTTCGAACTCGAAGTCGACCTGAACATCAACCCGGGGGGGAACAGTGGTGTGCAAATTCGCAGCGAAGTGACCGAGGACGGTCGCGCGGTCAGCGGCTACCAAATTGAAGTGGACACCTCGGACCGCCGCTGGTCAGGCGGGGTCTACGGCGAACGCTTTGGCGGGTGGCGTCAGAACTTGGAAGGTCGACCCAAAGCCCAGGCGGCCTTCCGCAACGGTGCCTGGAACACCTACCGGATCGTTTGCGAAGGGCCGCGTATTCGATCGTGGGTGAACGGCGTGCCGGTGGCCGACTACCTCGATGCCGATCGCGTCGAGGGGGTGATCGCGCTGCAGGTGCACTCTGGTGCCTGCGACATCGAATGGAAGAACCTGAAGATCGAAGACCGAGGCCGGCACGAATGGCGATCGCTGGATTTCACCACAGACTTCGCGCCCCGGGGCGGTGGCACCTGGACCACCAACTCCCAACGCGCCCGCGGCACCCAAGTGCGATCCAATCCGGAATACGGATTGCTGTTCAGCACCACGCCCTGGCAGGATTTTGTGCTCTCGGTCGACTGCGAATGGACGGCGGGCAACAGCGGGGTGTACTTCCGCGCCAAAGCCGGAGGGTTCAGCGGCATCACGGGCATCCAGTGTGAGGTGGACGGTCGTCCAGGACGACGGGCTGCGGGGCTCTACGAAACGAACGGGCGTGGATGGGTTTACCCCCGGTCCGGTGAAGGGTGGCCGCACGACTTCAAGCCGGGGCCAAACCGCTACGAAATCCACTGCGTGGGTGATTTGGTGGCGGTCGACTTCAATGGCCAGCGAACGTTGCAATTGCGGGACAAGGCTCTGGGTACCGAAGGGCACTTCGCTTTCCAGTTGCATGGTTCCGAGGATGTGGATTTGGTCTTCGCCAACCCGAAGGTTTTGGTCAAAGCGACGCCCGGGCCGTCTTGAACGCGTCAATGGCCCGTTGCCGGCCAAACTTTTGTGCCACGATCAGCTCGGGGTAGTCCAGATCCGATCGCAAGAGCGGGGCGATGCGGGAGGGGTCGTGCAGGACTTTGCCGCGCAGCTCGGCCAACTCTGGAACCCATTTTCGAATGAACGCACCGTCCGCGTCGAACTTCTCGCTTTGGCTGATGGGGTTGAACACCCGGAAGTACGGCGCGGCGTCGGTGCCGGTGGAGGAAGACCACTGCCAACCCCCGTTGTTGCTGGCAAAGTCGTAGTCGACGAGGTGCTGGGCAAAGAAGCGTTCGCCCCAGCGCCAATCCACCAACAGGTGTTTGGTCAGGAATTGCGCGGTCACCATGCGCAGGCGGTTGTGCATCCAGCCGGTGGCCACCAAGCACCGCTGGGCGGCATCCACCAGGGGGTAGCCGGTTCGTCCTTCGCACCAGGCTTGGAATTCATCTTCGTTGTTGCGCCATTCGACCGATTCGGTTGAAAGATCAAAGGGCCGGTTCATGCACACCCGCGGGAAGTGAAAGAGAACGTGGCGGTAGAAGTCGCGCCACACCAACTCACTGATCCACGTGTCGAGGCCTTCGGCGTCATTGGGGTGGGATGAAAGTCGGCGGAGGGCGTGGGCGTAGGCCGTACGCGGCGATAGGGTGCCCAGGGCAAAAGCCACGCCCAAAGCGCTGGTGCCAGGCACGGCGGGGAAGTTGCGCTGGGCTTCGTACTGGCCGCCTCGTTTGGCAAGGAAGGCTTCCAGCGACGCCAGGGCTTCTTGTTCATTCAGGTCAAAAGCCCCGAGTTCCACGGTGGTGCCAGTGCCTTCGATGGCATCAGGGATGGTGCCGCTGGCCTCGCACGGTTTGGGCTGCGACGGCGGCCGAAGATCCACCGTCAGATCCTCCTCGGAGGTCAGGTGCTTGAGCACCGAGCGTTTGTAGGGCGTGAAGACCTTGTACGGGCCTCCGGTTCCCGTTTGTACAGCGTCGGGGGGGAGGAGCGTTTGCGTGTGATGGGCGTGCACCCGTTTGCCAGCGTTCTCAAACGCCAAGCGGACGGCTTCGTCGCGCTGACGTTCATCGACTTCGTGTTCG
>PAHO01000035.1 GCA_002705085.1 Phycisphaerae bacterium | reverse complement strand
GCCAAACGAGCAATTTCCAATTGCCCCTCTCGAGACAGGCGTTGATGGATGGGCATTTGGGAAGCGGCAGCTTGCCAGGCGGAAGCCATCCGTTTGGCCGACAAACTCCAGGGGGCGATGCATTCGTCCAAGACGTCTCCATGCGTGACCCAAATCAAGCCGTCTTCCAACAGAAGGTCACGTCGGTCAAACGCCTTGGCATCGTGGTTTCCTGCGATCGGGATCAATTCACAGCCCGCGCTGGTGAGTTGATCTTGCAAAGAAAGCCAGGCCTCGGTGCCGCGTTCTTTCAACGAAGGGTGGTGGGCTTCGTAGACGTCACCGTTCAGCACCACCCGATCAAAGGGGGCGCACAAGGCGGCGATGGATTCAGGAGAGATCGCGGCTCTGGTCGTTCGCCCCAGGTGGAGATCTGACAAAATGATGGTGGAAGCGACCATGGTTGGGGCGAACACCATAGGCAATCCGGTGTCGACGGTGACGGCCGGCGAGCAGAAGTGCAATCAGGCCGCTTGGGCTTGGAATCATGTTTGGCGCATCCAAGCCCTTCTTTGGACCAGTTGGGAAAGGTTTGGTCAAGTGGGGCATCTCATCTGTCGCAAAATCAATGGTCCCAAGGTGGTCGGACCCCCGAAGCTGGTGGGCGACCAGCAAGAGAGACGGTTGGCTTCGTGGATCTTCACCTTCTCGACGGCCTCCAGGCGGGGGCAAAGGAGGAGGCGGCACAGGTTCGCCCGGGGGGAATGGCCTTTTCTTCTTGGCCCGCCTGGTGGCAGAGAAGTCAAGGACATCCTGATTGGAATGTGAGGCAAAGTTGGGCTCATCGGCATTCGCGTGGTTGGGTGGCATTGTGAGAAAAGCGAGCAAACAACTCGCAATACAAATGCACTTTGCGTGGTTCGGCCTCCCACCATTGCCATTGCCGATTGTTTTCTTCGGCGGGGGCGTCCCAACAAGAAATTGCCGATCGAGTTCAGACAGGGAGGGGTGAATGTGATGTGGATGCAACGGTCGCATGGGGTCAACTTTCGATCAAATGTGCGCTACGAAGAATGGTCAACCCACGCTCTCTGAAGCAAGGGAAGCGGCATAAAGTCCCAGCAACCGTTTTGAACTCCTCTTGGTCCAACACTTTTGGGGGCCTGACGCCCATTGGGCCATCGGAGGTTTCCCACCGCATGTGCTCCATCGTGAAAACACGTTCTCGAAGCGGCCAGTGGTTCAGCGATTCGGCAACCG
This sequence comes from Phycisphaerae bacterium, assembly GCA_002705085.1. GTDB lineage: Bacteria > Planctomycetota > Phycisphaerae > Phycisphaerales > SM1A02 > UBA8653. The sequence continues at coordinate 37,267 of PAHO01000035.1, read as the reverse complement.
CTTGTGCCTTATCAGTCAGGATGGCCATATGCCGGTGGACGTCAGATTCTCGGTGGATCGATCGAAGAGCGATATTGCAGGCATAAATGCAGCACCAGCCTCTGGCTTCGAGTTCATCAGCGGTTTGACAAGGTAGATCAATCAACATGTGGATCTCGTCGATGGCCCGCTCAGCGGTTCGATGGCCAAGAGCCACTTCCGCTTCGAGGATTCCAGCTGAACATGTTCTTGAAATGCCTTCATGTCTCTGGTCTCCATACTCTTGATGAAGTTGGTCAAAGTGAGACTTGGCGATGAGAAGGTGATCGACGGCTACTCGAGCATTGGCGGAGTGGTCTTGCTGATCGATCATGTCGCCGAGCCGCCTTCTCGCGCACTGGCCAACATGGAGGTGGGAAAAAGCCAGTGAGCGATGATCTCGAAGGCACTCTGCTGGTTTTCGACGGAAGGTGTCGATCAGATCAATGGCGGTCCCGCGGGCTTCTACGAGTGACCACAAGCCATAATGAGCTCCAGCAAGGTTGGATTGCATCATCCGCCTCACATCGCCGTCGACATTTGGGAGTCTTAAGCCAGAGCGCAGCGTTCGAATCCCCGATCGAAAGCGTCCTAGGCCATCCCAGCCACCTGATTCTCGATTCAAACTCAGTGCAGACTCAGTGGGGGTTTGGGCTCTCGAACGTGCGGCTCGGGCCAATGCGATCATTCTCTCGAATTCACCGGCCAAGTGAGCTTCTCTTGCCAACCTGTCGAGTGTCTGAAAATCTGGGTTTGGGGGGAGTTCTTGATCGGAAATTGGTTTGATTTGATCGCGTTCACCACCCCAAAGGTGCGACACCAAATCATCGACCTCCCAATCAAGGGCGCCCGCCAGTTCGACCAAAAAATCTAGTCGGGGCAGTCCCGTTGAGGGGATCAGCTTGGTTGGATCCCTCCCGATCGACCGAGCCAATTCTCGTCGGCTCCAGCCTCGATATCGCTGTGCCATTTCAATCACTTCACCGAGTCGTACTCGGCGCTCTCCGCTGCACGTCATCATCAACCTCCACCCGTCGGTAGTGACGGAACGATCGCCTCATCCGTCTTCACTGCATCAAGACGGTGGCCTTCGTTTTCAACTTGTCCGGTCTCGTCAGCAACTCTGCTGCGATCGACCTCTGGTTAGAGAGCAGACTCTGGCCAGCGGCTCAATTCAAAAGTGATCTCAAAACCAATCGAAGCAAACATATTTTCTGCAGGCATTGTGAAGGGGTGAAAGAGCGCTGCATTGGGCTGTAGGCTTTTTTCTTCAGTCGACTTTGAGATCAATTGTCACTGGGGCATGGTCTGAGACGCCAAGACTCAGTTCTCGGTGAACCTTCGGTCGTGAGCATCGCGATGTCGCCATTTTGTTCAACAGCCAGTGATCGATACGCCACCCACGATCAAGGGCGCGGGCTTGTCCGCGATTGGACCACCAGGTGTACGGGCCATCGCGCTCTCCAGCATGCTCGCGTACGGGGTCGTGCCACCCACGTTGCACGAGGTCTGCAAACCAGGCGCGCTCGTGGGGGAGAAAGCCACTGGTTTTTTGGTTGCTCTTCCAGTGGTAGATGTCGCGTTCAGTGGGCGCGACATTGAAGTCTCCGGCAAGGCACACAGGTTCTGCTTTCTTTCGCCATGATTCCGCCCAGGTGGTGAATTGCTTGAGCATGTGGTCTTTGACGGTTTGGCGGGCCTCGGATGAAGAACCACTGGGGAGGTAGAGGCATCCAACCACGACGCCCCCGGTACGGGCCACGATGACCCGGCCCTCTTGGTCGGAGCCACCGAGTCCTCGTTCCAAGACTTCAATGGGTGATCGAGACCAGATGGCGGTGCCGCTGTATCCCGGCCTTTCGGCGGGGTTCCACACGACGTGCCACCGGGGGGGGGCGGCCCATGGTGCGGGGAGATCTTCGGGGAACGCCCGAACTTCTTGAAGCAGAACGACTTGTGGCCGGACTTTTTGAAGGACATCTGGAAGTCCTTTTTTGAGGGCACTTCGGAGACCGTTCACATTCCACGTCATCAACCGCATATGGGGAGGATTATGCGGTCGGACTGACGGTGATTGTCAGTCTCGGGCAAGAAAAATTCCCCCGAACTGGGCAAACTTCAGACGTGTCGCCGATACTGTTCTGACCCCTGACAGAACCCGAACGGATATGGATGGGTTGGGGTTTGATGCATGATCTGCAGCAAGATCCACCGCTTGGACGACGGCGTCCTAGGCTGCTGCAGGACAAACCCCCACGGCCCGTCGGCCCAATGTTCCGACGAGCCACTCTGGATGAGATGAGCGAACAGCAAGGAGCACGCTTTAGCCATGGCAGCACGCAAAAAAACCACTACCCCCGCCCCTGACGCAGAATCCGCCGGTCGCCAAGCCGCGTTGGATCGGGCCCTGGCCCAAATTGAAAAGACCTATGGCAAAGGTTCCATCATGCGTCTCGAAGGGGATGGGCTGACCGCCCCTCCCGGTATTGGGACTGGTTCGTTGAGTTTGGACTTGGCCCTTGGTGGCCGAGGGGTTCCCAAAGGTCGAATCGTCGAAGTGTTTGGCCCGGAGTCCAGTGGTAAGACGACCCTTGCCCTCACCATTGCCGCGGAAGCCCAAAAGGCTGGCGGCGTGGTGGCCTTCATCGATGCCGAACATGCCTTGGATCCCACTTGGGCGCGACGCATCGGTGTCAACGTCGAAGAGATGTTGGTTTCGCAGCCGGATACCGGTGAGCAAGCACTGGAGATTTGCGAGTTGCTGGTACGGTCCAATGCCACCAATGTCATCGTGGTGGACTCGGTGGCGGCGCTTATTCCGAAAGCTGAAATCGAAGGCGACATGGGGGATTCGCACGTTGGCTTGCAAGCCCGCTTGATGAGTCAAGCCATGCGAAAATTGACGGGTGCGATCAACCGAAGCGAATGCACGGTGATCTTCATCAACCAGATCCGCGAGAAAATTGGGGTGATGTTTGGTTCCCCCGAAACCACCACTGGTGGTCGGGCCTTGAAGTTCTATTCGTCGGTTCGGATTGATATTCGACGCATCGGTTCCATCAAAGATGGCGACAAGGCCATCGGAAATCACGTTCGTTGCAAGGTGGTCAAGAACAAGATCGCGCCTCCATTCCAGCAAGCCGAGTTCGACATCATGTTCAACGAAGGCATTTCGTGGAGTGGTGACTTGCTGGACTTGGCCGTCATCGAAGGGATTTGCCAGAAGAGCGGTGCCTGGTTCTCTTGGGGCGACGTCCGAATGGGACAAGGCCGGGAGACCGCCAAGCAATTTCTTCGCGACAATCCCGAGGCGGCGGCTGAAATTCGTGAGAAAGTTCTGGCCGCTCGCGGTGTCCTTCCGGAATCGGAAATGGAATCAGAAGATGTTGCAGAGACGGACGCGGCCGCTGTGGAGGTTTGATCACATCGAATTCGTGATTTCGTCTTGCCCTCGAAGTCGGCCCACCTTGGCTGCCTTTTGATGCCAAATCATCGGCCTCGACGTTCATGTGGCTCGTGGTAGAATCTCCCCTCACGTCACGCGGATGTGGCGGAATTGGCAGACGCGCAAGATTCAGGTTCTTGTGGGAGTAAAATCCCGTGGAGGTTCGAGCCCTCTCATCCGCACTCTCAAGCCCCGCATTTGCGGGGCTTTTTTGATCTCGTGGCCCTCCCGACTGCGACCCTAGGCCAGCGGCTCGACGTATCCTCCCCTTCGTGTCTGAGGCTCAGTCCCCATCCGAACACCCTCCGAAGCGCGGAGTGCTTCAACCTGGCTTCCTTGGCTTGACGTTGATTCAGTTCCTGACCGCGCTCAACGACAACATCCTGAAAAGCACCCTTTCTTTTGCTTTGGCTGCGGGTGGTATTTGGGGAGGCTTGCTTGGCCCCGGTGGTCAAGCGTGGGCGGCGTATGGACTGACCATTCCGTTTATTTTGCTTTCCGGATTTGCGGGTCGACTGACCGACCGCTTTGGCATGCGCCTCATGGTGCGGGGGGTCAAATCCCTCGAAGTCTTGGTCGCGCTCTTGGCGTTGCTGGCCTTCCTGAAGGGCAGCGTCGTGATCGGCTTGGCGGCCATGTTCTTGCTTGGTTTGCAAAGCTCCTTTTTTGGCCCCTCGAAGTATGGGTTGATCCCGGCGCTGATTCGCCCGCGTGATTTGCCCAAGGCCAATGGCATCACGTCGATGGCCACCAATGTGGCCGTCATCGTGGGCATGTTGGCGGGGGGGCCCATTTATGAACACTGGCTTGGCGATCCCGTTCGGGTGGATGCCGTTGCGCCTCTGGTCGACCAGTCTTCAGGAGAAGGCGCGGCGGATGATGGTGCCTCTTCCTTGCAGATCTCCTACATCTCGGGGGGCGGTCCGTTGCGAGAGGCTTCCGCCATCGAGGGTCAGTTGCTCGGTACGGGCTTTGACCGAGAGACCACCTTGGTTTTTGCTCAACCGTTCCCCGAAGGACCATGGGTCAGCACCTTGCCGCAGTCAGTTGCGTCCCAAGTTGCAGAGGCTTCCGAGGGTCCTTCCCGGTCGGTTGAGTTGATCTTGACCAGCGCGGAGCCCGATCTTGATTCTGCTTCCGTCTCGAAAGAAGTCCCGCAGGTCACCTTGCCATTGGTGGTGGATTCATCACGCTCGACGGACCCCACGGTCGCACTGGGCCCCGAGTCGCCAGGTGTGGCTTGGTTGCCGGGCTTGATGGTTCTCATTGTGGCCGGACTTGGCTTGTTGGCCCTGCTTCCGTTGCCGATGGTGCCACCGATGTCTCCACAACTTGTGGTGTTCCCCAAAGCACGAAGCATGACCCATCGGATTGTTGATGCTTTGTTTGCTGATTACTGGCGTTCGCTGGTGGCCATGTCCAAGTCGCCGCTTCTTCTTTTGGTGATCGCCGACGCGGCTTTTTATCTCATCGCTCACATCGCCATCGTCTTGCTCCCCGATTATCGAGAAGTGTTGGGGGTCTCTGAAACCTTGGTCTCGGCCATGCAGGGGCTCTTGGGTCTGTCGATTGGAACTGGTTGTGTTCTGGCTGGACTGCTCTCGGGCAAACGCATTCGGTTGGGCTTGGCGGCCGCGGGGGTGGTCTGTTTGGGGGTGTGCTTTGGCCTCTGCGGCCTCTTGCCGACGGCCAGCAGCGCTGAAGGGTTCTTGGCCTCTCGAGATGGGATGATGTTGTACGCGGTCAATTGTTTGGCCTTGGCTATTGGCGGGATCGGCGCAGGCTTCTACTTGGTGCCCTTGCTGGCCTTGATCCAGCATTTGGCTCCGGCTGCGGAACGAGGTCGCTTCCTTGGCACTTGGAACGCTTCCACCTTCCTGCCTGGGTTGGTTGGGATCGCAATCTTCCAGATGCTTCGAATCATCGGAGTGCCTTCGGTCCGGATTTGGTTGGTTTGTGCCGTCTTTGCCATGTTGCTGTTGCCCTTGCTGGTGCTGGTGGTTCGCTCGCTGCAACGGCATCAATTGGCCGATGGCTGGAGTGTGCCGCTCTCGGATGCTGAGTCAGGCGACCCAGAAGATTCGCTTCAAGAGGAGCCGGTTTGACTTAAGTTGTGCCGAAGCACCGGAAACCATGCCATGACCCACGCTGAATCTGTCTACCTGGATGCAAACGCTACGACCATCGCTCACCCGGAAGTGATCGAGTCCATGGTGTCGTGCATGAATGAGCATGGCAATCCCAGCAGCCTTCACCGTGCCGGTCAATCCGCGCGGCGCCGAGTGGAACTGGCCCGGGGTGAAGTGGCTGCTTTGGTTGGGGTTCGTCCGTCAGAAATTGTGTTCACCAGCGGTGGTACAGAGTCGGACAACCTTGCCATTGCGGGAACACTTGATGCGCTGCCCGATCGACGCCGGGTCCTGGTGGCGGAAGTGGAGCATGCCGCGGTACGCGAGTGTGTTCAGCGCTTGGATCGCCTTGGTCGTTGCGAATTGGTCAACCTTCCCGTGGACGACTGTGGCATTGTTCGTCCAAAAGTGGTTGAAGAGGCGATTGCGGTTGATCCCGAGAACACGGCGCTGGCCAGTGTGATGTGGGCCAACAATGAAACCGGAGTGGTTCAGCCCATTGCTGAGATCGGTGCGGTCTGTCGAGCCCATGGGGTGCGGTTCCACACGGATGCCATCCAAGCCATCGGCCGGATCCCCGTGGATTTGTCTGCAGTCCCCGTCGACTTGTTGACGTTGAGTGGCCACAAGTTCCATGGCCCGAAAGGTATTGGTGCCTTGGTGGTTCGTCCTGGACTTCGTTTGTCTCCCCAAAACATCGGTGGGCCACAAGAGCGTGAGCGGCGTGGCGGCACCGAAAATGTTCCCGGTGTGGTTGGCCTTGGGGTGGCCGCTCGACTTGCCCAAGCTTGGTTGGAAAGTGATGCCCCAGCGGAATGTGCGAAGTGGCAGCCGGCCTTCGAACGGACCATGCGGTCGGCCATCCCTGAACTGGTCGTGCACAGTGAGTGTGCCCATCGTCTGTGGAACACCAGTTGTTTGGGTTTCCCAGGTCGACCGGCCGAAGGATTGCTGCTGCAACTTTCCGAGGCTGGGGTGGCGTGCAGTGCGGGAAGTGCGTGCGCATCTGGATCGATGGAGCCCATGCATTCGCTTCTCGCGGTAGGCATGGATGAAGCCATGGCTGGATCAAGTTTGCGCTTCAGCGTGGGGCGAGACTTCCCGCTCGACGGTGAGGCGACCGCACGCAAGGTGCTTTCGGTGCTCGCTCCGGCCGCGGTCTGAGCATCCTCAGGATTCGGTGTCCGCTTTTGCTCCGATGTCCGATCGGAAAAAAGATCCTTCGAACTCGATGACGGCGCACGCTTCATTGGCCAAGGCTCTTGCTCGATCCAAATCTTTCGCCAAAGCGGTGACCCCCAACACGCGGCCGCCGCTCGTCACGACTTCTCCGCCTTCGTGCTTTGTTCCGGCATGGAAGACAATCACTTGTTCGCCCGGGGCCCCAAGTTGCTGCGCGGCATCAATGCCTTGAATGGCTTTGCCTTTTTCGTAGGCGCCGGGGTATCCCGCGCTGCACATCACAACACAGCACGCTGGGCGCTCGTCAAACTCAATGCTGGTGTTTGCGAGGTTCCCCGCGGCGGTATCCCAGAGGATCTTGATGATGTCCCCTTTGAGTCGGGCCAGGAGGGGTTGGCACTCTGGGTCACCAAAGCGGCAGTTGAACTCGAGAACTTTGGGCCCAGCCTTAGTCAACATCAAGCCGGCGTAGAGCACGCCGCGATAGACAATGCCTTCCCGCTTCAGGGCATCCAAGATGGGCACCAAGATGTCTCGTTCCACGGTGGCCATTTGTTCTTCATCCAAGACCGGCGCCGGGCAGTAGGCACCCATCCCACCGGTGTTGGGTCCGGTGTCACCTTCGCCAACTCTTTTGTGGTCTTGGGCCGGGTCAAGAATCCAGCACGAACTGCCATCGGTGAGGGCCAAGATGGAGACCTCGGGACCAGAAAGCATTTCCTCAATCAGGAGCGTGTCTCCAGCTTTCCCAAACTCACGGTCTTCCATGACGCGGGTGATGGCCTCTTCTGCTTCCGCAAGTGTGCCGCAAATCATGACCCCTTTGCCGGCCGCCAACCCGGCCGCTTTGATCACGCAGGGTTCGTCTTTGGTACGAACGTATTCCAAGGCATCCTCGGCGTTGGTGAACATCCGCGCGTCGGCGGTGGGCACGTTCGCAGCCCGCATCAATTGTTTGGCAAAGCCTTTGTCGGCTTCCAATCGGGCGCCATCGGCGGTGGGGCCGAAAACCAATCGTGTGTCCGTGGCCAAGGCATCGTGGATCCCATCCGCCAGCGGCACTTCGGGGCCGACCACAACCAGTTGGATGTTGTTGTCATCGCACCAGTTTCGGAGCTGAAACAGGTCGTTCGATTTCTCGTGGAAGGGGCCTGAGGTTGATATGGGGCAGCACTCCCCAAGTGGCGAGAGGCCGCCATGCTTCTTGGCATCGATCCACAGTTTCCCCAGCCGCCCAGATTTTTTCAGCTTCCATCCCAAAGCATGTTCTCGGCCGCCACCGCCGATGAGCAACACGTTGACTTTGTCAGGGCAAGCGGGGGGTTTGGGCACGGTGACTCCTTTTCTCGATGCGAGATGGAGAATCTTACCTTCGGGTTCTCAGCCCCGGGTTCGGCGTCGACCCTTCCCTTGGCGACTTTTGCCCGTAGGTTCATCGTCCTCGAAATCGGCTTGAACGATTGTGCCGTCTTCGTCCGGTTCGGATGCTTCAACCTTTTGGATCCGATCCCGGAGCATGGCTGCCCGCTCAAACTTCATATCGGCGGCGGCATCCATCATGTCGGCGCGCAAGGCTTCCAGATAGGCCTCCCGGTCCACTCTGTTGGTATTGATGCCGCGAGTCGCTTTCTTTCGGGCTTCTCGGCTCGGAGCCAATTCATCCTCGATCCCGGTACGGATTTCTTTCTGAATGGTGGTGGGCGTGATCCCGTGGGCTTCGTTGTGGGCCATCTGGATGGATCGCCGCCGTTCGGTTTCGTCAATGGCTTGCTGCATTTCGGGGGTCATCTTGTCGGCGTACATGATGCATCGACCCCGATCGTTCCGAGCGGCACGCCCAATGGTTTGGATCATGCTGGTGGGTGATCTCAAGAAGCCGCTCTTGTCCGCATCCATGATGGCCACCAAGACCACTTCGGGGAGATCCAATCCTTCTCGCAACAGGTTGACCCCCACGAGCACATCGAAGTCACCTTCACGCAAGGCGCGAAGAATTTCCAGTCGTTCCAGAGTCTCCACTTCGGAGTGCAACCACCGAACTCGCAAGTCTCGACCCTCAAGGTAGCGACACAGATCTTCGGCCAAACGCTTGGTCAGCACCGTCACGATCGTTCGGTCACCACCGGCGGCAATGCGAGCGCATTCTTCCACCAGGTCTTCCACTTGTCCCCGAGCGGGTCGAACCTCAACCGTAGGGTCAAGCAGACCGGTGGGACGAATGATTTGTTCCACCACCACGCCATCGGCTTGCTCCAGTTCCCAGGGCCCTGGCGTGGCCGACACATGCACCACCTGCGGGACCAGCCCTTCAAACTCTTCAAACTTCAACGGCCGGTTGTCCATCGCTGACGGCAGGCGGAAGCCATGGTCCACCAGCACTTGTTTGCGAGCGCGATCGCCGTTGTACATGGCCCGGACTTGGGGAATCGTGACGTGGGACTCGTCGATGAGAAGCAGCCAGTCATTGGCGTTGCCATCGGGTGCGAATCGAAAATAATCGAGCATGGCGTGCGGCCTGGAGCCTTTGGGTCGGCCTTCGAGTTGGGCTGAGTAATTTTCCACGCCTTGGCAAAAGCCAACTTCTTCGAGCATTTCCAAGTCGTACTTGGTTCGAGAGAGCAACCGTTGGGCTTCGAGCAGTTTGCCTTCGCTGCGTAAAGCCAACACGCGTGCGTCGAGCTCGGCCTTGATGCGGTCCAAAGCGTCGGTCAGTCGATCTTTGTCCAGCACGTAATGCACCGCGGGAAAAAGAAAGACCTGCGATTCCGTGGCCAGCACCTCGCCGGAAATGGGTTCGACCAACTCGATCCGGTCCACCTCGTCCCCAAACAGTTCGATGCGGACGGCGTATTGCTCGTAGGCGGGCCAAACTTCAATGACATCACCTCGGGCTCGAAATTGACCACGCTGAAAATCGAGTTCGCTGCGGCCGTACTGCATGTCGACCAGGCTCAACAGCAATTCACGACGGTCCACGGCGTCACCGCGGGTGATGGTCAAGACTCGGTTTCGGTAGTTCTCTGGAGAACCCAATCCATAAATGCAAGAAACGGAAGCCACCACAATCGTGTCCCGCCGAGACAGGAGATTGCTGGTGGCGGCGAGACGCAAGCGATCCAAATCATCGTTCCGAGACGAATCCTTCTCGATGTAGATGTCGCGTTGGGGGATGTACGCCTCAGGCTGGAAGTAGTCGTAGTACGACACGAAGTACGAGACCGCGTTGTCAGGAAAGAGCGCCCTCATCTCTTCGTACAGTTGTGCGGCCAACGTCTTGTTGTGGCAGAGGACCAAGGTGGGACGTTGAACCCGCTCGATGAGGTTGGCCATCGTGAAGGTCTTTCCCGTTCCGGTGGCACCCAAGAGCACTTGGTGCTTCTGACCGGCGAGCACGCCTTTGGTCAGCGCTTCGATGGCGGCGGGCTGGTCTCCGGTTGGTGCGTAGTCGCTCACAATCCGAAATGGGCGCTGCTCGGTCATTCGTTGCGTCCAGCCGCGACGAGTACGGCGGGGGGTTGATTCAGCAGCCTCCGTAACGGAATGGCTGAGGCGAGCACACACATGCCGAGGGTCGTGGCCGCGCCCAGAACGGTGGGTCCCAGGACGGGCCGGGGTCGCAGTTCGATCCCAACCAATCCGGCGTAGTGCATGCGGTCAAAGTTGGCGAAATGCATTCCAAGGGTGATCCCCATCACGATCGCGGTCAGCGAGAGGATGATCGCTTCGCCAAGAATGATGCGCGCCACTGCCGTACGAGATGCGCCCACACTCCGCATGACGCCGTATTCAAAGGCCCGGCCGCGGAGGTTGGCCGCGACCACACTGCCGGTGGCCAGCGTCGCCAAGACCAAGGCGCCAAAGGCCACGCTGGTCATGATGGCCATCGAAGTTCGGCTGATGTCATCAATGGTGCCCAAGATCCACCGTCCCGAGCGGAAGACCACCCCTGGGGCGGCCTCGGCGATAAGACGCTCCGCTTCCGTGTCATCAACCCCGTCCGAGAGATTGGCCTGAAGCAAGTGCACTTCGTTGTTACCGAACACTTCGGCGACTACTTTTCGATCAAGGAACACCGTGGAGACGGAATACTCCGAGTAGAGGTCCCGAACTCCAAAGAGTTGGGTCGCCAGATCCAACCCGGCCGAGGACACGATGCCCACGATGGTGAACTCCTGTTCCGCACGACCGACTTTGAGGGTGATGGGATCGCCCACGTCGTAGCCTTTGGCGGTTTGGAAGCGATCGGCGACCAGTACCCCAGAGCCATCTTTCAAGGCGGGGAGGGCTTCGTCGAGCGATCCAGCCGTCCAGTCAATGGCGTTGAGGGCAAAGAACACTTCGGGGTCGAATCCAATCCCCATGGCGTTCTTTGAAGAAATTTCTTCAAGGCCGAACACTTGCTGGTCGGCGATCTCGATGGGCAACCGATTCAATTCACAGGTGTCGGTGATGAAGTCCAACCCGCGCACCGCGTCCAAATCCTCTTGATTGAATCCCGCGGGGTCTACCGCGAAACCATCTGCAAACCGAATGCGATCAATCCAATCACGCCGAGTGGCCACACCTACGGCCCATGCTGAGGTGAGAATGGCCAATCCCAGCATCAGTGCCCCGGAAGTCATGCCATGCCGGAAGGGGGTGGTCAAGATGGTCCCGCGGATGACATCACCGGGGAGACCCAAGAGCCGACCCACGGGCCGACCAAAAAAAGCGGCAAAGGCCGTGAGCAACGGCACCGACAGCGCGAAGGCGGCCAAGAGCAAACTCGGCAAGCCCGCGTAGAGGTAGTACCAGTAGCGCGATTCCCCTCGCTCCACAAAAGCGGTGCCCCAAGCCACGGCCAGCAGAAGGAAGCCGGCAATGGTGACGCCTTGGATGTCACGTCTGCTGTTGTTGCGGGCGAGGTTGGAAATGCCGTCCAGCGGCGTAGTTCGGCTGGCCAGCCATGCTGGATACACCGCGCCAAATACACCAGCGGTGGTGGCTCCAATCAATGCTCGTCCGATGCCCGGCCAGTCGATCAGCATGCCATCGGGCAGTTTGTCGGCGTAGACCTCAGCCACCACCCGCGTCAGCGCCAATCCGAATGGGATGCCGCCAAGTCCGCCGATGACCCCGAGCCAAAGTCCCAAGAGAATTTGGGATCGAAACACTTGGCCACGGGTTGCGCCCACGGAACGGAGCACGGCCAATTCGCGTTGCCGTTCGGAGACCCCGGTGGTCAGTCCGGTGACGATGATGAATCCTGCCCCGAGGAAGGTCATCACGCTGACCACCAAAGTGGTCAGTTCGCCGCCGCGGACGCGGCGATCGAAGCCACTCTTCACCAGGTCGGCCGCTTCAAGCGAGAGGAACTCTGGGACTTCGTTGCTCCGTGCTTCGACGAAAGCCGGGACGTCAACCTCCTCTTCGTGGACGATGGCGATGGTCCCCAGCCCATCTCGGCGGTTGATGGCTTCACCCAAGATGCCGATTTCGACAAAGGCGGTGGGGTTCTGCAAAGGCCCAACGATGGGTCGGTCCCAAATACCAGTGACTTTCAAGGGGATAGGTTTGCCGAATCGGCGAATCACCAATTCGGTACCGACCTCAGCATCGAGCTTTTGGGCCGCAAGCTTGTCGAGCAACACTTCGCTGGGGCCTGTGGGGAGCACACCTTCTGCGACCCGAAGCGTTCGGACCTCGTATTCGTTCGGAATCTCGATGCCTTCGGCCGCCACCACCACGCGGCGTTTGGATTGGGTTTCCGGGTCCTTGGCACCATCGGCCCGTTCAAGGGTGAGCGAGCCGTCCATTCTTCCCACGGCGATCGCAACGCCGGGCCAACCGCGGACGGTTTCCAAAACGCTGCGTTCGATCCGACCGCCACCAGGATGGACCACACGGGCGGTGGCTTTGCCGATGGAATCCGAGAGGCGAGAGGAGACGGCGCCTTGCGCGCTCTTCGCACCACAGGCCACCATGACAGAAAGCGTCGTGGCAATCACGACGGTGCCGAGCAGGAGGGCCGTCCGCCACGGCCTACCCGAGCGCGAGCTGGACGCGAGTCGCCACTCCGGCCGCATCGATGCCCTCCACGGGAAAATCTTCAGAGAACTGGCCGTCGCGGAGCACAAAGATGTGGTCGCAGTGCACAGCCGCTTCGGGTTCATGGGTCACCATGACCACACTGGTTTGGCCTTCATCGACCAAGCCACGAAGTTGTTGCAGCAATCGGGTGCCCGACACGGAATCCAAGTTTCCAGTGGGCTCGTCGGCGAACAAGACCGGGGGGTTGAAGATGCGGCTTCGGGCAATCGCGACCCGCTGTCGCTCTCCACCGGAGAGGGCGTCGGGACGGTGGTTGGCCCGGTCTTCGAGTCCCATTTCAATGAGCAACTTCATGGCTCGGGCGTTTCGTGACGATTCTGCTTCACCATCAAGCAAAGCGGGGAGGGCCACATTGTCCAACGCCGTTAGGGTGGGGACCAGATTGAATTGTTGAAACACAATGCCCATGCCGCGACGTCGAAAATTGGTTCGTCCGGCTTCATCAAGTTCAGAAAGTTCAGTTCCGGCCACTCGAATGGAACCGGTGTCTGGAGCATCCATGGCAGCGCAAAGGTGCATCAGGGTGCTTTTTCCGCTGCCCGAAGGCCCCATGATGGCGTAGAAGCCAGGGGATTCAATGCGCAGATCTACCCCACGCAATGCTGGGACGTCTTGACCAGGAAGGTGATAGGTCTTGGTGACCTGTTCCACTTCAAGCAGCGGGTTGTCGATCATTCGGAGGGAAACTTTGCTTCGTAGTCGTTGCGCGGGGTGAGCCCTTCCAGCGCGGACATGTCCGGGCAGCGCAGTTTGACCAACCAAGCCGCCCCCCAAGGATCCTCATTCAACAAGGCGGGGTTGGCGACCACCGCTTCGTTGACTTCGATGATTTCACCGGCGACGGGGGCGTAGATGTCACTGGTGGTTTTGACGGATTCCACTTCGCCGAGTGAATCGCCGGCTCCGAGCATGGTGCCTGCGGGCTGGATCTCAACGAACGTGACATCGGTCAACTCTTGAACAGCGTGGGCGGTCAGGCCAAGTTCGATGGTGTCGCCATCAACTCGAACCCATTCGTGAGAGTCGGTGCAGAAGGTGGTGTCCATGAAGTTCTCCGAACAAGGAATTGATGGTTCATCCTAGGAAGGGGAAGACATCGAAGGGTGCTTTGCCCCCTGTTTGCTTGGGGCATGGGCTCAGGTTGAGGAAGTATTGCGGAATTTGTGCCACAGCGTCGTCATTCGCGATGGATATGAAATTCTTTTGCACCATTGCATCATGGGGCATGTTCTGGGGGAAATTGGGGGGAGGAAAGCGGCGTCGGCGGCAACGCGTGGGGGGTTGGGATTCTTGGGTGCCCCCGGCGCAGCCCTCTCCCTGCCGCGTACACTTGATGACCAATGATTCCCACGATTTCTGTCGCTGCGTTTGGGCTTGAGCCGGGTATCGATACCCCATTTGGGGCATTGCAAGAATTGCCGTCGTGGGCCGCAAGAGAGTTGGAAGTCCGGGGCATGAACGTGCCAGCAACGATGCTGGCCGGAGCCACGGGGCGGGATTTTGAACACCTCCGCGACCAAGCCGACCGGTTTGGCTGTCCCGTCTTGGTTTTGGAACAGCGGTTGGCGTTGGATTTGTCCTCGACCGAAGCCAGCACGGGCAGTGCGGAGCGGATGCATGCATTGGCTGCGGCTGCGGTCCGGCTGGGGGCGAGCCATGTCTCCGTGGCGTTGAACGCCGACAACGATGAACCTTCTCTGGAGCGGGTTGCTTCCATCCTGCGAGAAGTGATGGCGGAGGTCGAGCAACATGAACTGACCCTGATGCTCCTGCCGCACGAAGGATTGACCGATGATCCTGAACGACTGATGGCCTTGGTGAAGTTGGTGGGGGGCTTCCGGATTGGGATCCAACCCTCGATCAAGCATGCCATTGCCCATGGAGGTTTGGAAGCCACCATGCGTCGATTGGCGCCCTATGCCGCCAGCGTGGTGGCCGACGACGTCAAATTGATTCCCGCTTTGGTGGAGCTTCTGCAGGGGGTGGGGTACGAAAACACCATTGCGTTGCATCCGATCCGTGCCAACCAGTTGGGTTCATGGAAGACCATGCGTGACGTTCTTCACACGTCCATCCATGGCGAGTCCGAAGCATGAGCCGGGGAATGGTCGTCACCATCGATGGTGCGGCCGGCACCGGGAAATCCACGGCGGCCCGCCAGTTGGCGGAGGTTTTGGGTTGGCAATTTCTGGACACCGGTGCGATGTACCGGGCCGCGGCGCTGGCCATGCTCGAGGCGGGTGAAGATCCCGCCGATCCGAAAGTGGCTGCGAAGCGAGTGCAGAGCATCCAGGTTGATTTTGATTGGTCCGCCTCGCCTCCCGAAATTCAACTCGAGGGCCGTGGGGTTGGCCATCGCATCCGCGATTTGGATGTTTCAGCGGCGGCTTCGGCCATTGCCATTCACCCTCCGGTTCGGGATCGATTGAAACAGTTGCAACGCGATGTGGCCGCTTCATGCGAAGGGTTGGTCAGTGAAGGTCGGGATCAAGGGTCGGTGGTCTTTCCTGATGCATTGGTGCGCTTCTTCTTGACGGCTCCGGTGGAAATCCGGGCCGAGCGTCGAATTCGCCAACTGGAAGCCCAGGGGAAATTCGCCGACGCCCAAGCGGTTCGTCAAGATCTCGAAGATCGGGACCAGCGCGACCAAAGCCGAGAGGAAGCGCCCTTGGTGCGTGCCCCTGGTTCGGTGGACATCGACACCGGACGTTTGGATCAAGCGGCGGTGGTGCATCGCATGGTGCAAGCTGTGGAGGATGCCCGGGATCCTGGATCGTCCGAACCCCTTGCCTCGCGCCGGATCAACCCTGCTCCGGGAATGCACCCATTGCGGCGGTTCATCGTCTGGAAGTGCCTCCGAGGTGTGGTGGAGCTGTGGGGTCGATTGTGGCATGGCCTTCGCATGTGGAATCGAAATGCCTTGCCTCCGGAGGGGCCGCTGATTTACATCATGAACCACCAGTCGTTGTTGGACCCGCCGCTGGTTGGCGTTCTGGTTCGACGGCGACCTTGTGCCTTTCTCGCTCGGAAAGGGCTCTTTGCCTTCAAACCTTTTGGGGCCTTGATCCGTTTCATGTGCGCGATCCCTTTGGATATCGCCCGCGGAGGGGGGCGTGCGCTTCGCGCGGCCATCCGCGAGTTGGAAGCCGGACGATGCGTGTTGATTTTCCCCGAGGGCCAACGAACGAACGATGGTCGGATGGGTCGCTTCCGAGGCGGGGTGTTGTTGTTGGCTCGCAAAACCAACGCCTCCGTGGTGCCGTTGGCCATCGATGGGGCGTGGGATGCATGGAGCCGACACCAAAAATGGCCTCGGTTGGGGGCGGCCATCGGCATGCGAATTGGAGAACCGATTTCAGCCGAGGTGTTGGGGGCCATGGAAGAGGTCGAGGCGTTGGAACACCTGAAGCGTGAAGTGGAGAAGCTCAGGCTGGAAGTCCGTGGCGATCTGCGCCGGGCCACTCGTGGGGCTTGGCCCCGACCAGGACTGGGCGATGTGCCTTACTGGGCCGAAGAGGAAGCAGACCCGGCGGAGAATCCACCTCAAGCTGATGCCAGGGACTAGGCTTTTCTCATGCTTGCTGTCATCTCACCAGCCAAACGTCTTGGAACCTGTCCTCTGCCGAAGAGCATTGAGACCACCGCGCCTCGGATGGCCAACGAGAGCCGAAAGCTGGTGGAGATCATGCGCACCTTCGATGCCGCAGGCTTGTCCGAACTCATGCACATCAGCGCGTCATTGGCGGAAGAGAACGTGCAGCGGTTTGCCACGTGGAAGCGAACGTGCACTGGAGAAGCTGAACCAGCGGTGTGTTTGTTTCAGGGTGATGTCTACCGAGGTCTCGCGGTCGACGGCTGGAAGGCAACCGAGCATCGACGTGCGGCTTCCCATCTCCGAATTCTTTCCGGCTTGTACGGGCTGTTGCGTCCACACGACATGATTTTGCCGCACCGCTTGGAGATGGGCACCAAGTTGGACCACGAGCGTGGACGTGGCCTGCCCGCTTGGTGGGGTGGACAAATCACCGCGGCCCTCACCGAAGATCTGCAGCAAGCCAAGTCCAAGGCCATCGTCAATCTGGCCAGCGCGGAATACGCCAAGGCCGTGCAATGGGATGCCTTGCCCGTGCCGTCGATCACCTGTGCTTTCCAAGAAACCAAAGGTGGGAAGCATCGCACTTTGGCGGCGTTTGCCAAGCCGGCGCGGGGCATGTTCGCCCGTTGGATGTTGCAAGCCAAACCGAAGTCCACCGAAGATCTGAAGGCCTTCAACGTCGAGGGTTACACGTTTGTGGCTGATGCTTCAGATGATTCCACACTGGTCTTCCGGCGTCCTCAGCCGGCGGCCGCGTAAGCGTCACGACACTCCGGGTGAGCGCCTCCGACCTTCGTCCGCGGGCTTTAGGGACTGCTTGGTGGAGGCATGGGCGAGGGGTTGGCGTGCCAGGCCAGGTTCCACGCTTCAATCCACTGTTGACAAGCTTCCGGCGGACCTTCCAGCACGGTGTGAACCACCGTTCGCCCGTCGTCGAGGCTCAACTCTTGCCCCGAGACGCACATCGATGATGGAGGTTGCATTGCCCACATTTGGTCGATCGCACCGGGCCACGGGGCGATGATTTCGCCTCTCATCCATCCTTCAACATCGGAAACCAACGACCAGCCCACAGGCGAGGCATCGGAGGGGCGGACGCCCAAGCGAGCCAATCGCTGCGTCAATGGCTCTTGGAGATCCATTGGTCCCGGACATTGCCAATGGAACGTGCTGTCCATGTCGTGGTCCAAAATTGGGGGTGAGGCATCATGTGGTTCACGGATGAACCGACGTTCACCTGTTTGTGGGCACCGGGCGTACACGGGGGAGCCGTCTTCGCACCACAGTTCCCACCGGCAACCAAATTTCTTGTACGTCGGTGGTTCACATCGTTTCACCGTGTTCGGGGTCGGCCGGTCGTCGTCTTCACTGATGATCAGTGGTGGTAGTCCCGGAATCTGCACGGTGCATTCTCGCAGCACCAAGGGGGCCGCCAGTGCGGCCACCGCGGTTGAAGTGATTGACCAAGTCCACATGTTGTCCATTTCCCCCCTGTTTCACGTGCTTTCATTTTCCCCGCACATGATTGTTTTTTCGTTGGAGTGCCGGCTGGTCCCGCTGCCCCCGCAATCGGTGACCAACCGACAGATACTCCGTCGCCAAGTATGGACTTGGTTCGCGCCTTAACGTTGAGCTGTTGACAAATTTCTTAGGGCGTTTCCTCGCAGGCGCCCCAGCTGTTCAGCACCGCCAAAACATCTGAGAATCCAACGATGTCGTCCCCGTCAACATCGGCCTCGCAACTGTCGCACGCGCCCCAATTGGCCAAGATCAGAATCAGGTCCGCGAAGTCGACTTGGTTGTCTTGATTGACATCTCCCGGACAAGTGGCATCAACCGCTGGGAATTCCACAATCAAGCCCCGCCGTGCATCTGATTCGAAAGTGTCGTCCAACGTGAGTCTTGGCCCACCGTTGATGTTGTAGAAGCTGACCACGGTGCCAGTACCGTTCGGCTCTCCTGGATACCACGGCACCCAATCCAAAGTGGCCCCACTGCGCCAAGTCCAGGTTCCGTTTTCAAGCCGCAATCCGGTCCACGGTCCACCGTTGTAATACGTTTGGCTCCACAGTTTGGTCAAGCTGCCCAGTCGATCAAACACCCACTGTGCTTCAGCCGCGGTCTCGAAGTCAGCCAAAGTTCCTCCCAATGACTCGGCGTAGCCCGCGGCCTCGTTCCAACCCACAGGGGAGGGCAACAAGATTGCTTGGTAGGTGCTTCCGGTCCCGCCATCTTGCAGTTTCCACTTGCGTTCGAGAACCTCCGAGGGATCTTCGAACTCCAACAACACGTTGCCAAACGCGTTGACTTGATCGTTCCACGTCCCGTCGGGATAGATCATGCCGAAGTCTTCACCAAGAGGGGTTTCGTTGGGTTCACCGGGCCGCCAGTTGGTCCAATCCAGTGGTTCATCGGTGAGCCATCGCCAGCCGCCAAGCGGTTCATCATCGCCTTCTTGCACCAATCCGATGGCGGTGGGGCCACCGACTTGGGTGGGGGTCATGTGGTTCACGACGAACTCGTTCTCTTCTGGCGTGGTCAATGTGGCGGGGCTGCCACCAAGGCCTTCGGCCAGATCAAGGATGTCTTGCCAACTGCTTCCGGCTCCGAGTCCAAACATGGCGTATCCCTGACCAGTGGAGCTGTCGACAGCGAGCGGTGATTCGATGGGAGAAGGAACATCGCCCCAAGCGATGTCAATTTCACCAGAACCACGTCCAAAGGGTCCGCCAACCCGAATGAGATACGTTTGGCCGGCCACGCCAACAAAACTGCATCGGCTGGGTTGACCACAAGGGCCTTCATCATTGCTGCACGCCAACAAGGTGCCGCCGCAGCCGTCGTACACGGCAATTCGAGTGTCAAAATCGGCATGGTTGCAGGTGGAGACCACCACACCGTTGTCTTGGAACGGGGTGTGGCTGAACCAGACGTCACCCGTGAACGCAATGGCGGTGGCTTGGTCGCCACATGAGGTGATCAACGGAGGGCCATCGGTGTCGCTGTTCAGGCTGGTGAAGGGGAACCGCCCCAGTTCGAGTGGGCGAGCATTTTCACAGCGGTCGTTGCTGGGCACGGCCCCGCAGAACTCTCCAGCGAGAGCGATGCAATCGAGCCCCCATTCGTCGGTGCAGCACGCAGGGTTGATTTCGCAAACGGTCACGCAGCAGTCGAGGTCATCGCAGCCTGGGCCGTGCGGGTCCGCGCAGGCGCCGCCACCGCCACAAGCCGGGGGTGGGGGAGGCGGGGGTGGGGTGTAGTTGCCTTGCTGAACGGTGCCACCAAAATTCACCGTGGTTTGCAAAGACACGCTTAATCCTGAAGGCAGCGAATCCGGAGGCACCTCTGAGTTGATCGCACCCAAGCCGATGTCGCGCATGGTCACGTTGCCATTGCCAATATCAAAAGTGGCGGCGTATCCCGGTGCAGTTGGGGTGGAGATGGATCCACTGGAATCAAACAATGCGCTGGAAAACACGTAGTCCGCCTCCAGCAGCCAATTGGCATCAAAATTGGCCCGGCCTGCACCATCCAAACCGGCCAGGGTTGGGTTCAACAAGGTGGCGCGAATGTTTCGCAATTGCACCGTGACATCAAGGCACCCCAGCGCACCGCAAAAGAAGCTGTACTGCAGATCGGTGTCGGCAAAGAACCACTGGGCGTTGTCGATGCGAACCAAACTGAATGGCTCCGCGTCTGGTCCCATGGCGATGTTCGATCCTCCACCCACGCCAACGTTGGCGGATGCGGATTGGACATCTGTGCCCCCGAAGCCATCGATCGCAATTTGGAGGGAGAGGGTTCCAGATGACCCCCCGGGCACGCCAAGGTTGGCGGGTGTTTCCAAAAGCAGGCAGGCGGCGAGCATCGTGAGCATGGCTCCAAAAAGTACCCTCAGGGGCCGATATCGCGGCAAAAATCCCCCCGCAAACTGTCTCAAACCAGTGCCGAGGGGTGGAATTGACTCATTTTGTTGCCTCGCATCGTCTGATATGCGTTACTTTGCCTTGTCAGGA
Source organism: Phycisphaerae bacterium (assembly GCA_002705085.1). Classification (GTDB taxonomy): domain Bacteria; phylum Planctomycetota; class Phycisphaerae; order Phycisphaerales; family SM1A02; genus UBA8653. The sequence continues at coordinate 16,792 of PAHO01000035.1, read as the reverse complement.
GATCTATTCTCCGGAGGAAAAAGTCATGAACGTTTCGCTTTTGCGGGAGAGAGAGAACTCCCTGCGGGGAGCAAACGGACGACTGGCCTTGGCGACCTTGCTGATCACCGGCGGCGCCGCCCACGCAGAACTGGATTATTCCACCAGCTTCGACACGCCGGATCTACCCGGCTTGGGTATCGCCATGCACGGCTCCGCTCAGATCGACGATGCGTTTGGTCAAAGCGATTTGAAGTTGGTGTCTGACGGTCAACCCGGTTCTTGGGGCACTTGGGTGGGTCCGACCGTGTGGGGCCATTGCACCAGCTTCACCGCTTCCTTTGAAGCCAGCTTCAAGAATGGTGGGGGCGGCGGACCCGGTGACGGATTTTCCTTCTGGTTTGGCGACATGGAAGGTGTCACCGATTTCAGCGGGGGTGAGCAGGGCCTGAACTCCATACTGAACGCCGACCGTGGCATCACCGCCAGCTTTGTGTCCTACCCCGGAGCAAATCCAGGGGTGTATGCCAAGCAAGGCGTCACCACATTTGCTTCGAATGGTTTGGGATACGACCCCATGACCTACAGCGATCACCTTCAAGCCAAAGACGACAGCGGTCATGGCCGCTTCCGGGTTGAGTGGGACATCAACTCCGGCCTGCAGATTTATGTGGGTTGGTCTTGGATGGAGGAAGAGGTGCTTTGGGTGGATGCCCAGGGCATTCAACCCACGGACGCTCACGATTGGACCTTTGGCTTCTCCGCCCGCAACGGCGGCATTGACCAAGACGTCTTCATCGACAACTTGGTGATCACCGCCGTGCCCGCACCGGGTTCGGCCGTGGCCCTCGTGGGACTGGCGGGTCTGGGACGCCGTCGTCGCCGCGACTGATTGTCTTTAGCAAGAACAAGAGTTTTCAAAAAGCCCGCCGGTGACGGCGGGCTTTTTCGTGTTCTTGACTCACCCCACCAAAAACCGCCAACTCACCCAAGCCAACAGCGCGGCAAACACGGCGCGGATCCAGCGGATCGGAACTTTCCCGGTGAGTCCCGCTCCAGTCCTTGCGCCGGCGACCGCGCCCACGGCCATGTAGGCGGCGGTGGTGATGGCCGCAGTGATGGGGCCTTCCACATCGGACATCTCGGGGAGCGTCCACACCTTGCGGTAGGCACCAAGAGGCGCTGACAGAATCATGGCGGCCGAACTGGTGGCGATGGCCAAACGCAATGGCACTTTGGCGAAGGTGGTCATCAAAGGCACGCTGACCACACCGCCGCCGATCCCCAGCAGACCCGCGGCCACGCCGGTGAGGGCGCCGACGGTGGCCACCGCGGGGAAGCGAACTTGGTCGGTGGTTTCCTGCCCGCTGGATTGGTCGTTGGGGGGGCGAATAACCTTCACCAACGTGTTGACCACTTCGGCGAGCATGAACACCCCAAACACCAACCCCAACTGTTTGGGATCCTCGAACTGGTTGCTGAGCCACACCCCGCACAGGATGAAGAGCACGGTGGTGGGGGCGAACCACTGCACAAGTTCCATTCGCACCCGGCCCCCTTTGTGGTGACGCAAGGCTGCCGGGATGGCGACAAAGACGTTGACCAGCATCGCGGCCCCTTGGGCAAAGTGCTGATCGCGGCCGACCACGTGCACGATGATGGGAATCATGACCACCGAGCCTCCGATGCCCAAGAGCCCGCCCATGAGCCCAGCACCAAGGCCAGTGCCCACCAGGATGAGTTGATCCACAAGATCCACGCGCGGAGCCTAGCCGACCCTTCGTAGAATCGCAGTCCCATGCTGCCGACGACCTTTGACCATCCTCACCCATCCCGCCGTGAACCCGTGTTTGGGGATGCGGTGGTGGCCACCAGCCAACCGTTGGCGGCCCAAGCCGGCCTCGAGATGTTGGCCGAGGGCGGCAGCAGCGTTGATGCGGCCATCGCCACCGCCGCGGCATTGACGGTGACCGAGCCCACCAGCAATGGTTTGGGATCGGACGCCTTCTGTTTGCATTGGGACGCGCACCGCTTGCACGGCTTCAACGGTTCCGGCCGTTCTCCGGCGGCGTTTGATGCCGAAGGGATCTTGGCCCGAGGTCAGATCGATCCCGTCGGATGGGAACCGGTCACCACGCCCGGAGCGATCGACGCGTGGTTCACCTTGCACGAACGGTTTGGCAACTTGCCCATGGCTCGATTGCTCGAGCCAGCGATTCGTATGGCCCAGGATGGTTTTCGGGTCGCGCCCCAAACCGCGTATTACTGGGCCAAGTCGGCGGCCAAGTTTGGTCATCTCTCCGGTTGGACGAGCACATTCACCCGGGATGGTCGCACGCCAAGACCTGGCGAGCAGGTGCAACTTCCCGAACACGCGCTGACGCTGAAGACTTTGGCGAGGGATGGCCGTGATGCGTTCTACCGCGGCGAACTGGCCGAGCGTTTGCACGAGCACAGTGTGCGTGAAGGCGGTGCTTTGCGAGCTGAAGATTTGGCGAACCACTCTGGGATGTGGGTGGATCCCATTTCGATGACCTGCGATGCGTTGACCTTCCACCAGATCCCGCCCAATGGCCAAGGCATCGCCATGCTTTTTGCGCTGGGGATCTTGCGGGAATTGGATGCGTTGGCGATCGACCCCGATGGGGTTGAAGGTGCCCACTTGGCGATCGAAGCCATGAAGCTCGGCTTCCGAGAAGCCCATCGCATGGTGGCCGATCCTGAGCATGTTCCAGAAGTCCCCACGGAAGCCTTGCAAGACGAACGGATTCACGCGCTCGCCATGGAAGTGGATCCCAAGCAGGCCCAAGATTTTGATCACGGCGTGCCCAAGCCTGGTGGCACGGTCCTGATGTGTGCGGCCGATGCCCGCGGCCGAGCCACCAGTTTCATTCAATCAAACTACATGGGCTTCGGTTCCGGCATTGTGGTGCCCGGGACGGGTATTGCCTTGCAGAACCGCGGCTGCGGATTTGTCTGCGTTCCCGATCATCCCAATGTGGCGGCCCCATTGAAACGCCCGTACCACACCATCATTCCCGGGTTTGTGACCCGGATGGGCCCAAGTGGTCCTGAACCGGTGATGGCCTTTGGTGTCATGGGCGGGATGATGCAGCCTCAGGGGCAACTGCAGGTCGGACTGCGGGTGATGCAAGGGGCTTCGCCCCAAGCCGCGCTCGACGCGCCACGTTGGCGGGTGGAAGAAGGACTTTTGATTTCAGTTGAACCTCAGTGCGATGCCGCATGGGTGGCCGGACTGGAAGCTTTGGGGCACCGCATTGAGCGGGCCGAGAAGAGCACGGTTTCGTTTGGCGGAGGGCAAGCGATCCTTCGTCATGAAGGTGGATGGTGCGGGGGCAGTGATCCCCGCCGAGATGGACAGGCGGTGGCCCGATGACGTTTCCTGAAGTGGTGTGTGTGCTGGGGATTGGTCGCAACTATCGCGACCACGCAGCCGAGTTGGGCAACGACGCGCCCGAGCGACCCATGGTGTTTGCCAAAGCACCGTTTCGAGTGACGGGGGAAGGCGATCCCATTGTGCTGCCCGCCTGTTGTGAAACCGAACAGGTGGATTACGAAGGGGAACTGGCGGTCTTGCTGGGGCGCGACGCCAAAGATGTTGGGGTCGAAGAGGCCTTGTCGTATGTGGCCGGGTACGCCGCGGCGAACGACATCACCGCACGGTGGTGGCAAAAGCACGGTTCGGGGGGACAGTTTGTTCGCGGAAAGAGCTTTGACTCCTTTTGTCCGATTGGTCCCTGGCAATCAGCAGAAGCGGTGCCCGATCCCCAAGCCCTGCGGATCGTGACCACGTTGAACGGTGAAGTCGTGCAAGACGGCGCCACCGCGGACATGATCTTTTCGGTTCGAGACATCATTGCCCACCTCAGCCAAGACACCACGTTGCCCGCCGGTACGGTGCTGCTGACCGGTACGCCGTCGGGCGTAGGTGCTGGAAGAACACCGCCCCGCTTTTTGCGGGGCGGCGATTCGGTTGAGGTGTCGATTGCGGGCGTGGGCACGCTCCGCAATCCGGTGCAGGCTCAGCCTTCGGCCTCGTCCATGTCCTCCTGACCGACGAAGCTCGAGAGCCGTCGTTTGCGGACGGGGTGTTGGAGCTTGCGGATCGCTTTGGATTCCACCTGACGCACCCGTTCTCGGGTCACTTTGAAGATGCGGCCCACTTCTTCAAGCGTGTAGGTGTAGCCATCACCGACGCCATACCGAAGCTTGAGGATCTCGCGTTCTCGGTAGGTGAGGGTCTTGAGGACTTCGGCAATGCGTTGACGCAGCATCTCGCTGGTGGCGGCATCGGCGGGGGAAGATTGACGCTCGTCCTCGATGAAGTCTCCAAACTGGGAGTCTTCGCTCTCCCCGACCGGGCGATCGAGGGAGATGGGGTGACGGGCGATCTTCATCACGCGACGCGTCTCGTCGACGCTCATGCTGGCGCGTTCGGCAACTTCTTCCACCGTCGGCTCCCGACCATGCTCTTGCACCAAGTGCTTCTGGATGTTCCGAAGCTTGGACATGGTTTCGATCATGTGGACGGGTACCCGAATGGTTCGAGCGTGGTCGGCAATGGCACGGGTGATGGCCTGGCGGATCCACCAAGTGGCGTACGTCGAGAACTTGTAGCCCCGGCGGTACTCATACTTGTCGACCGCCCGCATCAAGCCGGTGTTGCCTTCTTGGATGATGTCCAAGAAAGGCAAGCCGCGGTTGCGGTATTTCTTGGCGATGGAAACCACCAAGCGGAGGTTGCCGCCCGAAAGATCCCGCTTGCCTTGCTCGTATTCATCAAACACGGTTCGAATGACCCGGAGACGATCACGGAGTTCTTGCGGGTTTTCGCCGAGCAGTTCGACGAGACCGCCCAATTCTTCCTTGCGGACCTCAATGTCTTCGGGGTCGTACCGCTCGGGATGCTTCTCAGACCGAGCGAGTTCACGTTCGATGCCAGCGATCTTCTTTTCGATGGCTTCGAGCTTCCGCATCAAAGGTTGGATGCGGGCGGTTCGCAAACAACATTCTTCGATCAATGCCGCCATCTTGCGTCGTCGTCGTTGAATGCGCTCCCGCAGCGTCTTGGCTTTGGGGCCGTCGGTGGGGAGGTTGGGCAATTCATCAAGATCGGCACGGTTGGCTTCAAGCATGGCTGAAACCGTGGCGACGTTCACGGGAATGCGGGCTGCGACGATCTCTTTGGCGTTTTCAATCGCCGTTGAGATCCGCATGGTGCGGTCGAAAGGCAGGCGGCCTTCGTGCACTTCTTGCAAGGTCTTGACCGCTTCGGTGACGGCGTAATCCGACTCCAAAACCCGATGGCGGAAGATCATCCGGGTGGACTCGATCTTCTTGGCCATGCGGATCTCCTCTTCCCGGGTGAGCAATGGAATCGTGCCCATTTGGGTGAGGTACATGCGGATGGGGTCGTCAATACGTCGTGAGCCGGAATCGGCAATGGCCTGTTCAATGGCCGCGACTTCTTGTTCGTCCAGTCCTTCGGTGATGGGTCGACCGTCTTCACCCAATTCCACCGCCGTGGAGGAGTCGGGTTCTTCTTGCATGAAGACCGGCTCGGAACCGATACGAGGGGGGTCACGCTTGAAGTGCAGATTGCACTGAAGCGGAGCGAAGTAGGTGTTCCGTTCTTCGCGCTCGACCGTGGGTTGGTCAATAAACGTGACGTTGGCCCGGTCGAGGCGGTCGAGCAGAAGATCCATCTCTTCGGCATCGAGCATTTCGTCGGGCAGACAGGTGTTGATTTCCTCGTACGAGATCCATCCTCGAGAGATGGATGCATCGAACAAGGCTTGCATGGGTGGGGAATAGCAATGAGAAGTGATCATCGGTGGTGGGCTCCGGTGATTCGAAAAAGAAAAGAAGTCCTAATGGAGGTGCTGGTCATCCCATGCGCCTCCGGTGTCGAATGGCATCCAGTGCCGAAAAATCACCGGCAGCGGCGGCTTTTTTGGCTTCGGAATCGGCTCGTTGGTTGGCTTCGCGCTCGTTGACCAAGTGGAGATCTTCGATCGCTCGTTCCAAAAGAAGTCGGGGGGGCTCTTCGCTTCGCAGCAATTGCTCAGCTTGGCTTTGCCAGTGGCGCAAGGTGGCGTCGTCTTCACCTTGGCGGCGAAGTTCATCAAGGAGCACGGAACAGCGCGGCCCTGCATCAAGGGCAAGCAGACGCTGGGCCAGATCGCCGAGCGGTTGGGTCTGGATGTTCAGACCACGGACCACCTCGGGCCAGGGGCTTTTGGGTTCAACCTCCGCGAAGGCCAAGAGCGCCATCAAGACAGTTTCCTCCGCATGTCTTCGGCGCCGATCGGCGGGACTGCTGGTCAGTCCGGACGGCGGTTGGGTGGGCGCTTCTGCGTGCCCATTGGCCGGCTGCCCTTCGTTCAGCAGTTCGGGCGGAATATCGAAGACTTCAAACTCGGCCCCATTGGGGCCTTCAACCATCTCTCCACTTGGGCTGGAGGCGTAGGCCATCGAGGGCGAGGACTGGCTCAGGTTGCTTGTGGGCTTGTCTTCGACCGCCGCTGCGGCTCGTGGCTCGGGCATCATGGATTTCACGGTTTCCGGTTCGGTCTCCAAGATGGATCCGATGCGCCGAAGCACGAAATCTTGCCGCAACGCGGGCATGCTGTGGAAGCCAAGGTTCGCCAGTTCCAAGAGGAAGCGCTCGGTTCGGCGGAACCGATCGGCATCGCCGTCGGCCCCATCGGCATCCTTGGCAAACTCACTGAGCAACCACTCAAGCGCATCCACCGCACGGTCCAATTGCGCTCGGAAGGCGTCAGGTCCACCTTCTCGCAACACGTCGTCGGGATCTTGGCCTTCGGGCAATACACAGATCGTGACGTCGAGATTTTGTTTGAACGTGATTTCGACGGCTCGGCGCGCCGCTCGAACCCCTGCGGTATCGCCATCAAACAGCAACAGCACTCGGCTGGTGCGGCGCTCAAGTAGTCGAGCGTGGTCGCTGGTCATGGCGGTGCCCAAGGTGGCTACGGCGTGGTGGAATCCAAAGCGATGGCAGGCCAAGGCATCGGTGTAGCCCTCGCACACAATCGCGAGGTTCTCATTTTCAATGGGCTTCGCAGCAACGTCAAAGCCGTACAACAGCTTCCCCTTGAAGAACAGTGGGTGCTCAGGGGAGTTGAGGTACTTCGGATTGTCTTCGGGGTCGACGATCCGCCCTCCGAAGGCAACCACCCGGCCTTGGGTATCCCGAATCGGGAACATCAAGCGGTTGCGGAATGCGTCGTAGGCCCCATCACCTTGTTGTCGCACCTTGGCGAGGCCCATTTGTCGAAGCAGGTTCAATGGGATGCCCCGGCCCATCAAATGGGGCACCAGATTTTCCCAGCCCTCGGGGGCAAACCCAAGTCCGAGTTCACGTTGGGCTTCTTCGTCGTATCCGCGCTTGACAAACGTTGCTCGAGCTTCCGCACCGGCGGGGGAGGCGAGGGCCTGCACAAAGAAATCTTGTGCGGCCTGCATGACGTCGAGCATGGTTCGGCGATCGGGCCCTTCTTGTCGTCGACCAGGGGTGGTTGGGACTTCAATCCCAGCCAGATCGGCGCACTCTCGGACCGCTTCGACGAACGACATCTTGTGGTACTCCATCAAGTAGGTGAAGCAGTCCCCGCTGGCGCCGCAGGCGAAGCATTTGTAACGCCATTGACCATGTCGTTCGTAAATCCCCAAGGACGGCTTGGTGTCGTTGTGGAAGGGGCAAATGCACTTGTATTCTCGGCCTTGGGGTTCCACGCGATGATCGCGCCCGATGAGGTCGGGCAGGGACACGGCGTCGCGGACGCGCTGGATGAAGTCTCGATCAAACAAGGTCGGGAGCTGTCTCGTGAAGAGACAAAAATGTGAGGGCGGTGTGGACTCGATAGGAGGCGCGATGAACGCGCGGAAACTGAAACGACACTCGCCGGAGAATTGCCCGTGCTGGGCGGTGCGGTCCTTCGAATTGGTGGAGAAGGTCGGCCGCGAAGTGTTCCGGATTTGCCAAATGTACGCCTTATTCCGGCTCGGGGTAGTCCACTTGGCAAAATTGTTGGTTTTTTTCTTGACGAATCGTGGTTAAACGTTCTCAGGCGTTGGCACGTGATTTGCGTCCATATTTTGCGGCTGCAGGCCTTCTCGATGAGGATTTGGATTCGCGTTCTTCACCATCTCACGACACATGTGGCTCCTCTCCATCCAGAGGGCTTGACAAGCAATGGTTGTTGATGGGTGCTTTAGCCTTCGGCGTTCAGCTTGCGGGTGTAGGTGTACTTCCGCTTGGAAGGCTTCACGATCCAGCCCTTCTTGATACAGGTGGCCTTCACCTTCACTCGGCGTGGAACACCGTCAATCACAGCATTTATGGTCTGGAGGTTGGGTCGGAAGGTCCGACGGGTGATGCCCGTGACTTTCGTACCGACACCGCCGAGGTATTTGGCCTTACCGCGGGTCGTGATGGAATTTCCGACTCGGGTACGGGCACCGGTGAAATGGCAAACTCGTGGCATGGTGTCACTCCAGAAAAGGCGAGCCGATCACTGTACCCGAATCAACGGCATCCGGCAAGCCTCTGGCACCCTATTTCTGCGATTCTCGGACGTCAGGCCGCATCGGCTTGGTCTTGGCGGAGGTCGGCCAGGGCAATTTTTTCCGCCCCAATCGCCTCAGCGGTGACCACAAACCGGGCCCCCTCGCCAATTTCAGGCAGATCGTAGAAGAGATCGGTCATGAATTCGTCCATCACCGAGCGGAGAGCCCGAGCGCCGGTTTTACGTTCCAGAGCGATTTCAGCGACCGCTTCCAGTGCGGCGGTCTCGAATTCCAGAGTGGCTCCGTGCTTCGAGAACAGATATTGGTACTGGCGAACGATGGCGTTCTTGGGGGCCGTGAGTACGGTGACCAAGTCGTCTCGTCCAAGTTGTCGCAGCGGCACGAGGACTGGCAATCGACCAATCAGCTCGGGGATGAGGCCAAATTCGGTGATGTCGTCGGCGGTCACCCGTTCCAACAACGAGCGTTCATCCTTGGAGGATTCATCGCCCTCGGTTCCGCTGAAGCCGATGCGGGTCTTGCCCACGCGGCGGCGGATGATGTCTTCGAGCCCCACAAAGGATCCGCCGCAAACGAACAGGATGTTCGAGGTGTCGATCTGGATGTAATTCTGTTCGGGGTGCTTTCGTCCACCTTGGGGGGGAACGTTGGCAGTGGTGCCTTCGAGCATTTTCAACAACGCCTGCTGGACACCTTCGCCAGAAACATCTCTGGTGATTGAGACATTCTGGGTGGTCCGTCCAATCTTGTCGATTTCGTCGATGTAGATGATGCCACGTTGGGCGGCTTCCACATCCCAGTCGGCGGCTTGCAGCAGACGAAGCAGGAGATTCTCGACATCCTCGCCGACGTATCCGGCTTCGGTAAGCGTGGTGGCGTCACCGATGGCAAATGGCACATCGAGCATTCGGGCCAAAGATTTGGCGAGCAGCGTCTTGCCCGTACCCGTGGGGCCAACCATCAAGACGTTGGATTTTTCCAATTCAGGGGCTTCGGCTTCGTCCAGTTCGGGACGCTCCGGACCACCTCCAATGCGAAGGTAGTGGGCGTGCACGGCCACGGCCAAGAATCGCTTGGCTTGATCTTGTCCAATGACATAGCGGTCCAAGTGTTCAACGATCTCCTTGGGCGAGGGCAGCGAGGACGGCGCGTCATCCGATCGAGATGACCGTTGCTTCTCTTGCTGGAAGATGTTCCGGCACAAGTCCACACACTGGGTGCAAATGAAGACATCGCCCGGGCCTTCGACCATGGGGCCCACTTCGCGGCTGTTCTTGTTGCAAAAAGAGCAGGTGGTCACTCGGCGAGGGCCCTCGTCTCCACCACCACCACCATCGGATTGGTCAGAGGATCGAAGAAGCCAGTTGAGAAGTGGAGTGGGCATCAGGGGGTGGTCCTAGAAATCAGCCTTGCATAAGGCCAGCAGAGTGTAGGTCGCCGCCAAAGCGCCGCCTTTATCCTCATGCCATCGGCGACTTTTCCCCGTTGGCTCAACTCGTTTCTGTGGATTCCTCACACCACGGACATGGCTGGCCGATTGGGCGGACTCCAGCACACTCCGGACAGCGGGTGGTGACGACTTTTCCGGTCGCATCGTCTGCGCGCCCCAGCGCCCGGTTCGCGGCGGCTCGGGCGATTTTTTGCCGGGTTTCCGCATCCAATTGGAGATTCGGGTTGCTCAGCAATTCTGAGGAGCCGTCCACGGCGGCGCCCGGGCTGCGAAGCTTACGCCTCACCCAGGTCAAAATCACCGCACCAACGATCGCGACTCCGGCCAAGATGGCCAGAGGCATGAGGACATCGGCGGGATCGGTCTGGTTCACGCCTTGTCAGCAGCGGTCCGGGCGTTCCACTCTTCAGCGCTGATGTCGGTGAGCTCCGCTTCGTCCACGATGCCATCGAGCACCTTCTGCTCACGGACCTGCATGGCGAGGTTTTGCATGCCACCAGATTTCTCCAGTTCTCCTTTGACCTGCTCGGGTCGCATGCCTTGGGAAGCCGCCATTTGATGAATGCGGCTGTTCAATTCGCCTTCGTTGACTTGGATCTCTTTGGATTCTGCCAAGCGGGCCAACAAGAACGAGAGTTTCAGGCGCCGGCGGGTCTCATCGGTGGCGGCGTCGCGGAGGTCAGCCAAGCGGCCTTCGATTTCGTCATTGGTGAGGGCGCCACGTTGGAGCAGATTCATCCGTTCCCGTTCGATCAAACGGGTGGACTGCTGTTCGGTCAGCCGTTCAGGAAGTTCGAAATCGACGGATTCGGCCAACTGTTTGGCGGCTTGCTCACGCATGGCGTTGCGTTGCTCCCCTTGCAAACGATCGTCGAGGGCTCGCCGGACTTCGCTGCGGAAGGTTTCTTCATCGGTGAAGCCATACCGCGGATAGACATCGCTGACTTCGGCGGATTCGATCCGCTGGATCTTGTGGATCGTCAGACTGATGGTGAGCTTTTTGCCACGGATATGTTCGAGTTCGTGGTGCTCAGGCCCCACCGCATCAATGTTCAGTTCGGAGCCAATGCCGGCGCCGTCAAGCATGCCGGCCAGCCCTTCAATCCGAAGGCCAAGCACGTGTCCCCGACCGTCATCTTTGTCGGCATCGGGCACGATGATGTCAATGTTGTCGTGGGTGAAGAACGGCTCCTCCTCACCTTCCTTGGTGGCATGGCCATTCCCCAGCAAGCGGTCTCCGACTTCAACGTCCTCAACATCAAGGACGGTGCCGGCTTGGATGCACTGTCGCTCAATTTCACCATCGACGTGTTCGTCGGTGACTTCCATCACTGGGCGATCGATTTTGAAGCCTTTGGTTTCTGGCAGTTCAAAATCTGGGATCACTTCGATCTCAAGTTCGAAGGTGAAGTCTTCGCCATCTTTGACTTCCAATTCGGCCATGGAGCCGACGGGCATCGGGTCACCAACCGGCCGCAAGCCGTGACCACCAACCGCTTCTTGGAATCCTTCTTGGATCAGTCGGTCTCGAGTTTCTTTGCGAAGCTCACCGCCAAAGCGTTTTTCCAGCAACTTGGCCGGGGCGTGCCCACGTCGGAAGCCAGGGAGGGTGGCATTGGCTGCCAAATCGCCCAACGCGTCACCGAGGCGTGAGGCCACCTTTTCAGCCGGAAGGGTGATTTTCACATGCTTGCGGGCGGGGCCAGCATCTTCAACAGCAACAACAAAGTCGGATTCGGACATCTTGGGCGTACTCCGTTTTCCCGAAAGGGGAAACGGAGATGGTAGCGGGAGCCGGGGGCAAGGGGAACCGGCGACCTGAAGATCGCCGGTTCTGGCCTCGATGGGATTGCTCAGCGCTCAAAGAGCATGGTTGCGTAACTCGGCATTGGCCAGAGTTCCGTGGGCATCGTGCTTTCCAAGTTATCCGCGGTCGCCCGGACGGCTTCCATGGCAGGAATCAGGACATCTCGGCAGAAGGCGGCATGTTTGGCGGCATCTGCCAAACTCTTGGCCTCGGCGGCATCGAGATCCTTCAAGCTGGCTCGGAAAGCATCCACCCCGGCCGCAAATTCCACCAGTTCCGCGGCTGCGGCCCCATCGGCGAGCCCGGCGGCGGCAGTAGCGGCGGCGGTTTCTGCCAAATCAGCTTGGTGCCGCAATGCCGCGGGAAGAATCTCTCTTCGGCCAATCGACAACATGGTGCGGGCCTCAATGCCCAACTGGGTGCCATAGGTCTCGAGAAGGACTTCAACCCGCAACTTCATTTCGTCGCGGCTCAGGACGCCGTATTTGGCGAACATCTTCAACACTTCAGGCCGCCGCAATGCAGGCAAGGCGTCGGCGGTGGTCCGCAGGTTCTCAAGCCCGCGTTCCTCAGCTTCTTCGTGCCAAGGGTCGCCGTAACCGTCGCCGTCGAAGACCACGGTCTTGTGGTCTTTGACCAGTTTGGCCAAGACCGCGCCGACGGTGGATTCCAACTTCTTCGGCGTGGGTTTGGCGCCGAGTTTCTTCTCAAGGTCCGAAGCGATCTCATCCAGAGATTCGGCCACGATGGTGTTGAGGATGGTGTTGGGCCACGCGACGGGCTGGGTGGAGCCAACGGCCCGGAACTCGAACTTGTTGCCGGTGAAAGCAAAGGGTGAAGTTCGGTTGCGGTCTCCGGCGTGCCGGGGAATGGCCGGAAGGGTCGACGCACCGAGTTCCAAGGTGCCGCCTTTCTTGGTCCGTTTGGTCTTCCCCGTTTCCAACTGCTCCAAAATGTCGGAGAGCATTTCCCCCATAAAAATCGACACGATGGCGGGTGGTGCTTCATTGGCTCCCAGGCGGTGGTCATTGCCGGCGCTGGCCACCGAGGCGCGAAGTAATGCCCCGTGTTGGTGAACGGCTTTCATGACCGCGCACAAGAACACCAGGAATTGCATGTTCGTGTGGGTCTCGTCCTGAGGATCGAGCAGGTTGACCCCGGTGTCCGTGCAGATGGCCCAGTTGTTGTGCTTGCCCGAGCCATTGACTCCGGCGAAGGGCTTCTCGTGCATGAGGCAGACAAATCCATGATTTGGAGCCGTCGTACGCAGGACGTGCATGGTGAGCATTTGGTGGTCGACCGCAACGTTCGCGTGTTCGAACATCGGGGCAATTTCATACTGGCCCGGTGCCACTTCGTTGTGCCGGGTCATCGCCGGGATGCCGAGTTCCATGAGTTGACGCTCGACGTCGTTCATGTACGCCAAGACTCGTTCGGGGATGGTGCCGAAGTAGTGGTCATCAAGTTGATGGCCTTTCGGACTGTCCGCTCCAAACAGGGTCCGCCCGCACAATCGCAGGTCTTCGCGGTCTTCGACAAAGCGCTCATCGACCAAGAAATACTCTTGTTCGCTGCCCAAAGTGGTGTGGACTCGGCTGACGCCCTCGTCGGTGCCGAAGATCTTCAGAATCCGCATCGCTTGCGCGCTGACGGCTTCAATGGAGCGGAGAAGTGGTGTTTTCAGGTCGAGGGCTTCTCCGGTGTAGGACACGAAGACGGAGGGGATGCAAAGCGTTCCGCCACCGCCCCCGGGAAGGATGAAGGCTGGGCTGGTGGCATCCCAGGCGGTGTAACCCCGGGCCTCAAAGGTCTGTCGTGCCCCACCCGAGGGGAATGAGGAGGCATCGGGTTCACCAAAGGCAAGGTTGTCTCCGGCAAATCGGGTTCCGGCGGTGCCATCTCCGAAGGGGTGCAGGAAGGCGTCATGCTTTTCAGCGGTCGATCCGGTCAGGGGGGTGAACCAGTGGCAGTAGTGGGTGGCGCCGTGCTCAAGGGCCCATTCCTTCATGGCCAACGCCACGGCGTCAACGATGGAAGGGTCCAACTTCTCTCCTTTGGCGATGGTGCGGGCCAAGCTCTTGGCCACCGGAGGAGGCAAGCGCTTTGCCATCTCGTCGGTGTTGAAGGTCAAATGGCCAAAGAAGGCTGAGGGGTCGATGCTGGTGGATGTCTCGGTGGTCTGCGAATGCATGCTTTTCTCCTGCAAGTGGACGCATCTTGGTGTGCGGTCTCGTGGCGAGAAGTACCGTCGGGATAGTTTTTGCAAAAGCGTTCGCCGCCAAGCCCCTAATTGTGTCGTTTAGACACACGATATCCGGGACTCTTCGTTTTTTTGCAAGTGGATCAACTGAATTCGTGTGTTTTTTACACGGGGGCCGTCAGGCCTCTGGTTGCCCCAGGCCGGCGCTCAGTTCTTGCACAAAATCGCTCGCACAGGCGGCGGGATCAGCGGCATCTTGGAGGCGTCGAACCAGGGCGGATCCCACGATCGCCGCATCGGCATGCTGGGTCACGGCTTCCACTTGGCTGGCTGATCCAATGCCAAAACCACAAGCCACGGGGAGCTGGGTCAAGCTTCGCAATTCCGCAACCCTTGCTTCCACTTCGGGGGCTTGGTCGCTCTCTCCGGTGATGCCGGCCCGGGCCAGGAGGTACACGAAGCCTCGGCAAGAACTCAGAATGGTTGCCAGTCGAGGCCCGGTGGTGGCTGGTCCCACCAGCAACCCCAGTGCGAGTTCGCGCTGGTCGCACAAGTTGGCGACCTCTGGTGCTTCTTCGGGATCAAGATCGGGAAGAATGACCCCATCCAGTCCGGCGGCTTTCGCTCGATCAAGGAACGAGGCCCGTCCCAGACGATCCGCAATCGACACGGAAAGCATGGCCACCAGGCCGGCGTTGATATGGGGTCGAACCGCACTGATGCTTTCCAAGATTTTGCCGGGTGTGACTTTGTTTTGAAGAGCTTCGTGCATTGCGGCCGCGATCACTGGGCCGTCGGCGATCGGATCGCTGAACGGAAAGCCAATTTCAATAATGTCCGCTCCTGCCCCATCCATGGCCTTGAGCAGACTGGGGAGGCTGTCTGGCGTGGGATGCCCTCCCACTACGAAGGGCATCAACGCTTTGGTGTTTGCTTGGCGGTGTTCCTCGAAAATCCGAGTGATTCGGTTTGGAGACTGCTCGCTCACTTTGTCCCCTCGGGGCCACCATCTTGGATGTATTTGTCCCGAATGGCCGCTTCCAGATCGACCTCATGGATATTGGCGATCGTGGTCAGCCAGGCAAAGACGTCGGCAAACTCCTCGGCGAGGTTCTCCTCGTCTTTCTTACCTCGTTCGGCATCGGCGAGGGCCGATGCCAGTTCGCCAATTTCTTCGGCCAGCCACAAAAACGTACCCGGGACGCCTCGGGCGGAGTCGGAAGCGTGGTATCGGTCTCGGATGAGTTGTTGGAACTCGGCGATTCGCATGGCGTGGCTCCGCGATGGGGGTGGGGGAGAAAAGCGTCCGAGGCGGGGGTCGAACCCACAACCTCTGCCTTCGGAGGGCAGCGCTCTATCCAATTGAGCTACTCGGACTGGTTGGTTCATCCTAACGTTCAGACCTTGGTGAAGGGTGTTCAGTCCGGGCGGGAGACCGCTAACATGGGACCTCCTAGCGAGGACCCTTCGTATGCCCCAACTGACAATCAATGGCAAAGTTTGTGACTTCGAGCAAGGCCAGTCCATCCTCGAGGTGGCCTTGGCCAACGAAGAAGCAATCCCACACTATTGCTGGCACGAATCGCTTTCGGTGGTGGCCAATTGTCGAATCTGCCTCGGTGAGGTCTGGGCGCCCAATCCAAGGAGCGAAGGCAAACTTGAAGCTTGGCCCAAGTTGGTGCCCACCTGCCAGACTCCTTGCAGTGAGGGGATGGTGGTCCACACCGATTCTCCCAAGGCGATCGGGAACCAAAAATCCGTCATGGAGTACCTGCTGATCAACCACCCGGTGGATTGTCCAGTTTGTGACCAGGCGGGCGAGTGCCATTTGCAGGATTACGCCTACCAGTACGGCCGGGCCGAGAGCCGCTTCCTTGAGGCCAAGATCAAAGCGCCCAAGAAAGACATTGGCGAGCATGTCCTGCTGTATTCCGACCGTTGCATCATGTGCACCCGCTGTGTTCGCTTCACCCAAGAGATCACGGGCACCGGGGAACTGATTGTTGATGGTCGTGGCGCGACCGAGCAGATTGATGTGTTCCCGGGGATGGGACTCGACAACGAACTCAGCGCGAACGTGGTTGATTTGTGTCCGGTGGGGGCGTTGTTGGACAAAGACTTCTTGTTCAAAAAGCGGGTGTGGTTCTTGACCAAGACCCCGTCCATCGACGGTTTGACCGCCAGTGGCGACAACCTCACGATCGAGCACGCCGAGGGGTCGGTTCACCGCTTCAAGCCGCGTCCCAATCCTGACATCAATCGCTTTTGGATCACCGACGAAGTTCGCTACGGCTGGAAGTTTGTGCATTCGGAAGACCGAATCAACATGCCATCGGTGACCGGGATGGACTCCTGGGCCGACGAGCACGCCAACGAGGCTTGGATGACCGCACTCACCACCGCCGCCGAAACGCTTCGGGGCAAAAAAGTGGGCGTGGTGTTGTCCCCGATGTTGCCCACCGAAGAAGCGTTCCGAATCGCGGAAGCGGCCCAAGCGCTCGGTCAAGAAGTGGTCTTTGGTCTGGGGCCAGTCCCCACCCACGGCGAAGACAAGACCTTCAAGGATGGCTTTGTGCTGCGGGCGGAAAAAGCGCCCAATGCCCGCGGGGTGCGAGCGGCGGTTGGCACGTTGGGCACCGTGCACGAGTGGGATCAGTTCTTGAATGCGGTTGACGGGTGCGATGCCCTTTTGGTGACCGGCAACTACCCAAGTGCTTGGTGTGAAGGCGATGCACTGGCCAAACTCTCCAGCAAGCCCATGGTGTGTGTCGACACGCTTCAT
>PAHO01000034.1 GCA_002705085.1 Phycisphaerae bacterium | reverse complement strand
TGCTGGGCCGCTGCCATGGCGCCGTCGGCCTGCAACATCTCGAACAACTTGCTGTATTCAAGCGTGCCAAAATGCAGCCAGGTGAGATAGATGCCAAGGGCCAATCCCAGGTCACCGATACGGTTGACAATGAAGGCCTTCTTGGCCGCTGCCACCGCCGAAGGTTTGGTGAAGTGGTAGCCAATCAGCATGTACGACGCAAAGCCCACCCCTTCCCAACCGAGGTAGAGGGTGAGCAGGTTGTCTCCCATGACCAAGCAACCCATCGCCAAAAGGAAGATGGACACCCCGCCGAAAAAGCGGCAGTACGCCGGCCCCACATCGCCTTCCATGTATTCGCTGGCATAGAGCGCGATCAACGTGCCCAAGCCGGTGACAAACAGCATCCACAACAAGGTGAGGCTGTCGAGGTACAAGCCAAAGGGTGCAGAGATGGTCCCGGTGCCCCAAGTGAGGTTGATCCACTCGAACAAATGCACCACGACTGGGTGTTCGATGTCCGCCTTGAGGTACAGGTTGAGGACGACTGCGAAAGCCCCCCCCAAACAGGCCACAGTGGTCCATGCGGGAAGCTTGGAACGCACACCAGAGATGGCGTACACCCCATTCAAGATCATGGCGATCAGTGGCAGCGCCAACACCAGACCGGCATACCCCAAACCTTCGGTAGGTGAAGCGACCGGGAAGTGGGCGCTGTGGTGTCCGTGATCCGACGCATGGGCGGTGTCACCGGCGACCGCCAGCAAAGACAACAAGTGGGAACCGATCATGCGTCACGCATCTCCGACCAAACCTCAGCGTCGAGGGTGGGTTGTCGTTTAAAGAGAAGCACCACCAGGCCCAAAGCCAAAGCAGCTTCTGCCGCGGCAATCGTCAGGACGAAGATCACCATCACTTGGCCCGAAAGGTCAAGGTGGAACCGGCCAAAAGCCGCCAGAGCAATCACCGCCGCTTGGAACATCAATTCCGTGCAGAGGAACATGACGATCATGTTCCGGCGGGTGACGAACCCCGCGAGACCGATGGCAAACAGGAAGGCCGAAAGGACCAAATAATGACCGAGGGCCAGCTGACCAAAGACTTCAGGAACCACCGCTTCAGCCATGGGTCACCTCCCCGCCCTTGGGATCATCGTGGTGCCCAATCCTGGGCAATCCGGATGCTTCCCGCTTTTCATCTTCCGTCAACTCAATCTGACGACGGGCCAAAATGACCGCACCAAACATGGCCATGGTGAGCACTACCCCCGCCAATTCCAAAGAGACGGGAAAGGCTTCGATCAAAGCCACCCCAACGCCCCGGGTGTTGTCTTCGATGGCCATCCGAGCCAACTCGCCTTCGAGGACAACCTTCTCCTCAGCATCATTCAACATCACCAGGACAGTGGCACTCAAGCCGTCGAGATCAGGCTGAACACTCCACTTTTCGGGAAGCACCGCCGTTTCGTAGCCAGGAACTTGAACCACCAATTCCATCATCCGCCCCGGCATGTTGCCAACCCGTTCCCACGCGGCCATACGAGCTGGCACGGGATCTGAATCACCCGGAGTGAGTTGTCCAGTTCCGGTGAAAATCAAATGGTTCATAAACGCCAACAGCAAGAAGGCAACCACGGCCCCACCGATGGGTTCTCGCGCAAATCGGTCGTAGGAAGGACGTTCATCCTCCAGATCGGGTGACTGGGCTTGCTGGGCCAGCATCAGCACGAACATGTAGGTGATCAAGATCGCACCCGCGTACACAATGACCACCGCGAATCCCAAGAACTCGGCTCCCAGGGTGACCAACAAGCCACTGCTGGCCAAGACCACCAAGACGAAGTGCAAGGCGGCATAGACCGGACGCGAGGTGGTGATCATCTGCACCGCACTGATCACGGAGATCAAAGCAAAGGGCAGGAAGAATGTTCCTCCGGGCATCACTTGGCCGTCATAGAACGTGGGCAACTGAGCAAGAATGCCCGTGAACGCCCCAATTCCGAGGACCGCCCCGACCAACCGAAGGCGGAAACCTGCAGGTCGCAGCAACAGCAGCAGGGCCGCCGCGGCAAGAACGGTGAAAGCATGAATCACACTGGCTGGGGGCATCCGGTCCGGCTCCTCCACGGGTGGATGAAAGAATCCCACGATGCGACGTGAGATCGCTCAGGATACTCGCCCAGAGTGCCCACATCCACCGCCCCGGGGAGAGTCGAAGTATCCTCGTTTCCATGATCCCCAATCAAAAAAACATCCCCAATGCCCTCACGGTGGCTCGGCTCCCCTTGGCCGCCGCGACCTTTGGCTGCTGGGCCGTTGGCCCCGATCCCATTTTGAGCTGGCTGGGGCTGGCCGCCTTTCTCCTGGCAGCCCTCACCGATGCCTTGGACGGGCATTTGGCCCGCCGATGGGGCGTGGAAAGCCTCATTGGTCGCATCTTGGATCCATTCGCCGACAAAGTCCTCATTTTGGGGACCGTGGTGATTTTGGCGGGCCCAACCTGGCACAACGAAGCAGGCTCCATCTCGGGCTGGACCCCCGTGATGGCCGTTTTGGTGTTGGCCCGGGAACTTTTCGTCACCAGCGCCCGGGCCATCCTGGAAGCCGAGGGGGTGGACTATCGAGCCCGCGCCATCGGCAAATGGAAAATGGTGTTGCAGTCAGCCTGCCTCCCGGCCGTGGTGCTGCTGGTCACGGTCGCGCCCGAGATTGCTGAACAATGCGCTACGCCGATGGCTTGGGGAGTCACGATTGTCACCGTCCTCAGTGGACTGGACTACGTCTCGGCCATGCGAAAAGGGCTGCGAGAGGTGAGTGCATGACGAACCAACGTTTGACCAGATTTGGCTGGCTGGCGGTCAGTGTTGGCGGACTGGGCGCTTTGCGTCCCGCCCCCGGCACTTGGGGCTCACTCCCTCCGATCATTATCGCGTTGGCCGCCGTGTGGTGTCTTTCTGAGCAACAAGGATTCACGGACCAAGACCACACCAGCGTGCGATATCTGATGCTGCTGTTGACGGTGCTTGGCAGCGCCGCATGCTGGGTTTTTGGCCGAGCAGCCGAAGCACACTGCGCAGGCAAAGACCCCTCACTGGTCGTGGCGGACGAAACCGCCGGTCAAGCGTTCATGCTGATGCTGGGAGTGCCTTGGCTGACCATGGACTCCACCGCAAACTGTGTGGCCAATGTCATGCTGGCCGGCACCGCGTTTGTGCTGTTTCGGATTTTTGACATCCTGAAGTTGCCGCCCGCCAATCAAATTCAACACCTCAAGGGCGGATCAGGCATCTTGCTGGATGACATCGTGGCGGGCGCGCAAGCTTGGGGAGTGCTGAAACTGCTGCTGCTTTGGAAATCACCCTCTGAGGCGGCTGCCTGCTTGGGGTGGAGCGCTTAGGCCTCGGCCGATTCGACAAGGTTGGCCACTTCATCCATACCAGCGCAAGAACAGTAGATGTTGCGGTCGCCCCATGGGTTGTCCACCCGAGCGACCGGAGGCCAGAACTTGGATTCTCGCAAATACGGCAGCGGATAGACCGCACGCTCACGAGCGTAGGGCCGATCCCAAGTTTCGGTCACCAACATCGATTGGGTGTGCGGCGCCAGTTTCAAAAGGTTCTGTTCGCGGTCGGCTTCACCCGATTCGATTTCTCGAATCTCTTCCCGAATGGCAATAAGAGCATCGCAGTACCGATCAAGTTCCGCGCGATCTTCGCTTTCGGTGGGCTCGATCATCAGCGTGCCCGGCACCGGCCAACTCATGGTCGGGGCATGGAAGCCGTAATCCATCAACCGTTTGGCAATGTCTTCCACTCGAACCCCAGCCGTCTTTTCAAACGAACGGCAGTCCAAGATGAACTCATGGGCACAACGACCCGCCGGGCTGGTGTACAGAATCGAATAGTGATCCGACAACCGGGCCGCCATGTAGTTCGCATTCAAAATGGCCAACTCGGTGGCTTGGCGTAGACCCTGCGGCCCCATCATTTCGAGATACATCCACGAAATCGCCAAGATCGAAGCCGACCCGTACGGGGCACCGCTGATGGGAGCAATGGCCGAAGACTGGGTGCCATCGGGCATGCGGACCGGATGACCGGGACGGTACGGCAGCAAGTGGGCCGCCAGACCGATCGGCCCCATACCAGGACCACCACCCCCGTGAGGGATGCAGAAGGTCTTGTGAAGATTGAGGTGGCAGACGTCGGCCCCCAAGTCGCCAGGCTTGGCCAACCCCACCATGGCATTCATGTTGGCACCATCGAGGTACACCTGACCTCCGGCCTCATGCACCTTGGCACAGACTTCACGAATCGTTGATTCAAAAACACCGTGGGTGGAGGGATACGTGACCATCAATGCGGCCAGTTGATCGCCATGCTTGGCAATTTTGGCCTCAAGATCGCCAACGTCCAAATCTCCACGGTCGTTGCACTGCAGCGGTACCACGGTCATTCCCGCCATCACCGCGGAGGCCGGATTGGTGCCATGGGCCGAGGTTGGCACCAAGCAGATATTTCGGCGTGCTTCGTTGCGGGCTGCGTGATAAGCCCGGATAGCCATCAGCCCCGCGTACTCCCCTTGGGCTCCAGCATTGGGCTGCAAACTCACTCCGGCAAAGCCGGTGACTTCAGCGAGGGATCGTTCAAGATCCGCCAAGAAGGCACGCCAGCCTTCGGTTTGCTCCTCGGGCGCAAAGGGATGCATCGAAGAAAATTCGGGCCACGACACGGGGTCCATTTCCGAAGCCGCGTTGAGCTTCATGGTGCACGAGCCCAGAGGAATCATGGAATGGCACAGCGAGAGATCACGAGATTCCAAACGCTTGATCAAACGAAGCATTTGGGTTTCACTGCGGTGATTGTGGAAGACCGCATCGGCCATAAAGCTTGAAGACCGAACCAACGACTCAGGCCAACTGGAGTGGTGACTTGCTGATTTGTGGGAAGGATCCACCGTTGCTCCAAGCGCGGACAAAAGCAATTCCAGATCTTGGGGGGTGAATGTTTCATCGACGGTCAGACCCAACCGACCATCACCAAAGTCACGCAAGTTCCACCCGGCTTTCTGCGCTTGGACCAAGGTGTTTTCAGCATGGTCGGGGCGGAACGCGACAGTGTCGAATCGAGGACCGGACTCCAAGTCGTAACCAGCCGCTTCCAATGAACCGGCGGCCAGATCCGCAAGCCCACGGACCCGCTCGGCGATTTCCTTCAAGCCTTCCGGCCCATGCCAAATGCCGTAGAAGCCGCTCATCACGGCCAAGAGCACTTGGGAAGTGCAGATGTTGCTGGTTGCTTTGTCACGACGAATGTGCTGTTCACGCGTTTGCACCGTCAACCGCAAAGCGGGACGCCCTTCGGCATCTCGAGACACCCCAATGATCCGGCCCGGCATGCGACGAACATGATTGGACTGGGTGGCCAAGAAGCCCGCGTGTGGCCCGCCGAACCCCATAGGTACGCCGAACCGTTGGGCGGAACCAACCGCAATTTCGAACCCCATCTCTCCGGGACTTCGCATCAATGTGAGCAGCAAGGGATCCACCGCAGCAATCGATACCGCCCCCGCCGCCCTCGCCGCTTCAGCCACTTCGGCGTGGTCCTCAAGTGTGCCATTGGTGTTGGGCATTTGCACCAAGCAACCAAACACATCGTCGTTGAAGTCAAACTCGCTTGGAGCGACCACTCGAACTTCAATGCCCATCGGGGCCGCCCGACCCAAGACCACCGCGATGGTTTGGGGATGAGCCGCTGCATCCATCAAGAAGACTTTGCCTTTGCCTCGCGCGATGTTGCGAGCCATGGCCATGGCTTCGGCCGCGGCCGTTGGTTCATCCAGAAGCGATGCCCCAGCCAACGGAAGACCACAGAGATCAGCGATCATGGTTTGCCAAGCCAACAACACTTCCATACGACCTTGAGAGATCTCTGCTTGGTACGGCGTGTACTGCGTGTACCAGCCAGGATTCCGGAAGACGGTTCGCTCAATCACCGAAGGCACCAAGCAGTTGTGGTACCCCGCCCCGATCGCACTCTTCAGCACACGATTTTTGGACATCATCACCCGCAACGCCGCCGTCGCTTGCGACTCCGAAGCCGCCGGACGAAGACGCAGAGGATCATCGTTCCGAATGGCATCGGGGATGGCTTCAAACAACAGGTCGTCCATCGAAGACACACCGAGAGCGGAAAGCATGGCCTTCTGGTCTTCGGGACGTGGCCCAAGGTGACGCGGGGCAAATCGGTCGGATGGCTGCAGGTGATCAGATGAAGATGCAATCGAAGGGGTCATTTGCGAACTCATGAGTTGAAGTGAATTCTACGCGCGCAGGCGGGTGCCCGTGGGCACCCAGAGTGGTTCGCCGCAATCGGACATAAGCCGGATTCTGTTTCTCGCTGGGCGAGGGGTGATCATTCATCTAGGACCGCCGTTTCCAACGGTCTCAAGCTCGCGACCCGGCGCCAAACCCACGGACCGTGGGACGAGGGCACCTGCTTGCGATTGCACCTGGTGGGGTTTGCCGTGCCCCACCCGTCACCGAGTGGGCGGTGCGCTCTTACCGCACCCTTTCACCCTTACCTCCGGACCAGCCGGGGGCGGTTTGCTTTCTGTGGCACTTTCCCTGACCCGCGACGATTGGGCCGGTGGGGGTTACCCACCACCATGTCCTGTGGTGTCCGGACTTTCCTCCCGCGGCACACGACCGCCGACGATCACCTGTCCATGCAAAATTGTAAGTCACAAACCCCCCTTGGCCAATCGGCAGGTAATCTTTCTCAGGAAATGGGCTTGGTGGTTTGGGCACAACTTGAGGACGAACAAAGCGTCAAAGATGCCATCGAGGGCTTGGATATGCCATTGGTCGCCGTAGGCAATCCCGGGCCCACTGGAGGCGCTCTGGCCACCCGACTTGAGGCTCCAGCTCTGGATGATCTGCGGGCCCTTCCTGAGGGAGCCACCACCCTTCTGCTCTTGACTGGAGAAGAAGTGACCTCGGAGAGCCTCCGGCCGTGGGCTTCGGGGACGCAACAAATCTTCACCACCGGGCTCTTTCCGGCCGAGCCTCAAGAAGCCGTCGCCCTGCCCGACCGGGTCCGCCTCGCCCCCCGCTTTCTTCGATCTGAAGGCTTTCGTGCCGCCCTTGACCTCCTCGAGTCATCACCCACCCCCAGTTCCATGCATGCCGATTTTTCAGGCAACACCAGTCGAGATTCACGCTCGCTCTTGATCGACGCGTTGGACACCCTGCACCATGTCGGGGGTGCGGTGGAGAGTTTGCGAGCCAAACAGGACACGCCTGGAGGGGCAAGGATCTCTGTTTTGCTCAAGCATGAGACCGGGGCGATCTCAACCATCCGCAGTGATGCCCGGTCGCCAATTTTTCGGCGGCAGTTGGCGGTGGGTTCAGAAGAGCATCTCCTGGAAATTCACGCCCAAGGCTTCCGTGCCTTTGGACGTCATGGTGTGGATGAAGGCGGCCAAGCGAAGTCTTGCGAACCCAGTCTGGGCTCAGCGGCCGGAGCCACCATTGCTCGTTTCCAACACGCTGGCGAAGAGGGACGAGGTCCGGCTGATCTGGTGTGGTTGTCCCTGCTTCAAGCAGGAATCGATCTTTCCCTGCGCACCGGTGACTCGGTTCGTCCCGAAGACATCGCTGCCATGCATGGCATCCGCATGTAGATCATCGACTGAGACCGCCGCCTCCCCCGCGAGGCCACACCAATCAGAACCATTCACAAAGTGAACGGGCAAAACTTGTCGTTCAGGTTCTGGGGATCAGATCAAAAAGCGGGCCCGCAGGGGCATCACAATTTCTGGAATCACTCGGTCAGAGGCCAAGGCTTCCACTCGGCCGGCCAATTCATGGACCAACACTCCGGGATCTTCAAACCGTTCGACCGGCCCCGTGCGTTTCACCGTTGAATACACGCTGCAACTCTCAACGTTGCCCAAGCCTCTTCCTTTGCCACGTGGTCGCACTTCAACCTGAGCCTGCAAATGAGCACTGTGATCCAGACTCCAGGCCAACATCGGCTGCATCTCAACCACCCGCTCCTCATCGCAGCGCATCAGTCCGGCCAACCTCGACCCCCCCAAAAGGGTGTCATGGACGGCTTCATAATGGTCGTGGTCGGTATCCAAATCGAAGCCGAAGGTCAGCTCCAAGCTCACGACATCCAAAGCACCAATACCGAAGTACCCAGGAAGTGCTTCAAGAACATTGGTGGCCAACTCGTACGCTGCGGAAACTCGAATGGGGTTGACGGCTCCACAGCGAACGGCCCCGGGCCCCACCGCAATCCACTCCATGCGTTGGTCGCCAAGAGGGGCTTCCAAGATCCACTCAGAATCAATTCGCTTGACCCCGGTAAAGCTGGGAGCCACCCGACGCATGCGTTCAAAAAAGTCCATGACCGTGCGGTCATCTGGAGCCTGTTTCACACGCAAATCCAAGCGAGCATTGACATAGAAGTCATCGCAAATGGTCGAGTAACCGGATTCTGGTGCGTCCATGCTGGCGTCTGCTCCTCATTCTCACGTCCTGCGAGAAGGTGGAAATTTATGTTGGAGAAGCATCCTTGGTGACTGAGGCATGTTGTCCACAACTGCCGTCAGCCCAACGTCGCCAAAGATGCTCAACGGGACCGGTCGGATAACGCCGCAACCATCGTTCTGAAAGAAAGATACAGCCCAACCAAATCACCAACGCCAACCCAAAAGAGGTCCAACGACCGATCTCTCCCCAGTATCCGCTGTGCGCGAGGATGAACATCAAAGCGGATTGCGTGAGATACACCGTGAGGGCCATGCGACCACCGGCTTGAACATGCCGGGCAAACCAACCACCCCTGCCGCGCCAATGGGCCAAGGTCACGAAGAGGCCCAGTGACAAGAACACAGAACCCAACTCATGGCTCACAGTGGTCCCTATGGCATAGGGCGCTCCCGAACTCATGCCCCATATCGCAAAGACCTCAAGAAGCAAACCAATCGGGATCCCAAGACAAAGAAGTCGAAATCGATCAGGGGCATCCCACAATCCCCGACGGGTCAACCACAACCCCAGCAGGAACAATGCAAAGACGCGCCAACCCGTCTGAAAGACTCCCTTGATGCCAACGTAGCCAAAGACCACCATGCGAAAGATGGTGGAATCAACCGAGGGCGCGGTACGAATGACTTCGGTCTCAAGCGTGATGAATGCTGGATCAATCGGATCCGCTGAGGCACTCGCCAAACGCCACCAAGCCGGACCAGATGTGGGGAAAACCGATTCTTCTACTTCAAAGCTGTGAACCGTCGCGGTCACAAGCAGATACCAACAAAACGCAATCCCACCGAGGAGCAAGAGCCGGCCCCCTCGCACCAAGCGCAGGCGAGCGAGCGGGAAACCCCATGCCGCATACGCGTGAAGGATGTCACCAAAGAACACGAAAAGTCCATGCGCCACCCCAATAGGAAACAACCTGAGCATTCTCGCTTCGTGCCGCTTGACATTGTCACCCGCCAACATGACCGAAGCGCCAAACAACAAGGCGAACAAAGCCATGAATTTGCTTTCGAACCCAACTCGAAGCACCCACCAGCCAAGACGATCTACAAATGTCGACTGCACGCTTGGGGGATCAAGTACCAAACCGATCGGTCCCACCATGAACCCGATATTCACCACCAGAATGCCCAGCAGCGCCAAGCCACGAATGCGGTCGGGAGCGGGATATCTCACATGCCTGCCAACTCAAGAATGGATTTGAAGACGGTTTCAGATTCTGCAAGATCGGGAAAAACCACATCTGCCTCGGACAGTTCTTCAACCGAAAACGCCCCCGTGGCCGTGGCCAGACAACGGCACCCGTGGTGGTGGGCGCAATCAATATCTTTTGGGGTATCGCCAAGCACGACCACCTGGGACGGCTTGAGGGCCGGCCGCTTGAGTTGGGCCTGCTTCATGGCATGAGGGACGAGGTCGCGTCGATGCAATCCTGCGTCGCCCCAACTGCGAACGGAGATTCGGCTGGTATCGAATCCCGCCTGCTCCATTTTTGCCACGCCGGTTTCTTCCCAGTTGCCGGTCAAAACCCCAACCTCAACGTTCGGGTCATCGTGCAACAAGTCGACCAAGGCCAACGTGCCGGGCATGGTGACCAAGCGCTGCGGTTCAGCTTTCAGGCGTGCGTGCATTTCACGGACATACGTGCTGCGAAACCGAGCCATGTGGTCATCGTCATCTGGAAATCCAGCAACTGCACAAACCTCGCGGAAGATCAAGTGGTCCAAGCGACCCGAGGTATCAACCTTCTCGGTGGGGAAGGGAGCGCCAAAAACTTCAGCCCCCGCCGCGGCCATGGCCTCAAGTCCCAAACCATGCGTCCGAAGAAGCGTGCCGTCAATATCAAGGAGAACCAGCACCGCTTTAGGCCACTGCCGCGCACACCTTGGCGGCAGCATCTTCAAGATCGGTTGCCACTTGCATGTTCGGGATGTTCGCCTTGGCCGCTTCGAGCACTTCTCGAGCGGCGCCAACGTTCGTGCCTTCGAGCCGGACGACCAGCGGCACGCTGAATCCAACTTCCGACGCGGCGGCCACGATGGCTCGGGCGATTTTGTCGCACTGCATGATCCCACCAAAGATGTTGACCAGTACGCCTTGCACTTTCTCATCCGAAAGAATGATGCGAAACGCTTCGGCCACGGCTTCTTCAGTCGCACTTCCACCAACATCCAAGAAGTTGGCCGGCATACCACCGTGCAGAGCGATGATGTCCATGGTGCCCATGGCCAATCCTGCCCCATTGACGAGACAGCCAATGTTCCCATCCAAACTGACATAGGAGAGGCCGAACTCGCCAGCTCTGATCTCCGCCGGATCTTCTTCGGTGGGATCAAACATGGCCGCAATGGCCTTTTGCCGGAAGAGCGCGTTGTCATCGAAGTTGAACTTCGCGTCGATGGCCAGCACCTGCCCATCGGGGTGGGATTCGCAAGGGGGGGTCACCACCAGAGGGTTGATTTCGGCCAAACTGCAATCGCGATCCCGGAAGCATTTCACCAACCGCGACATGATGGCCGCAGCTTGATTGACCTGTTTGCCTTGGAAGCCCAGTTTGAAGGCCAAGGTTCTGGCCTCGTGACCTTCCAACCCACGCAAAGGATCGATGGGATGCTTCAAAATGGCATCAGGATTGTCTTCGGCCACTTGTTCGATTTCGACACCACCTTCGGCCGAAGCGATGAGCACCTCACAACGTCGAGCCCGGTCGTGCGTCACCGCCAAGTAGTACTCCTTGGCGATGTCGACGGCTTCAGCCACCAGCAGCTTTTTGACTTCAAGGCCCTCCGCTCCAGTTTGGGGAGACACCATCCGGTTGCTGAGCATGAAATGGGCGGCCTCCTGGGCTTCCTCCTTGGTCTTCACCAGCTTGACGAAGCCAGCTTTCCCGCGGCCTCCGGCATGCACTTGGGCCTTGATCACGACCAATTGCCCCCCGGCCGCAAAGACCGCTTGGGCGGCCGCAACCGCTTCTTCGACGGTTGTGGCAACGGCGCCTTCGGGGACGGGCACGCCGGCAGCGGAAAGAATGTCGCGGGCTTGATGCTCATGAACCTTCATGTGGTGCTCCTGATGTGAGATCGAGATTCTACCGCGAGTAGATGGCAACGATTCGATCCCGCCACCATCGGATGGCGTAAGATTGACCTTTTGCGGAGGTGTTTCTCATGCGTCTTGCCATCATTGCCATCATTTTGGTCGTTCTGGGCGGTCTCGGCCTCCTGTTCTTTGGTGAACAGCTGGGCATTTCCGGATTGGGAAGCACCAACAGCGCCACCGAGGTCCGAGTCGAAGTGGCCGAGGAAGGAGATCTGGTGGAATCCGTCTCGGCCCCGGGATGGATCGAACCCGTTTTGCAAGTCGCCCTCTCCGCGGAGGTCTCTGCCAAAGTCATCGAAGTCCTCATCGATGAAGGGGATGCCGTGACCGAAGGGCAGCTTTTGGTTCGGCTGGAAGACCGGGAGTTGCAAGCCGACCTGAAGGCCGCCCAAGCACGACGTGAAGGAACGCAGTACGGATTGAACCGAGAAGAAACCAGTCTGGAAGCCCGTCGGCGTGATCTGGAATTTTCCCAGCGCGAAGTTGAACGGGTTCGAGCTTTGTTCGAATCAGGTGATGTGAGTGAACGCGAACTCGAACAAGCCGAGAGCAACTTTGCCAACACCAAGACCGCAGTCGATACGGCCCTCATTGCCGTTTCGAGTGCGGAGACCAATTTGGTCAGTGCGGACGCTGATCTGGGCCGACTGGAAGCTTTGATCGACAACACCCGAGTGACCGCCCCGATGGATGGCACGATCATCATGGTGGCGATCGAACCAGGGGAAGTGGTCACCGGTTCAGTGAACAATCCAGGGACCATCATGCTCAAGGTGGCCGACCTCAATCGCATGATGATGAAAGCCGAGGTGCCTGAAAGTGACGTCTCGAAAGTCAGCGAAGAAAAGCCGGCAAAAGTCTTTGTGAACGCCTATGAGGACGAGGATTTCGTTGGCACCGTGACCCAAGTGGCTCTGGAACGAACCCGGGCGGATGATGGGAACAACATCTTTCTCACGGAAATTGAATTGGAACTTCAAGGTCGACGCTTGCGTTCGGGGTTGTTGTCGAACACCGAAATCGAGATCGCCGCCCACCGAGGCGTGAAAGTGCCCTACCAAGCCGTCCTGACCAAACCACTTGATGAGTTGCCGGAGGCCCTCCACGACGCCGCTGAAGTTGACGACAAGAAGAAAAGGTGCCCGGTGGTCTTTGTGGAACAAGATGGGGTCGCCAAGGCGGTGGCTGTGCGACCGGGGCCCTCGGATCTCACCCACCGGATCGTGGAGTCTGGCATCGCTCCCGGGGACCGAGTCATCACTGGGCCTTACAAACTGCTGGAAACCTTGAAAGATGGCGATGCGGTGGTGATTTCAACCGAGGCACTGACCAGACCCGAATCCCAAGCCGCAACACGTTCTGGACCTCCCGGTCGACGGGGACGCCGCTGGTGATCATTCGCGTCACCAACCTCCGCCGTGAATTCACGGTCGGTATTGAAACCATCCGCGCCTTGGCCGGAGTTGACTTGTCGATCGAACGCGGCGAGATGGTGGCCATCATGGGTTCTTCAGGATCGGGTAAGAGCACCCTCATGAACATCCTCGGATGCTTGGACCGTCCCACCTCCGGGACCTACGAACTCGACGGCAAGTTTGTTTCCGGCATGGATGAAAATGAGTTGGCGGGCGTTCGGAACGAAAAAATTGGCTTTGTGTTCCAGTCGTTTGAACTGCTCCCCCGAACCCCCGCCTTGGCCAACGTTGAACTCCCCCTGCTGTACGCCAAGCAACCCGGTGACCGGCGGGCCAGAGCGGTCCGAGCCCTCGAACGCGTGGGCCTGGCGGATCGCATGGATCACCGGCCAAATCAGCTTTCGGGAGGACAAAAGCAACGGGTGGCTGTCGCTCGAGCCTTGTTGACCGACCCCGCCCTGCTTCTGGCCGACGAACCCACCGGCAACCTCGACACCAAAACCAGCGACGAAATCATGCGCCTGTTTGCCGACTTGCATGACGAAGGTCGAACGGTGGTCATCGTGACCCACGAGCCGGAGATTGCCGAGTGGTGTACTCGGGTGGTGCGGCTTCGCGACGGATTGATCGAGTCAGATGAATCCGTGGAGCCCCGCCGATGAATCTGTCACCTCGATTCATTCTGCAGACCATTCTCTTGGCCATCCGGCAGATCCGTGCGCACAAGCTCCGATCATTCCTCACCACCTTGGGCATCATGATTGGTGTGGCCTCGGTCTCCACGGTGATCGCCGCCCTTACCGGGCTCAAAGAACAAGTATTGAGTGAGTTTGAATCCTTTGGGGCGAGCAAAGTTTTTATCTTCCCCGACCAACCGGATCGGGCCGGGCAAAACCGATATCCCTGGCGAGAGATCAAACTCAAAGAGCGAGAACTGGAGGGCTTGGTCGAAAACTGTCCCTCTTTCGAACAGTTCACCCCAAACACAGACTTTCGGGCCACGGTTATTCATGGCCGAAAGGAAGTCCCAAACATCAATGTGGTGGGCATCTGGCCCAGTTGGCACGACATCGAGAACCGTCCGGTCATCATGGGACGCCCTTTTGTGGAAGCAGACGAAGCCGATGCCAAACCGGTGGCCATCGTCAACGATGATGCCATCGCTGAATTGGAACTCCCTCCGAACCCCGTCGGCTCAATCATCATGGTCAAAGGTCGCCGCTTCTTGATTGTCGGCGTGATTGAAACCAACCGCACCGGGATGATGAGCTTCCAACCAGAGCAAACCGAAATCTGGGTGCCCTTTTCTACCGCCCGTCGTATGCAAAGTCCGTGGTCTTTCTTCTACGTCACGGGGCAAGTCAAATCACCCGATTTGGTCGACGAAGCCACCGCAGAAGTTCGCTATGTCATGCGGTCGATGCGACAGCTGGGACCCGACGACCCTGACACCTTTCGTGTCGAAGCCATCGATCAATACATCGAACAATTCGGAAAGCTGGCAACGGGGATCACCGCTATCGCGGCGGGAATCGTGGCCATCAGCTTGTTGGTTGGTGGCATTGGCATCATGAACATCATGCTGGTATCCGTGAGTGAACGAACGCGCGAGATTGGCCTGCGAAAAGCCGTCGGCGCGACACCCTCCGCCATCATGCTTCAGTTCCTGTTGGAAGCGGTGGTTCTGTCACTGCTTGGCGGCTTGATCGGCTTGGGTTTGGGGCAAGGACTGGCATTCTTGCTCACCATCCCAGAGCAAGGACTCCAATCGGCAAGTATTCCATCTTGGGCCGTCGCGTTGGCGGTTGCGTTCAGCGCTGGCACCGGCGTGATCTTCGGCTTCTTCCCCGCCATGAAAGCGGCCCGTTTGGACCCCATTGAGGCTCTGCGTCATGAATAAACCAACCAAGCTGTTCATTTGGTCTTGTTCCTGCCTTTCGCCATTTCTTGCCGGAGGCTGCCAACAATCAACCACACTGACCGCCACGCTGCCTGCCCCATCGTTGATCCCGGCGGTTGACTTGCCGGAACAACCAACAATCAATCTTGAATCGCTGCGCGAATTGGAACCCACCGCCTCCCCTCAGCCGACCGAGTCTGCTTCGGTCGAACTGGATTTGGGAAGTGTGCGCGCATCGGCCCTCAAGAACAATCTGAACATCCAAGTCGAACTGCTCAGTATCGACACCGCTGAAGCCAGCCTCGAAGAGGCACGCGCCATTTCAGATCCTGCCTTGTCTGCATCGTTCAACCGAAGCAGCAACAACAGTCCTGCCGCACAGGACACGCAGGGATCACAAAATGACAACACCTCCGCCTCGATCGGGGTCACCATGCCTCTGGGCTCTGGTGACAGCCTTGATGTCCGGCTGCCTTGGTTCCGGTCCTCGACCAACGCAGCGTTCAGTTTGTCTTCCTACAACGCGGCCCAACTTGATGTGACCTATCGGTCGCCACTCACCAAAGGTCGGGGCACGAAAAATTTTGAGCGTGGCATCAGGATCGCCCGGACCGAATTGGATCTCACGGTTTTGAGCACCCGACTCTCCATCACCAACACGCTGGCCGATGCTGAGCGGTCGTACTGGACGTGGTACGCCGCCGGTGAAGGCCTGGCCGTAGCCCAAGAGCGTGTACGCCTTGCGGAGGATCAAATCGCTCGAGCGGAACGGAGGGTCCGTGCCGGAGCCTCGGCGGAACTCGAAGTCCTGCGGGCCAAGAGTGGCTTGAGTTCGGCCCAAGAGGCCCTGCTCAACGCTGATGTCAACCATCGCAATGCTGAACGGGCGTTGCGGGCCACGATGCGGCGTCCAGATCTCCCCCTAGGACAACAAGGTGGTTTGACCCCAAACACCCTTCCGGACCCCACCGTTCGAGCCTTGGACCGAAGCGCTCTGGTGGCCCTCGCACACAAGGAGCGGGCCGAGATCGCGCAGCACCAAGGACGGCTGTCCAATTTGCAAGAGCAACTGGAAGGCGCCCAAGACAACGAACGGGTGGCCGTAGATTTTGTGGCCGGTTGGGGTCGATCCAGCATTGGCAGCAACTTTGAGGATGCCTTCCGATCCATCAACGACGGCCGTGAATGGTCGGTCGGGTTCAACGCCACCATGCCTCTGGGCAATCTCGCAGCCGAAGCCCAAACCCGGTCCGCAAGGTTGGCCCGACTTCGTGAGATTCGAACTGGCGTCTCCATCTTGGAACAGATTGAGCGTGAAGTCCTCGATGCCGCTGACCGCTATGAGAGCGCCGGTGAACGAATCAAAGCCGCCCGCGAAGAACTCAAAGTGACCGAAGCGGCCCTTGGTGGTGAGCAAAGACAGTTTGAAGCCGGAAGCGTGACCAGTCGACAAGTGCTGGAGGCTGCTGAAGCTTTGGCGGCAGCACAGAATCGCATGGTGAGTGCACTGACCGATCTTGAAACCGCGAGAATTGATCTGGCGGTTGCCTGCGGCGGCCTGCTCGGCCGAGATGCCATCGACTTTGGCCAGAACAACTGATCAGCCGCGAATACCCAGCCAAGCTCCAATCGCAAGTGGACACAGCAATAGGGTGGGCAGATAAGGCGCAATCTCAGGAGAAAAACCTGGGATGTCAGCCAACATCGAACCCCAGGTGAGAACAAACCCTCCGAGCCCCAAAGCAATAGCACGTGTACCGGCACGAATGAGGCCGTCCGGACGAGGTCCAAGCAGAGCCGGCAAGGCCAAGAAAGGCAACAAGATCCCCGCCAGCAAAGCTGAAAAGTGGGCCGAATATTGCCGACGGAATCGATCTTGAACCGGATGGACTTCCTCACCACCTGATTCCAACCGCTTCAGCGTTCGGGATATATCAGTCCAGCCAAAGAGGGACGCAAATTGTGATCGATGCCGGGCCAAGAGAACCGTAGGGTCCAAATCGGTGTTCAGGGATGTGACCGTTTGAGGAGGACGAGGCAGTTCCGACAAATCAATGGCCCAACCTTCATTCAAATTCCAAAGACCATTCTCATCCCACTCCGCATGGGCGGCTTCGATTCGACGAATGGTTCGTCCCGTGTCGTCTCGTTCGAGGATCAAGACATCGGCCATGGTGCCACGGATGGGATCACAGGAACCTGAACACCAGAGCCGACCGGATCCATCTGGGGTGGGCGGGACGGCAAAAGCACGGATGGCGTCTTGTCCAATGTCACCGTGGGTTCGGGCCAGCAGCGGCGCCAACTTCGGAACCATGAATTCTTGGTTCAACCCTTGAAGCACGATCAAAATCAGTGTCCCTTCAGCAATCGGTCGCATCAAGGATCGACGTGATACTCCGGCGGCTTGCAAGCCCACGATCTCTCGGTGGCGCTGCATCCGAACAAAAGTAAAGCCCGCGGCCCCCACCACCGCGGGTGACCACAGCAACGCATACAACTGGAACAGGCGAGGAAGTTGGAAATCGATCACAAAACCGAAAGCCTGAACGAAGCGGTGGATGCCCTCCCCTGAGGTCACTTCGAGATATTCATGGAAGGTCAACAGAGTGTCGATGCTGGTCCCGAGCAGGAAAAGCAAAACAAAGAGCAGTACAAAATTGCCCAAAAATCGAGCTCGTACCGTGCGTCGAATCAGTGGCGGGAGGAAAAATTTCATGCCGGTCGACTCCGGAATGCGGCAATGCCACCAAAGATCAAGGGCAGCACGGGACCCGCCATCATGATCCAGATCCCGTTGTCCAACCCGGTCCTTACCGCGTTGGCACCCGCCACAACCAACAACATGGAAAAAAGCGCGGGCATGTACGCCACAGACCAAACCAACAGCAGCGGTCGCCCTCGCAAACGCAATGCCAAAGTCGCCCCCAACAATGTCAGGCCTGGCAGGGTGGCCGGCATGGCCAACCGGAACCACCGATTTGAAATGGACTCCCGGAACGTACGATCAACCACACGTTCTAAGAGACGTCGGGTTGAAGGGTCAATGGCATTCAAACGTGGTTCAATGTCACGCCAAGTAAGAACTGGAGCTTGCAAGTCCACACTCGTCAACTGTAAATCGTTGAGGAACACTTCTCGTACTTCGGGCTCTTGACCAACTTTGGCTTGAGGCAAGTGCAATCGAATGCCGGTTGCGGCCGCATCAGCACGACCGAGCCATTGCTCCATGCCTCGAGATGAGGAGAGACCGGCATCGGTGACCTGGATCGAAGCGGTAGGTGCCGACAGGGATCGTGTTTGATCTTCTGACCTACGTCGCAGTTGGACCGCTCCCAAACACTGGCCGTCTTGAGATACACCTTGGGCCGACAGTTGCCAGACCTCTCCGTCCCCAGGTGATCGGAGTTCGACAAATCCAACCTCTCGCAAACGCTCATCTACATTGGCCATGACCCGTTGATCGCGCTCGGCTTTGGCCAGAACTTCCAACACTCTCATGACTTTCGGGGAACGGTCTGGCTCATCCATCCAACGGACGAGTTCTGGAGAAGTCTGAACTTTTGCCCTTCTTCGGCGTGGATCTTCTGGGTCATACATGCGGATCGGCTTGGGATCGGCAATAGAAGCCAGAACCCCGTCTTCGGGACGGCTCATCACCGCATCACGCATTCGGAGTTCCAACTCGCGGGGACGGTTCCCATCCGCGGCGTACACCAAGATGTCAATGCGCCGAGCACTAATGTCGGAACTTGGCAAGCCCTCCGCATCACGAGAAACGATGGTGACGCGATCAAGTTGGACTCGATCTTCGAGGCCCTCACGGACGTCTGGCCCCAATCGGGCGCTCTTGGCGGCATGAATCCAAACGTCCCCAGTATCGAATGCTTCTCCTCGTTCGACTGAACGAGCCAAAGCGCTCGCCAAACCACGAGCGACAACCCCTTCGGCCGCGGCCCATGCGCGTGGAACGAGAAAATTGGACAGCAGTGCCAAAACAACCCCCGCCAGCAATCCACCAAGGGCAACCGGAAGCACCATTCGGAATGGAGAACGCCCACACGCTGCGGCTGTGACCACTTCCCCATCGTTTGCCATGCGGTACACCGCCAGAGTCGCACCAAGCCCGGCGGCCAACGGGAGCGAGTATTCAAGCATGGGCAACGCAACCAAGAGAAAAAACTCAGCCATGTCGCCGGCGGAATCAAAATCCCCTCGACCCAAGGGTCGTAGGGCTGCGCCGAACACCGCCAACACCAACACCACCGCCAGGGTGTACCCCACTGAGCGCAAAGTCTCTTTGATCACCATGCGATCGAGTCGAGACAACATGCCAAACATACGCAAAGGCCGCCCAGATCAAGCTGGACGGGTCATGCTCCCGGGATCGAGAAGCCGGTCCAACTCATCGGGTTCCACCAATCCACGGCGCAGGGTTTCTTCCCGCACCGTTGAACCGTTTTGGAATGCGGTCTTGGCAATGTCAGCAGCTTCGTCGTACCCAATCACCGGAGCCAATGCGGTACAGGTCATCAAGCTTCGCTCCAAGTGACGCTCAATCTCTGACCGGTTGGGTTCGAGACCCTCCAGACAGCGGTCCACCAACATGTGCGCGGTGGCCGACAAGAGATTCACCGAATCCAACAAAGCATCGGCCATCATGGGCATGGCCACATTCAGTTCCAACAACGACCCCACCCCACCGGTCCCTCCCAAAGCGATGGCCAAATCATTGCCTTGCACCCGGCACGAGACCATCATTGCGGATTCGCAGATGACCGGATTGACTTTTCCGGGCATGATCGACGATCCCGGTTGCACAGCCGGCAATGAGATTTCAAACAACCCCCCTCTTGGCCCAGACCCCATCCAGCGGAGATCGTTCGCAATTTTGGTGAACGAGACCGCAACCGTACGCAGAAAGCCGGACGCTTCGACCACACAATCACGGGTGGCTTGGGCCTCAAAATGATTTTCGGCTTCAGCAAAATCCATGCCCAACGCCGCAGTCAGCCGCTGGGCCACCTTGGCTCCGAATTCAGGATGGGTATTGATGCCAGTACCCACCGCCGTGCCTCCAATGGGCAGGTTGGAAGCCAAGGCTGAAGCGGCGGATTCCGCCCGGCCAATGGCTTTGTCAATTTGATCCGCGTACCCAGAGAACTCTTGCCCC
This sequence comes from Phycisphaerae bacterium, assembly GCA_002705085.1. GTDB lineage: Bacteria > Planctomycetota > Phycisphaerae > Phycisphaerales > SM1A02 > UBA8653. The sequence continues at coordinate 21,096 of PAHO01000034.1, read as the reverse complement.
AACGTGACGGGAGTGGCATCCATCAAATGGGTGCGGCCCAATTTCACAATGTCCGAAAAGGCCTCGGCTTTTTCTTGGAGCGCGTCACGCAGCCGGGTCAACGCTGGCACCAACGAACGGACGATGGCCTCCGCGCCAGCCACTTGCATGGCCGTAGGGAAAGTGTCGTTGGAAGATTGCCCCATGTTGGCGTGGTCGTTGGGGTGCACCGGGTTCTTCGCCCCAATGGGTTGCCCGGCGGCCAAACATGCCAGATTCGAGAGCACCTCATTCACATTCATATTGGTGCTGGTGCCACTGCCGGTCTGGAACACATCCACCGGAAAATGATCCATGGCTTGCCGACCAGCCGAACCAGCAACCAAATCCCCCCCCTCGCCATTCAACCCCGAGCGAATGCTCTGGGCGGCTTGAGCAATAGATTCCGCGACTGCAGGATCCAATCGGCCTAGTTCTGCATTCACTGACGCACACGCTTCTTTCAGATGCGCGAAAGCTTGGATAACGGCGGCGGGAACGGTTCGGCCACTGATGGGAAAGTTCAGCACGGCCCGTTGCGTTGAAGCGCCATGCAGGATGTCCGAGGGGACTTCCATCTCCCCCATGGAATCACGTTCGGTTCTGGTCGTCATGATCAGAATCGTGCCTCTCGGCGAAGTCCTGCATGAGACGAACAACGGAACCAGCATGCTCGGGACCAAGCAAATCATGTCCTACGTCGGGCAAAGACTCAAAGGACCATTGTTTCTCGGCCGCCAAAGATTGGGCACTGTCCATCGGGGCAACTTGGTCCTGTTCCCCATGCACCAACAAAATGGGGCGATTGGGCGTGAGTTCATGCAGTGGTCCCGGGAGCCGCCCCCGGCGTCGAAGCCACCAGCAGATGGGCGCCGCAAAAATTCCGGCTGGAAGCGCTTTTTGCCGCAATTTCCCCGCCAACGCCTCCCGAAGGTCCCCAGCCCCAAGCCCGATGGCCCCATCAACCCTGTTGGCTTGCGCCGCAATGCGCAACGCCACTCCAGCGCCCATTGACATGCCCGCAACCCACCAACGAGAACCCGACGAATCAAGCCACGCCGTCAATGCCTCGTGTTCGGTTTGACCCAATCCCACCTCACCAGTGGCGTCGCCATGCCCTGGAAAATCAACCACCACCACCGAAGCAGCATGCGGCAACAGATCCTGCAAGATGTGCATCCAAACCCGGCGGGAACGTCCGTGCCCATGCAACAGCAGCCAGTTGGTGGTGCCGTGGCCTTTCATGACCCAAGCCGAATCCAGGCCCTCAACCTCCCCCCACGGCACCCCGAAGTGATCTGGATCCAAAGGCAACCCTCGTCCCAGCGCCCACCCCTCGCGCACCCGAGGTGGCCGCACCACCGCCCGGTACACCGATCGCAGAACAATTACGTAGAGGATGCCAAACCCCAAGAATGGAAGAACCAGATGTTCAAAAAACGAGGACACGGGGTGGCAGCGTATCCTCTGAGGTATGACCGAATCCATCCCCGAACCGCTGATTGTGAAAACCGAAGGCCCCATCGGGGTAATGCAATTGCATCGACCCAAAGTTTTGAACGCACTCAATCCCGAATTGATGGCGCAGCTGGCATCAGCAGCCGAGGCCTTCGATGAAGATCCCGAGGTCAAGTGCATCCTCATCCTCGGCTCCGAGAAAGCCTTCGCGGCCGGAGCCGACATTGCAGACATGGCACCACGTTCCGTGGCCGACATGAAACAACGAGATCAATTCCGAGACTGGGACCGCCTCCGTCGCATTCGCACCCCGTTGGTGGCTGGGGTCAGTGGCTTCGCGCTCGGTGGAGGCTGCGAGCTCGCGATGCTCTGTGACCTTGCCGTCGCCGCAGAAAATGCAAAGTTTGGCCAACCCGAAGTCAGCATTGGAGTGATCCCGGGCGCTGGAGGGACCCAGCGGTTGGCCCGCAGTGTTGGCCGGGCGATGGCCATGGACATGTGCCTGACCGGACGCATGCTCGACGCGGGCGAAGCCCTTCGTATTGGCTTGGTCAGCCGAGTCCTTCCCACCGAAGGCTTCGAGGAAGCAATGATTGCGATCGGTGGTGAAATCGCGAAACAGGCACCACTTGCTGTCCAACTGGCCAAAGAAGCGGTCGAAGCGGCATACGAAACACCGCTGGAAGGCGGCATTATGGCCGAGCGCAATCTGTTCTTCAGTTGCTTTGGGACCGAAGACCAGAAAGAAGGCATGCAGGCCTTCCTCGAAAAACGCAAGCCCAAATGGCAGAACCGTTGATTGAGGTACTCTGAAGCCCCAAGCAGGCCAACAAGGAGATCCCATGGATTCGGCATCCCTCAACCACGCCATGATTGATGACCAAGAGGCGAAAGCTGCGCAAGCCGCGGCCGATGCGTTTGGCGGCTCGGGGCACGACAGCATTGAGCCCATGTTCATCAGCCAAAGATACGACGGCTACAGCAACGACAATCAAGAAGCGTGGCGTCAGTTGTACGCCGAACAAATGGCATACCTCCCCGAGCGTGCTTCGCAGGTCTATTTGGATGGCGCCGAAGCCATCGGCCTCAAGCCCGACGGCATTCCCAACATTCAACAGCTGAACGCACGGCTCGAGCCGCGGACAGGCTGGAACTCGGTCCCCGTTCCTGGGTACATCCCCGCCAAAGCTTTCTTTGCGTGCTTGGCCGCTCGAAGATTTCCCACCACCATCGTGATTCGTCCATTGGAGCGCTTGGACTACCTTCCGGAGCCGGACATCTTCCACGATGTGTTCGGCCATGTGCCTCTGCACGCAGATCCGGTCTTCGCGGACTTTTTGCAGACTTACGGTCAAGCCGCCCTGCACGCCACCACCGATCAACAAACCGAAGAGTTGGCCCGTCTTTTCTGGTTCACGGTGGAGTTTGGTCTGATCCAAGAAGACGAGCGCTTGAAGGTCTACGGGTCAGGGTTGATCTCCAGTCCCGGAGAGTCTCGACACGCCCTCGAAAGTTCCGACGTGGAGCGAAGACCGTTTGATCTTGAGCAGGTGATCGCCACCCCTTTTGAAATCGACCACTACCAGCCCATCCTGTACGTGCTCGATTCGTTCGATCAATTGCGTGAAGCCATGCTCTCATACGCTGGCCGCCTGCAGCCCGCTTGATCATGTTTCCCGTCGTTGTCGCACTGGTGGTTGGGGGTTTGGGCTGGCTGATGTTCAGCGCCATGGGGACCAAGGCCGCACTGATGACCATCTCAATGGTCGCGGTGGGTGTTTTGGCATTTCGTCTCTTGCAACGTCAAGAAGGTGGCACGGCCTTTCCTTCGGACGACGACCCAGAGGCCTAGCCCCACCAATCAGTGGGGCACTTCCTTGACCGCGTTGCGATTCCAAGATGGAACGTGAATGACGATAGGTCCATCCCCTTCGACCACCGCTTGGCAGCAGAGTCGGGAGTTGATTTGCAGCCCCGGAGCCTCCTCCACGCGATCTTCCTCGTCTTCGTCGGCTTCCGAGCAGTCGGACATCCCTTGGGTCACATACACATGGCAAGTGGAACAGGCACAAACGCCACCGCAGGCATGCTCAATGTTGATGCCCGCTTGGACCGCCACTTCAAGCAGCGGCTGGCCTTTGGCGGCTTTCAACTCCCACACCGCCTGGTCGGTGTCGGTCAGAGCGTGAGGATCGTCGAGATGAAACGTCACCGAAACGGTTTTTTCGGCGTGCGCGAATTCGCTGTGGCCCATGTGCATGCCCGTATCCTAGTCGCATGAGCGTTGGGATTTTGGGCCTGACTGAGTCACAATTCGTGTCGCAGGCCGAACATCTGGCATTGACCCCCGCCGCCGCCGCCCGCGGCTGGCGACAGTTGTTTCGTGAAGGCGTTCTGCCAACCGCATTCCATGGCAAAGTCGAACTTCCCACCATGCCCATCGTTCGTCGAGAACCCGATGGTTCCACCCTGAAATTCGCCCAACAACTCGAGGGGGGCTTGGAGACGGAGAGCGTGATTTTGCCCCAACGTGGTCGCACCGGCCGGATCCGCACCAGCCTGTGTGTCTCCTCGCAGGTTGGATGCGCCATGGGTTGCCGCTTTTGCGAAACCGCCACCTTGGGTCGGAGGAAGCAACTCACCCCAGATGAGATTGTGGGTCAATGGTTTGCGGCTCGACACAGCGAACAGCAAATCATTACCAACATCGTGTTTATGGGGATGGGCGAGCCCACCGACAACATCGAAGCAGTTCTGCAAGCGATTCGGGTCCTGACCGAGCATGGTGGTCCCGCCATTGCCCCTTCCCGTATTTCGGTGTCCACGGTGGGCCGGGCCCAGGGGATTGAACGCTTGGCCCAATTCGCCAATGAACCCGGCTTCCGGCAGTTGCGCTTGGCGGTGAGTCTGAATGCCCCCAACGACGACGTTCGACAATCCATCATGCCTGTGAATCGTGCAGAACCGCTGGCGGATCTTCGCGCGGCCATGGCCGCCTGGCCGGCGGGAGACCGACTCCCCATCTTGGTGGAATATGTCCTCATTCCCGGCATCAACAACGCACCAGGTCATGCCCGCGAAGTGGCCGAGTTCTTGGCGGGATTGTCCGTCAATCTGAACGTCATTCCCTACAACCCCATACGCGACTCTCCGTGGCCGGCCCCGACCGAATCCGAAGTGATCGCGTTCTGTGAGGAGGCCCGGAAAGCAGGACTGCGAACCAAGCGGCGCCGAACCATGGGACGAGATGCCATGGCCGCCTGCGGGCAACTGGGCAACCCCAAACTGAAGCGGGAACGCACCCACGGGTCACGCTGAATCAAAAGACCAAACAGCCGCCAGAGGATGAAGGCTAGAGGAGGTCTCGGTTCCACTCGTGCAGAGCCACAGCGGTCGCCACCGACACGTTCAAACTGGGCACCGCCGAAGCCATCGGAATATTGACCACTTCGTCGCAGACGGCCAGCACGTCATCTGGAATACCAGTGGCCTCCGCACCGACCAAGAGCACATCACGTTCCCCGGGATCGACCCGACGAAGGTCTATCGAACGGGGTCCGGTCTCGAGGGCAATGATCCGGAACTGCAATGATCGCAGCCAAGAAAGAGCTTCAAACAAATCTGACGCGACCCCCCACGGGATGCGAAAGACATGCCCCACCGACACCCGAGAAGCTTTGCGATACAAGGGGTCGGCACACGCAGCATCGAGCAAGACCGCATCGGCCTCGAATCCAGCCACATTTCGAAAGATGGAACCAATGTTGTCCACGTCGGTCACGCCAACCGGCAACACCACCCGCTTCCGCCCCGGTGTGGCCAGAGTTGCCAAACGACTCTGGGCTTCCAATGCGCGATGGTGGGGACGATGCCCAGCCGCCAAGACCCCCCGATGGATGCGGAACCCCGCGATCTGGATCATCCCCGCCAGCGAGGTGACGTAGACGGGAATGTGTTCAGGCAAGCCGCGCAGAACATCTTCCATGTTGTCCACCGCGGCTTCAGACAGCAACAAACTGTGCACTTGTTCGTGATGCTCGACAAATCGTGCGACCACCCGCTTGGACTCCACCAAGAACAAGTCATCCCGCCCCCGCAAATCACGGTCCCGGACATCGCGATACGGCTCGAGCCGAGGATCTTCGAGATCGTCAATCGGAACAATCACAGTCGAGAACGCACGCGTATTTCTGCCGGTGCGGCAGTGACCACATGATGCGGCGGAACCGATTCGGTTAAGAACACCCCTCCCCCAACCACGCATCCGCGTCCCACCACCGTATCCCCACCCAAAATAGTGGCACCGGCATACACAACCACGTCATCTTCCAGAGTGGGGTGACGCTGCTCAGAACCACGAAGGACCCGTCCGTCTGCATCTGTTGGCAAAGAACGAGCCCCCAAAGTCACTTGCTGGTACAAGCGGCAACCATCGCCAATTTTGGCCGTCTCGCCAATCACCACCCCTGTCCCATGGTCAATGAAACATCGAGATCCAATCGTTGCGCCCGGATGGATGTCAATGCCCGTCTCCGAGTGCGCCATCTCAGAAAGCATTCGAGCCAACACTCTTGCCTTTCCAAGATGCAACTCATGGGCAAACCGGTACACCGCGATGGCTTTGATGCCCGGATAACACAGCCAAGCCTCGGATGGGCTGGTCATGGCGGGATCACCCCGCTCAGCCGCTTCGAGATCGCCCGCCAACATCGCGCGAAGCCGAGGGATCGAAAGTACCACCGCGTCTTCCAACATGGGATAGGTGGTGGTCAAACCACGCAATCCCGCACGCAAACGGACACGGAGCAAATCGAACGCCTCCTGTCGAGCCTGATCGCGAGCATCCCCCTGAGGAATCCGCTCCAGAGTCCCGGGAAGCAGCAACGGCAAGACGGCGTCCAGCACCCCCCGGGCTTCGGCCGGCGTAGGACAGGCGTCCCAGGACTCGCATCCGGGGAACTCGTGCCAATCGTGCAATGGGTCTTGGGAGGGCATGCAACGGGAATCGTACGCCTCCTCGTGGTAGGGTGGAATCTCCATGTCGAAGGAGCACTTGGATCTCGATGGCCTCCGAGCCGAATTGAACCGGCATCCCGAGGGCACCCCAATGGACGTGTTGCACGGACTGCTGCAACGTGTGCAAGTGCGTTGTGAAGACGTGGCCTCAAGCATCAGCTTTGGCGATGAGGAGTACGAACGGAACCCGATCTGCTCAGGACCAGGTTGGGAACTCGTCTGTATTTGTTGGCGGCCAGGACAAACCAGTCCTGTCCATGACCATCGAGGCAGTGGCTGCGGCATCTTGGTGCTTCGCGGAACGCTCACGGAAACGGTGTTTGAAACCACCAGCGATGGGCCCATGGCCGAGACCGGAAGACGTGATCTCCACCAAGGAGAAATCTGCGCCAGCCATGACGAAGACATCCACCGGATCGAAAACGCCGGAGAGGAAAATTTGGTCACCCTGCATGTGTACACCCCCCCACTTCGCGATGTTCGACTCTTTGACGCCGCGACTGGTGCGGTTCGGCCCCTGACCTACGACGAAGTCACCGGCCGGCCGATTTATTCGGTGACTGGCTGACCTCCCGAGCCGAGTTCGCGACAACGGCGACGAACATCGTCGAGACCCATTGGCAGGGTGGTCCCCCCAGCAACCAGAGACTCGTTCACAATGCTGCGTGCCGGTGGTGGTGCGCAGATCACGCGGATCATCGGTGGTGTTTGATCATCCATCCACACCGTGCACGGACCCACACGAGTGTTCATCATTTCCGCACGGGGTTCCATAGCCAGAGCTTCAAGGATGGGGCGAACCTCCTCAGCTTCGGCATGAACGCGGACCCGAATCTCAGCACTTTGGTTCCAATGACCTTGCACCAAACGGCCGCTCAGTCGCACCTCCGGATGCAGCAGGGCCGCTTCAAGGGCCTCCATCACACCAAGAGCCGCTTCGAATGCATCAACGTAGCGCTGTTGCACCACCGCGGGGCCATCATGTTGACATTCCAAGAACTCCAAATGCCGAAAAACCTCTGCGGCCGAAATGGACACGTCCAACAAGAGGGCTTGCTTCGCAGCTCGAAGCGTGGCCCCGGGACGCTGGTGCATCCATTTGGCCAATTGGGCGGCTTGTGAGGAAGAGTCAGGAGCAGAGGCGGGCAACTTGGAGACATCCTTTCGGGAAGAACCTGGACAAACCTATACTGATGGCATGCAGTGTGATGAATGTGGCAAACCCGCGAACGTGCATGAGATCCGGGTTGAGAACGGGATGAAGACCGAACGCCATCTGTGCAGTGAATGCGCGGCCAAAGCTGGTTTGACGGCCAATGAGCCTCAAATGGATGCGCCAACCAACCCCGTCGAGATGATCAAGCAGGTGCTCGCTGCGGGCCCCGAAATCGAAGTCCGAGCCGCGCCGGAGTGCCCCACCTGCGGATCAACCTTTGCCCGATTCCGAAAGATGGCCCTGTTGGGCTGCCCCGATTGCTACCAGGCCCTGCAAGTCCCGCTTCAGCCTCTGATTTTGCGCAGCCAAGCCGCCGAGGCTCGTGAACTGCCCGAGCACCAGGGCCTCCGACCTTCGAACTACAAATCGCCAGCTCAACCCACCAAGACCCTCATTCGATTGGAACGGGAACTCCAAGGAGCCATCCACGCCGAGCAGTACGAACGGGCCGCTGATTTGCGAGACAAGATCCGGAAGCTCAGCGAAGGTGCCGAACCACTGGACCAAGCCGAGTGATCCTCCCCTTCGAACAGCACGAAGACGACGCGCTGCTCGACGTGGTATTGATCAGCCGCGCTCGACTGGCGCGAAACATCTCCGGGGAACCTTTCGTCAATCTGGCGAACCGAGAAGAACAACTCCGCATTCGCGACGGGATCGCGTCAGCATTGCGAGGACTTCCGGAACTCGGCCTGCATTGGTTCGACCCCGAGACGGCACCTGCAGCCGAAGGCCAGGTGCTCCTAGAAAGACACTTGATCAGCCCCAAATTTCTGGAGCCCGGCCCGCACCGTCTGGCCGGATACCGCGACGATGCTCGCCTGTCGGTGATGATCAATGAAGAAGACCACCTTCGCATTCAAGGCTACGGCCTTGCCGGAGGTTTGTCGTTGGCGTGGGCCAATGCCAAAGGGTGCGAACGGTTGCTTGATGAACACCTCAACTTCGCGTTCAACGAACAGTTGGGATACTTGACCGCTTGCCCCACCAATGTTGGAACCGGCATTCGTCTTTCCCTCATGCTTCACCTCCCTGGCATCAGTTTGATCGGGGGAATGGATCGCATGCAACACGCGGCGGACGATCTGAATTTGGAAATGCGAGGCACCAGTGGTGAAGGTTCGGAAGCCATTGGGCACCTCCACCAAATCAGCAATCGCCGGACCCTCGGCGTTGATGAAGAAGACCTATTGCGCTTTTTGGAAGATGATTTTCTATCTCGGGTGGTCCGTGAGGAACGACGAGCCCGTGACGCCTTGCTCAGCACACGCCGAGAATTTCTCGATGATCGTGTGCAAAGGGCCTTGGCCATGCTCCGACATGCTCGGCTGTTGGGCGAACGAGAGGCATTGGACTTGCTCTCAGAACTTCGGCTTGGCATCGCGGTTGGCTTGCTCAGCGGCATCCCGCTGGAAACCGCGAGCCAGTTGATGCAGCGGGTTCGGTCTGGACACTTGACCCGGTCCACTGGTTGCACTGAAGAAGAGCCCTTACGCATTCAAAGGGCAGACCTTGTCCGCCGGGAGTTGGGCGGGGATGCCCAACCACCCGAGCAAGCCTAAGTCGGCTCTCTCCTTCAGACGCCGGGCAGGGACGAGAGTCCTTCGGCAAGCGCGAGATCTTTCTTCGTGATGCCATCGGCATCGTGGGTCGTCAATCCAACCCGGACGGTGCACCACCGAATGTCCAAGTCAGGATGGTGGTCGGCGGCTTCGGCCAAGAAACCTGCTTGGACCACAAAAGCGATGGCCGCGGGGAAGGAAGAGAGCGTGAACTCTCGGTGCAGCATGTCACCAGCACGTTCCCACTTGGGATGGGCGGCCAGCCAAGTGTTGATTTCAGAGTCTTCAAGCTTCATGCTGTCCAGCGTAGGCTGTCCGTATGGATGCCGTGCCCACCACTCGATTGGCCCCAAGTCCGACCGGCGGACTGCATCTTGGGAATGCCCGCACCTTCGTGGCCAATTGGGCCTTGGCCCGCCAGCATGGAGGCAGGGTGCTGATGCGCATCGAAGATGTGGCCCCGACCTCAACGACCACCACTTGGGAAGACGACGTGTTGGGCATCTTGCAGTGGCTGGGGCTCGATTGGGATGGCCCACCCTTGATCCAAAGTGCCGAACTGCCACCGCACCAGCAAGCTTTGAACCACTTGGCGCAACAAGGCTTGGTGTTCCAATGCTCGAAGACCCGCAAGGAACTGGTCTTGGTCACTGCCCCCCAAGAAGGTGACTTTGAAGCTCGCTATGCCCCAGAACTTCGCCCTGAGCCCCCCTGGCCAAGGGATCCGCAGACCGCCCCGGCCGGATTCAACTGGCGCGTCAAGACTTCTCCCGGAGAGGTGCCCTTCACCGACGAGTTCGCCGGCCCGCAATCCTTTGACCCCCACCGCGAGGTTGGTGATTTCATCCTCTGGACCAAACGAGGCCAACCGTCCTACCAATTGGCCTGTGTGGTCGACGACCACCGAACAGGTGTCAACATGGTCTTTCGTGGTGATGACCTGCTTTCGAGTACCTCTCGGCAGATTCTGTTGTCGAAGATGCTGGGATGGGACTCGCCCAAATGGTGGCATGTACCGTTGGTGTTGGATGAACAAGGTGAGCGCCTTGCCAAACGCAACAAATCCATCCGGTTGACCGAACTTCGTGATGCCGGGGTGCGACCAGAATCCATCTTGCGCCTGCTGGCAAAATGGTGCGGACACAAAGACCCCAAAGATGTGGACTCCATTCAGGATTTTCTTGAAGGCTTTTCGATCGATCAGATGCCTCGAACCCCAGTTCGATGCACACAACATGATCTTGCAGAATTGCATGAACGGTAAAATCAGGGAATTGCCGCTGTGATTTCCCGAATCAAATCAGCCCCGAGATACTCTGAACATCAGACTTCAACCAACATGGCAACCAGCACCTCCAATCTGCTTTCCCTCTGGATGATCTTCAACTTGGGGATTTTGGTCGTCCTCTTGTCAGGCTGCGGCCCCTCAATGCCCCAAGAGCCGGTCCCCCTCCGGGTCGGTGAACGTACTTTCGCCATGAGATTGGCTTGCGATCCCGCATCGCGGGAACGAGGTCTTGGTGGGGTGCGACAACTCCCCACCGACGAAGGCATGATTTTCGCTTTTCCACAGCGATCCGTGCGCGCCTTTTGGATGAAAGACTGCTTCATCGATCTCGACATTGTGTTTGTGGATGATCGAAACCGGGTGGTGGATCTTGGTCACATGAAAGCGCAACCCCCGCGAGGCGCAACCGAATCACAGGCGGCCTATGAGATTCGACTTCAGGCCGGGGCAGCCCGGTCTCGAAACCCGGCCCGCTTTGTGCTGGAATTCGCGGCCGGAACAATCGATGCCATCGGACTCTCCATCGGGGATCGGGTGGATTTTGACGCTGAAACCTTGAAGTCGGTGGCCAAATAACCCGAATCGAGATCGTGTCGACCGATTTCACGCCAACTCCAGCCCCACCCATTTGGACGGTGGTGTTTGCCGCCGAGGAGCCATTTCTGGCCCAAGCGCAGAGTTTGTCCCGCCAGCTGCAAGCACGTTGGCCGACGTCTTTTGCCCAAATCGAATGGAGCTCGACCAGAACCCCCGATGATCTGGTCCGAGGCGACACGGTGGTGCTGTTCGGGCCCAAAGATCAATTGGCGCTTACCGCAGACCAAATCCGTGAACAAGGACGGAGCGTCACCCTGATCGACGCCGACAGTGCCATGGCTTCATCTCAAGCGCTCCAAGTTCGTCTGGAGGCCCTGCTGGAGCAAGAGGACGAAATCCGCCAACTTCGCAAGGACGCGGCCTACGCCTCCACCCAATCTCCGGCCCTCCAAGACGCCGATGAATTGCGCCGAGAACTGGAAGCAGCCGCGGGCTTCCAAGAAGATCTGCTGCCAAATTTTCCAGTCCGGTCCGGGGACCTGGTGGTCCATGGGCTCTGGCGCCCCAGCCGCTATCTGGCTGGTGACCTTCTTCGAGTCGAACCTGCAGCGGATGGCGGATTGATCATCCTGCTGTGTGATGTGATGGGGCACGGGATTCCCGCCGCGATCGGGAGCGCGCTGCTCACACAATCTTTTGATCACGCTCGTGAAATGGCGGGGGCGGACCCAGCGATGATCTTGAGCCGCATGAACGAAGATGTCTTCCGTGCGCAGCACCGTCAAGGAACCCGAGCTTGGTTTGCCTCGGCCATTTGTGCCCACATCACACCGTGCGGGACCATCGGCGTGGCTTCGGCCGGGCACCCCCAAAGTCTGATCCTGAACCAAGATCCAGAATCAGCACTCACCATCGCAGCCTCAGGCCCGTTGCTTGGCATTGAAAACAACTCGGAGTACCAACCCGCCACGCATCAACTGCCGGAAGGTGGGAAGCTGATCCTTCACTCCGATGGCTTTGAATCGATGACTCGTGGAACCGAGTCGGCACAGACCAATGTGCAAAGCGCACTGGCTGAAATCGCAGCCAAAACAGATGCTGCGGGATTGATCGATCAGCTCGAACTCCATCGGGCCACGATCTTGGGTCGCACTGGACAAACCGATGACTTGTCGCTGCTCTGTCTCGAAAGATGTCGGGAACACGACCAGACCCGAGCCCTGCGAATGGTCAGTTAGTCGCAGAGGGGCCCAATCCCAGCGAACGGACCGTTTGCACCACCGTCCGGCACAAGACATCGGTTTCAATGTGAACTGGATCACCAACCCGGAGTTGCCCCAAGTGGGTTCGCTCGAGGGTTTCTGGAATCAAAGCCACCTCCACTGAGGTTTCATCTCGGTGCGCCACCGTCAACGAGACCCCGTGCAGCGTGATGGATCCTTGCGGAACCACGCAGGCCATCAATGACTCGGGCACCGCCACCCGCAGCCGCCAGCCTCGGGCAGCATCGTCTCCATTCTGAAGCACGGTGCCACACGCTTCGACGTGCCCTTGGACATGGTGGCCATCGACGGGATCCCCCACCCGCATCGCGGGTTCCAAATGAACCCGATCACCAACCTTTCGGCCAGCGAGGGATGTGAGATCAAGGGTCTGCTGCACCACGTCGAAAACAAGAGCCTCTGGGGCTGGATCAACCACGGTCAGACAGACCCCATCGAGGGCCACAGAATCCCCCGCCCGGACGGAGGACAGCCCTGGTTCCGGACGAACCGTGAGACGAACCCCCGCGGAATGGGGGTCGGCGGCCAAAATTTCCCCGAAATGACGAATCACACCCGTGAACATGGAGACTCCTCCTTGACGATGCGGACCTGAAGTCGAGATACTGGATCATTCACCATAGCCGCCAAACCGGCAACCCCGAGGAGCCCTTATGCCCCGCATGCACAACTTCATTCTGAAAGCCATCTTGGTCATCACTTCTGGCCTCAGTACCCACTCGATGGCCGAGGACGGAGTGCCGTTTGAGACCGCCAAAGCGATCGGACGACGGGTGGCTTGGTCCGCGCCGCTGCCTGGCGGGGAAGTTCGGCATGCTGAGCAACTTGGGAACCAACTCTATGTGCTGGACGAGCAAAACTTCCTCTCCAGCCTGAACCTCAGCAGCGGCCGCATCATGTGGAGCGTGCAAGTCACCGGAGCAGACTCGTCTCCAGACTTCATCCACACCTTCGAAATGCGACGGGGCCAAGGGCTGTCCGCCAAGGTCACCCCCATGGTGCTGGTGGGCTTGGGTTCAGAACTTCTGAAATTTGATGGCAGCAACGGCGCCATGACCAAGCGGGTCAGCATGGACCGGCTTCCTGACACCAATCCCATCGAAGTTGGCAACTACATGGTCTTTGGCACCAACCGCGGTGTGGTCCAGTGGTACAACCCAGATCTCGAAGTGCCTTGGCGGGCCTTTGACTGTGGCGATGCCATGGCGTGCGATGTGTCGGCCAATGGCGACCTTCTGGTGGCCGCGGCACGAGACGGTGGTGTGCTTTGCTTGCAATCAGGAAACGGTGGTCTGGTCTGGCAGAAAAAACTGTTGGGCCCCGCCACTGGTCCAGCCGCAATTGCTCGGAACAAAGTGTATTTGGCCTCGGCCGATGGCTACATCCGCTGCTACAACCATTTCGATTCACCGGTCGCATGGGAGCGGCTCCTGGAAGGTGTCCCTGCGGGCGGACCAGTTGTGCTCGAGAAAGACTGCTACGTCGCCGTCCCCGGCAAAGGACTTCATGCCTTGGTGGCAGCGCCCCGCGATGAGCCGGGAGGAGTTCTTTCTTGGATCTCCGCAAAAGCAGATGGCCAAATCATTGCCCACGATGCCCGATCCCTGCTGCTCCACGACACCGAAGATGGAGTCCTGCGGGTGGTTCGTCGCAAAGATGGCCGCATGACCGCCGAAGTTCCAGCCGGGGCTGACCGATTCCTCCAAACCACAGGACCGCTGGTGGCCTTCATTGGTAAAGCTGGTGTTGTTGGCCTGAGCACACGAAACTGACCTCGACCCTGCCCGTGCCCAATCCCCCTGATTTCGTTGCCGTTCGACGGGCCCTGCTGTCCGTCAGTGACAAGACCGACATTGTGCCCTTCGCCAGTGCACTCGCCAAGCGAGGGGTCGAGTTGGTATCGACCGGAGGCACCGCCCGCGCTTTGGAAGCAGCCGGATTACCGGTTCGGGCCATCGATGATCTGACTGGCTTCCCGGAGATGATGGATGGCCGCCTGAAGACCCTGCACCCTCGGGTGCACGGCGGACTTTTGGCCCGCCGAGAGTTGGAAAGCCACCGCAACGCCGCCGAAGAACATGGCATTGACCCCATTGATCTGGTCTGCGTGAACCTCTATCCGTTTGCTGAGACATTGGCCTCGGGGGCCCCACCAGCCGAAGTCATTGAACAGATTGACATCGGTGGGCCCGCGATGGTTCGCAGCGCGGCCAAAAATCACATGTGGACCGCCATCGTGACCTCACCCTGCCAATATGCGGCGATTCAAGATGAATTGAATCAGAACGACGGGCAGTTGAGTCGCCACACCCGGGCCAGTTTGGCGGCTGAAGCATTCCGCACCACCGCAACCTACGACGCGGCCATTTCCACTTGGATGTTGGAACACACGGACGCTGAAACCACCGGTACCGTCGCCCCCCCCGTGCAACTCGGCCTGTCAACCGGTCACGCGCTTCGGTACGGTGAAAATCCACACCAAGCCGCATGGGCCTACCCCGCCCGATCAGGCGATGGGGTCCTTCAAGCCAAGCAACTCTCAGGCAAAGAACTGAGTTACAACAATTTGGCGGATGCCGCCGCAGCTTTGGATTTGGTCGCCGACCTTGGTCGAAATGCCTCCGTCGCTGCCGCCATCATCAAACACACCAACCCCTGTGGTGCCGCCGCAGGCGAGAACCCTCTCGCGGTGCTTGACCACGCTTGGGCCGGAGATCCTGTCGCGGCCTTTGGTGGCATTTTGGCCCTGTGGTCAGACGTGGACCTTCAATTGGCCGAACACATTGCCCAGCCGGGCCGATTCTTGGAGGTGATCCTTGCCCCGAGGTTCTCTCCCGACGCGACAAGCCGTCTGTCCGAGCGATGGCCCAATGCCCGCCTGCTTGAGTTTGGCGAGCTTGATCCAAACCAAGCGGGCACGGTGCTGAAGACCATACGCGGCGGCGCGTTGGTTCAAGAACAAGACAACTTGACCACCGACGCCACCACCTGGCAGCACGTGGCCGGGCCGGCGCCCGAAGCAACCACGCTTTTGGCCGCCACCCACCTTTGGACCGTCGTCAAGCATCTTTCGTCCAACGCAGTGGCCGTGGGTGACGACCGCGGTTTGCTGGGGGCAGGAGCCGGACAGATGGACCGCCTCACCTCGTGCCGCATCGCCATCGAGAAAGCGGGAGCACGGTTGGCGGAGTCGACCGGGGCCGTTGCGACCAGTGACGCCTTCTTCCCCTTCTCTGACGGTCCCGAAACTCTGATCGACGCCGGGGTCAAGACCATCGTGCAACCGGGCGGCTCCAAACGGGATCAGGAATCCATTGATTTATGCAACGAACGCAACGTCACCATGCTGTTCACCGGACGCCGTCATTTCCGGCACTGACCCAACCGCGTGAGCCGTGGCTCAGCTTTCGCGGAGTTCAACATTCCAATACGCGTTGTTCAAAAAAGCCTTCCACGATCGGAACTGAACGGGTCCAACGCGGAGCTTCCGGTTCGGATCAATTTTAGGACGCTGCGGCTTTCGGATGAGCAACATGTTCGCTTGAGCCGGAGTTCGCCCCCCTTTTTTCGCGTTGCACTTGTAGCAAGCGCACACCAGATTCCCCCAACTGTTCTCACCCCCTTGAACTCGCGGGGTGACATGGTCAATCGTCAGATCTTTGATCCGGAACCGTTGTCCGCAGTACTGACAACGGTGTTCATCTCGAGCGAAGATGTTGCGCCGAGAGAGTTTGGTCTCGAGTCGTGGGAACTTGTCGTACGAAAAAAGTCGCACCACCGGTGGGACGGGGAGTTCCAGACGAGGGGTCTTGATCCATCGGTATTGGTCGCCCTCGAGCTCCCGGCGGACATCGGCGATGTCACACCAGTCCTCGAAGTCGTAGGTTCGCATCCCCTCCTCCTCCACCGCGATCACCTCGGCCAACTCCTTGCACAACAGGCTGAACGCCCGGCGAGCCGAGACAATGCGGACGGCGGCATAGAGACGATTGAGCAGCAAGACCGGCTCATCAAGAGCCGCGCCCAGCGAAAGGGTGGAAGCGGGGTCCACGATCGGAGTCCTTTCCGACATGACTCCACCATACCCCAAGAATTGGGGAAATCCGGACAAGATCGATATGAGGATTCTGTTTGCCTTCGCTGGAATTTGGAGCCCAAAAGGGCGTACTATTCATCCACAGGAGATTTGCTGCCATGGGTCTCGAAGCCACCATGCCCGTCGACAACATCCTCACCACCCAGGTGCAGGCCGTCATCAACTGGGCCCGTCGTTCAGCGGTTTGGCCAATGCCCTTTGCAACCGCCTGCTGCGGCATCGAACTGATGGCCACCGCCATGAGCCGTTACGACCTGTCTCGCTTTGGCGCAGAAGTCTTCCGGTTCAGCCCTCGGCAAGCGGACTTGATGATTGTTGCCGGCCGGATCTCCACCAAAATGCTTCCGGTCATGCACCGGATTTACAACCAGATGTGTGAACCCAAATGGGTGATCTCGATGGGCGCATGCGCCAGCACCGGTGGCGTCTTTGACACCTACGCGGTGGTTCAGGGGGTGGACCAATTCCTTCCCGTCGATGTGTACGTCCCCGGATGCCCCCCCCGACCAGAAATGCTGATCGAGGGTGTCATGGCGATTCAACGGATCATCGATGAAGACAATCTCCCCACCGATGGCCGCGGCAAACGCGTCCCGCTGAACTTGGCCTTGGAGCCCAATTACGAGCCGGCGGCCCAACCGGTGGATGTCACCGTCGGCTTGTCCTGAACCCAGTCCCCTTGCCGGCCCGCCCCGAGCGGGACGTATTCGATGGTGAATGCATCTCCACTGTGGAGCAGTTCAAACGCGTCGACCCAGGCGGTCGTCCCCACTCGAATGGACATCGCAGCATGGTCCCGTTTGGCCCGTCGTGACAATTCAAAACAGAACTTCAATCCGTGGCTCTTCGGCGTGGCAATGTCGGTCATGTCAAGGGCAACGGCCCGCAAGCGACGTCCGACCTGCTGCAAGCATGATTCCAATTCTGCCAGCACCACCTCTTCCTCACGAACACCAAACTCCGGACCCACCGGACGGATGGACAGGACACCTTCTCGGCAACGGAATTGGGCCGAAGGGGTGCGGTAGTCAAAGGCTCCCGTGGATCGTGCATCGCGGTGGCTGAGAAAATCATGATTCATGCTCCTTGCATCGGGCGCATGGGAGCCAGACTTGTCACCGGTCCGGATTCTCAGACCGCACAAACCGAATCTCCGGTCTGTTCATCAGTCTTGGTAGGATCGCACAAATGGGTATTGATCCCCAACCCGGCTGGATCTCTGGCGGCGACAAGTCCAAAGAGCCACGATTCAACGACCCCAAACGCGGCAAACGGCTCCAGACCGTCATGGCCGACGCTGGGGTCGCCTCACGCCGGGCTTGTGAAGCCCTCATCGAAGAAGGAGCGGTCGAGGTCAACGGCATCACCGTCCGAACCCTTCCGGTATTCGTGGATCCCGCCCAAGACCGCATCTTGGTCAATGGCGAACCCATCCGCCGGGAAGCATTGGTCTACGTCATGCTGTGGAAGCCCAAAGGCGTGGTCAGCACCAATGCTGACCCAGCGGGGCGACCCCGCGCCATTGATCTGGTGGGGCACCCCAGCGGGGTTCGGCTCTTTCCTGTGGGAAGGCTCGACGCGGATTCAACGGGAATGCTCTTGCTGACCAACGACGGAGAACTGGCCCACCGCCTCGCCCACCCCCGCTTTGAAGTGCACAAGACCTACGAAGTGGTGCTTGACGGCGATCTGGATGACGCGGCGCTTCGAAAACTTGAAAAAGGGTTGCACCTGGCCGACCGAGATCGTCCCGGGCGGCGCACCGAGCCGGTCCGGTTGCAGCTGATCAGCCGAGAACGTCGCACCACCAAAATTTTGATGGAACTGCACGAAGGCCGCAACCGTCAGATCCGGCGCATGCTGTTGTTGGTGGGACACAAAGTGCGCAAACTGCATCGAGTGCAAGTGGGCCCAGTGAAGATGACCGGCCTCAAAAGCGGCACTTGGCGGGAACTCACCCCCGAAGAGTTGGAAGCTTTGCAAAGCGCCAGCGCCAAACGTCCTGGGGAACGGAAAGGTCGCCAGGCCCGCGTGGGCAAAGTCCGCCCCTTGGATGCACGCGACAGCAGCACCCAAACAGCAAGCCCCAAACGCAAAGGCACGAATTCAGAACGGCCGGTTGACCCAAATCGACTTACGCCGGCTCAGAAGAAGGCGGAAGAAGCTCGGGCTCGATTTGCGAAGACTGGCCGGGTTCCGAAGCCTCGTCGGGACGCAAACGGACCTCGATGATGTCGTCGACGTGTGACTGACGGACCATCACAACTTGGGTCCGCACCAACTCAAGCGTGGCACAGAACATGCCCACTCGCCAAGGCGCCGGACGATCGGCGAATGTGGTCTGGAGTGGCATGACCTGCTCCGGAGAACGCCGCAAGTTGGCAATCAACTCCGACTGCAAGGTTTCCATAGGCACTTCATCAAACTCGATCACGTGGTCGCCGATCCGGCGCAAGTCAACCCGTTCAGCCAATGCTCGCAAGGCCGTCACCAGATCGCCTACGTGAGCATCTTCGAGATCAAGGCCCGGCTCACTGCCCGGGGTGTGAGGTGGCGCTTGACGGGGACGACGACCGGCAGCCGCCCGTCCCAAATCGCGGAGCTCCGCCGCAGCATCACGCACCCGCTGGTAACGCAACAACGCTTGGGTCAGTTGCATGGCCGGATCATCAGGCACGACCTCTGGCAATTCGGTCGAATCTGCATCAGTGTCTGAAGAACGACGGCCGAATTCTGCTTCCAGTCGCTTCACCTTCAGGTCCACCAACAAAGAAGCCACCAAGAGGAACTCTCCCGCTTCCTCAACATCGATTTCTGGCAACTGGGCCAGAATCTCGAGATACTCGTCAGCAACCTCGTGCAGGGGCATGGTGGAGACATCAAGCTCCCCCCGCCGCACCAAATGCAGCAACAGGTCGAAGGGTCCTTCAAAATCGGGCAACCGGACTTGCCAGTCCTCTTGACGCATCTGGGGCTCCACGGTCATGGGAACCCATCCTACGGGGTACGATGCACGCCGACCAATGGCTGATCCGTTGACCGTGCATGAACGAGTGTTGCACACACTCCGAACCGAAGGCGAGGCCATGCTGGCGCTGGCCGAGGGGCTGAACATCGACGAGTCCCAACGACTCGCCTGGGCAAAAGCGGTAGAACTGCTGGTTCCCTGCCAAGGGCACTTGGTCGTTTCGGGCATGGGCAAAAGCGGGCTGGTGGGCGCCAAGATCAGTGCGACCTGTTCCAGCTTGGGTTTGCCATCGAGCTTCCTGCACCCTTCCGAAGCAATGCATGGCGATTTGGGACGCATCGGACCAGAGGATGTCGCGCTGTTGATTTCAAACTCCGGTGGGACCGCCGAAGTGGTCGACTTGGCATTGCATCTTCGAACCGATGGCGTGCCCACCATCGGCATGAGTGCTCATGATGATTCGCCGCTGGCAGAATCGGTGAGCGTGCACTTGCGTTTGGCCCCACCCGACGCGACCCCCGACGAAGCGTGCCCGTGGGATCTGGCCCCCACCACTTCGACCACGCTGCAGTTGGCGGCCGGTGATGCGCTGGCCTTGGCCGCGGCGGAAGGTCGAGGATTCGGACCCGATGAATTCGCGCGTCGCCATCCTGGTGGTGCTTTGGGCGCGGCACTCCGACCGATCGGATCCATGCTTCGCTTCCGCGTGGGCGCTGGGGTGGAAGCGATCCCATCCTCAACCCCCATCCGAACCGCCCTGCGGACCGCCCGCGAAGCCAGCCAAGGCCGACGCTCGGGCGCGTTGCTGTTGACCGATGATCGCGGCGTCTTGGAAGGCATCATGACCGACGGGGATTTGCGGCGGTTGCTGCTCGACAACCCCGAAGCCATCGATGGCCCCGCGGCGGAATCGATGACCAAAAATCCCCGCACATTGCAAGAGGACCAACCATTGCGAGAAGCCGAGCGCTTGGTCCGCACCCACCGGGTGGATGAAATTCCCATCGTGAATGCCGAAGGACGACCCGTGGGCTTGCTCGACGTGCAAGATTTGATCACCCTCAAGATTGTGCGAGATCCCTCATGATGCCAACCCCCGACCAAGTGAACACGCTGGTGGTGGACGTCGATGGCGTCCTCACCGACGGGGCGATTCATGTGCACGAAAACGGCACCCAGTCGGTTCGGTTCTGTGTCAAAGATGGATTGGGCTTGGTTCGCTGGCGTGAGTCGGGCCGAACCTTGGTCGCCATCACCGGTCGAGACCGACCTGAAGTCAAAGATCGGCTGGCCTCATTGGGCTTCGATGCCGTCCGCACGGGCGTCAAAGACAAAGCCGAGACGTTGCAGGAAGTGGCCAAAACCCTCGATCTTTCCTGCGCGTCCATGATCGCAGTGGGGGACGACCTGCCCGATTTGGACATGTTCGCCCTCACCGGCTTCTCCGCATGCCCCGCCGATGCCGTGATGGCGGTTCGTGAACGGGCGGGAACCGTGTTGGAAGCCGCGGGTGGCCATGGTGCCATTCGTGAATTGGTCGATCGCATCTTGGGCACCGGCGTACCTACCCCATGAGGACCAGCACCGTTGTTGCGGTGGGGCTGTTTGCCTTGGGCTTGTCCGGGATTGTGGCCGTCGCGCTTCGGGCCTCCGA
>PAHO01000033.1 GCA_002705085.1 Phycisphaerae bacterium | reverse complement strand
CCATCGCGCCTTGTTGCACAAACCACGGCACGGTGGGGGCCAACGCCGCCAACGCGAAGTTCCGCTGCAAAAACGCTCTTCGGGTGAAGGTCATGTTGCCGTCGCCGTCGCAGTCGTGAAGATGATCGTGGTCGTGGGTCATGGCGGGATCTTTCAGGACAGTTGGTACTCGGGCAGCGCGGTCAAGACGCAGAGCGCGGCGGTCAAGCTGTCGGCGTTGACGCGGTTGTTGGCGAGGGTGAAGACTTGGCGGATGGCTTGCGATCGGGCATCGTCGACGGGGCAGGCGAGCAGCAGGCGTTGGAGGTACATCGTGGCTTCGTCGGGATCGACCTCGCCTTGGCGTTCCAACTGCTCGACCAGTGGCATGGGATCAAACGGGGTGGTGTCCTTGGGCCAGGGGTGTCCGCCGGCATCTCGGCCGGTCAGCATCCACACCGCGGTGTTCTGCCGGAGGAACATGGTGCTGGTGTTGATCCAGGCTCGACCACCATCCCAACCCTTGACCGATGGGGGGTGGCCTAGACGTTGCCCCAAACGCGCGGCCGCGGTCCGCAACGTGTCAATGCTCCGCACCGGCACGCCTAAGTCACGCACGGTTCCCACCACCAATTCAATCGGGCTCTTGATGTGGGCGGCACGGTTGGAAGCGTCGTAAAAGTGCGCGCTTCGGAAGAGCTCACCGAGGGTGTTTTTGAGGTTGTACTTGTTGGCTTTGAGCGTCTTTCCGAGTTGCACCACCACGTTGCGAACTTCATCGCTTGGAGGCGTTTCGGGAACATCGTTCACGAACGCTCGGTAGATCTTCCAGGCGATGAATTCAGAGCACGATCGATGCGCCAGCAGCATGTCGACAAAATCGTGGCCGTTCCATCGACCACTTCGTCCCAAGATGCGCTTGAGCCCGTTGTCGTGCTGGCCTTCATCAAAATAGAATGCATTGTCCCGGAAGGTATACCCCGTGAGCGCTCTGGCGCCCTCTTTGATATCGATCTCGCGGTAGGGAGAACGCTTTCGGCCCAGCAATTCTGGTTCTCCCAAACTGAAGAGTTCCATGATTTCCCGAGCCAGATTCTCGTTGGGGGATCCTTTTCGATTTCGGTTGTTGTCAAGGAACCGAAGCATCGCCGGATCTTCAATGATGCCGTGCAGAAGGTCGCCAAAATTGCCCGCGGCATGTTTTCGGAAGAACTGGTTCTGCCGGAACATGTGCCAGGAATTTTCGACGGTGGTGTAACTGGCGGCGAAGTGGCCATGCCAAAACAGCGTGAGCTTTTCTTCCAAAGGTCTTGGCGTTTCAATCATCCTTGAAAGCCACCACTGCTCGAAGGAGCGCATGGACCGACGATCGTCACGCTCTTGTTGTTCCTGTTTTTGACGGAAGGCGTCGATGGCTTCCTCATCCCCAGCTTCCCGAGCTTTGCGATACGCCTCGTAATCCTCGGGCGTGAGCTGCATTTTTACACTCGGGTCAAAGGTGTCTGCTTGAACGTCTCGGGTGGGGCCGCTGGACGACTCGCCTTCAAAATCGACCAGCCAGTCGACCGCACCGTCCAATCCCTTGGCCAGCAATCCTTGCACCATCCCCGGAGTGCCTCCGAACCCCGCTCGCACCAGAAGGTGCCGAGCCGCGGCAAAATCGAAAGCGTCGCGGGGCAGTGGGGTTAGGCGTGGCATGGAGATTCTGCTTCGAATGTATCGGACATGCCAAAGAACCCCCAAGAAAAGTCCAAAGCGGCGGTATAGTGGGGGGTCCGATGCGTTCTGCCGCACGATTTCCGGTTGGAGCCCTGTTGCTCCTTTGCACGCTGCACGCGGTGGCCGATGGGGTTCGCCCATTGGCGATGCCAGTCCGCTTGGTGACGGTCTGGTCTTCGGAACACCATGCTGATGAAGCGTTGGCCTTTGCAGCCACTGAAGAATCCTGGGGCTTGGTCGAAACCAGCGCGGTCTGCTCGCAGGACCAGGTTGAAGCCGTTCGTCATCCGCTGTCCATTTGGACGAGCCTCCCACCGCCTGGGGCTTGAATGTGTTGATTTTTTGCGACCTTGGTCGCCCTCCGCATTCGCTCTTTGTTTGAACATCCTTTCCCGCGTCACGCGACGCAATTTCTGAAGAGGTCATCCCATGGATCTCCCCGTCATTGGCCCTGTGTTGAAGAAAATTTTCGGTTCCGCGAACGATCGTATGGTCGCTCGTTACTTGCGTTTGGCCAAGCAAGTCAGCGAGTTGGAATCTTCAATCCGCCCTCTCACCGATGCGGAACTCAAAGCAAAAACCGGCGAGTTTCAAAGTCGGCTCGCAGATGGCGAGTCGATCTCAGATCTGACTCC
The DNA here is from genome assembly GCA_002705085.1 of Phycisphaerae bacterium. Classification (GTDB taxonomy): domain Bacteria; phylum Planctomycetota; class Phycisphaerae; order Phycisphaerales; family SM1A02; genus UBA8653. Next base: position 16,507 of record PAHO01000033.1, on the reverse strand, counting down.
TGAGATTTTTGCGGTCGCGCGAGAAGCCATGGACCGGGCGGTCGGGATTCGGGCCATTTTTGATCCCGAGCGAGACTTCGACCCATCCACGTTGCCCGAGAACGTGCAGACGTTGTACACCGAGACCAAAGCCGCTATGGACGCGGCCGAATCAATGCCACCCGAAGGCGCTTACCGTGGTTGCGAAGCGCCTGTTCCGGGTTGGTGCCATGTTGATATTCCCAACGAGATCTACGAAGCGGTGCGGTCACTGCACCCCAAATCCAAACCGCCCTTCCGCTCTCGTCCCTTTGATGTGCAAATCATCGGCGCCATGGTGCTTTCCGAAGGGAAGATTGCTGAAATGAAGACCGGTGAGGGCAAGACGATCGTCGCGCCCTTGGCGGCCTATCGAGCGGTTTTGGAAGGACACCAAGTGCACGTTGTCACCGTCAACGATTACCTCGTGCAGCGCGACCGGGACTGGACGTTCCCCTTCTTCCGGGCGTTGGGCATGACGGTCGGCGCCATTCACCCCCAACACGAACAGACGTTCGAGCTGAAGAGCGCGGCGTATCGATGCGACGTGGTCTATGGCACCACCAGTGAATTTGGCTTTGACTACCTGCGGGACAACATGAAGCCGCACAAGCAAATGCAGTTCTCGAAGACTCGTGAATTTGCCATCGTGGACGAAGTGGACTCCACCTTGATCGATGAGGCACGCACGCCATTGATTATTTCGGGACCAGCCCACGACAGCCAGCCCCGATACGAGTTGGCGGATCGTCTGGCCCGCCATCTCATGCTCAAGCAGGGCGAATGGGCCAAGGCGGACGATGAAGTCCGCAAATGTGTTGAACGCATCGCGGGACTCGAAGGCGAAATCAAGAATTCGGTGGACGCTGAGGCGGCCAAGGCGATGAAGTCAGAACTTGCTTCGGCCAAAGATGAATTGCCCAAACTCGAAGCAACGCGAGATCAGTTCACCCAGTACTACGAAGTTGAAGAGGACAAAAAGAAGGTCAAGCCCACCACGGCCGGCATTGAAGAAGCGCAGCGCGAGGCCAAGATTGGGTCCTTCTACCAAGAGCCCAATACGGACATGCCCCATTTGCTGGAGCAAGCCATTCGGGCCCATGCCGTCTATGTGCTGGATCGCGATTACGTGGTGATGCCCGATCCGGGAGATGGTCAGCCGAGTGTGATCATCGTTGACCAGAACACGGGCCGGAAGATGGTTGGTCGCCAGTGGTCGGACGGTCTTCACCAAGCGGTCGAGGCCAAGGAGCGGGTCCCCATCAAGCCGGAAACCCAAACCATGGCCACGGTCACCATCCAGAACTTCTTCAAGATGTACGACCGTCTGGCCGGCATGACTGGAACCGCGGACACCGAGGCCACCGAATTCCACGAAATCTATGCGCTCGATGTGGTGGTGATTCCCACCAACTTGCCCATCGCGCGTCAAGACCGCAACGACGTGGTCTACATGCAGGCCAAGGACAAGTACGAGCGGTTGGTGGATGAGATCGCCGCCTTCCATGATCTGGGGCGTCCCGTTCTGGTCGGAACCACCAGTGTGGAGAAGAGCGAAATGCTCTCTCAGATGCTGACGCAGAAGCACAACATTCGGCATGAAGTCTTGAACGCCCGCCACCACGAGCGAGAAGCCGACATCGTGGCTTCGGCGGGTCACCTCGGGGCCGTCACCATCGCCACCAACATGGCGGGGCGGGGCACCGACATCAAACTGCAGCCGTTCACCCGGGAGGCCTTGGTCGACCACTGGAAGAAGCGCAATGTCGCGCCAAAAGATGTGCGTGCGGCTGATGACGACGAGACGATTCTGTCAGGGGTCTGGCGCCACCTCGCTCGGCGTGATACGGGCGATGCTTCCGACGACATTTCGGCCAACCGTTTGGCGGTGATGCGCGAATGGGTTCAAGAAAATGGCGTCGAATTCATCAAGCCCGAAAAAGCAGAGCGGATGACCGAAGACCAATGTCTGGCCGAGCTCGACAAGGCGGGGTACTGCGCCTTGCATCGCATCTCCTTCGCCGACAACACCCGGGACCTGGGTGGCTTGCATGTGATTGGCACCGAACGCCACGAGTCGCGCCGCGTCGACAACCAGTTGCGAGGTCGATCAGGCCGACAGGGTGATCCCGGATCCAGCCGCTTCTACTTGTCCCTCGAAGACGACTTGATGGCCATGTTTGCATCCGACCGGATCAAGGGCATCCTTCGTGCCACCGGCATGAAGGAAGGCGTGGCTTTGCAAGCCAAGATGTTGACGGGATCTATCTCTCGTTCCCAAAAGAAGGTGGAAGAACGCAACTTCCTGATTCGAAAGAACATTTTGGAATACGACGAAGTGATGGACCACCAGCGCCACGACTTCTACGAGCGCCGTCAATCCGTGATCGAAGACAAGGGCATCCGTGATGAGATGCTGGGTTGTATCGATCGTTCGGTTGAAGATGCGGTCCAGAAGTATCTGGATCCTGGCTTCGCCCGGGAACGCATTGCTGATTGGGCGAGCGCCCATTTGCACTGTGAGATCGATCCGGATCGGGTCCGCTTGCAGGACGCTGAAGATGTTCAGGCCCGATTGCGGGCGATGGCCAAGGAAGATGCTTCCAGTGAAATCGACAAGGCCCTCGGTGAATTCCTGCCCGCAGATCTTGACCGTGAGGCTTGGAGTTTGGTTGATCTGGCCGACTGGCTTCAGCAGGAGCATGGGGCCTCAGTCAAAGTTGCCGAGTTGATGGAATGCGATCGGGCCGGAGTGCGGACGGCGGCGGTCGCGGCGGCCCACGCCACCATCGAAGCGGTTGATATGCAGCCCATTGAGCAGTGGTTCACCGAAACGGCTGGCGTGGATGCCTTGCAGGCTTGGATGAAAGAATTCATGGGGGACCTTGAATTCGATTTGGATGGCCTGGAGGCGATTGAAGACCTCGACGCCAAGATTGATTTCGTTCTGGACCGTGTGCGTTTGGCCTACACCGATCGAGTGCGCCGCTACCCCATCCGGCATTTGATTGAAATGACTGGACAGCAATTGCAAGTTGATCAAGCCGCGGCGCTGGAGCGATTCTGCATGAACGTTGCCATGCGGTACGACTTGGATTGGACGCCACAAAATCTGCCGACCAGTGATCCCCGAGAGCTGCTTCGTCTCTTGGATGAAGAAGCGAAGCAATGGGATGACATTCGGTTTGCGGGTCGGGTCGAAGAGACGCTGGAAGCTCACCCCACGCCGGACGACATTGAAGCGTTTGCGAAGGAACGTGGTCTTGTTCTGAGCGATGAGGATCGAGCGCAAATTCGCGATGACGCCGAAGCTTGGTTGGGTCGTCTTTTCCGGAGACTCCAGTCTTTGGAGATGGATCAATTGGAACGCACGGTGCTTTTGCAAGTGCTCGATGACTCGTGGAAGGATCACCTCCATAAAGTTGACATGCTTCGCGAGTCCATTTCTTTCCGTTCCTTCAGTCAGCGGGATCCCAAGATCGAGTTCAAGCGAGAGGCTTCTCGTTTGTACGACGAAATGTTGGAGGCCGTGGATGGTCGGGTCGGACAGATGGGCTTCAATGCCCAACTTCGGGCCACGCCGCCACAGCCGCAAGGACAGCCGGCGCCCGATGCGACCCCAGGCAACGCCCAACGCCCTCCCCAGGCATCACCCCCTCCACCAGCCCCTCTCCCGGCCACGCCACCGGTTGCCCGTCCGGCCACGGCCGCGGTCGCTGGAGCGGCCGAAGCCCGTCGTCCAGGCGGCGCCGGAGGCCGTGCGGCCCAAAGACCGGCCAACGTCAAAATTGGCCGCAACGAAATGGTCACGGTGATGAACCCCGCTACCGGGGAAAAGCAGGAGATGAAGTTTAAAAAGGCCGAACCACTGATCCGTGATGAAGGATGGCGGCTGGTTCCGTCGGGCTGATGCGTTGTTTGGAAATCTGATTTGCCTGCGGCAAGCCTTGGCGTAAGTTCTTATTTGTGAAGGATTTATCCCCAATAATCCTGGTGTGCAGCCTCCTTATCGGCTGTGGTTCATCCTCCCAGATGGTCGCCCATCCGGTGTCCGTTGGGTGTTTGGAAGGGCCTTGTGGGTCTTCCTTCGTAGGCCGGTTGGATGCTCGTTACGGGGCCCCAGATCCTTCGACACGTTGGAACAATCCAACGATTCGCGAGTGGCGTATTGAACGAACCATGGTCTCCAATGGCCGAGTTCGCGTGATGGGAACCCGCCAGAGCATCGAACGCCAACAAACCACCCGCTGACTTGCCGCAAGTTCTCCACATCCAAGCAAGTTCTCCACGGCAAGAATTGCCCTGATTGACAAGCGTCTCACGTTCGCCGAAATTGGTCGCACGTGATTGGTGCGTGCCAAATCACGTGGATGGCGGTCCTTCCCCCCCGGACCGAGAATGGAGTCACCGTGGGCACCACCACGAAGAAGGAACTGGTCGATCGCATCGCCGATTTGACTGGAATGCGTCGTACGGATGTTCGAGACATCGTGCAACTTTTCCTCGACGGCATGGTGGAGGAGCTCGCAGACGGCAACCGTTTGGAGTTCCGCGACTTTGGCGTCTTCGAAGTGAAGCACCGTGCCGCACGTATCGCACAAAACCCAAAGACTCTCGAGCCCGTTCCGGTTCCCGAGCGAAGTGCCATTCGCTTCAAAGCGGGGCGGCTCATGAAAATGGCGATGGAAGATCCCACCGCTTTCGAAGCCAGCTTTGGACCACGGCGCCTCTCCCGTGCGGCTGAAATCGAAGTGCCCGGCCCTGCCGGCCGCCAAACTGAAGTGAAGCCTCTGACTTCTGCGGACAACAAGCCAGCCAAGTCCAACAGCCAAAGCTGATCTTCATCTCCCATGTTGCTCTGCTTGCACCAGAACCCCATGCCAAGTGGTCTTTGCAACGTTTATTGGCGTCGCTGTGGACAACCTGTCTCGATTGCTCCGTCCGCGCGTTGAACGCGTAGTTTCTGAATATGGCCGAACGCAAAGCAGGTGGAAAAGACGATCGCGCCCGTGGCATCGATCCGGCCCAGGCGGCCCGGTTGTTGCAATCGGTACCGCCGGTTGACCGTGAAGCAGAAAATGCACTCTTGGGGTGTTTGCTTTTGGAGCCGACGTGCCTTGCGGAAGTGCACGAGTTTGTGCGAAAAGCGGAAGACTTCAGCGACCCCCGCAATGCCAGACTGTTCGCGGCCATCTCAGCCATCAGTGACACGGAGCCCAGTTGGCAAGTCCAAGAGTTGGCTTCCAAACTGGACGCCGAAGGCCAGCTGGAATCCATCGGCGGAACCGATCGCATTGCTTCATTGATCGAAGCCATGCCTTCAGCGGCCCGGGCCGGCCAGTTTGCCAAGTTGGTGGGGAGTGCGGCGCACATCCGTGATCTGATCTCCACCGCCACGGAGATCATCCATGACGCGTACCACGCCGGGCAAGACGCCGAAGGTGTGATTGCGCGGGCTGAGCAGTTGATGTACGAAGTCTCGCGTTCACGAGACACCATGAAGAGTTCCACCCTCCAAGCACTGCTGGAAGCCGTGATGGAAGACATCGAGCGGCGTGAGGGCGGAACATCACGTGGCATCAAAACGGGTTTCTACGAATTCGATGACATGACCCAAGGCATGCAGCCGGGGGAAATGTTGATCTTGGCCGCCCGTCCTTCCATGGGCAAAACAGCGCTGGCCCTGAACATCGCCGAACAAGTCGCGCTGCGGGGGACTCGGACCCTGGTCTTCAGTTTGGAAATGAGTCGCGAGCAGTTGGTGGAGCGGATGTTGGCTGCCAAGTCAGGGGTCTACGCCGACAAGCTTCGCAAAGGCGCCTTGGCCAAAGAGGATTGGAACCAGTTGATGCGGGCTTCCAACGAACTCTCGGAAGCCCCTTTGCACATCGATGACACGCCTGGACTCACCATGCCGCAAGCGCGATCACGGGCTCGGCGTTTGGCCAGCCGCGAGTCTGGCTTGGGCTGCATTGTCATCGACTACCTGCAACTGATGAGCATGGGCACTCGGGTCGAATCTCGACAGATCGAGATCTCCGAGATCTCCAGAGGCATCAAAGCCATGGCCCGCGAGTTGAAAGTGCCCGTGTTGGCGTTGTCTCAATTGAACCGGGCGGCCGAACAGCGAGAAGGCCACCGTCCCCGTATGAGCGATCTGCGTGAATCGGGGGCCATCGAACAAGATGCGGACGTGGTGATGATGTTGCACCGCGAGGAGTACTACCACCAGTCCACTCCCGATTGGCTCGATCACAACCCCGAGAAACGCGGCTTGGCCGAGTTGATTTTGGCGAAGCAGCGGAACGGCCCCACCGGCACGGTTCGTTTGACGTGGGACAACCGCTTGACCCGGTTCAAAAACCACACCGGCCAAACCGGACCGGGAGGTGTTTACGAAGCCAAGCCCATCGGTGAGTCGCAACCACCCCTTGGCAACTTCTCCCCGGGGCGAGCGACGGGACCGGTTGAAAACCACCGCGATGGTGGCGGGCCGGACGACTTGCCCATTTGACGCGGTCAGGCTGAGCGATCAACGCTGGGAAGTTCTCGGTGGAGCGGTTGGCAATGTGCGCGCTTTCGCGCCATGATGCACTCTGCCGATGCCCGAAGCACTGGACGAATCTGATTTTCGCCGTCTGGTGGCATCAGCACGCTGGGGAGACGACCACGCCTGGCGCACCTTGGTGGAGCACTGGACCCCACGGCTGTTTGCGTTCCTGCACAGCCGTTGTCGGGACCCTGAACTCAGCGAAGAATTGGTGCAAGATGTGTTTGTCAAAGTGGCCCAGCGGTTGGTTGACTACGACGAGCGGGGCCGGTTTTCCTCTTGGATCATGCTGATCGCGATCAATCGGTTGCGGGATGAGATGCGGCGTCGAGCGCGGCATGCGCGGCCGGTGGAGCACGAGACCTTGGGCGCTTTGGCTGGGAGTACCCCGTCGACCGCGGCAGAGGCTCCGGGCGAAGAAGAGTCGCGAAGAGCACTGGATGATGCCCTCCGGGGTCTTTCCGACGCTGAACGGGAATTGCTGCACCTCAGGCACGCCGTGGGGCTCTCGTTTTCCGACATATCGGAACTGCTGGGTGAGCCGCGGGGGACCCTTTTGGCCAGACATCACCGGGTTTTGGGCAAGTTGCGGGCATTTTTGGCCCCGCACGACCCCCACAATCTGCAGGAACCAAACGCCAACCCGGACGAAGAAGGGGGAGGGGCATGAATCCTTGCAATCACCCGGAGACCTCAGACGTTCCACTTCAAGCCATGGCCTCCCACGACACCAATCCGAACGCTGAGTTCTCTGCCGGAGGCTTTGACGAAGCTGCGTTCGGTGATCCTCAGTTGGAGGCGCAACTGACGCAGCATTTCGCGGATGACGTGGCCGCCACCGGCGTCGACATGTCGGCGTTGGCGGCCCGGGCAGCTTCGGTGTCTGCTGAAGAATTGCCATCGCGGGTGTACCGCCCCCGAGTGCGCCGAACCGCGTCTTTGCAAGCCGCGGCTTTGATCGCCATCGGCTTGGTGGGGGTGCGTCTGCTCGGGCCTTCTCCTTCTCCTTCGCCTGCGCCGCTTGCTTCCGGCATGTTGGTGGCGACCCCGCTTGCTTTGCCTGAGCCAGTGTTGGCCGACGCCGATCTCATGACCAGGGATATGGTCGTGCGAGAGCGGGCCATCTCCAATCTCTCTGGGGTGGCTGATTTTGAGTGTGAGCTTGAGTCATTGTTCCCCGAAGCGGAGTTCCGATGCGATTCATGAAACACGCTGGCGTCGAACATCCCCGTCGATTTGGCCACCGGCACTGGCTGCCCATGGTGGTCGGTACCGCGTTGTTGTTGGCTTTCGTGGCACCTGCCGCCGATGAATTGTTGCGGGGCAACGCTTTTGCTGAAGAAGCATTGGCGGTGGCCGAAGATCTTGACCCCCGTCTCTCCGAGCGGCTTCAGAGTTTGCATGATTCAGACCCGGAGGGCTTTGCCGAGCGCATTGCCGCCAGCACCCAGTTGCGGGCTTTGGTTGATATGCGACGCGAAGATCGCCGGGCCTATGACATGAAAATCCTCGAGCTGAAGACCGATGCGAAAGTCCGGAGCCTTGCGGCGACGGTTCGGCAGGCTCGAGACGATGGTGACGATGCGGCCTTTGCCGCTGGTCGCGAAGAGCTTCGGATGCAGCTTCGAATCCAAGCGGGCATGCGGCTGGCCAACCGGTTGTTGCAAATTGAACGCATGGAAGACATGGTGGAGAAGCTCCGAGCGCAGTACGACCGGGAAGTCAGCGAAGCCGAAGCGGATGTTGAAGTTCGCTTGCAAAACTTGCTGGAAAATACTGACAAGCCGGCGGAGTGAATGGCATTCGTCCTACGATCAGCCCATGATCGAAGTTGGAAAAAAAGCACCCGCCTTTCATCTCGCCGACGGCGATGGTGAAAAACACCGTTTGTCTTCATACGCCGACCAATATGTCGTGCTGTATTTCTATCCCAAGGACGACACCTCTGGTTGTACCAAAGAAGCTTGTGCGTTCCGAGACTTGCACCCGGAGTTCTCGGGCTTGGACGCGGTGGTCTTTGGCGTGAGCCCAGATCCGGTGGCTTCGCACGCGAAGTTTTCCGCAAAGTATGAATTGAACTTTCCTTTGCTTGCCGACGAGAAGGACGGCGAAGGCAATCCGCCGCTGTGCGAGAAGTATGGCGTTTGGCAAGAGAAGAGCATGTACGGCAAGAAGTACATGGGGGTGGTTCGTACGACGTACCTGATCGCTCCTGGTGGAAAAGTGCTACAGCGATGGGACAAGGTCAAAGTGCCCGGCCACGCCGAAGCGGTGTTGGCCGCGATTCAAGAAGACCAGAACACGGGGTGAATCGCGCAGGTCCTGCCGATCGCCAATCTCGAACCAACAATCAACCACCGTGTGCTCGCACGCGGTATCGGGTCGGGCCCCAAGCCGATGATCAATTCCGAGTAAGGTCTTCTTGATGTACGCGTTGCTGCTGGCTTTCCGATATTTGCGCACCCGGATGATTCCGTTGGTCGCCATTGGTGCGGTTGGCCTCTGTGTGGCTTTGGTGGTGGTGGTGGTCAGCGTCATGTCGGGCTTTCTGTACCAAGTGGAGCAGGCTGGCAAGACGCTGATTGGTGACGTGGTGGTGACCAACGGACTGCGGGGGCTGCCCGATCCCGAAGGATTTATCGCCGAGCTGAAGCAAAATGAAGCCATCGCGGCCGCCACGCCAGTGGTGGAGACTTTTGCCACCATCCGAATGCCCTACGACGAGGTTCGCGGGGTTCAGGTGTGGGGCGTCGATCCGAAATCTTTTGATGAGGTCACCGGGTTTGCCCAGACCTTGCATTGGACCCCGGAAGGCTCCGGCACCGATTGGAGCGAGGCAGATTTTCGTCGTGACCTCTCGCCTGAACTGTTGATGGGCTTGGAAGAGGAAGGTCGGGCCTTGGCCCGAACGGAGCCGGATGGCACGGTCCGCCCCGGCATCTGCTTGGGCCTGGAAATTTCAATTGGGAACAAGAGAAACGATGAAGGCACCTATGACCCCGTCAACCGATGGTTCATGCCGGTTCAAGAACCGGTGGTGTTGACCACGATTCCTCCCGACACTCTGAACACCACACCCGAGCCGGTGAGTATTGCTTTTGCCCCCGTCAACGAATTCTCATGCGGCTTGATTTTGATCGACAAGGAACGTGTCTTTGTGCCACTGGCGGAAGCACGCCGCATGACCAACATGACGGTGGCCGAAGAGGTGGATGAAGAAGGTCTTCCTACGGGCAAGGTGTTCCCCGCCCGCTCCAGCAAGATTTTGGTGCGTGGGAACGGACTGCCTGAAGCGCAGGTGCGTGAAATCGTCGACGTTGCGTATCGCGAATGGGCCGAACGCGAGGGGCATGTGATCAATCCAATGATCTTCCGGGTCCAGACGTGGCGAGAAAACCAAGCTTCATTCTTGCAGCCGGTTGAAAACGAGCGAGAACTGATGCGCACGCTTTTCAGCTTGGTGTATTTGGTGTGCGCGGGACTGGTGTTGGCGATTTTCCATGCGATCGTGACCGAAAAGACCCGTGATATTGGGGTGTTGCGGGCTTTGGGCGCCACCCGACCCGGTATTGCCATGATCTTTGTGCAGTACGGCGTGGTGATCGGGATCCTGGGTGCGATTCTTGGTGTGCTGTTGGGGTGGGCCGTGGTCCACAACATTTCACTGATCAACCAAGCGATTGGTGATCCGCCGATGGCGGCCGTATTCGTCTTGGGGGCGGTGGGGGTGGTTGGTCTCTGGCGATTTGCTTCCGGCTTCCATTCTGGATTCTTGGCCCCTCGGGTGCTGGGGGCCGGATTGATCTTGGTGGGCTTTGGATTGGGCGCCGCCATCTGGTACATCAAAGCCAATGGCTTGTCCCGAGTGATTTGGGATCCCGCGGTTTACTACTTTGCGGAGCCCCCCAACCGCATGGATTGGTGGACAGCGCTGACCACGGCCATTGGGGCGGTGGTGTTCAGCGTGGTCGGGGCGGTGTTCCCCGCCGCCCGGGCGGCGGATGTTGATCCAGTGGAGGCCTTGCGTCATGACTGAGCCCAACATGAACGCCAACGCTTCGACCACAGTGCTGCAAGCCACCGGGCTGCACCGCACCTATCGCATGGGCCGGGTCGAAGTGCCGGTCCTGCGCGGTGTGGATCTTCAGGTGCAAGAGGGCGAGTGGCTTTGCGTTTTGGGCTCCTCGGGTTCGGGCAAAAGCACTCTGCTGCATCAACTGGGCGATTTGGATCGACCAGATCGCGGCCACATCGTCTGGCGGGGCCAAAGTTTGACCGACATGCGTCGCCGGGAGCGTGAGACCTACCGCAACCGCGCGATCGGCTTTGTGTTCCAGTCCTACCACCTGATGCCCGAGCTCAATGTGCTGGAGAACGTCATGGTGGCTTCCATGGTGGGGCACGATCCGTTTGCGTGGCGCTCGATGCGTGACGAAGCTTCAGCTCGGGCCGAAGAATTGCTGGACGCCTTTGGGTTGGGTCACCGCTTCGAACATCGTCCCGCGGAATTGTCGGGCGGCGAACGCCAGCGGGTGGCCATGGCCCGGGCCTTGGTCAACGGTCCCGATGTGGTGCTGGCGGACGAGCCGACCGGCAACCTGGACACCAAAACCGGTGACGACATTTTGGATGTGCTCGCCGAACGCCATCGTCTGGGCCTCAGCATGGTCATGGTGACCCACGACCCCACCATCGCCGCTCGGGCCGATCGCGTGGTCAAGATGGTGGATGGTGTCGTGGTCGAACACAACGCCTCGACCTGATCTCCCCGAGAGTCTTGTCGTTCAGTGGAGATTCCGAACGGGGCGTTGACGCCCTGCTTTATTCGTGCACTTGCCAGTAGCGGGTGGCTCCGCGGAAAAATCCTGCTTCATCGCCTCCCAGAAAGGCCAGCATGGTTTTGGTATCCGAAGATTTGGAAAGCGCGTGCAATTCTGGAAGATCCCGTTTGAGGGCCACCAGCATTTCCACCAGCAACCCGTAGACGGCGTCTTCTTGCCAGGTGACGGGACCGGGGGTCGTGGACCAGGGTTCGTCGAGCTGGAGAGAACCTGGTCGATCTCGAAGTTTCTGCACGGCTTGGGTTCGGGATGCTCCGTCGATGCGAGAGCGCCCCGTCAGCGCGCTGGTGACGACTTCACGCATCCCGGCGTACCACCACCGAATGGCTTGGCGGGGGGACGTGTCTTGGTGTTGTCGGGCCGCCACCAGCAGCCGCACCAGAGCGCCTTGTTCGTCCGCGGTTGGGGGGCTGGCCTGTGGTGGGAGCACAATGAGAACGTGTCGTCCAGAAGGCGTCCATGAACCTTCGGGTTCCGGAGCGCGTCCGAGTTGTCCCGCAGCGTTTCGATACGCCGCATCGCTTTGCGCCCGCGCCACCACCAAGCGGGTGGTGCTGACCGGCCGCTGGATTCCAAAAGCGGCCAGTTCCAAATCCACCGAACGCAACAGGTCGCCTCGGGGGGGTTCCAGAGTGAGTCCTTCGATCTCCCCCAGTTTCAGTCGAAGACGCTCGAACGCGGCGTCTTGATCGGGTCCGGTGCCGTACCCCGCTTGCCAAGGGGTTGGCGGCCACGGGGGCCACTCCGGCCATGTCGGTTGGCGACCCAACCGGGCGGCGGCATCACCAGTGCGAAGACGGAGCCGGATGCGGTTGGCCTCGGCTCTCAATTCGTCCAGAGTGGACCGCAGGCTGGGATCGCGAATGGTGGCCATCCGGATGGCTCGATCAGCCACTTCAGTGGCGCTTTCCCAGCGGTCCGACCAGCCCAAGAGTGACTTGGCAAAATGGAGGCTGGTGCGGGGGGGCTCGTGCTCCAGCAGCGGTTGGGCCAGCGCCCAAGCGTCGTTGGGATTGATTTGCCCCCAAGGCAGCACGCCCTCAACCGTTTGCAGCCCAGCAGGTTGGATGGATTCCACCCGAATTTGGCGGGTCCGGGGACCAAAGTCCGCCACATCCAGTACCCCAGGGATGACAGGGGGTTCCGTCAGTTTGGCAGCGTGGAGGATGATGAGGGTGAAAAATTGCATACGGAAAGCCTCCAAGATGCCCAAGAACGGCTCATGCGGGCCGTTTTCTGAACCGACAACCGATGGTACGACGGTTGCGTACTGTTCAGAGCGGCGAAGGCCGTTCCTCAGCTCGGGCGTGCCCCAGGCTGGAAAGGTGTTTGAAGATGTTTGAACGATTCACAGATCGAGCCCGCAAAGTGATGTCCCTTGCCCAGCAAGAGGCTCAGCGCTTTAACCATGAATACATCGGGACCGAGCACGTCCTTCTGGGCTTGGTGAAGGAAGGCAGTGGCGTCGGGGCGAATGTCCTCAAGCGACTGTCCATCGATCTGCGCAAGGTTCGCATCGAAGTCGAAAAATTGGTGAAAGCCGGTCCTGAGATGGTGACCTTGGGCAAGCTGCCCTTGACCCCCCGGGCCAAGAAAGTCATCGAGTACGCCATCGACGAAGCTCGAAGTTTGAACCACAACTACGTCGGGACCGAACACCAATTGCTCGGTTTGCTGCGTGAGCAAGACGGCGTGGCCGCCCAGGTCTTGATGAACCTTGGCTTGAAGCTCGAAGAAGTCCGTGAAGAAGTTCTTGGCCTCTTGGGTGCTTCTATGGAAGACGGTGAAGACATCGACGCCGACGAGCTTGAAGAGGGTGAAGAAGGCGAAGCTGCCGGTGGGGCCCCCAGCGGTCGTCCTCGTGCGGGCAAGAGTCGCACGCCGGCCCTGGACAACTTTGGTCGTGATCTCACGGAGCTCGCGAAAAAGAGCGAACTTGATCCAGTCATTGGTCGCGCGAAAGAGATTGAGCGTTTGGTGCAAGTCCTCTGCCGCCGTACCAAAAACAACCCGGTGCTCCTCGGTGAAGCCGGCGTCGGCAAGACCGCCGTGGTGGAAGGGCTGGCCCAACGCATCGTCTCGGAAGAGGTGCCAGATTTGCTGCATGACCGCCGCGTGGTGGTGCTTGATTTGGCCATGATGGTCGCCGGTACGAAATACCGCGGTCAGTTCGAAGAACGCATCAAGGCGGTGATGAACGAAGTTCGTCGCGCTGGCAACATCATCTTGTTCATCGATGAACTCCACACTCTGGTGGGTGCTGGTGGTGCTGAGGGTGCGATCGACGCGTCCAACGTGCTCAAGCCCGCGATGGCCCGGGGCGAGATCCAGTGCGTGGGGGCCACCACGTTTGACGAGTACCGCAAGTACATCGAAAAGGATGCCGCGCTGGAGCGTCGCTTCCAGTCGATCGCGGTGGAGCCTCCAAACGAAGAAGACACCCTCGCCATCCTCAAGGGATTGCGTGGCCGTTACGAACAACACCACAAGGTGGACATCACCGACGATGCCCTTCGGGCCGCGGTTGAATTGTCTGGTCGATACATGAGCAACCGAGTCCAGCCCGACAAGTCGATTGATGTGATTGACGAAGCTGGTGCTCGCGTGCGGTTGAAGACCATGCGCAAGCCACCCGATTTGGCCGACCTCGAAGCCGAGATCGAGAAGCTCTCGGTGGCCAAGGACGAAGCGGTGCGCAACGCCGATTACGAAAAGGCCGCGGAAATCCGTGACCAGGCGGAGGCCCTGCGGAAGCAGAAGGAAGATGCCCAGACCCAGTGGCGTGAACAACTGCAAGAGTCTGCAGGCACGGTTGATGCCGATGTGATCGCCGAAGTCATCTCCAAGATGACTGGTGTCCCACTGACCCGTCTGTCCCAAGGCGAAGCCGAGCGGTTGCTCAAGCTCGAAGAAGAACTGCACCGCAAGGTGGTCAGCCAGCACGACGCGGTGACCGCGGTGTCCAAGGCCATCCGCAAGGGCCGCGCGGGCCTCAAAGACCCGAACCGCCCCATGGGCTCGTTCCTCTTTGTTGGACCATCCGGCGTGGGTAAGACGTTGCTCTCCAAAGCCCTTACCGAATTCATGTTCGGCGACACCGAGCACATGATCCACTTGGACATGTCCGAGTACATGGAGAAGCATTCCGTGTCCCGTCTGGTCGGCGCGCCTCCCGGTTACGTCGGCTACGAAGAAGGTGGGCAGCTCACCGAACAAGTGCGTCGCAAGCCGTACTCAGTGGTCTTGCTGGACGAGGTCGAGAAAGCCCACCCAGATGTCTTCAACATGATGCTGCAAATCATGGAAGAAGGTCATCTCACCGACTCCTTCGGTCGCAAGGTCGACTTCCGCAACACCGTGGTGATCATGACCTCGAACATCGGGGCCGACATCATCAAGGGTGGTTCTTCCTTCGGCTTCGGTCGCCGGGACGAGACGCCCGATTACGACGGCATGAAGAAGAGCTTGATGGGTCAAGTCGAGAAGTTCTTCCGTCCGGAGTTCATCAACCGTCTTGACGACGTCATCGTCTTCCGTCCGCTCAACCGTGAAGATCTCACTTCGATCATCGACTTTGAACTCGCGAAGGTGCGCGAGCGTCTGGAGATGCGAGGCCTTTCCCTCGAGCTCGATGATGCGGCCAAGGAATTCTTGATGGACAAGGGTTACAACCCGGATTACGGCGCCCGTCCGCTTCGCCGTGCGATTGGTTCGTACATTGAAGATCCGTTGGCCGAGTCGCTCTTGTCGGGTGAATACCTCGAAGGCCAAACCATCGAAGTCACCCGCAAGGAAGATCAGGATCACTTGTACTTCACCGCCACCGGTGAACCCACCAAGGCCCCTGAGTCCAGCGCAGAACCCAAGCCTGAGAGTTCGGAAGACACTGAGGCTTCGGCCGAAGCTTCCAGCGATGGCGCTTCCGCCTGATCTCAACCATTCTTGAGAAACCCACAACCCCGAGCTTCGGCTCGGGGTTTTTTGTTATCTCACGCTGACCAAGCGGATGCCAAAATTCTCTTCGACCAGGACGAGTTCCTTGATCTTGAGCTTGGCTTCGCGCACAGTCTGTGGCCAGAGCCGAATCCGCAAGGCGTTGGGTCCGGCCGAATCCATGATGACCTCATGGGTGCCGAGGCCCGCAATCATGCGGTTAAGGGTGCGGGCCATGTTGACCCGTTTGCGCTCCATCTCGATCTTGAAGGCATCGAGGCCCTCCGCTTGGCTGTCGTAGGCCAGCCGAGTTTGTTCGGCCAGCACTTGGTCCCACATCACATCCCATCGCTTGCTTTGCAGGCATTGCAAGATCACCGCCAGCATCTCTTCGGGGGTCCGAGCATCGATCTCGATGGTTCCGTCTTCTTTCTCGATCCAAGGTGATCGCCGTGGACCCACCGGTGCTCCCGGATCACCCTCATCGGGATCGGCGTTGTACAGAACCACCGTGCCGTCTTCTCGCACCACTCGGTCGGGAATATCGCCACCCCAGTTGGCGTAGTACTCCGGTCGCTTGCGGTATTCGACGGTGTAGGTCTCGCATCCGGCGCTGGCACCGATCAGGATGGAAAGGAGAACGACACGCACAGGGCACGATGGTACGCTCGGAACCACTGTGATCCCACCTCCCGATGGACTTCCGCCGGTGTTGCACGCCGATGAAAGGCTTCTGGTCTTCGACAAGCCAAGTGGCTTGTTATCGGTGCCGGGTATTGGACCCGAGAAAGCGGATTGTCTGGTCGCCCGAGCCGAAGCGGAATACCCGGGGGCGCGGATTGTCCATCGGCTGGATCGAGACACGTCGGGGGTGATCGTGCTGGCGCGGGATCCAGAAGCCCACCGGAAACTGTCCGTGGCTTTCCAAGAACGCCAAACCAGCAAGCGGTATCTCGCGTTGGTCTCGAGGGTGCCTGAAGCAGCTTCCGGGGTCATTGACTTCCCCATGCGAAAGGACATGTGCCGTCCCCCGCGGCAGGTGATCGATTGGCGGGCCGGGCGTGCCGCAACCACCCGCTGGGCGCTGCTGGAGGCGGGGGATGACGCGGCCTTGTTGTCGCTGGAGCCGGTCACAGGCCGCACCCACCAGTTGCGTTTGCACCTT
>PAHO01000032.1 GCA_002705085.1 Phycisphaerae bacterium | reverse complement strand
CGGTCTCCCCAACGGTGACCACGGCCGCCGACCCAAGCTGGGACAAGATCAATGCACGCTGGCCGTCTTCGGTCAAAGGATCAACATCAGCCGTGGAAATCTCATTGGCCAACGCACGAATTTCTTGTTCAACCTCAGCCCGGGCCAGCATCAAGCGGCCTTCACCTTCAGGCTTGGTCTCCATCACGATGCTAACCCCGCCACGGAATTCCGTGTCGAGCAAATCAGCGCCGCGCATGCTCACCAGCAGCAGACTGGCAGCGACCAAACCCGCAGAGAACAGACGCATGGGCCAACGCAACGCCATGAAGTCGATGTTGGGCTGCAACGCTTTGCCCAAAGAGGGAATCGCGATGGGCAGCATGGACAACCGCTTCGATCCCATCACGTCGGTGTAGAGCAAGAAGCACTGGCGAGTGATGAACAGGGCCGAGAAGAGCGTGGCCAAGATGCCCACCGTCAACGTCACGGCAAAGCCCTTCACTTCCGCGGTCGCGGTCAAGTACAGCGCACCACACACAATGAGGTTGGTGATGTTGCCGTCAAGAATCGTGGACAACGCTTTGGCGTAACCGTTCTTCACGGCCTGTCGCAAGACCACATCACCAAGCGCCAACTCTTCACGGATCCGCTCAAAGATCAGAACATTGGCGTCCACCGCCATACCCACCGTGAGCACAATTCCGGCCAAACCGGGCAAGGTGAAGGTCGCATCGACGCCCATCAATACCCCGAAGATGACCAAGCCATTGGCCAGCAGGGCAAGGTCGGCAATCAGACCCGCTTGGAAGTACCACAGTCCCATGAAGATGGCCACCACAACCAAAGCAAACAGGAAGGCTTCGGTACCGCGTTCCAAATTGTCCGCACCGATGGATGGCCCCAGCACGCTTTCAGAGATGGGCTCAGAGGACAACTGGGCCGACAAAGACCCCGCACCGAGCACCTTGCGAAGGTACGCAATTTCCTCAACACCAAAGTTCCCCGTGATCTGTCCGTTGCCGGAGATTTGGCTCTGGATGGTCGGAGCGGAATACACCTCACTGTCCAACACAATGGCCATGTTGCGGCCCTTGTTGGCACCGGTCAGCTGACCCATCCGAAGTGCGCCAGACTGATCGAGGGCAAAATTGATGGAGGGCCGACCCAGGCGGTCCTGGCCTTCGCTGGCCCGAACCAATCGCCAGTCATCGTCTGAAGCAGTCAACGCCTTCCCGGCATCGTCGCGCAACAAGAGGTAGTAGATGCCGTCTTGCCGGGTGGCGACAAGATCACGCGTCGCGGCAAAATATCCCTCGGGGTTGGCGGTCAGGGCCGCGAGTTCCGCAGGCTTTTCGTACCACTGCCCCAAGTCGTTGATGGGGTACCAAGACGCCAAAGGCGACTGGGTGTTCCCCGCACCAAGCTCTTCCAACTGACGCCGCAAACCAGCCACGTCCACGCCTTGAGGATCGGCCGAGGAAACCCCAATATGGAATTCCAAAACACCGGCACCCCGCAAGAGACGCTTCAAATCTTCGGGATCATCGAAACCGGTTCGCTGGGACTCATACTCGTCGTAAGCCGATTGAACTTTGGTCAGTGCCGATTCAAGATCGGGATACTCCGCTTGCAGCGAAGCGAACGCCTTGTCACGTTGGCCCGGGCCAAAGATGGGGTTTCCCGATTCGTCTCGGCGTCCACGACCTTCTTCATCACGCTCCAGGATGGGCTTGTTGGGCAACGTCAAGATGCGCCGCACCCGCTCGCCCGACAACCCGAGTTCCATCAGTCCGGCCAAGGAATCATCGAAATTGATTTCGGCATCAGCCACTGCGGCTGCGGCAAGATTGCGATCGGTTGGAGCGGCATCCTCAGGAACCGCGTTGTACGCCTGACGGGCCTCTTTCCGAGCCGCATCTGCAGCCACCAGTGCGTCAAAGGCAGTCGCACGGGCCGAACCGTCGGGTCCGCGAAGGTCACCGGTTTCGACTTCCTCCAAGGTTGCCAATACTTCCGATTCTCGGATTTCCGCGGAAGCCACCAGTTCATCCAGTGCGGTTCGCCATTCGGCAGCCAAGGCACGGGTTTCCGGTCCGGGCAAGGGCATGACCACCTCAATGCGGTCGCGACCTGAACCTTCGATCGAGATATCAAAAATACCCTGGGGATTCACCCGGGCCTTCAGAACTTCAATCGTGGTGTCAAGCACCGACTGGGGGTCGATTTCCTCTTCAGGAATTTCAACCTTGTAGACCAAACTCACACCACCACGAAGATCCTTGCCCAGTCGAAGGTCACGACCCAAGACGGCGGCCAAACACAGGCCAAGGACGAATGCGATGGTGAGAAAACGGGAAAGAAGTGGCGTTCGCATTGCGGCAGTCTCAGTCGTTCGGGTTCGCTGAATCTTCTTCGGATTGCTCCGATTCGATTCGACGGGAAATGGCTTCACGGACAAAAGTCATCCGGGTGTTGGTGCTCTCATCTACTTTGAGAACAACACGATCATCAAACACGTCAACCACCACACCCATGACTCCGCCGGTGGTCACCACTCGGTCACGCTTTTTCAGTGAGGCCATCAATGCTTCGTGTTGTTTGCGTTGCTTGCGTCCCGCCGATGAGGTCATGAAGAGCATCAGCCCCAGGAACCCAAACAAAATCAGCCAACTCATGCCACCCATTGGTTCGGGCGCGGCCACATCGCCCCCTGCAGGACCAGACGCAGCGGGAAGCGTGTCTTGAGCCAGAAGCAGAATGGACAGTGGCTGAGCAAATACGGGCATGAATCGAGCTCCAGGACAGTCAGGACAATGGGGCGGGATCGATCCGGAGCTCCGGCCAGCCCGCCCGAAAGGCAGACCAATCATTGTCGCGGATCGCCTGCCGAATGTCCAGCATCAGGCGTTGGAAGTGACGCAAGTTATGGGTCGCAACCAGACTCCCCGCCATGGATTCGCTCGCATTCAGGAGATGGCGAATGTACGCCCGGCTGTACCCCCCCGTGCACGTGGCACAGTCACAGCCAGAATCGATCGGGGCATCGTCCTCGGCAAACTTCGCATTTTTCAGATTCATTCGGCCCGAACGCGTGAAGGCTTGGGCATTTCGAGCGTTTCTGGTCGGCAGAACGCAGTCAAACATATCGATCCCGCTGCGGACAGCATGGACGATGTCCTGCTCATACCCCACCCCCATCAAGTAGCGCGGCTTCTGCGCAGGCAAACGAGGGGCCGTAAAAGCCACAACCTCCGCAATTTGCTCGGGACGCTCCCCGACCGCAACACCCCCAACCGCAAAGCCGGGCAAATCATGCTGGCAGATCGCCTCCACTGACGCCGCCCTGAGGTCGAGATCGGTTCCGCCTTGCACAATTCCAAACAGAGCTTGCTCGTTTGGACGCTGATGGGCTTTCACACAACGCTCCAGCCAACGAACCGTCCGCTCGTGAGCATCACGTAAACGATCATGGTGCTCGAGGCCCCGGTGACCGTCGGTGGTAACCCGTTTGCGGAAGCCCACGACTTCTTTGGGATCTCCAGCGGGAGGACAATCATCAAACGCCATGATGATGTCAGCGCCAATGTTGTTCTGAACCTCCATTGATCGCTCAGGCCCCAAATCAACCCATGAACCATCAACGATGGACCGGAAGCGTACGCCGTCCTCATCAAGTCGATTGATGTGCGCCATGGAATACGCTTGGTATCCCCCAGAGTCGGTCAAGATCGGTCCCGACCAACGCATGAATTGGTGACAGCCTCCCCGGCGGGCCACCGCCGCATCACCGGGCCGAAGCATCAGGTGATACGCGTTGTTCAAGATGATCTGCGATCCCGTCTCCGCAACTTGGTGTGGCCACAGCCCCTTCACACACGACTGTGTGCCAACGGGCATAAATGCCGGGGTGTCAAAAGCGCCATGTGGGGTTTCCACCCGGCCAAGGCGCGCGCCACTTTCTCGGCAGGTGGCTGCCACTTCAAATCGAAGCGGTCCACTCACTGCCGGTCCTTTGAGGCTCGGTTGAGAATCTCTTTTTCTTTCGGGGTCAACGAATGCAAACCCTGCTGGCTGATCTTTTCCAAGATCCGGTCAATCTCTTCGTCGTTGGCTCGTCCACGCTTCGAAGCAATCTTGGCTTTGGCTTTGGCGGCCCGAAACCGAAAGCGTTCGCTGGTGGGGTCCACCTTGCCCAGGAAGTCGAAGAACCCATGGAGATGGTGGGGACGACGGATGAAATACGCCCCCGCCAATGCCCCGCCAAGGTGTCCAGCCTCTCCTCCCGCATTCGGACCATCACGCAAGATGGTGAAAATGGCCAATGCCACCAACCCGTACGCCATGGTTTTGAGCCGCATCGGGAAGAAGAACCAGACCACCACCCGGGCGTTTGGTTGCAAAAAAGCACCAGCCAAGATGACACCAAATACACCCGCCGATGCGCCCACCAATGGCGTTCCAGGATCATTAAAGAGCAAGCCAGGGACTCGATCAAAACCCCACGCTTCAGCCACAATCCCCCCAATGTTCAATGTGGTAAAGGCCAGTGCCCCAAACATCCCACACAAGAGATAAAACGCCAAGAAGCGCTTCCGTCCCAAATAGGCTTCAACCAACGGACCAAAAAAGAAGAGTCCGATGCAGTTGAACAACAGATGGGTGATCCCAGCGTGACTGTGCAGAAATTGAAACCCCAGCAGCCGCCACCACTCGAGGCGCAAAAATCCTTCCATAGTTGAAAAATGCAACCAGCGCTCGATGGGGTGGAATCGGCGATACACGGCTTGTCCACTCTGCTGAGGGTCCGCCGGAACAAGCACCAAAAATTCGGGGCGACGTCCTTGCGGTGGATCATCAAAGCTGCGCGGAACACCCTTGACCACCTGTCCATTCGCTCCTGTGGGCCAAGAATCGACCACCACCCACGTTTGAGCTGCCGCTGAACCAGCAGCGGTGTTCCACTGCAAATCTGTACGAACCAATGACGATGGTAAAAAGCCATCGACAAACCAGACCCCGCAACAAAGCACAATAATCCAGGTGGTGATGCTCCAACGCCCTGAGCTTGGCCCCAGACTTCGGCGACGACTTCCCCCTGCATGCATGTAGCCGCGATCCGCGATACCCATGGTGGTCATCCTACCCCTTGCGAGAGGCGAAGCGCAGGATCATGGTCGCGGTTTTCGCATCCGGGTAAGCACCGGCTGCAGCTGCTTGGATCGCCTCCGATTGAGGAACAAAAACGCGTTCAATCTCTTCATGCTCCTCCAAATCCGGCGCACCGAGCGTCAGATCTTCAGCAACAAAGAGATGAAGCCGTTCATCACAAAATCCCGGAGCTGGCCACAGGTGACCGAATGACGACCACGACCGGGCGACCGCTCCGGTTTCTTCCATCAACTCCCGAACGGCCGCACGCCTCGGATCTTCACCGGGTTCCAAAGTGCCCGCGGGAACTTCGAGCAGCGTGTGATCAATAGCTCGACGATGGTTCCGAATCAACAGAAAGTCATCACCGTGCACCGGCAAAATGGCGACACCACCAGGATGGCGTACGACATGACGTCCGGGACGACCCGGCATGGGCTCCAAGTGAAAAATTGCTGAGGTAAACAGAGGCTCCAACGTCACTGACCTTTCAACACGCGCTCATCCCCACCAAAGACCAGTGCATCAAGCAGCGATGAACCATCCCCCTGCGTGAGCAGATGATGCTCTTGGTTGATGGATAAGGATGGCCCAGGGTCAGATCGTCCAAGTGCGAGTCGCCCCCCCGTGCTGGCTGCACGCCAAAGAACCTCCGCTGGGGAAGTGCCTCCACAGCGCAAAGCCCCCCGCCGAAGGGTTCGACATCGTTGGTCGTGCTCGAGCCGTCGCATCTCTTCAAACATCGAGATTCGCAAATTGGAATCCGTCCCCAGCGCCAGCTGGTTTCTGAGGGCCGGAAGGTCTGGAAGTTCGGGGACACCATCCCCCAAATCTCCTTCAGTCAGCGGGCACGGCAGAATCGTCGCCCCCCGCTCAAGCCATTCCACGAGTTGCGACTCGGGGGTATGCGTCATGTGAACACCAACGATGTGTTCCACCGGGAGTTGGGAATCCAACAACAGACGAACCGGATGATCGCCATACGCCCCTTTGATCTCGGCCAGCTCGCGTGGTTGCTCTTCCAAGTGAACATGCAGTTTCAATCCGCGTTGGTGCGCTTCCGCAATATGGCGCTGCACTTGGTCCCACGGCACGGCCCGAAGAGAGTGCACACAAGCCTGCATGGATTGACCCGATCTCAACATGCCTTGCAGTTGATCAAATCGCTCCCAATACCGATGGAATCCACCGCTCGCAAATCTTTGCTGAGCGATCGAAAGATCCACACCGGGGCCACCCTCTTCGTAGGCGGCAGGTAACAACACCAACTCGATCCCAGCATCATGGGCGGCTTCAATGACCGCTTGATCTAGGACGAAATCCGTCTGGTCTGTGACATGGTGCCGGAGATAATGAAATTCACCCACCGTGCGGATGCCCGCTTGGACCATTTCTCGATAGCAGCGGTGCGCCAACTGGTAGGCAAGATCAGGATCCATCCGCTCCACCAATCCGTACATGGCTTGCCGCCAAGTCCAAAAATCAGCGGTGCCACCAGGGAAATGTTCCCCGGAGCCTCTCAAGCCAATCTGAAAGGCGTGGGAATGTGCACTGGTAAACGCGGGAAGCATAGAACTTAGTATCTCCGAAACGAACGCCCCCCGCGCCGAGGCGCGGGGGGCGTGAATTGACTCAATGTCAAAAGTGGAAAGGTCGCGGCCGCAAGGACCGCACCCCATCAGGGGCAAGGACCAAAGGCAGACAACAGGTTGATGAGGTCGTTGAAGTCGACATCACCATCTTCATCAGCGTCACCACCGGCGGAACCATCGGAACCGAAGTTGGAGAGCACGATCAAGATGTCGCTGAAGTCCGTATCGCCATCGCCATCCAAGTCGGTCGGACAAGGCAGGCTGACGTCACCACCGAAGTAGAGCTCCAAGCCCCAGTCAACATCAGGGAAGCCGATGTTGTCGTAGGACACGAAGGTGGTCAAACCACAGGAGGCCGACAAGATGTAAGTCTCGGACACGGTAGGTGCATCCGTGGTGGCGATCGAAGCAAACCCGTCGTTGCTTGGAGGGAAGTCCAATGACACCACGAAGTTGGCGTCGGCAGGAATCACCACCGGCTCAGGGAACGTTGCTTGGAAAATACCAGTACCGGCGTTGGAGCAATACTGGGCCGGAGAACCAAGTTCGGTCAAGTCAACACCGGGGGCAGTTGGTGCACCACCATCGCTGTCCAACCAAACCTGCACGACGGCGGGAAGGCTGGTGCCAGTGTTCTGCAGAGCAAAAGAGACACATGACAGGGAGAGGTCCGTACCGGGCTGGATGTCGGTGGCGGAATATGGGTTGGCGAAGGTGTTCTCGGTTGAGATACCACCACCAGCACAAGAGATACCACCACCGGTCAACAGCGGTTCGGCTGCATTCACGGGGTAGATGAAGTCAGGCGTGACGGTGCAACCGTCGTTCACAATGCCATCGCAAGGATCGGTCACCGTGGTGTCGGAATCGACGGTGATGCGGTAGTTGCCAGCACATTCGAGAACCTGCTGGGAACCATCGGCGTTCAACGCCACACCAGCCCAGATGGCATAGGTGCCAGCGGGAATGAAGCCTGAGACGCTGGTTTGCGAGATGCAACCCGCAGCATTGACGTCGGTCGCAAAGATGACACCGGCGTCGAGGCAGCTGTCAACGTTGTTGACAACCAAACCTTGGAAGGGGAAGTCAGCGATCGACGTGTAGATGATTGCGCCACCGGGGTGGTCGTAGAGCATCCAGTCGGTGTCACGGACGGCCCCAGCATCTGGGTCGTTGGGATCTTCAATGCCGCTGTATGAGGTGCCCGAGAAGGTCACGCCAGCAGAGATGTTCTCGAACTGGAAGGGGAGTTCGCCGTTGCAACCGCCGTTGGCGTCAACGCCACAAGGTTCAACTTCGACGTCGTCGCCAGCTTCGGCAGCAACCTCACAAACGGCATTGGGGTCGGAACTGGCGCCAAGGTAGTACGCGAAGTCGCCGGCACCGCAGTCGTAGCCATCGAAGGCAATTCCGTAAGGCACCAAGAAGTAGTCACCTGGGTTCGCGAAAACTTGCTCGGACCGCTCGCCATCCGCTGGCGCGTAGGTGTAGGTCACCAATTGGCTGAAGTTGTCGCAGAATGCAGGATCAGCCGCGTCATAAGGAATGACGGTGACGAACATGTCGGCTTCAGCCGCAAAGGTCAAGTCGATGGCACCGCCAGCGTGCGTGAAGAGGAACCAGTCCAAGTCACGGGTATCGACCGGGTTTGCGGGGTCGGAGGTGTCGGTGGTGGTAAACAGGTTGCCGCAGATCGTCTGGCCATCGCTGATGAAGCCAGGAGCGCCGGAAGCACCGAAGCAAGGGTCGTTGATGTCACCTTCGCAGCCTTCGCCTTCAGCAACAGCGCCGGCGGGGCAGGAAAAAGCACCAAAGAACGTGGTGTTCGAGGGGGATGCGACTGGAAGCAGATCGCGTGCGGATGGGGCAGCAACAAAGGCAGTGCCTTCACTGGCCACCGCCAAGAGGGTAATTGTGGTCAACATGGTCAAGAATCTCCGTTGAGTGGAATCCAAATAATGGAAGAGGAACCTTGGGTTCCTACATCGCCATCGTCCAAAATAAACTCGGACTTCGGCTTCTCCAAACAATTCCGTGCGGAGAACCGATTTGGATGCAAAAAAATCCCATCAACCCACAAGACGTCCGAGAAGACGAGGCAGTTCGAGCTCCGCTTGTGCCAAATCACGCACTTCAACCCATTCGTCGGGCTGATGAGCGTTCTGGATACTGCCAGGACCCCACAAGAGGCTTTTGACCCCCAATTTTTCAAACAACATGCCCCCGTCGGTGCCAAAGGGAGCCCCATTTGGGGCCAATGGGACATGCATGTCCAGCAGGACCTTGCGGAGGTGCATCTGTGGATGTTCGGGCATCGGGGGGGAAAGCGCATCTCTGCTCATCCACAGGTTTTCCCCAAGAAGCGTCGACAGGTGCTCACGAACTCGAGACTCCACTGCCACGGGATCGACGCCGGGCAACAAACGAATCCCGACCCCCAAACTTGCGGCGTCCGGCACGACGTTGATCGCACTTCCACCCTCAATGAGCGCCACGGTGAGCACCAAAAATGGTGCTTCCGGAAACCGATCTGCGTTTGGACCGCCTTCGAGCTCGAACTCTCGACGAAGGCCCGCCAGCCGCACCGCAGCTTCTGCCAACGGCTCAATAGCATTGAGACCATCTTGAGGAAAGGCGGTGTGAGCGTTCTTGCCTCGAGAAGTCAACGTGAAGCGAAGATGGCCTTTGTGCAAAGGCACGATTTGCCCCGATGTCGGCTCAC
Source organism: Phycisphaerae bacterium (assembly GCA_002705085.1). Taxonomy (GTDB): domain Bacteria; phylum Planctomycetota; class Phycisphaerae; order Phycisphaerales; family SM1A02; genus UBA8653. Next base: position 66,231 of record PAHO01000032.1, on the reverse strand, counting down.
CAATCAAGGCTTCTTGGGGCAACGCGCTGGGCGCCAGCTGTTCGGCCATTTGGGCAATCCCGTGTGAGCCAACCTCCTCGTCGTAGGACAACATCAACACCAAAGGTCGGGTGGCATGCGGCGCGACTTGGGCGAAGGCGTTGATGGCAATGGCATCAAAGCCTTTCATGTCACAGACTCCCCGCCCATACAACCGACCGGACTGCTCCCGAACCACAAAAGGATCATCCGTCCATCCTTGGGCCTCGACAGGAACGCAATCAAGGTGCCCCGAAACAATCAAACCTTCTCGAGTGGAATCCACCTCAGGACCGGCCCAAGCGATCAAATTCGCTTTCTCCCCCGTGGGATCGAAAATGCGTTGCCGCCGAATCCCAGGCACCGATTCCAGCCATGACTCCACCAAATCAACTGCGGCCAAGTTTGACCCGGAACTGGTGGTGTCAACGCCCACCAGCGCATCAAGCATTTCACGAACCGGAGGACAGGGCAACGTCATACCGTCAACTTGAATAGTCCGGAATAAACGGTTGGTACGCATCACCGTGCTGGGCAAAGTCAGCCGCCAAGTCCTGACAGAATTTGGCATACACCTTGCTGATCGCCACCAAATCCCGCAGATCGGTGGTTTCCACCGTGGTGTGCATGTAACGGATCGGCAAGGAACACAAACCACTGGGGATGCCGCCCGCCCTCAGGAAAATGGCATCGGTGTCGGTTCCCGATCGTCCGGGAGTGGCCGCACGCTGGATCGAAATCTCTTGACCTCCAGCCGCACCAAGCAATCGGCGCACCACTTCCGGATGCATCGCCGAACCAATCGCGACTTCAGGCCCCCCGCCCAAGACACACTTGCCGTGCTTGGCGTGGTTGATGCCGGGTGAATCGGTGGCATGAGTGACATCAGTGACCAATGCCACATCTGGAGCCAAACTCTCGGCAATCATGGCCGCACCACGAAGACCAACTTCTTCTTGAACGGTGGAGACCGCCACCACCCGAATGCCTTCAGGTACACCTTGCTCGCGAAGCAGTCGCAAGGTCTCGGCGGCCGCAAAAGTACCCACACGATTGTCGAGGGCACGCGCCACCAGAAGATGCTCACCCAAAGGCAAACTACCGGCGGTAAACACCCCCGGGTCGCCAATGTTCACCCGAGCCAGGGCTTCCTCTCGGGATCGGGCACCGATGTCCACGAACAATTCATGCAATTTGCGCACCTTGGCATCCCCGGCCTTGTCTTGCAAATGCACCGCGGTGGCGCCAACAAATCCCAGAACTGTTTCGTCCACACCTTCGACAGTGGATTGGAAGCCCACTCGATTGCCCACCACGGTGGCAGGATCAATCCCACCAATTTGAACGCAATACAAGAAGCCGTCGTCGGTGATGTGGTTCACCATCAAACCAATCTCGTCGGCGTGACCGCACACCGCCACCGTGCAGGCGGCATCTTCATCACCGATCGCAGCGAAGCAATTGCCATACGCGTCGTTCCAGCGTTGGTCGGCCCATTGACCGGCGTAGTTGGACCACAACTTTTGCCCCTCACCTTCAAATCCGGTGGGGCTGGGTGTGTCGAGGAGGGTTCGGAGGAACGAAAGAGATTCTGATCGCATGATTCATGATCCTACGCGGGGTCGGATACCCTCGCGTCATCATGATCCCCCCCGCAGCTGTTGTTGGCATGGTCCACGTCCGAGCCCTCCCCGGAACCCCGGCGGGCCAACTTTCGCCGGGCTCGATCGCAGAACGCGCGGTTGACGAAGCCAAGACTCTGGCCGAATCAGGATGTGATGCGGTGCTGCTGGAAAACATGCACGACGTGCCTTACCTGTGCGGGAAGGTGGGTCCCGAGATCGTGGCGGCCATGACCACGGTGGCGGTGGAGGTCCGAAGAGCCGTCCGCATTCCCATTGGGTTGCAGATTCTTGCCGCGGCAAATCTTGAGGCCCTAGCCGTGGCCCATGCGGCCGCACTGCATTTTGTGCGTGCTGAACATTTTGCCTACGCCCACGTGGCAGACGAAGGCATGATGCTTGAAGCCTCGGCCGGCCCAGTCTTGCGTAGCCGGAAACATTGGGGCGCCGAGAACATCAACATTTTCGCCGATGTGCAAAAGAAACACGCGGCCCATGCCATTACGAATGATCTTGAATTTGATGAGCTCGTCCGCGGCACGAGGTTCTGCGGATGCGATGGCGTCATCGTGACCGGGGGGTCAACGGGGCAACCCACCGATCCAGAGCACATCGCCACCGCCGCGGCCAGCGGGACCACTTGGGTTGGTTCCGGAGTGACGGCATCCAGCCTTTCAACGTGCTTCGACGCGGGAGCACAAGCCTGCATCGTGGGATCCAGCCTGAAATGCCATCAAGATTGGCGCGAACCCCTCGATCGAAAGGCCATCGATGCTGTCATCGCCGCCCGGGATGCCCACCGAGGGTGATGCTCAGGCGTCCTCTTCGGCTTTGAGTTCCCGCAAGGCCTCGACCAACCGGTCGATGTGTTCATCCGTATGAGCGGCACTGATCTGGACACGAAGCCGTGCCTCCCCCTCCGGAACCACGGGGTAACCAAAGCCAATCACGAAGACACCTTTTTCCAGCAATCGCTCCGAAAGACGAATCGCGCGAGCGGTATCCCCCACGATGATGGGACAGATGGCGGTGGGACTCTCGAGCACTTCAAACCCAGCGTCCCGAATGCCCGATCGAGCCCGTTCCACATTGGCCCGCAGACGTTCAACACGTTCCGGCTCTTCCTGCAAGATCCTGATGGCCATCTCCGCACTGGCCGCGACCGTGGTCGGCAGCGCGTTGGAGAACAATGTTGGGCGTGCTCGCTGCACCAACAGATCAATGGCGGTCTTCGAACCCGCCACAAAGCCCCCGGCGCCACCGCCCAAAGCCTTGCCAAGGGTGCCGGTCAAAACATCAACCTGATCGGAACGCAAGCCACAGTGCTCATGGGTACCGCGGCCCGTCTGTCCCATCACGCCATGACCGTGAGAGTCATCAACCACCAACATGGCGCCAAACTCATCACAGAGCGCTCGCATATCAACCAACTTTGCGATGTCGCCTTCCATGGAGAAGACACCATCGGTGACCACCCAGATCACCCCATCGAAATCAGTGTCAGCTCGAAGCGCGGCGAGTCGCTCTCGCAAATGATCCATATCCGAATGGCGGTACACGGTCTTGCGCAGGCCCTTATGCATGCCTGCGGCCAGCCGAATGGCATCGATGATGCACGCGTGATTCAATTCATCGGAAATGATGGCGTCAGCAGGAGTGCACAGCGTCGGGAACAACGCCTCGGTTGCCGTCCAACACGAAACAAACGTGTAACTGGACTCAAAGCCAAAAAAGGAAGCGATGCGTTGCTCAAGTTCATGGTGGGCGGCGAAGGTCCCGCAAATGAACCGGACGGATGCCGTACCGCCACCGTGTCGATCCAATCCTTCATGGCCGGCTTGGACCACGCGGGGTTCATTGGCAAGCCCGAGGTAATTGTTGGAACAAAAGCACAAAACCCTGCCGTGTCCCTCAAGCGTGATTTCTGGGTCCATCGCACTTTCGATGGTTTGTAGATGCTTCCACTGGCCCGAGTCCTTGACCCCTTGCAGAAGGGTTTGGGCTCTTAATTCGAAGTGTTCATTGGCGGCGGACGTCGGCATCACAAGGTCCTTGGGGTTTTTTCGCATTCGTCCGTGCTCTGGCAATGTGCATTCCGAATGCCGGGGATGAGATATTCGTCCAGGGCGGAGGCCAAGTTGAGTCCCCGCTGGAATCCCCAATCACGCCGGGCGGCAGAGTCGTCCACATCAACCGGCCATGAGTCAACGATGTCCGATCGAATGGGATGAATGTCGTACTCAACTTCAAAATCAGGGAACCGGTCTCGGAGCGCGTCTTCAAGTTCTGCAGCAGTGGGGGCAAAGCCACCAACCCCATACACGTTCTGCTGCAAACAAGAACGCGGGGCTGAAGCCAAGGCCAAGGTGGCCTCAGCGGCTTCGGGCATCGTCATGAATGGAAGTCGAGCATGCGGAGCAACAAAGCAACTCGCCTTCTCGCCCCGAACCGCGGCGTGCACCATCTCGGGCGCGTAATCGCTGGTCCCTCCGGAAGGAAGGGTCTCGGCGGACAACAAGCCGGGATACCGGATCGCACGAAAATCCAACGTGCCGCCCGGAGTCTGGCCAAGCATGCGCCCATACTCTTTGGACAACCACGTACCAGCTTGCTCCATGGCCCGTTTGGTCACGCCGTACAACGTGCGTGGGGCAAGCGCCTCAGTTTCCGAGAGTGGATGCTGCTCGGTTGATTTTCGGCCGTGGACCGCAATGGAAGAAGGGTAGACAAACCGAACCGTGTGGCCATGTGCCTCGGCATGGGACATGGATGCCCGCATCAAATTCCATGTGGCGTCGGCATTGATTCGCCATGCCAAATCAGGATGCTGCTCTCCGGCAGAACTTAAGAGCGCCGCAAGATGAATCACCAGTCCGATTCGCCCGGTAAAGAGCGACTCGACCAAAGATGGATCAAGAAGGTCCCCCTGAACACAGGATGCACCATCCATGTCGACAGAGCGAAGGTCGGTGGCCACAACTTCCTGGGCCCCCCCGGCAGCCAAGCCGCGCAAGATGGCATGGCCAACTTCTCCGGCTGCTCCAGTGACCAAAACACCTGGCGCGTCGGGATTCAAGAGTTGTGCGTCAGGACGCGTCATTGCAGGGCAGTGTACTTCGCAGAATCTGCCGCTCGAGAGGGCAAATTGGTCCGAGCCATTTGCTCCTCTGCGTCGGGGTCGAAGACCCGATTGCAAAATTCGCATTTCCAATCGGCTGCCGGATCACGGTGTGACTGCATCCGCTTGCGGCAGGCTGGACACCGGCCGGCGGCAAGCGCCCGCCGGCACCATGCTCGGTAGCTGACGCGGATCAGGATGCCGATCAAGACCGCAAAGGGGAGAGACAGCAGGGCCGAGCCAAACAACACGATCGTGGCGGGAGGAAACAAGAACACGGTGGGCAAGGCAACCAGAAAGGCAACGGTGTACAGCCAAAAGCAGGCCAGCCCCCAGCCTCCCCGCAACGCTCGAAGAATGCCATAGATGGTCATGAGGGGGCGATCTTAGGCCTCAGACCGGTTGGAGGCGCATCCGGAGCCGATGGGGACTGTGGGATAGAATGAATTTCCATCGCGAGGAACCACCATGGATTACATCTCTTCCGAAGACAAAGATCGCCTTGAGGAGCAACTGAAAGCCTGCATCGAAATGCGCCCCAAAATCGTGGAACGCATTGCCGAAGCAAGGGCCCTCGGAGACCTCAAGGAAAATGCGGAATACCACGCCGCTCGCGAAGACCAGGGCATGAATGAAGCCAAGATTCGGGACTTGGAGGAGCGTCTCGAAAACGCACTCGTGATGTCGAATTCCGACATGCCTGAGGACATGGTCTTCCTCGGGGCCCGTGTAAAGCTTCGAGACACGGATACCGAGGCAGAATCCATCTACAAACTCGTCGGGGAGGCCTCGGGAGACTTCGACTCTGATGAAATCGAGGTCACCACGGGCTCGCCGATGGGCGAATCCCTCATGAGGGCCCGCGTGGGAGAGATCATCCGGGTCGATCTTCGCCGGGGGCCCAAACGGTTCGAGATCGTCGAAATTCTCTGAATGGCTGACAGAGTTCGGCCGATCGAAGACTGGAACCCTTTCTGAATTCCTGCGAAAGTGGATTTCGTCTGAAATCAGCCCTTGGTTCCGGGTACGATGTCAAACCCCGAAATCACTCTCTGGAGTACCCCGAAAGGATTCTCGCACATGTCTTCAACCAAGACTCCACAAATGGCGACCACTCGTGGATTCACCATTGTTGAACTGCTGGTGGTGATCGCGATCATTGCCCTTTTGGTCTCGATCCTCTTGCCTGCCATCGGTAAGGCCCGAGATCAAGCCAAGTTGACCCAATCGTTGTCCAACCTTTCGCAAATGGGCAAAGCCCATGCTTCATATGCAGCCGAATGGAACAACCGTCAGTTCACTTTGATTGACGACAACTTCGCCCAATACGGCGGCTCTGCGGTTGCCGCTCAGACGGCATACGCCCAAGCCCATGGCAACCAAGGCACCGGCTCTTGGCACCCCCCAGTCGACCTGGGTTGGGGATATCCCGACTGCGATGGTTCCCAAAACACCGTGTATTTCCGGTACTTCCAACAACCAGGCCAAGGTGGCAACGTCTCGTTGATCCAACCCATTGTCTTCCAAGGCAGCAACGGCATTCCTTACTTCGGTGCATTCCGCTTGGTGAACTGCCGCCAGTTCAACCAGTACGTGTCGGGACGGTTCTACGACAAGTCCTTCTACGCACCCAAAGACACCGTGGTCCAAGAAGCCGTATCCAATGGCGCCTCGGGCTGTGACTGCTTCCAAGACCCCGGGGAATACTGCGACCTTCCTCCCGGAGCAATCGGTGATATCCCAGTGTGGTCTTCGTACATCCTTTCCCCATCTGCGATGTACTCACCAAACTTCATGACCCCGTCCGCGGGCCAGCCCTTCAGCAACCCGTTTGTAAGGCCAGGCACCTTCCGGTCACCCGGGATGGATCAAGCCAAGTACTCAGCTCTGAAGACCCACATGACCGAGCACCACTGGCTGCAAGCCCGACGGGCCGAGTGCAACCCAAGCTTCCAGCCCGGAACCTACGGTGGCTGTGAGCCCTATTACTTCAACGGCTCTTGGGAATCGAACCCAGCCACGCTCTTCTACGACGCCCACACGGAAACCGTTGGTGTTCGGAAAGCAGAGCGGGCCGACGGCCGAGTCATTGCCCAGCAACAACAAGCTGGACAGTTCCCCGCTGGTCTGTGGCATAAACAAACCACGTTTGGGGCCGATGGGTACTACAGCGATACCGCATACGACTTCGCTCAAACCTCTTTCCACGTCCTGACCACCGAAGGCATTCGCGGTCGGGACATCTTGGCTGACTAATCCCAGCCAAAATTCGGGAATCCACCGACCGGCGTCCTTTGGGACGCCGGTCTTCGTTTTGACCGATACCATCACACCTCATGGCGAGAAAGCGAATCATCACGCCGGAGCTGACCCCCGACGACCAAGGCGGAGAACCATCGGTTCGTCCCGAACATTTGTCGGACTACCTCGGGCAACCAGAACTGGTGGAACGGCTTCGGGTCTCTCTCGAAGCAACCAAAGACCGAGGTGGCGCCTTGGACCACGTCCTCTTGCATGGCCCCCCCGGGCTTGGCAAAACGACTCTGGGACGGATCATTGCCAATGAACTTGGCACCACACCTCATGCGACATCTGGGCCGGTTCTGATGCAACCCAAGGATTTGGTGGGCATGCTGTTGAAATTGCAGGCTGGCGATGTGCTGTTCATCGACGAGATCCATCGCCTGCCCGCCCCAGTTGAAGAATTCTTGTACTCCGCGATGGAAGATTTCCACGTTGATGTGACCATCGACTCAGGACTGCATGCCACAACCGAATCATTCAAACTCCAACCTTTCACTCTGGTTGGCGCCACCACTCGGGCCGGGAGTTTGACTTCCGCCCTTCGCAGTCGGTTCGGCCTTGTGCACCACATGACGCTGTACGACCACGAAGGGCTCCAAGCCATTCTGGAAGGCGCCGCGGCTCGCTTGAAGTTGAACGCCACCGCGGAAGCGTTGGCGGAGCTGGCGGGCAAATCACGCGGCACCCCGCGTATTGCCATTCGGCTTCTGCGAAGGACCGACGACTGGTCGAGGGCTCGAGGCAGCGGCTCCATTGACCTCGAAGCCGCGAAAGCCTGCCTGGAACTGTGGGGCATTGACGACGCCGGGACCGACGAGTTGGACCGGCGCTACCTGATGACCCTGGCCGAGACCTATCGGGGCGGCCCCGCTGGCGTCGAAGCGATGGCCGCGACCATTGGTGAAGATGCCCGCACCCTCGAAGATCTGGTTGAGCCGTTCCTTCTGCAGGAAGGGATGGTGGCGAGAACGCGTTCGGGCCGTCGATTGACGGACGCGGGAGCACGCCACATCGGGTGGACGCCACCCGATGCACAATCACTGTTCGGAGAAGATGACTGATGAACACCAATGAAACCCTGCCCAGAATTGCGGAGGACATCACCGCCTTGATTGGCGGCACCCCCATGCTGCGGGTCCGGAACCTGGACACCGGGCCATGCACCCTCTTGCTCAAGCTGGAGTGCCAGAACCCTGGCAACTCCATCAAAGATCGAATTGCGGTCAGCATGATCAACCGGGCCGAAGAAGAAGGGCTGCTCAAACCTGGTGGGACCATTTATGAGGGCACCGCCGGCAACACCGGAATTGCGTTGGCGCTGGTGGGCATCAGTCGCGGATACCGGGTCAAAGTGGTGATGCCAGACAAAATGAGCGCCGGGAAAATCTCCCACCTCAAAGCTCTTGGCGCTGAAGTGGTTCTGACCCGATCTGACGTAGGCCGCGGACACCCTCAGTACTACCAGGACTTGGCCCGCGCTCTGGCCCAAGACGATCCGAACGGATTTTTCATCAACCAGTTTGAGAACGCCGCCAACCCCACAGCACACCTAGAAACAACCGGACCAGAAATCTGGGCCCAGACCGAAGGCAATATCGACTGCTTTGTGGCCGGCATTGGTTCGGGCGGGACCGTCAGTGGCTGCGGCAACTACCTTCGAGAAAAGAACCCAGATATCGAATTGGTCTTGGCGGATCCCGTCGGGTCCATTTTGGCGCCACTGATCAACGAAGGAAAGACCGTCGAAGCTGGCTCTTGGTTGGTGGAAGGAGTTGGCGAAGATTTTGTGCCTGACATTGCGGAGATCTCGCTGTTAAACGAAGCGATCACCGTGGATGACAAAGAATCATTCCTCGCCGCCCGCGAATTGCTTCGGGCCGAAGGCATCATGGGGGGATCATCGACTGGGTTGTTGGTGGCCGCAGCACTTCGATGGTGCCGAGCTCAAACCGAACCCAAAACCTGTGTGACATTCGTATGCGATCTTGGCGCCAAGTACATGGATCGACTGTTCAACGATGTCTGGATGCGCGACCAAGGGCTCCTCGAGAAGCAAACTTTTGGCGACTTGAGAGACTTGATCGGTTGCAACCACACAGACGGTGAAGACCATGTCTTCCATCCCGACGAGCCGCTGGCCCAAGTGCATCGGACCATGCGCCTTCACGATATTTCCCAAGCGGTGATTTTGGAAGGACAGAACCCCATAGGTATCGTGGATGACTCAGACGTGCTGCGATCGGTGGTCGCCGATCAAGCGGCGTGGGAGCGTCCGGTCCGTGAGATCATGTCAACCAATCTTGAAACCATCCTTCCGCAAGCAAGCACCGACGACTTGCTGCCAATTTTTGCCCAAGATCGCGTGGCCATCGTGGCCTCCCCAAATCAGTATTTTGGGTTGATCACACGGATCGACCTCTTGAACTTCCTCCGGCAAACCCAATAAGGAAATTGCTGTGGCCCATATTGAATCCCATCACGGTTTTTCTACCCGTTGCATCCACGCTGGGCAATCTCCTGATCCAGTAACTGGCGCAGTGATGCCGCCCGTTTCATTTGCTTCGACCTATGCGCAGTCCTCACCTGGCGAGCACGCCGGCTTCGAATATTCACGCAGTCACAATCCCACCCGCTACGCCTGGGAGCGATGCATCGCCCGACTGGAAGGTTCCGAGCTGAGCGAATCCGATGATGTGACCTACGGCGGATTTGCTTTTGCCTCAGGTCTAGCCGCCATCGCAACCTTGTTGGACCACCTCCCCGCCAATGCAAAAGTCGTGGCTTCTGATGATCTGTATGGGGGAACGCATCGCCTCTTCCGTCAAGTGCGTGCTCGATCCGCCGGTCTTCGATTTGAATTCGTCGATGCCAGCGATCCCAACAAAGTGGCCGATGCCGTGGACGCCGAGACGGCGTTGATTTGGGTAGAAACCCCAACCAACCCCATGCTGAAGGTGGTGGACCTGGCGGCCATCGCGGCGATCGGGAAAGAACATGGCATTTTGACCGCCTGTGACAACACCTTCTGCTCCCCCGCCATCCAACAGCCGCTGGCCCACGGCATAGACGTCGTGATGCACTCTTCGACCAAATACCTCGGAGGCCACTCTGACGTGGTCGGTGGTGTCTTGGTGACTGGAGATGCTGAACTCGCGACCAAGTTACGGTTCCTCCAGAACTCAGTGGGGGCCGTGATTGGACCAATGGATGCCTATCTGAATTTGCGTGGCACCAAAACGCTTGGCATCCGGATGTCCCGGCATGCTGAAACGGGTCTGAAGTTGGCCACCATGCTCGAATCGCATCCCAAAGTCGAACGCGTGGTGTACCCCGGATTGGCCTCACACCCTCAGCAGGCAATTGCGCAAAAGCAGATGCGCTCCGGGGGTGGGATGATCACCGCAACCTTAGCGGGTGGTCTCGACGCTTCACGAACCTTCCTGGAGTCAGTGAATCTGTTTACTCTCGCCGAAAGCTTGGGCGGAGTGGAAAGCTTGATTGAACATCCGGCCATCATGACCCATGCCTCGGTACCGGCTGCAGACCGAGCGGCGTTGGGGATAGACGATGGCCTCGTGCGATTCTCTTGTGGTATCGAAGAGGCCGACGATCTGCTGGATGACGTTGATCGTGCGTTAAGCAAAATCTCATAAAACAAAAAAAGCGGCGGCCCGTTGGGCCGCCGCGTGGAGGACTCTCTCTTCCCTCCGGAATTAGCCGAGAAGGCTAAGCACCGCGGTGGGTGCATTGTTGGCCAAGGCCAAAGCTTGGGTCGCTGCCTGGTTCATGATCTGCAAGCGGGTGAGCTCTGCAGTCTCGAAGGCATAGTCCGTATCACGGATGGCGGACTCAGCCGCGGCAGTATTTTCAAGGCTGACGCCCAGATTCTTGATGGTGGAACCCACGGTGTTCTTGCTGAACGCACCGAGTCGACCACGCTGTGCCGAGACTTGCTTGATGGCCAAGTCAATGATGTCCTGAGCGGAACTCACACTGCCACCATTAACGCTGGCGGAGCCACCGGACTTGAGGTCATCCAAGTAGCCCGACACGCCATCGCCCAAGAACTGGGTACCGACCGTCTTGATGCCAATGGCGGTCTTCCCGGCATCGTCAACCGATGGAGAGAAGTTGAAGCTCGCACCACCACCAGTGATCTGGAAGAAGTCGGTACTCGCGGGGTTGTTGGCATCATTGATGGCTGCCGTACCACTCAAGGTCAGCTCAAGGTCGAGGTTGCCGGTGGAGACCCGTGCGTTCAAACCATTGGTCACGGCTTGAACACCATTGATCAATGCGCCCAAGTCCACGCCAGTGTCAGAAGCGTCAGCGACCGAAGCCACGGTCACGTCAGTGGTGAAGGAACCAATGTTGTTCTGAATTTCACGACCACGAACACTTTCAGCTGAGCCGTAGTTGGTGCTGGTGATGGCGATGTAATTGGTGTCAGTTGTGTCTTGGGAGGCCGAGAAGCCAAGTTGTTCGCCATAGGAATTCAGAGCTTCAATGATTTGCTGTTGGCTGGTGCCTTCAACGAAGGTGAATTGCTGCACACCTTGTGAGGTGGTGATTTCGATCGTTCGGGACTCGGTACCGGTGGTGTCACCGTCGCCATCCGCGTCAAAGGTTGCCCCGGTCTCGAAGTAGAGCTGAGCTTGTTCGGCCTCAGTTTGGACCGAAATTCTGACGTCGATGGGGGAGGAACCCGAGAACTTCGCGCTGTTCACACTGGCGTAAGTCCAGGTCTGGTCGTTGAAGTTGCTGTCGAAGGTGTAGTCATACCCACCACTGAGAAGCTTCTGACCGTTGAATTCGGTGGAGCTGGCGATGCTGTCGATCGTCGAGAGGATCGAATCGATCTGCTGCTGGTTGGCCGCACGCTCGTCGGAGGAGAGGCCCGCTTCGTTGGCGGACTGGCCGACCAAAGATTGCAGCTCGACCAAGAGATTGTTGATCTCTTGGAGACCACCCTCGGCGATGTTCACCATTTGCTCGGCCCGTTCGGCATTGCCGATGGCAGCGTTGATGGCGGCTTTTTCGGCTCGGAGGCTTTCCGAGGCGATGAGGCCGGCGGGGTTGTCGGATCCACGATTGATGGAGACACCGGTTGAGAGACGCTCGAGCGTTTGGGTCATCATCGACTGCTGTTGGCCGAGCACCCGACGGGCGAGCATGGAGGAGACGTTGGTGTTGATGCTGGACATGATTGCTCCGAAAGAGAATGCCCCCATTCCTTCGGGGGTCTTGAACGGACGCGGCTTCCTGCCCTCAATATTTGACTCGGCTCCCCGGACTCCGCCGGGAATGACGCGAACACATCGCGTCGACTGGTCGTTCTATCGGTCCAATCTGGAGGCTTCCTGAATTCTGGATCGACTTTTCCGGACTTTTGCGGTTATCGGACGCTTTTGAGACCGATCATGCCCGTCAAGCCTTGCGCTTCGAGACCCCCGCAGGGGCGATCCGCAACTGGGCCGATTGCTCGCCCGCGAACTGGGGAATGGCGTCGCTCGAAGCAGCCCGCTCGTTCTCCTGTCGGATGGCCTCCCAGATCTCTTTGCGATGGACGGTGACCGCATCAGGGGCCCGGATCCCTAAGCGGACTTTGTCCCCCCGGATATCGACGACAGTGACTTCAATGTCGTCGCCGAGCATGATGGTTTCATCACGATGTCTAGACAGTACGAGCATTCGGTTCCTTCCTGGCTCTCGTGCTGAGATGAAGAACTGGTGGCGGGTGGACCACCAAGATTCAGGCGAAATTACGCGGTACGGGTGGCGTTTGCGGCCTCGAGTTCCACAATGACGTGACGGGTGGTCCATCGCTTTTCAGCCAACACCAACTGCATACCACGGCGTGAAGCGGTTCCCACCACCAACGGGCCTTGAAGGTTCGCCGTCAGAGTGTTCTGGTACCGATTGACAATGACGAAGACCTGGGCGTCTTCAATTTGATTGGCCCCGAGTTCTTCCAATTGCTCGCGACGAATGATCGCTTCAAAATCTGGAACCCAGTACTGGGGATCGGTCACCACAAAGGCCAAATCTTCCTGATCACAAGATTGAAACCAGTAAAAGCAACCCTCTTCATCGGGCTGCAGCAACACCCATCGGGTTGCGTGGGCAAAGCCGAGCAAGCCTGATGGAAACTCGAGCACTCGGTCTCCATCGACGCTGACAGTACCGAATCGGGTGGTCTCGATTTGAAGATTGGACATCAAACACATCCTCTGAACCTCGTCCTTCCTGGACTCCCAATCAACGCGATTGGGACGTGCCTCCTGCTGACCGTGTTGCGAGGTCGCTCAACACGGCACTTGGATATCGGCTCTATCCGAGCCAGTTAAGCAGCGTGAGTTGCTGCATTCTTGCTGTCACCGCCAACGTGGCTTGCAGCTGTTGTTCTAAATTCGTCAGTTGAAGTGCGGCGTCGGTCAAATCAAGATCACGCGCTTCTCCAAGCAACGATGCCTCCATGATGGACAATTCGGTTTCTCGATCTTTGGCCAACACGAGTCGCTCGCCTCGAGCCCCCGCCGCGCCGCGAACGTCGATCAACCGATCAAGGTCATCCTGAAGATCAATGGCCGCCCGCTCGATCGACCAGTTGTCATTCGAGAGCAGGGCTCTTTCCAATGCCTTCAAGTGGGTGAACAGAGACTCGACGGCAACCATCGATCGATCTTCACCCGAAATCACATTCCCCGACACCGGGGCCAGCAGGCCCAACGCTTCGGCGGCGCGTGATCCGTTGGCGGGAGTCACCGTGAATGTTCCCGTGACACCACCTGAGTTGTCGGTCAGCACGATGCCGTTGCCAGTGGTCGCAAGTTCGGCGGAGAATTCGGCCGGGCCAATCGGAGGGGTCGCCGCTCCGGCCGCGGCTTCGAGCGCGGCGAGAACATCCGCAACTGTTTCAGCCCCGGCCAAATCAACTTCAAACGACCGACCATCGGCCAAGGTAATGGTGAAATCAACATCCGCCGCGGGATCAGGGAGCCCCGTCTCGGGATCAATGCTTCCGGAACGAATAGGCACCCCATCGCCGTCATTGAACACCGAAAGCGGGGTGTCGAGCCCCATGGACCGAAGACCCAGGAGCGTGGCGGTATCCCCACCGTCCTCACCGATGCTCATCCAGGTTCCCGAGACTTCATTGAACATGGAAAGCGTGCCGTCTTGCTCCAGTTCCAGTCGAATTCCCAAATCCGCGGACTCGATCAGATTCTGCAGATCAGCGATGGTTTCCGCCCCCGAGAGGTCAACTGTTTGCACATTTCCACCATTCTCCAGACGAATGCTGCCCAGCACTCCCGACAACCCTTCAAGATCGGCAATCCGGGTTCGGCTGAGCAATTGGGGCTGCGTGTCACCGCCCGTGGTGGCTGCTCCTGAGGCAAAGGTTCCTTCGAGACCAAGATCTGAACCAACATCCCCCGCCACACCTGCGATCACAAGATCTTCGGCACCGGCCACCGTAACGCTGAATCGACTGCCATCGGTCGTAACGGTAGATCCTGGGGCGACGTTGTCCAATCCCGCCTGCAAACGTTCGAGGACTTCACCAACCGTGGCCGCGCCGTTCAGATCTACTTCAACGGTGTTTGGTCCCGCGGTGAGTTCCACAACCCCGCCCCCAACACCTTGACCGTCCACACCAGCAAGATCTTCGAGGTACACCCCCGCCGAAAGGGCGGGGTTCAAATCAACCTGACCCTCGACGCGAGCACTCACCGCGCCAAATGCTTCATCACCCGACAGCGTGATCGGCAGGCCCAAGCCATTGTCATTGACCAAGCCTTCACCCGAACCGAGATAGCGGAACCCGCCCAAGAACGAAGCGAAAGGACGCTGTCCGCCGTTTTGACCACCGAAGATGTGCAAGCCCTGCAAGTCAGCGTTCGCTTCGGCAAACAGCTGATCAATCATGGATGACACAACCACAGCTTGAGCGGCGCGGGAATCTGCATCCGCAGAATCATCACTTTGCCCCACAGCCAACGCGCGGGCTTCGGTGACCAGATCGGTCAACGATGACAGGCTGGTGTCCACCCGCCCCAAGACGGCTTCACCCCACGAAATCGCGTTGAGACGTTGATCCCGACGGACCATCGAACTCTGCAACAACTGGATGGCACGGGTCGCTCGCGGATCATCGCTCCCTCGTTGCAAGCGGGTGCCGGACGCAAATCCCAACTGCAAATCCAGCATTTCACGCTGCGTTTGCGCGATAGAACCGCCCAGCAGCCGACCGGCCATGAGGGTGGGAACTCGAGATGCAATGGGATTCAAACTCATCATGGACCTCACGCCAAGCGGAGCAACTCCTGCATGGTTTCGTCAAGGGTTTCTAAGAATCGCGCCGCGGCTTGGTATTGGTTTTGCCAAGTGGTCAAATTCAGCAGTTCTTCATCCATGCTGACACCAGACCGCTGTTGCATGGCCAAATCGAGATTCTCACGAACGATCGATGAGGCTTGCAGCGCATTGCGGGCCGAGGCCGTCCTGACGGCAACATCATCAACATGCGTGATCCAGAAATCCCGCAAAGAACGTCCGCCCAATGCCTCGTTGTCGACATCTCCCAATTGCGCGAGCAGCAGTGCCGTGCCGTTGGAGCCTTCCTCGAGGTTGGAGCCTGCTGCCAACAAACGTGGGTCATCCACCAACGCCGATCGCACTGCCAAATCACCGGCCGCCCCTTCGAAATACGAGTTGATGCCAAGAGCAGCCAACACACCAGTTGGGTCATCAGAGAACTGCAATGTCCTGCCCGTAGGTGCGGTAAGGGTCAACCGACCGCCATCATCCGCCGAGGCCACCACACCGAGATCTCCAGCAGCAGCATTCACCGCATCGACGATGTCATCGACACTCATCGTGGCCGGATCAATGTCAATCATGCGAGTCACGCGGTCACCGGTTTCCGGATCCAAGACGTGGAGTGCAAACCCACCAGCAGCAGGCGTGACCGGCAATCCGAGATCTGCCAACGGCACGCTTCGGTCGCCCAAGCTGAAGCCTTGGGCCACTTCCCAGCCAATCGTCCCTTGTCCTGAGCTGTGAGCACGATTGACTTGGAACACCAGTTGGTTGGTCAGCTCCTCCAAAGCATCAATGGCGGGCTGAATGGTGTCCGCATCTTGGCGACGAAGCGCTGCGATCTCGCCGCCAGTTGGATTCAGAATGGTGCCGTCGTTGGTTCGAAGTTCGATCCCACCGTCTGTACGTTCAAACTCAAACCCCAAACTTTGGTTGCCCAGAACAACCGGGGTGGAATTCACCTGAACCGTCACCGATCCTGCAGGCTGACTGATGACCTCGATCTCCACCAGCTGGGCCAATTCGTCCAGTTTCAAGTCGCGCTGATCCTGCAGAGCGGAGACATCACCATCCTGAGATTGAACGATCTCTCCGTTGAGATTGGCAATGTCGGTCAGCAATTGGTCAATTTGACCCGCACTCGCGGCAAGGTCTGCATCCAAATTGGTTCGGGCGTTGAGGTAATCGGTATGCAAACGATTCACACGATCGGCCAAGGCCGTGCCACGAGAGACCGCGAGCCCTCGCAAGGCATCATCAGAGGCGTTGTCAGCCAGGTTGCTGAAAGCACCAAAGAACGCCGTCAACTCGGTGCTGAGGTTGTTGTCACCCAACGCGTCTTGCAACGCTTCCACCTGCGACAAATAGGTGTACTCCGTCCCGTTGGCCACTTCCATGGACAACGCACCACGCAATCGGGCAGCCAGAGCAGGATCGAGTTCACGACGGATGGATGAAATGCCCACGCCCTGACCTGAGAAGACGCCATTCCTCGCGCCCAAGGACGTGAGTTCCACCGTTCGACGTCGATATCCGATCGTCGCCGCATTGGCCAAATTCTGACCCGTGACCTGCATCGCCCGCTGGGAAGTCAGCAGTGCGGATCGACCAATTTGGAATCCACCGAGCATCGTTAGGCCTCCACCCGAAGTCCAAGAGAAAAAGAAGTCTGTGGAATTCGACCCGAAGGGGCCCACGGCTGCGCCCCAAGCTCGGTCTCTTTCACAGTTTGGGCGGCACCGCGAACGATGCCAGAAATGCGGGTGGTGGCATCGCGGAGCACGGCGTACGCCTCGGCCACCCGAGCCGCCGCCAACTGAATGCCTTGGCGCAGTTGGTTCAAATTGTCTTGCTCGCGCTCGGGAAGTTGGGCCAAGACATCATCAATGCTCGAAGCGCCCAACGCCGTAGCCAACTCGACCCGCTCTGCGTCCAACTGTCGCAGCGTCTCGGCGATGACATGTTCACGGCGACTGTCCTTGGTCACCCCCTCTATGTCTCCAGCGCGCAGCGCCTGTCTTCTGACCGAGAGAACAGTCTCCAGTTCCGACCAGGCCTCATGCTGGGCTTCGAGCACACTGCTTAAACGTTCCAACTTGGTCGCCATCAGCTCGTAACCTCCGCCTTCTGGCCTTCTTTGTTCACAATGTCTTGACGGACTTGGGCGACGAGATCCAAATCAAGCCTCGTCATCAAGGCGTCTGCCATCTGGTGATCGATGATGGGACCAAACCGCTTCTCGGCCGTACCAGGAGCGAAAACTCCATGCGCGGACGTGGATTCCCGAACTTCTTTCAGAAGGGGAACCAAGAACGCTTGCCCCACCAACTGCCGGGCGGCCGCATCCGCCCGTTCATAGGTCGAAGCAGAAAAATCGGACATGGTTGGCAAAGGCGACATCATTGTTCGACGACCTCCCCAAAGAGCGCACTGGCTTCGTCAGCTTGTCGAATGAATGCAATCCGCTGGGCGGCAGTGGCCCCCAAATCTTCAAGCATGGCCAACGCTTCCCCCAGTGGTTGGGCATCAACTTCCCGGCTGGGGTCGGGAAGAAGCTTGATGCCGTCCACACTGAAGTGAAAGGGACGAACCATGACGCTTCCGCTGGTGAAAATAGATTGGGTGGCTTTGTCGATCACCACTCTTCGCACCACGGGCAAGTCGGTGATCGGAATCAACGTCTTCAAGACATCATTGAGCTCTGCCCCCTTTTCAGGTGGCACCACAAAGGACCCAAAGTCTTCGTTCACCGGCTGCAAGACATAGTCAAACTTGGAGTTGATGTACTCAAACACCAACGGATGCCGCCAGGCCTCCCGAAGCGTCAACCGTATGGACCCGTCGGGATCACGCATCTGACGAAGGTGCCCAATGGCGGTTCGAAGAATGGGTTTCAACAGTTGGGCACCGTCAAGAATGGACCCACGGCTGGAGACCTCCGCCGCCAACTCGATCACTCCACTTGCTTGCATGGTTGGGGTCGCATCCGGCAACAACGGATCTCGTAACAAGGTGGTCAACAAGACGCCCCCCTCGAGATCGTTGGCATCGAGCAGGGTGCTGACCGTGAGATCAAATTGATCACCCTCGGTGCCACCCGAATCCGGCACTTTGCACTGAACCATCACCAAGGCTGAATTTCCGGTCTTGAGCAAATCAAGAGTTTGCAAGAAGGGAACGTTGTGACGCTCCAGAACACCTGCGAGCGGGCGCAGACGATCTTCGCTTTTGAGGCGATCCCCACTGCCATCGAGGCCAGTCACCAGTCCCACGCCTTCGAAGACCCGAGCTTGCTGGTCGCGGAATCTCAGGAGATCCACCAGTCGAATGCTCGCGGGTTCGGCAGGAATTGCGCTCAAGTCTTGCGCCAGCACCCCAGTTGTGGTGGAAATCAGGGTCAAAATGGCCAGAATCGAGACTTTCACGGGGACCTCCTTGTCCGCAGGGCCAGTGGCCAAAGAGGTACTCTGCAAAGACCATGCCACGGTCAATCCTGCCCATCCTGTGCACGTTGGCCTTGGTGCCCGTCCTTTTGTGGCTTGGTGGGGGCACGGAGATCAGCAGCGGTCTGCTGCGTGCCCTGCCGTCA
This sequence comes from Phycisphaerae bacterium, assembly GCA_002705085.1. Taxonomy (GTDB): domain Bacteria; phylum Planctomycetota; class Phycisphaerae; order Phycisphaerales; family SM1A02; genus UBA8653. The sequence goes on along the minus strand of PAHO01000032.1, from coordinate 47,258 downwards.
ATTGGGCTGGCTTGGCTTTGGTGGTTGGCCGCACGGGGCTACGGCCATTGGCTGTTGCCCGGATCGTCCGAAATGAGACCCGTGGTGGGCGTGGTTGGATTGGTCTTTTTGGATCAATGCCTCGGCCGGCTCGGGCTGATGGACCTCACATCCGCCTGGGGGCTGTTGGCCTTGGGACTGCTGGGATATCGCCGGTCAACAACACCCCCGAACCACCTGCGTTGGCCACAGATGGAATGGACGTGGGTGCTCCCCTTGGCGGTGCTGGGGGCCGCCGCCCTCGTGCCTCCGGGGTGGCTCTGGGATACCGAATTCGGCGGCTACGACGTGCTGTCTTATCACCTGGCGCTCCCGACCGATTGGTGGACGCTGGGGCGTATGGGCCCATTGACCACCAACGCCTACTCAGGCCTTCCCAACGCCGCGGAAAGCGCGTTCCTACATCTCCACGCCTTGTCGGCGGGCAATCATGATGTGACTGGCCTGGCCGCCCAACTGCTCTGCGCCATCTTGATGCTCCACACCGCCAGCCTGCTGCACAAACAACTTCCGGCCGCCGCTTTGGTCTTTTTGATGACCCCATGGGTCATGGTGACAGGCTCAATGGCCTACACGGAAGCTTTTGTACTGCTTCCGGCTGGCGCATTGCTTCTGCATCTCCGTGCATCTCAAGGTTCTGAACAAGCGTGCTGTCTGGGACTGCTGGCGGGCGGGATCGCTTTGGCCAAACCGAGCGCGGCGTTGTTGTTGGCATTGCCGCTCGCTGTCTTGTATTTCGCCGAACCCAAGCGACGGAAGATCAGGCCGGTTCTCCGATCCGTTGGCATTGCCATGCTTGTTGCAACCCCGTGGTTGTTGGACAACATGCTCACCGTTGGTTCACCATTTTTTCCATTGTTGACCGAGGTTTTTGGCCGGGGGCATTGGACCGAAGTCCAAAGCACGAATTGGGAAGCCGCCCATACCGGCGGTGGTTCTTTTTCAGCCGTTTGGACCCAATGGTTGGCCTATCGATCATTTGGACATTGGCAATGGAGCGTCACGCCCTGGCTGGTGTTGATTGGGTTGGGGATGGCCACCAAGAGTGATCGTGTCAAAGAACATCTGGCCGTTCTCTTCGGGCTGGCGGTTTTCGTGCTCCTGACCCACGCCCAATCAAGATTTCTGGTGCCGATGCTTCCTCTCTTTGCCCTCATTGCGGCTCGGCCACTGTCACGGCTTCCCCAAGTCGTGGTGTGGGCCTTGCTGTTGGCGCCATTGGCGACCTTTCTGCAGCAGCGAGAAGGGCAACCCACCGCCGCATTTGGGCAAGCCGCTCTATTGGATGGCCGGACCTCCATCCCTGATACCCCACCGAGTCCCATGGCCGAAGTTCGGTCCCTTCCGGAATCCGCAAAAATCCTTGGGATTGGCGTGGCTGATGGCTGGCGCTTCCCTCGGGTGGCACGCCATACCGTCTGGGACCAAGGCCCTTTTGACACACTTGAGCCAAAAACGTTGATGGACCAAGGCTGGACCCATGTCTTGGTTGATGACACGATGCTGAAAGTGTGGGATCAATCTGCATGGAATCTCCCTGGTCGGTCATGGCCTGAAGTTCAAGCGCGACTTGCTCAACTCCAAGCTGTCCGGCTTAGGGACTATTCGGGGATGTCGCTCTGGAAGCTTCCGGCGCCAGCCGAAGTTCCGCCTGCAAATCCATAATGGCCTGACGAACCAAACTCGACAGAGTTTGCCACTGCGCACTTCGTTCTGGAGAAGCTGCGTCAACCAACGAGACGAGTTCAACTTCGAGTCCACCCAACTCTGCCTGCCGAGTCAGAGGACTACGACTGGTATCAACCGCACGTTGGTAAAGAAGCAACGCTTCTTCCAAGGACATTTTTCCCTCTTCAGGAAGAACCGCGTCGCCTATTGGGGATGGATCCTCTGTTCCAGTGCTCGCTGGAGAGTCAATTGGCTCGGGATTGATCTTGGGGACGGCATCAACAGGTGTCGCTGGGATCACTGAGGATGGAGCGGGTTCAAGCAGTGGCGAGGAAGACGCAGAGGCTACGGGGACTGGTGATTTGAGTTCTTGCAGCACCAGCAAAGCCAACACCCCAAGCACCAATGCACCGACCAGCCAATGCAAAGCGTTCTGACGTCTTCGGGCAGCAAGAAGTTCACGTCGGAGTTGGTTGGAAGTTCCAGGACCTGATGCTTCCCCCAGAGAGGGAGATGCTGGTGGAGCAACATGAGGCTGATCTGATCCCGCTTCCGGGCTTGAAGACTCCATGAATGCTGAAGCCTGCACATCGTCAGAACCCAGCCCCATCCGATCCCGATCGAGCGTGACCCGGAACGAGGCGTTGCATGCTTGACACACCTCATCTTCAGGAGAGGCCGGAGCTTGACAAGCGTGACACAAACCAAAATGGTGCGACAAACCGGGAACCTTCCGGGCCACGGTCCAAAACTGACTTGTGGTCGGCCCCCGAACGACATGGGTTGATTGAATCCGCCCCAAACCCACTTGACGGACCAAAGTCTCATAGCGCATTCCAGGCGAGAATGGCCGGTCGACGCTTCGCACAAACCATGGCCCCAGATCGGCTCTGGTCTGCTCTCGACTCTCAGGGTCAAGTCGGCCGTGGCAATGTTCACAGACCTCGGGCAAGTGGTCTTTGTGCATGCTTCCGCAGTATGGGCAGACCATAAACCTAGGAATGCTCGAAGAATTTTCGGTCATCTCAATTCTTGCCTTGGTCTGGTCATTGGGAGTGTTTGGCGCCCTGCTGGATCCACTGCTCGATGAGCGTAATTTCCTCATCGGTCAACAGATCACCTCGCGGAGGCATGACGCCGTCATCGTCTTCAGAAAGATTGATCCTCTCGACCAGCAAGCTGCCCGCTGAATCTCCGGGAAGAATGGTCCACCAATCCTCTTCCCCCTCGGGAAAAGCTGCCGTGATGGGGTCCAGCCGAAGTCCGCCCTTTTTCTTTTTGGGGCCATGGCAAGAAACACATCGTGCTTCAAAAATTGGCTTGATCTGGGATAAAAATTCCACCTCCGCCGAGGCCGCCTTGGGGTCGATCGCTGGCGTTGTTGGCTCAATCGGCACTGGCGGAGCCGCCACGACCGGTTCAGGTTCAACGATCACTTCCGGGATTGGCTCACGCACCACTGGTGACAGTCCCGTGATGCGCAGCTTTGGTCGCTTGGAGGCAAAATCGATGGCTGACTGCTCCGAAATGTCGGACCCCCAAATGTGCAGCCGCTCCAATGACTCAAACTTGGCCAGGGTGGTGAAGATGACATCTGAACACTTTGTGCCATAAAGGTTCAACCGACCCAACTTCGGGCTTCGTTGCAAAACGGGCGCAATGGCATCGCCAAGTTGCGTTCCCCCCAACCGAAGGTCTCGGAGCTCGGGGAATCCGGACAACCGAGCAAAGCCTCGATCGGTCACCGCCGAACGCGATACATCAAGGCGAACCAATACGGGCTCCAGACCACGAAGCAACGCCAAGTGCTCGTCACCAGCTGCCGGCCGCAGCAGTGAAAGGTTGACTTCAATGCCGTAATGTCGCTGGGCCACTGCTTGGACCACCGCCCCGCGATCCCGCAATGCTGCAACCGCACGGTCAATCAAAATCTGTTCATCTTTGCTCGGTTCAACCACCCCCAGAGGGTCGAGTCGGCGTTCATCAGCAATCTTCGGAGACATCCGTTTGATCTGTTCGAGGCCTGGGCCGTGAGCGCCCTCATTGATCCATGTCATCACTCTTTGAATGTCTTCGGCCGGAACTCCATCACCCTTGGGGGGCATGGCTTCGTCATCTTCTCGGGGCAAAAGCATGCGCTGGACCAACAATGAAGCTGCGCCATCGCCCGGGATCATGGTCCAAAAATCTTCGTCGCCTTCCGGGAATGCCGACGCGATGGGCTCCAGACGAAGCCCCCCTTTTTTCTTCCGCGGCCCATGGCATTCCACGCAATAGGTCTCGAGGATGGGCTGGATGTCTTTGACAAATTCCATTTTGGCGGGTGGGGAATCTGCTTCAGAATCTTTCACCAGCGGTTCGGTTCCTTCAGGCACATCGAGCTCTGAAGGCCCCCCCAAGAGCGCTGCGGGAGCAGGCCTGACTGGGACTGTTGCCTTCCTCCAGCCAAGCCACCAACTTTGAAAGGGTTCCAACAAATACCCCTCACCCCAACTCATGGTGCCCCCCAAGTGGCCAGTGACGGCAACGCCGAGCGCACCACAAAAAAGAACACACCGAAACGCAGCAGTCTTTCGCCTCAACACGACACACAGAAGTGTCAAACCAAGAACACCAACCCCGGTCCAGCGGTGCCACTCCAAGGTTGAGGCCATCGCACGAGAAAGAGGTTCACGCTCGGACATCGTCCAACCTGCAAAAGCGGCGGCGAATGTGGCGGGCAAAGCAAACCACACCAATCCCCGCGCCATCGAACCAACTTCCGGAGTTCTTCGCCAGATTCCACCAAATTCAGACATTGCAGCCACCAACAACAAGGCTACAGGGAAATGAACCAAGAGCGGGTGGGTTCGTCCAACCATCTGGAGAAGTGCATTTTGGAGTTCTGGCTCGGGCATAACTCGTCCTTGAATTGATCAAAGGAGAGTTTATCCGGAGAGATGTGGAATTCAGGTGTTTGGAACGCGAAGTCCCCGGGAGAACAACACCATTTCTCGCATGGTCGTGGCGGCATGGACGCCAGGGATGCCCCGAGTGAGTTGTTCGGGCAGTTTTCGGCCACCGACCACCACCGAACCATTCATTCCCAACATGGTCTCAGAGAGCATCTCCAGACCTTGCCGGATGTTGGCTTCGGGCGAATCAACTGAAACGCTCACCCAAACCAACTTGGCCTTGGCTCGCACCGCCGCCGTTCGAAGGACTTCAAACGGAGAGCTGGGCCCCAAGTTTGCGGTTCGCCAACCATCGCCCAACAATGAGAGGGCGGCGCACAGCGACGGCACCAAGTAAGGATCACCGGGGGGAGCTCCACCAATGGCCACCGGCGCCGTCTCTGGCGACTGGACCATTCGACGCAGTTGTTGCAGAGCCTGCAAAATGATGTCGACTGCTCGGTGCTCTTCGGCGATCCGAAGGTTCTTTTCTTGACCATCGGAAGATCTGGCCCAAGCATGACCAACTTGCTCAAGGCAATGGCGAACTGGACCGTCACACAAACTTGCGAAACTGTTGCCCGAGAGATACTCATGCGAGAGGTAGCCGATCGCCTCTTCCTCGCGACCGGCCAACACAAGTTCACTGAAGTACTCGTTGGAATCCTCGGAGCTTGAGGGAGGCTGACTTTGCAAAGTGATGCCAAGCATCGAGGGGTCCACGACCGAGATGCTGGATTCACGAATGAAGCGGACCGCTTCAGCGAGTGGAATCCTTCGGTGTCCTCCGGCAGTGCGGGTGCACTCCAAACGGCCAGAGTCGGCCCAGCGCTTCAAGGATGACTCGCTGACGCCGGTGGCTCGGGCCAAATCTTTTGGGGAAAGCAACTGCTTCATGGACCAACCATTCATAGACCCAGAACCTTGGGTACAGGATCAATCGTTCTATTTTGGCTCAAATTTGGCCCTGCAACCGCCTTTTCGCGGCAGAATCGGTTATCCCGCCCAATTCGTCCAATTCCTCCCGAGGCGGCCTAGCATCAGACATGGAAGGCTCGCGAATCGTTCTCATCGGTGGCTCAGGTGGCATTGGCCACAGAACCGCATCCCAATTGATGGCTCGTGGGGCGCAGGTGTGCATTACCGGGCAAGATCCTGAACGGCTCCATGCCGCGACCACATCCCTTGGCTGTGCGGGCCACATCCTTGAAGCCAGCGACTTCGAAGCCACCACCAAAACTCTGGAAGCCGCAAGCCAAAGCATGGGAGGATTGGATGCGGTGGCGTGTTTGGCCGGTTCGATTCTGCTCAAGCCAATCACCATGACCTCAAAGCCTGAATACGAGGAAACAATCCTTCGCAACCTGACCACGGCCTTCTCTGTCACGCGAGCCGCCATTCGCTTGCTGGCCGATGGCGGGAGCATTGTCCTGATGAGTTCAGCCGCGGCGACCATGGGGCTTCCGAACCACGAAGCCATTGCCGCGGCCAAGGGTGGCGTGGAAGGCCTGGTTCGTTCGAGCGCCGCGACCTACGCTCGCAAGGGCATTCGGATCAATGCCATCGCCCCAGGTCTGGTGGACACGCCACTGGCTTCGCGAATCACGGCCTCCGAGCGAACTTTGGAACACTCACGAAACATGCACCCCCTCGGAACAATTGGCACCCCGGACGACGTCGCCAACATGCTGACCTTCCTCTTGGATCCATCCAACAGTTGGATCACCGGGCAAACCTTCGGGGTGGATGGTGGCCTCGCCCAGATCCGTATTGGATAAACAAGAACCATGCGTGTATTGATCACTGGTGCATCGGGGCTGATTGGTTCAGCTCTAACGAATCGTCTGACCAAAGAAGGCCACGACGTCTTTTCTCTGGTACGACCAGGATCCACACGAACCGGTATTGCTTGGCAGCCCGGAGCGGATCTAGAAGACCACCCTGACCTTGATGACCTCGATGCCGTGGTGCATTTGGCGGGCGCTGGTATTGCTGATCAGAGGTGGACACCCGCACGCAAAGAGGTCCTGTGGCGCAGCCGGGTTGAATCGACCGCTCATCTTCGCGGGGCCCTCGAGGAACGAGCAAACCCCCCGAAACGATTCCTTTGCGCCTCCGCCATTGGCTGGTACGGCCACCGCGACCATGACATCCTCGACGAATCGTCCGCACCAGGCCATGGATTCTTGGCCGACCTCTGCGCAGCTTGGGAATCAGCCGCACAGAGCACCAAGATGACCAGCGCCTGCTTGAGATTTGGCTTGGTGCTTGATCGGTCTGGTGGAGCTTTGGGCAAAATGCTGCCCCCTTTTCAACTCGGGCTCGGCGGTCCACTGGGCGATGGCCGTCACTGGCAAAGTTGGATCGGCCTCGATGATGCGGTGCGCCACATCATGCATCTGTGTGTCGCACCTTCGGATCAAGTCCGAGGGGTGCACAACGTGGTTGCCCCCGAACCCATCCAACAACGGGACTTCGCTTCGGCGCTGGCCAAGGCGCTGGGCCGTCCCGCTTGGGTTCGAACCCCCCGTTGGGCGGTGCAATTGTTGTTTGGTGACATGGCGAAAGAGGCGCTGCTTGCGTCAACTCGAGTGGTTCCGAAGAGAAGACTGCAGGCGGGCCCATCATTTCAAACCCCCAATCTCCAGGATGCACTCGGTGAAGCCCTACGCAGGAGATCAAACTGATGGCGGTGTTGGTCATCGGTGCGGGCCTCTCGGGACTCGCGGCAGCACGAACCCTTCAAAGATCGGGGCGTGAGGTTCTGGTACTGGAGCAGTCACCGGAGGTGGGCGGTCGGGTTCAAACCCAAGAAATCAATGGCTACCGGGTGGACAAGGGCTTCCAAGTCTTGCTGACGGCATATCAAGAAGCCGCCGAAGTTTGGCCAGAGCATGAGATGGAACTCTTTCCATTTGCCGCTGGCGCGATCATTCATGGCCATGAACCCAAACATCTCTTTGATCCCCTGCGCCATCCCAGCCAACTTTGGCGCACACTCCGATCGAAGCTGGTGACCACGCGTGATATCAAAGCACTGCTGGGCCTGCGTTTGGGACTGCAGGGCATCCGTGGCCTTCCTGAGAAGGCCAGTGCCGAACAAGCTCCTGAGTTCCTCGACCGGCTTGGCTTTTCAGAAACCTTCACCAACGCCTTCTTGCGACCTTTTCTGGGCGGCATCTTCCTAGACGAGACACTTTCAGTCCCCGCGGATGCGGTTCGGTTTGTCTTGGCCATGTTTGCGCGAGGAGAAGCTGCGCTTCCAGCCCAAGGCATGTCGGCCTTGCCAGAACACCTCAGCCAGGGCCTCACCATCAGGTACAACTGCACCGTCTCCGCCGCTGAACCAACGAAGGTCATCCTCGACGATGGTGAGGTGGTTCAAGCCGACGCCGTCATCGATACGAGACCGCCAACTTCGACCGCGTGGCGATCCACCGAGATGATGGTCTTTGGTGCCCCAACCCCGCGCGACACCACACCAGTCTTGCACTTGGCCGACCTCCACGACAAGCCGAACGAACCCGTCTTGCACGCCTGCGCTCCCAGTCTGGTGGCCCCAAACTATGCGCCTCCAGGACGATCGGTGTTGTATGCCACCCTTCGAACCGATCGACCATCCGCACCGTTGGAAGATGTCCGTCGTACGGTCTCAGACTGGTTTGGGCTCCCAGAATCGCAAACGGAACACTTGACGACAGTCAAAGTCAAACGGGCCCTGCCGCAATCCCCTGCCCAAGCGACCCAAGAACCAAGAGGCGAAGGCGTGTACCGAAGTGGAGACTGGACCACCCACGCTTCCATTGAAGGCGCTCTGCGATCAGGCAGGATTGCGGCCGAAGCGGTGCTCGAAGATCTGGCGGAAGGACCAGATCATCGGACGTCGTAATATCAGAGAAGAATGAAAGACCCCATTCTCATCATCGGTGCCGGACTTTCTGGTTTGGCCGCAGCGCAAACCCTCAGCACTTTCGGCGAGAACGTTCTGGTGGTGGAGAAATCACGGGGACCGGGCGGACGAATGAGCACCCGACACGAACAGTTGCACGGGAAAGAAATGTCTTTCGATCATGGCGCCCAGTTCCTTCGCGCGCACGGTGATGGCTTCCGAAAGGTCATGGACGCCTGGGAGCGCGATCGATGGATCGCGCCTTGGCGAGGTCAATTTGTGCGCATCCAAGGGCAGCGCGTCGAACCCGAAGAAGGTCGACTGAGGTATGCCCCCGGGCCGGGCATGAACCGAGTCTGCCGTGAATATGCGGACCGACTTCAGGATCGAGTGCAGTACGGAACTCGCGTCACCAAACTTGATGAGGAAGATGGTCGAATCATGGCCACCACCAAAGAGGGCAAGTGCATCGGCGCCTTCCGAGCCGCAATTTGTACAGCGCCTGGGCCACAGACCGGCCAACTGCTCGGGGGCTTTCGCCCCATGCTGGCCCGGGCCGCAGAATCCACTTCGTATGCCCCCTGCTTGGCGGCAATGGTCGCCTTTGCGGAGCGGCCATCTGTGGAATGGTGCGCGGCCAGCATCCATGATGGGCCTCTGAGCTTTGTTGCTGAAGACAATGCCCGACCCGGGCATCAACAACCAGAAGGCCCCTCCCGATGGATTTTGCACGCTTCGGCCAAGTGGAGCACGGAGCATCTTGAAACGGAACCCGAGCTCTTCGCACCGTTGCTGCTTGAAGCCTTTGGGCAACTCCCCGAGGCCAAATTGTCTGATCACCCCCTGCATCTTCAAGGGCATCGATGGCGCTTTGCTTTGGTTGAGAAGACGACCGCGGCTTCCACACCGGAGACCGAGGGCATTCCTCCTGTAGCCATTGCCGGGGACTGGTGCGAAGGACCGCGAGTGGAAGCAGCATGGTGCTCTGGGGTCCGTGCCGCCAGCGCCATTCGTAAAGCCTTGTCTTAGACCAGCGCGAAGAATTTATCCATCGTTTGGGGATGAACCCACCGAAGCCTTGCATGCTCTGCATTCGAAATGAGAGCAGCGAGGAGACACCATGCTGGGACACGGAACACAACGAAGACGGTCACGCGGAGTTGAAGAGATTGCCCCGAAGGGACCACCCCTCAAAGTCAATGAACGACAACCTGCCAACACAAACACACATCGACGTGGTTGCATTGCACCAATCATCGGAATAATCGCCGCTGGGTTCGGCCAGGCGCAAGCCGATGTCATCCGAATGGAGAGTTTCGAAATGAGCTCGCCCTCTGAGACATACACCGACCCAATGGATCCGAGCACAGATCACCCCTTGCTCAACCATCCAGGCCAAGCGGTGGTGGTCCATGATGGCTGGTCCGCGTGGTACCGAAACACACGAAATGGTGTGGGCCTGACCGACGGTGATCTCTTTGGGGTGGGACAAATCGGCACCAGCACATGGGCGGATGGGGAGCAGGGCTATCGCATCATCGACACTGACGGCGCGGTTGATCTTGTTTTCGATCCGGTGTCTGGAGCAACCACCATCCGGCTCTCACTGTTCATCATGGAATCTATGTGGGAGGAGGACGATTTGATTCGGGTCTCTTGGGGCAACCGGACCATCCTGGACACCTCAGGAATGGATATTGATGACCTTGACCTTGAAGGTCGCTGGCTGGAACTCACAACAACATCAGACCGATTTGAAGCCCTACGAATCACCGTCGATACCAACGCCAACGATGAAGGTGTGTTGATTGATCACATCCGCTGGAGTCAAACAGTCCCAAGTCCCGGGGGGCTGGCCCTGCTTGGCCTTGGCTTGGCCCGATCCAGAAGGCGACCATGAAAGACGTGTGAGGAACCATCGAGTGGGGATGCTCGGGCACGCTGCGGGGGCCATCAATGCTCCCGCGGCGTCATCTCCCCAGCATTGACCGCGAATGGCAAGCGATTTTGCTGCGGAGGTCGTGGACACGTTGCGAAAGGAGTGAATGCACAAGGCGGATTGACACTTCGATTGAAATCGATTGTGACTTGACCATCAGCATCTGGAGCATCAATGGAAAGGAATCGGCCACCTCCGTAACTTCCTTGACCCGTTGTGGCATCAGCGAAGACCACAAACAGCGAACCATCGCCGTTGGCCGTGCCAATTAATTCGTAAGTCGTGGCTTCAGCACCGCCTGGCGCTGATTTGGTTGATGGCCAAACAAATCGGACGGTGCCACCCAGCGGAGCCTCCTCCATTTCCCCCAGAGCATTTGTCGCATGAAAAGTGCTCCCCGGCTCAGCGGGGACGAACGAACCGGTCACCACTGCATCCTGCTGCCATGACCAACATGGAATCCCCGAAAAAGAAATCCGACTTGTTGCTTCGGGGTGCCGAGAGCGCAGGGCCACTCGACCGCCACGTTCGATCAAGACCAGCAGCCCCCCACCGACTCGCAACTCGGTCGATCTCCCATGGGCATCCGTTTGTAGACGACTCTCATGGGATGTGAGTCCATCAAAGGTGCAATCGACATTTGCTTCCGCGCGGAACCACCAGCCATCTGCTCGAAGTTCAAAATGACCACAGCGCTGTGCTCCAAATCCTTCAGGGGACAGGTCAGCACCCGGGCCACCAAACGAGAGGGATTCTCCCATTGTGGTGGGCAAAAAGTCCAAGCCCACCAAGGACAACCATCCATCGGCCTGTGACAAACGACCAACTCGATCCGAATGCCATTGTCGCCAAGCGTCTTGTGAATATTTGGGAGGATTGGTCATGATGGTTTGATCCTTTGCGGGCCGCAGGCTTGAGACAACAATGGCGTGATCACACTCTGGTGCCGAGGTCTGCCCTGCAGGACTGAAACTGTCTTGACCACAATGGCACCCCGCCGGCGAGAGGAACACGCCAACAAGCATCACCACCAAGACCCGGGGTTGGCACAAAGATTGAGACAATTTGCCGCACACGCCCACACGATAGAGGAACCATGTAGGGTCAGGGCATGTCTTTGCATATCGGAATTTGCACCCTGAACGCCATGCGGACCCTCCCTGTCGTCATGGACGCCATCACCAACGCCAATTTGCACAACCAACTGTGGGTTGTGGATTCGGGATCAACCGATGGCACGATCGAATTTGCCAAAAGTCATGGCGCTCAGGTCATGCATCGCCCCTGGGACGGCATGGTTGGGCAACGGCGATTTCTTCTCGATCACTGTCGCAGCCAAGGCGGAGATTGGGCCTTGATGCTCGATGCTGATGAATGGCCAGACCCATCGTTATGGAAAGCGATCGGAACCTTTTTGGCCGACGCTCCACCGGCAGTTTCTGGCGCCATGTTGAACCGGCAACTGATCTTGCATGGCAAACCCCTGCGCTATGTCTGCCAGCCAGAACGTCGGCTCCGGCTGGTCCGACCCGAGCGATCCACCGTCGTTGGCTCGTGCGGGGAGCAGGCCGAGGGCATACACGATCAAATCCAAACCGATGGTGAGACCGTCCCGCTGCTCGGGAGGCTGATGCATGATGCCTTTGTGGATCTGGAAGACGCGCTGTCCAGAAATCTTGGGTACGCCCGCATCGAGGCCCATTTGAATCCAGCCAACGGCGGTCTGGGTCGGCTGCTGGTCTCACCGTTGGCGGCCTTTTGCAAGCAATGGATCTTGAAAAGAGGATTTCTGGACGGTCGGCGAGGACTCTTGATGAGCCAAACCATGGCCATGATCACTTGGCAAAAGCACCTCCTTGCGGCCGAACAGAGGTTGCTGAAGCAAGATGCGACCGGGACCTGCCAAGGAACTCAGTGAACCTCCAACTCCAACCCAACCGACCGGTCTTGGGCCTCGTAGGCTGTACATGTGCACGCTGACTCCCATCCACCATCAAATCGGCCGGTTGTCCTGATCACTGGCGCTTCTTCCGGCATCGGAGAGGCCATGGCCCGAGTTTTTGCGCAACGGGGATACGACCTTGTTCTCGGAGCTCGACGGATCGATCGACTGCAAGCCCTCGCCCAAGAGATTGAACCAGCCAGCAACGTTCGGTGCTTGGTCCAATCATGTGATGTGATGCTGACCGCGGATGTGGAGGCGTTGGCCCAATTGTCCCGAGAAACCTTTGGCCGAATTGATGTGGTGGTGGCCAACGCTGGATATTCCGCCCAAGGAAGGGTGGATCAATTTTCGGAAGAAGAAATCCGCCGACAACTCGAAGTGAATGTCATGGGGGTCGTTCGAACCGTCCGAGCAACGAAAGACGACCTGATTGCCACCAAGGGCCGACTGGCCATCATGGGCTCAGTCAACTCTTTCGTCTCGGTGGCCTCCACCGGGGTGTACGCCATGAGCAAACATGCCGTGAAAGCCTTGGCGGATGCGCTTTGGTACGAAATGCACCCCAAGGGGGTCTCGGTGACCCACTTGGCTCCAGGATTCGTGGCCTCGGAAATCAGAGGAATCGGTCGAGACGGAGCGCCGGCCAGTGGGCACCGGCGAAACCCACCATCCTGGATGATGCTGTCGACCAATCGGGCCGCCCGAATCATGGTGAAAGCCATCGAAGGCCGTCGACGAGAGCGGATCTTGACCACTTTTGGGCACTTCATCGTCGGAGTCGAACGCCATGCCCGTTGGCTCTTGGCTCGGATCATTCGGACGTTCAAGCTCACGAAGCCTGGGGCTTCGTACTGATTTTTTGGCGGGGATTCCATTGTTTTTCCGCCATGATTGTTGAAGATCACCCTTCTTCGGAATCACCACCATGGACAGCAGTGCACGACACCAACGACTTACCGACATCTATCTCGACGCATGTGAACTGCAAGGTGAAGATCGAATTGCCTATCTGGACCAAGCATGTGGAGATGATGTCAACCTTCGCGCGGAAGTAGAAGCCATGCTGGGGACCACCCCAGAAGCCGATACGGGGCTCGACGGGTTGCTCGAAGGAGAACCAACCCTGCTTCGCGGCATTCTGTCGGATTTGGACAAGGCAAAACTTCCCAGCCACATCGGCGGCTACCGGGTGGTCAAAGAGCTCGGCCGCGGGGGCTTTGGCACGGTCTATTTGGCAATACGAGATTCAGGCGGCGTACAAGAACGAGTGGCTTTGAAAGTCCTGCACGAAGGCCACAACTCACCAGAGATGCTCCATCGATTCCAGCGGGAAAACCGAATTTTGGTGTCGCTCTCTCACCCCAATATCGCGCGACGTCTCGACGGGGGAACAACCGAGGATGGTCGACCATTTTTCGTGATGGAATACATCGACGGTGAGCCACTTGACCAATGGTGCGATGCGAATCGACTCGGACTGGTGGATCGTCTTCGGGTGACTCAAACCATTTTGGATGCCGTCCAAGAAGTGCACAACCACGGCATCGTCCACCGCGATCTGAAACCGGGAAACATTCTGGTTGACCGCAACGGTCGCCCCGTGGTTATTGACTTTGGGGTGGCCAAAGACCTTGATCCTGAGTCCTACGGAGGCCCGATCCATCCGACGGTTGCGGCAGCCCCGCACACTCCAGCATATGCCGCGCCAGAACAATTCCTCGGCAAGCCCACCAACGCCGGGAGCGATCTGTATGCCATTGGCATCATTTTGTATGAACTGCTGACCGGACAACGCCCTTACGACTTGACGGAGTTGAGTCCCGCCCAGAAGCAAGAGTTGATCTGTGAAAAGCCGCCCCCGCTGCCCAGCAACTCGATCCACAAAGGCCATTCCAACGAAATGGGCACCACCGGAGGGACTGGTGGGAACACCAAAACATCGGTTCAATCTGCGGGGACGGCAAGCCCAGGAGGCGGACCAACGACTGGAACGGACGCCCGACTGGGTCGGCAGCTCCGAGGGGATCTGGATGGCATCGTTCTCAAGGCCCTCGAAAAACGACCCGTTGATCGCTACCGGACTGCGGAAGCATTCAGAGAAGATATTGAAAACTACCTCTGCGATCGGCCGGTTATGGCCAAGCCCCCCAATGCAATGACGACGGCGGTGAAATTTGTTCGGCGGAACCGCTACAAAGTTTCCACCGTGGTCTTATCGCTGGGTGTCTCCCTGAGTTGGGGACTGTTCGCGTGGCAAACCATGGCGAACACCAACATCCAGCAAGCCAGCACCATCCAAGAGCTTGAATCTGATCGCGAGACCATTCTGGTTGAGACCCTCACAGATCTCAGCGCCTTCATGAGCGGAAAAGCCGACCGCAAACTGAGGACCATCGTGGGAACCACCGATGCCCGCGCCTACATTGCCGAGTATCTCAAACAGCGACTCGATCGCATGGGCTCACTGTCTCAAGGCGGCACAGCACTCCCGGCGGTTCAAATCGAACTCGCCAACGCCTGGTCCACCTACGCGGATGTACTCGGCGGCTTCTCCTCAAACCTAGGACGATCCTCAGAAGCTTTGGCGGCTCTGGACGAAGCCATTTTGCTTCGCGAGAGGCTGCAACCCAAAGCACAACCAGATGATCACCATTTGGTTGTGGCCGACCTGCACCAGCGCTGGACGCAAATCAAACACGATGCCATTCTGGTTCGAGGTGCTCTTCCACCACAAGCTGAACCAGAACTTCAGGAACGATTGGACCAAGTTGAAGCACTGTTGCAACAAGTCACGGCGGGAGTTGACCAGCCAGAATTCGAAGTTCGAAGACTGGATGCACTCGCAGATCTTGCCACGCGTCGAGGCCGAATTGCCTACAGCGCGGAAGAAAAGCGTCTGGAGGAAGCGTTTGGCTTCTGGAACGAGGCTGAGAAGTTCTACCAGCGTGCCAGTCAGGCCGCGATTGATCTGAATCAACGGTACAACGAGAGAAACCGGGGGCTCCTGCAGTTCACTTGGGCCAGCGGATTGCGCAAAGCCAAACGGCTCGACGAAGCTTTGATCCAGAGTGAGGCCTACATCAATTTGTGTCGAGTTCTGCTTCAACAACACAACACCCCCACCGCACAACGGGATCTGACGAAGGGTTTGTTCTTGGGCTATCTGGTGCGCAGAAGTCTGAGCAAGACCTCAGAAGAACCGGATGAGATCACCAGGCTGCAAATGGAGAGCCAGAGTCTTCTAGAAGAAGCACATTCGCTTTCAGAAGCCTTGCACCTTGGTGACTCCGCAGATGTACGAAGTCTCGAATTGTGGGCCGAGTCACGCTACAACATGGCCCTGTTGCAGTTTGACCGCAAGAACTACGAACTGGCAGAGAAGATGACGCAAGAACTTATTGCTCACGTTCAATCTGAACACGGCCAAGGTTTGCAAAACAACCGCACCCTGGCCCTACTCAACGCCGCAATCGAACTCCAACGCATCAGTGCCGGACGCCGGTAGTTAGGGCGTTCCAGACCAATTGGTCAAGAGCGCTAAGACATCATCAAAGTCCACCACGCCATTGCCGCTGAGGTCCTCCGGGCAATCTCCACACACCTCACCCCAACGGGCCAGAACCAGCAGAAGATCAGCAAAGCCCACCTGACCATCGCCGTTGACATCACCAATCATGGCGCTTCGTCGAAGAACTTCGACCACCAGTCCGTCGCCGATGAAGAAGGGTGATTCACGGAACAGCAGCAATTCGTCCGCGCCGTCAGCATCGAAATCGCCAGAACGCACCCCTACGATCGGTGGGCCCGACGCTTGAAGAGGCGTATCGACAAAGGTCACTCCGCCACTCCCGTCCCAATCTGCACGAAGAAGGCGGACGGCTCCCTGTGACAAACCCTCACTCCCGTTGAAGACAAATGCCACCGCGATGTCCGAATCACCATCACCATCAAAATCACCAAGCTCCAAGTCAATTGGGATCTGTTCGTCTTCCGCATCAGGGGCCGACAGCATGAACTCCACCCCGCCACCAAGCTCACCGCCCGCGGTCAATCGATGCACTTCGAACGACTTCCGATCGCGATGCAGCGTCACGTGAATGGCCGGAGTCGAGACCAATGCCAGAGGACTGGAGATGTCCCCGGTTCCCGAGGAACCAGTGTCGTTGTTGCCTCGGCTCTTTTTCTTCCCGCTACCAGCCGAAGACGAAACCGATCCGGAACTTGTGATGACCGCGGTGTCATTTTTCTTTCCGGTCCCCGGGACGGGGTCAATTTCGGATGGATCATCATCAGTGCCACCTTCATCCTGATCACTGAACCCACTTCCGAGGAAAGTGTTCACCGCCTGAATGCGGCGAAGTCGGCTATTCGTCGCATCGAGTAACCGCACATCCAAAGGCTCAGACGGAGCCGAGAACGCCCGAATGTCGGCAACCTCGCCATACCCGCCAAGCACCACTTGAAATGGCTCAAATGATCCGTCTTCGGTTGCGGCAGCAACCGCAAAGGTTCCTTCCAAACCAGCCACACACAAATCTGGCAGCTGATCAAAGTTCGCATCGCCAAAGGTGATGTCCGTCGCGTCCGAAGGAGCGTCGACGCTGACCTTCACGAAACTCAACTGGTTGGTGTCGGCGTCCATTTGAGCAAGCTGGAGTTCGACCTCAGGAAGTCCCTGAACGCCTAAAACCACCGCCGCCACATCGCTCAGGCCATCATTGTTGATGTCACCAATTTCGATATCACGGAAGCCAGAAGGGAAGTCAAATCCCGTTGAGAGGACCAACGGCAAAGGATCGGCGGCCCCAGCATTTTCCAATCTCAATACTTGAGCGCCGAGTCCATTCTCTTCGGTGAATGCCACAGCGGAAGCGCCATCGCCACCAATAAAATGTCGGATTGGGAATTCACCAACAATGCTGCTTGCCATCAACACCTCGGAACTCGTTGGCGTGACACCATCTGGCCAAACAATCTCAAGCCCTCCGGCCAATTGGGCCTGGCCTTCAACCTCGAGGCGGTTGAGCTCAACATCCGATGGATTCAATACCGTTTGCAACCGACCCGAAGCGCGTTCATCCTCTCCCGCTTGGGTGTAATTGCCTGAAATCAGTGCCCCGCCTCCAGCGACCTTGAGCAAACCACGGTTGTCCACCTCACCAACGTTGCCTGGGAATGCTGCTTTTCCCAGATCATCAACGACAAATGCCGAGAATTGCATCGGGGAAACATCACCAACGAGCTTGAGATCACCTTGCAACTCAAAGAGCCCCCCGCCAAGCGTGACATTGCTACCAAGTTCCAAACGGCCCTCGTACGCATTGAGGGCATCGATCGGTGCATACCCGACGCGCAGTCGTTCGGTTTGCACCACACTTTCTTTGAGAACCAGCTCAGCGGCCCCCGCAACACCGACGTCAAGGCGACTTGCGGCGAGTACGGAGTCGGGCAAAACACGAAGGGAGGAGAAGCCACCTTGCGGCGCTCCGGCCGAAGCATCGGCCAACGACAGACTCGAGGAACGCAGTTCGAGTGATGTGGAAATGCTGTCTTGGTTCACACCGACTCGAAGTCGATCGGCATTGACCTCAAGATCGGATGCGAAGAGGAACGATCCGCGGAAGATGTCCACCTGTGCCGGATTGGCGACAGCTTCCAGATTCCCCTCTACGGCACCTGTGTCATTGATGAAACCAAAAATCGCAGTTTGGGTGGAGGTTGGCACGCCAAAGGGTGACCAATGCTCATCTGAGAACCACGTCGCTGGAGCGGTCTGGTTCCAATCTCGAATGGCATTGTTGGTCATCTGTTCCCAAAACAACCGCACAACGCCTTCGGTGACCTCCGCCTTGCTCAGAGAAACCACGCCCCCTGCCGCAGAGAACAACGACACCTCACCGGCAACGCGAATCGAAATGACGTCGGCATACAGACGGGCAACCCCGCCAAGATCGGTGATGAAAGCCGAACCAGCGAGTTGACGGACGAGATCTTGCCCGTCGATGTTGAAACCAACGGATTGCCCGGGGGCAATGGGTCCGCCATCAAGAACCACGCTGGCGGTGTCCTCGACCTCCAGCGTGCCGCCTGGATGCTGCACGACCACGGTCAAGTTCAGGTCCAACTGACTGCTTATGGGCTCGGAGAATGGATTCTGAAGCTGACCGTCCAATTGAACGAGAAAGTTGAGCTCAATTTTGGGATCCACAACTTGTTCGAGACCAGCGGGGTCATCAACACCGGCCACGGTGGCCCGAAGCGAAGGCCCATCCAAATCGAATCCTGAACAATCGACGATCCGCTCTTCTTGACCGAGGGCAACCCGGCACAGTGAAGCCACCACAACCCATCCGACACGAATGAGATTCATTTGAACAATCCTTCCGGCTCGTCTCCGATTCTCGCGGATTCGGCCCGTAAGGCAAGAAAAAGGGATGAAAAAATCAGTTGGAGTGCAACTGTGAGCGCAGCCAAGCCTTTGCTGCCGAGAATTCACGCTCACACGACCTCAAAGGAAGGTCCAGGTGAGCGGCCACCTGATCCATGGTCAGCCCACCAAAAAAGCGAAGTTCAACGATGTCGTGTTGCACCTTGCTGCGTTGCCCCAAAGCCTCGAGGGTCTCATGAAGCCCCAGAACATCCATTTGGTCCGCCGCGGAAGCACCAATACGAGTGTCGGAATACTGCTCCTTTGCGGCCCCACCACCACGCTTGTCTGCTTTCCTCGCACGGGCTTGATCTACCAAAATTTGTCGTACAGCCCGGGCCGCCATGGCCAAGAAATGCTTCCGTGAGTCAAAAGCCATATCGCGGAGGTTCACCATGCGGAGGAAAGCTTCGTTGGCTAGGTCATCGGTCTGCAAAGTGATACCGACCTTCTCCTGACGGAGACGAGCGTGAGCAATGCGCCTGACCTCATCCAAGAGCAGCACCCAAAGTTCGCCTTCAGCATCTCGATCCCCCGCTTGGGCCGCTTGGATCAACTGAACTGTGTTGTGATGTGTGGAGTCTTCGGACACCGTGCACTCCTCCGCAGAAGAGCCACCTACGGGACTCGAACCCGTGACCTAAGCTTTACGAAAGCTTCGCTCTACCAACTGAGCTAAGGCGGCCAAAAGGCATGTCTTCACAATCCGGATGCATCTTTCATGCACCCCTGTGGTGCAAGCATCAGGATGTGAACGAAAGTCATCAGTTCACGAACTGCAAGACCGCTCCACCAGGCAAATCGAGGGCCCCATGCAGGGCGGCCGCCGCGTCAGCCAAGTCAGAGTCATCAGCAAGCTCGACCAGCGAGAGCACGGAAGCGACTTGATCCGACGTGGTCTGGTTGCCGAAGCTTCGAACCGAAGCAGTGGCGTAGGTCAAAAGTTCGATTTGTTCCGAACCCGAGGCATCCAAAGCGGCATCAATCAAGGCCACTTGGGCTTCCGGCGAATCCATGGTGGAGAGTCCCTCAGCGATCAGCATGCGGAGTCCGCCGGAACGCGATTGGAGGGCATCGAGGTAGGTCGACAAGGCTTCTTTGGGGTCCAGAACCTCGCCGCGGGTGCCCGCCGCAAGAGCGTTCACCGCTTCAGTGGCTTCAATGGCGTAGATCATGGCGGCCGTTTCATCGAGCATGCCGCCCGAAGCCTGGGCCATCAGTTGATTCATGGCCGCAAGACGACCAGAGCCCGAGGCATTGCGGTCAATCGCCATCACCGAGCCACCAGCCGGGAAGGCGGCACGCATTGCGGGCAGATCAACGCCGGTCGCCAAGACCAAGACGGGCGATGCCGCCGTTCGGGGTGAAGCACGCAAACTTCGCAAGTTGGGATCAACCTGCGAGGCGTCCACGTCCATCACAACCAGATCGACAACTGAGGCATCTGTCATGGCCTCGGCCAAACCATCAACGCTGGTCGCCGAAGCAAAGACCGCATAGCCCGCTTCAACCAAACCAGCGCTGGCCACTTGTGCATCTTCTTCGGTCGCAGCCACCACCACGGCTGAAGGTTGTCCGTAGCCTCGAATAGCATTGGACAGTTCAGCCATCACCAATGGCTCATCACCAAAATTCGCCCGCGGCTGAGCTTCGGCAACGATGATGGCGGCTTCAATTTGGACCCGCCGGTCGGGGTAACGCAAAGCTTGCCGGAGCGGTCCACCGAATTCTTCTCCAGAGAACAGGCCCATATCCCCAGTCGTGATGGCCAACGCGGCCAACGCGTCTCGAACCAGAGCGGTGTCGTTGTCGCCGAGACCCAGAGCCAGAACCTGCTGGCCAATCCCGGTACCAAAGACCGTTGCGTAGAACTGGGGGGAACGATCTTGATCGCCGTACACGGGGTCCATGACTCCGGCGGTTTCCGCGCGATTCTCGCGACGGAGATTGGCGGCGGCGTACAACGCCACGCCGTAATCGTTGTTGGGATCCAATGCGACGGATCGGGCCGCCGCTTGCATGGATCGAATGCTGTGGTAGATCTCGGTGGCCACTGGCGTCCCTTGAAGACCAGTGAAATCGTCGTACGCCCAAATCATGTTCTCCGCGTCAGCGGGATAGGGCAACAGGGACGCAAACCCCTTGAAATGACTGACGGACAAGTCGGCCCAAGCTGCAGAAAGCGAAACGGAAGTGTTGGCCCCCAACGACCGAAGAGCCATCTCAGCCGCTGTGCGGACATCCATCGTGTTCAAAGTGTCTTCAGCCAGAGCACGCAGGGCCGGAACCGCGTGCTCGTAACCGATCTCGGTCAACATGCCACAAATGGTTTGCTGGGTGGCCGCATCCAAAGATTCCATCGCAACACAAAGCGGGTACACCGAGGTGCGACCGATCTTCACGATCAAGTCACGGCAGGACAACGCAAGCGCGGTGTCTTTGCCAGAGATGATTTCGCCCAACAATGCAGGGACCGCGTATTCACCAGCGGCTTCCAAACGACGTTCAGCAATCATGCGCTGGCGCAAGGTGCCAGCCATCATCTGCACTGCTTCCTGAATACGTTGCGGGTCACGGGCCAACGCCAAACGTCCCGATTCAATGCGGGTGGTCAATTCACCGGCGATCACTTCCAGCGAATCGACCCGTGAGGCCCGCTGTAGTGCCGTGTCTAGACGATCTCGATCAAACTCAGGACCGTCCACAACCAATGCCAAATCGGTCGCGGAAGCCGTGTTCAGCAGTTGCTCGGCGTATCCCGACGCCAAGTCCGTACGAGCAATGTTGGTGTAGTGGACGAACTCCTCAAGCAGCGTGGCAGCATCCTGTCCACGAGCGGGGCTCGTCCACCCAGCCATGAGTCCGAGACAAAGGGCAAGCAGGGCCGAACGGGTACGGGCGGGATGCATCTGCGGGATTCCTCCATCAATCCGCCGCGAACCGGACGGATGAACGGCAAAGCCTACCGGACACACCCCCCTGCTGCCAACGGGGAAGGCCAGACGGCATAGACTTCAGGAGCATGTTGAGCGTCCTCGTGGCTTCCAGTACCCCCTTTGCCCAGACCATGGTGGCCTACGACCCCGGAGTTGGGGCCAATCCACAGTATCTCAACCCAGAAACCGCCCTTGGCGCTCCCTCACGTCTGTCGGGCCAATGCCTGAATTTGCCTGGATGCGTGACCCCCTTGGCCCCGGCTTTTTGCCCCGAGGAACTGGTTGCGATCGGGATTGGGGGTGCATTGACCCTTGCCTTTGACCATCCGGTGGCCGACGACCCCCAAAATCCGTTCGGGATCGACCTGTTGGTGTTTGGGAATGCGTTCTACAGCGACCCGACTCTGGAAGGCCTGGGCATTGGCTCTCTGTTCAGTGAAGGCGGGGTGATCGAAGTGAGCCCAGATGGTCAACTCTGGGCGGAAGTTCTGGGGGCCGCCGACGGTGACATCCCCACTCTGGGCTATCTCGACGCCACGGCTTATCAATTGGAGCCGGGGCAAGTGCCGTCTGATTTCACCCTCCCCCCCGATCCAACCTTGGTGGGTCAATCCAACCTGTCTTGGGAAGAACTGTTGACGTTCTACGGACGCTCTGGCGGCGGCACTCCGGTTGACCTCGCCGGAACCGGATTTGACAGTATCCAGTTTGTCCGGATCACCCTCCCTGAGGGCGGCAGCGCCATCGAGATCGATGCCGTGGCCGATGTTCGAGCCCCCGCCACGGGAGATGTCGACGGCGATGGCGTCACCACCTTCCAAGATGTTCTGGAAATCTTGGCCGCTTGGGGCACCACCGGACCAGCGGATTTGGATCACGATGGCGAAGTGGGTTTCTCTGATCTCTTGATTGCGTTGGCCGGCTCTTGAGACGGGGCTGGACCATGGTTGAATTGATGGTCGTCATCGCGGTCATCGCGATTTTGACCGGACTGCTGCTCCCCGCTGTGCAAAGAGCCCGAGGTACTGCCAAAGCCACCGTCTGCAAATCCAACCTCCGAACCATCACCATGGGGGCTTTGGAGTACACCCAAGCATTTGATCATGCTCCCGCTGCGGTATGGCGAAAAGAGCACGCCGACGGTGGCGTGACCACGATGCAATGGGATTGGGCCGTGCAACCCGATGGCACATGGTCGCTCGGGGTGATCGGGCAACGACTTGATCGGCCCCTCTCTGCTCTGGCTTGCCCGCTGTGGACCGGACCCACCCCCGAAGATGAAAGCGATGAGCCTCCGTTCACGGGGTACAACTACAACACTTCTTTTGTCGGTGGTGAAGCACCTTTTCTGGCACTTGGGTTTCAAGCCATCCGGGTGGGGGTGGCGCCCAGTGGTTGGCAACACACCGATGCTGTGATGTTTGGGATTGGCGGATGGTCTGGTGGCACCAACCGATACATGCGGGCGCCCGGCAACCATGAGTTTGTCGGGGCCGCAACCTGCTGTGCGGGGGCCCAATCATTTCAACATGTCGGAGACCGGACCCATTTTTCGAGACTTGATGGTTCGGTGGGTGTCTCGGCTGCACCTTCTCACGGAGGGCACGAGGAAGGGTATGCCGCCCAGATCTTGGATCACCCCAACAACGGTTTCCTGTCGCAAGATGACCGAGCCTACGACCCAGGCCCTCGCTAGCGCCGGTGGAACCGACGTTCCAAATCCTCCACCGGAATGCGAATCGTGGTGGGACGTCCATGGGGGCAATTGGTTGAACGCTCGATGGCCTCCCGTTGGGCAAGAAGATCTTCGAGTTCAGAATCGCTCAGGCGGTCCCCTGCTTTGATCGCAGCCTTACAAGCCATCATGTCCAAGACTTCATCCAAAGCGGCTTCAGGTTCCGGGGGGAGATGCTTGCTCACCGCCCGGGCCAGCAGATCTTCAACAAAAGGTCCCGGTGCAACTTTGCGTTCCAACAGCAACACCGGGAAGGATTGAACCGCCGCCGAACCAGGCCCCAACTCCACCACTTCAATGCCCAGTCGCGCAAAGAGCGGCTCCCACTGGGGAAGCAATTCCACCGCTTCTGCACCAATCTGGATGGGCTCAGGCACCAACAGAGCCTGCCGGGGCAAAGAACCCTGCCCAACACGATCCTTCAAACGCTCAAACATCATGCGCTCGTGCAAGGCGTGCTGATCGATGACCACCAAGGCATCGGCTTCTTCGAGCACCAAGAAAGTGTCACGCAACACCAGAATGCGTTCCACGGCCCGGACAGAGCGCGTGACCGGGCCAAAATCAAATCCGGGCTCCGCCCCCGAAGTTGGGGTCGAGGGCAACCCCGCCTCTGAAGCCGCCACGGACGCCTGCGAGATGGTGTTGGGACCTCTGGCGGGCCACGCTGGCTTCACTTCGTCCAGCTGCTGAGGCAGTGGCATTTTTGGCACCAAGTTGGCTTGGTCCAGAGCGCGACGCACGGCCAACCGGATCATTGAGAAGAGCGCTGAACCATCACGCAGACGGACCTCAGACTTGGTGGGATGAACATTCACATCAATCCGATCAGGGGGCACCGAAAGCCACAAGACAACCGGCGGCAGCGTGGTGGGCTCAATCAGACCGCGAAGACCCTCTCGAATGGCGTGGGTCAACGACCGGTCCAAAATCGGACGACCGTTCAGGATGAGATGCACGCCACGGGTGCCATGCCGAGCAAATTCTGGGCGGGCCAAGCACCCCACCAACTGCCCCGCGGCTTCTTCAGCTTCGAGGTTGAGCAACGCCTCAACCGGGATCCCGGTCACCGCGGCCACGCGCTGGGTCGCGTCTTCGTTGGCCGGATAGTCAAAGCGAACTTTGCCATCGGAAACAAACCGCAAGCCCACCGTCGGATGGGCAAGAGCCATCGCCATCAACGTCTCCCCCACCCGCATCGCTTCAGCACGCGGTGATTTCAAAAATGCCGCACGAGCCGGAATGTTGTGGAACAAATCTTCGGCTTCAACGATGGTTCCTTGGGCACCAGACCAAGGTCGGACGTCACCCATGCGACCACCTTCGACGCGGATTTCTCCACCTTCCTTGGCGTCTTTGCATTGAGAGCGAACGGTCAATCTCGAAACCGCGCCGATGGAAGCCAGCGCCTCCCCACGAAATCCCATGGTCAAAATGGCATCCAAGTCATGCACGGTGGCAATCTTGCTGGTGGCATGTGGAGAAACTGCCAAACTCAGTTCATCTCGCGCGATCCCAAGACCATTGTCACGGACTGAGATCAGCGAGCGGCCACCATCGGCAATGTGAATTTCGATTTGGGTTGCACCAGCATCCACTGCGTTTTCGACCAATTCTTTCACCGCACCTGCAGGACGCTCCACCACTTCTCCAGCGGCAATTTGATCCACCAAAACACGGGGCAGGGGACGAATCGGCATGCCAGACAGCGTATGCCGAATTCAATCAGTCGCGGGTTCGGGCCACGACCGGAATGTGGCGGCCGGGACCAAACGCTTTGGGCGAAACCTTCAAGACCACGGGCGCTTGGCGACGTTTGAATTCACTGCGCTGCACCATGGGCAAAATTTCGCCGACCAAATCAGACTCTGGAAGAGCATCCTCAGCCTTTCCGTGCTCAATCCATGCCTCAAGAACACGGTCCAGACGGTCGTAAGCCGGCAGACTGTCGGCATCGCATTGATCGGGACGAAGTTCAGCGGAAGGGGGCTTGGTGATGGTGTTCTCAGGAAGCGGTGGCTCCTCAAAGCCGAAGCGTTGGGGGTGACGATTGATGTGGACGGCCAGTTCATAGCACTTGGTTTTGAACACATCACCCAGAGGCAAAAGGGCGCCGCACATGTCGCCATAGAGCGTTGAATAGCCCACCGCGAGTTCACTCTTGTTGCCGGTGGCCAACGGAAGGAGCCCTTGGGCATTGGCCAACCCCATCACCAACACGCCCCGCGCCCGGGCTTGCAAGTTCTCGTCGGTCACCCCTTCCACGTTGCCCAAGACCGGCTGCAAGGACAACCGAAGTGCTTCATGAATGGGCTCAATGTCCACGTCATGAAGGTGCACCATGCCAAGGCGAGCGGCCAAGGCGCGAGCATCCTCCAACGAACCCGCAGATGAATAGCGGCTGGGCATGCAAAGGCCGTGCACGGCTTCGGGTCCAAGTGCAATCGCGGCCAGGGTGGCCACCAAGGCGCTGTCCAGGCCTCCCGACAATCCCAAGACCACCGATTCGTGTCCGGTCTTGCGCACATAACCTTCGATGCCGCACGCCAGCGCGTGCACCAACTCGTCCAGCGGATCGGGATCGGGATGACCAACCAAATCCCCCCCATCCAGAACCGTCATCCCGGGCACCCACCCTGCATTGAGCCGAGTGACCGACCCAGTGGGCTCAGCCAACAGTACCCGGCCATCGAAGAGCAGCTCATCGTGCGCTCCAAACTGATTCAGGACCGCCACCATGGCATTGGTCCGCTGCGAGACCGCCAACAACCGACTCTTTTGCACCTCTGCTTTGCCAGCCACAAAAGGACTGGCCGAAACGCTCAAGATCAATTCAGCGTTCACCTGCGAGAGTGGATCTCGACTGTAACCCGCAACGCCAGCGTCGACCCCATGCCAAAGATCTTCACAACACAAGACCGCGACGGTCTTGCCCTCAAGATCGAAATGCAGAACCTCGTCCCCAGAATCAAACCAGCGGTCTTCATCGAAAACGTCGTAGCCAGGCAGCAACCACTTATCGTGGAATGCTTCGATCTCACCATTTCGAAGCAAAGCCACGGCATTTCGAAGACCTCGTGCGCCGGGCACGGACCGAGGGGTACCCACCAACATGGGCGGTCCATCCAACGTGACCGAAGCCAGTTGGGCGAGGGATGCTTCCGCCGCCGCGACAAACCCATCACGCAACAACAAGTCTCGAGGGGCGTACCCGGTGATGGCCATTTCTGGAAGCACCAATAAGGACGCACCCAACGCGCGAGCTTCATCGTGCAAACGCAAAATACCTTCGCGATTCCCAGTGAGATCGCCCACGAGCGGATCAGGATGACCAAAGAGGATCTTCAAGCAGCGGAATTCTAGCCCGGACTTGCCCCAAAACAACACCGACCGCTCCTTGGAAAGAAGCGGTCGGTGCGAAGGGGGGTTGTACGGGGCAATCAGTTGATGATCGAGGTGCAATCTTCGATGGCATCAATCACCTGACGAACCGTGAATGGCTTGCGGATGCAACCGGCGTAGCCCTTCCGGAGATAGGTCTCGTTACGAGGATCGGCGGTACGCCCGCAAACCGCGATAAAGTCAGTGGTCCGGTCCTCGTTGGCTCGGATGGCCTCGACGATCTCGAGTCCTCCAGGCAGTGAGGTGTCCAAGAGCACGACATGAGGTGCGAAGCGTTCGCATTCGATGCCCGCGACAAATGCATTTTCGCAGCCACGAAGTTCGTAGCCAGTGTTGTCACCCAACACTTTGAGCAACGTGTCGCGCGTGGCCACATCGCTCTCGACCACCAGCACGCGGGTTGTTCCGGTCATGAGGCCGTCCAATGGGATGCCGTGCTGCTTCATGAATTTGATCAGGCTGCTCTTGGGGATCCGCCGGTCTTTGGAACCGGGGATTCGGTATCCCTCAATATCACCTTTGTCGAACCATTTGCTCACCGTTCGTGCCGCGACATTGCAAATCTTGGCAACTTCACCGGTGGTCAAAACTTCTTTTTGTTCCTGAAAATCGCTCATCACGAATCACTCCAGTGCGGCCATGGGAACCGCGGCTGGTAACTGTGTCGGTTGATTCGAAGGGGAGGTTTCGTCGACGTGTGCCGAATTTCACATTTCTTCGGCACCGTCCGAGAATGATGCCACGTGCTCGAGCAATCCATCGACATCCTCGGTGGTGGTGTCAAAAGAGCACATCAAGCGGTGCATGGCCTCTCGGGCATCACCAAATGGATAGAAGCCGGTTCGGGCCAGCATCCAGTCACGCAGGTCGTCAGGTGGGCAGACAAAGACCCCGTTGGCCTCCACCGGGTGGACCGGACACAAGCCTTGGCTGGTCAGACCCTCCGCCAGACGAGTGGCCATGGCGTTGGCATGGGCCGCATGCTTCAACCAAGCCCCGTCACGCAGAGTCGCTTCAAACATGGCGGTGACGACACGGTGTTTGCTGAGCAAGTGCCCCGTCGATTTTCGCAAATATGGGAATCGCGAAGCCCCCCGGCGTGCGGCTTCACCATCGCCCTGGGGAAAGAACACCACCGCTTCCCCGAAAGCCAACCCATTCTTGGTCCCACCAAACGACAACACGTCGATGCCAGCTTCACCGGCCAAAGCGTTTGGAGCCACCCCAAGGCTGGCCACCGCGTTGGCAAATCGAGCGCCATCACAGTGCACCAGATACCCCGCGCTGTGGGCTTGGTCGGTCAGGGTCCGAATTTCTTCGGGACGATAGACGGTGCCAAATTCGGTGGGGTTGGAAATCGTGACCACCCCGGGGGCCGGTTGATGCACATCTCCACGCCCGTTTTCAGCCATGAATTGCAAATCGGCCGGGACCAACTTGGAGGGGTGAGAAGAAAAAACGGTGGTACGGCACAGCGTGATTCGCTCCGGCGCTGTGGACTCATCATCGTTCCAATGGGCGTGTCGATGGCAAACCACCCGTTGCCAAGGTTCGGTCAAGCTGGCGATCGCAAGCGTGTTGGCCGCGGTGCCGGTCGCCACAAAGAAAACTTCGACCTCCGCAGCAAACAATTCACGAAAGGCATCTACCGCGCGCTGGGTCCACGGGTCATCGCCGTATCCCTCCGCGTGACCACGGTCCAATGTCTGGAGCGCGGTGATTGCTTCCGGGACCAAGCCGGAGTTGTTGTCGCTGCGGAAAGTACGCATGAATCAGACGGTAGGCCCAGAAGCCTGAACAGCCTCATCCAAAGTGAATTTGGTGTCGTTGGCGCGAAATTTCTTGGCCAATGCGGTGGCCGCTTCGTCGTAAGCCGCCGGGTCGGTCCAGGTGGATCGAGGATCAAGAAGTTCGGACGGCACGCCAGGAATAGATTCAGGGGTCAACAAGCCAAAGATTGGGTGAATCTGGCAAGGGACATCGTCCAGTGATCCGTCCAAGATGGCGTGCACCATGGCTCGTGTATGCGCCAAGGGGAACCGAGAGCCAACGCCATATCCACCGCCACTCCAACCAGTGTTCAACAACCAAACTTTGGTGCCATGCTCAGCAATACGATCCGCCAACATCCGGGCATAAAAGACTGGAGGCCGAGGCATGAATGGGCCACCGAAACAAGGCGAGAAGTTGGGCACCGGCTCCGTAACGCCCGCTTCGGTGCCGGCGAGTTTGGAGGTGTACCCATTGACGAAGTAGTACTGCGCTTGCTCAGGAGTCAATCGTGAAATGGGCGGCAAAACACCGGTGGCATCTGCGGTCAGGAAGATCACATGCCGAGGATGACCCGCTACGGAAGGCTGCAACGCCCCGTCCATAAATCGAATGGGGTACGTGACGCGAGTGTTTTCGGTCACGGATCCATCGTCATAGTCCGGCTGCCGATTGGGCTGCAGGACCACATTCTCCAGCACACTGCCAAACCGAATGGCATTCCAAATCTCGGGCTCACCCTCTTCCGAAAGCCTGATGCACTTGGCGTAGCACCCGCCTTCCACATTGAAGACGCCATCTGCAGACCAACCGTGTTCATCGTCACCAACCAGAGCCCGCTCGGGATCAGCGGAGAGCGTGGTTTTTCCTGTTCCCGAAAGACCAAAGAACAGCGCCACGTTCTCAGCATCCTGACGGTCAACGTTGCACGAGCAGTGCATGGGGAAGACCTCCGAATCCGGAAGGTCGTGGTTCATGGCGTAGAAAATTGACTTCTTGATTTCCCCGGCATATCGGGTGCCCACGATGAGGACCATCTTGCGCTCGAGGGATTGGAAGATGGCGATCTTCCCACTCACCCCCACGGCGGCGGCCTGCTCAGGACTCAACTCCAGAGCACCAGCATCAAAAATGGTCCAGTCAGGGGCAAAGCTGGGATCAGCGCCTTCCGAAGGAATAAAGAGTGTGCTGGCAAACAACGCGTGCCAGGCCTCTTTGGCCACCACACTGACTCGACAGCGGTAGCGTTCGTCGGCACCAGCAAATCCATCAAACCGGTACAAATCTTCGCAGGAGCCGAGATATTCTCGGACGATGGACTCCAAGGTTGAGAATTGTTCTGGGGTGCAGGGCTGGTTGACTTTGCCCCAATCAATGTTGTCGTGGATGCCTGGCGTGTCTTCGAGGTACTTGTCACCAGGGGATCGACCGGAGCGTGACCCGGTGTGAACATTCAAAGCACCGTTTGAGGCCAGATGCCCCTCACCGCGCTGGACCGCATGTTCCACCAAATCCGCCACTGGCAAATTGGTGTGAACCGTCCGGCCATCGAGGAAAATGAGTCTGTCGTCAGCGGTTATGGGCATGCTTGATTCCGGGGGGTCGCGATACGATCATTCTACGCCCGCAGGAGCGCTTTGGCACAATTGCCGCAAGCTCGCGGCTTCGGTAGAATCGGCTCCTTGCCTCTGGCGGCAGTAGCTCAGTTGGTTAGAGCGTCGGATTGTGATTCCGGATGTCGGGGGTTCGAGTCCCCTCTGCCGCCCTTGAAGACGTTCGCATTCCTGCGTACGCTCTACGACCTGCCCTCCACGGGTGCACCTCTGGCGAGGTAGCTCAGTTGGTAGAGCACCGCATTGAAAATGCGGGTGTCGGCGGTTCAAGTCCGCCTCTCGCCACTTCAGATCGCCGCCCCTCTCTCCAAGGGGGCGGCGATTTGCGTTTCTGTGAGGTCTGGAGCCCGCCTTAGGCCGCACCGCAGCTGGAGGCGGGATAGTGCTTCTCAATGGCTTCATGCAAATCAGAACGCATGGCCAACATGGGCTCGGAGACGAGCCCCAAGACATTGGTCACGAATCGATGGGCAGAAACCAACCCCAGCGGCGTGGTGCAATACGACAGCCGTCCCCCTTGCCGCGAGACCGGCAAAATATTGAATTGCCGAGCCCGTCTTGGGGTCACCAACTGCATCGCGTCCTTCTCTGGATAAAGACGTCGAGGATCAACCCTTCCCCCCCACTGCGACATTTGTGCCGCCCAGGCCGCTTCGACCGCCGCGGGATCAACCCCCGCATGCTCCTCTGCCAACGCGCCGAGCGGTCGTGCTGGGCCTGATTCTTGAAGTTTGAGCAACCGGGTCAATTCCTTCGGCTCAAGCTCACCGGCGGCACACAGAAGGTCTCCAATGCGGGTACTGGTCGTCATGCACCGAGCATCGGATGAGAGCCCATGGTCATTCACGGGCGGATCGGAATCTCATCCAATTCGCGTCGGGCCGCGCCGAAGGGTCGGATCATTCCGGCGATCTGGCCCGGTTGCGGTCCGAGAAAGCCACCGGACGCTTCTCAAGCCCCCAACTGCTCAGGATTCAATGCTTGCAGATCTTCGGGCACGAACAATCCGTCTTTCCGGATGACCTCGCCATCAAAGGCAATGGTCCCCCCCCCATAATCGGACCTTTGGATCAGAACCATGTCCCAGTGGATGGAGGATGTGTTCCCGTTGTTGGCATCTTCGTAGGCATTGCCAGGCGTGAAGTGCAAACTGCCCGCGATCTTTTCATCGAAAAGAATGTCATTTTGGGCGTGCATGATGAAGGGGTTGAAGCCGATGGCAAACTCTCCGATGAACCGAGCGCCTTCATCAGTGTCGAAGATGGCTCCCAAGTGCTCAGCCCCTTTGTCGGCACCGTGCTCCACAATTTTGCCATCCTTGAACACCAGACGAACATTGGCGAAGTCATTGCCCTGGTAGCGGGTGGGCGTGTTGTACTGCATCACTCCGTTGACCGAATCCCGGATCGGGGCGGTAAAAATCTCACCGTCAGGAATATTCATGTTGCCACAGCATGGGATCGACGGGATGTCTTTGATGGAGAACGTCAGGTCGGTGTCGCCCGGCCCGCAGATGTGCACCTGATCGGCCGCGTCCATTCGGGCCTTCAATGGTTCAACCGCCTGAGCCATGCGGGCGTAATCCATGGTGCATACCCGAAAATAAAAGTCTTCATAAGACTCGGTGCTCATGGACGCGGACTGGGCCATGCCGGGTGCGGGCCAACGCAATACACACCAGCGGGTGTGGTTCACACGCTGCTGAAAATGCACCGGGGTTTGGTAGCCCGTACTCCAACGCTTTTGATCCTCACCGGCAAGACCCGCCAGTTCATTGGCGTTGTTGCCTCCACGGAGACCGAGATACGCGTCCATTTTCTCCATGCGAAAGCGGTCGTACTCGGCTTGGGTGGCCACTTGGGCATCGGCGGCATCTTCGATCAAGGCTCGCTGCAACCGATTGTTCCGCAAAGTGACATGGGGATGCGCTCCCACCGATTTGGCCGCCTTCACCGCGGCAATCACCATCGATTCCGGGATGTCAAAAGCTTCAATCAACACGTGCTCACCCGCCTGCAAGCGGGTGGAGTGATGAATAAGCAGTTCAGCCAGCCGTTCGTGTCTTGGGTCCATGGTGGACCATTCTAGGCCGTGGGTTCAGGTGGCTCTTCTTGACCAAAAATGGCTCTGAGCATCTGGGCCCCATCGGAAGCAGGGCGGTCGCTTTGTCGGAACCACATCCGGGGGGAGAATTCACCCGAATGTGGAGACAACCGAAACCAACTCGCCGCACGCGAAGTGGGATGGGCACCGCCGGACCAAAAACCAAGATCATCGCGGCCGTGAGCAACCCGGCGACCGTCCGTAGGTCGCCGATCCCAGCGTTCCACGAATTGGCCGAGCAACGCCGTTTCAAAATCAAAGCCATCCTGGTGGTCACTGCTGGCAACAACAATGGCGTTTTCGGCGCCGGGCTTGAATTGGGCAAAGGCTCGGTCCAAACGCTTGCGCATTCGTGGCGTGTGATCGATGAAGCCATCGGGCATTCCAATGTGCAGCACTACGCGGCGACCATCGTGGGGGGCCAGCACTCGGATGCCGCCAAGATCTGAGCCATCGTCGTCGGTCACTTTGAGCTCATCACCAACGCTGGCGTGGCGAAGGAAGTCCATGCCTTCCTCCACCAACCGTTGCATCTGACGATCGGTGGCTCCAGAGCTCCAACGAACACGAATCAACCAAGGCCGTGGCACCATCTCCAGAGCCCGCAGTCGGGGGGAAATGACAATTTGCCGAGAAGCACGGTTGTCGATGTCGGTCGCAACCCGCTTGACATGCAAAAAGACCTCGCGCCCCCCTTTGCTTACGCGAAGGTCCGCGGTCATGTTGCCCACGGTTGGCACTTCGGTTTCAACATCAAAGCCCAGCGAAAGCACATGCCGGGCCAAGACCGCTTCAGCCAACGCATCAAAGAATGCTTTTTCATCGGTGCGCGCCTCGAGGGCCGAACGAATCCGAACCAAAGGATGACGACCGATCCAAGCATCTATTTCTGAAAGCAGATCAGGATCAACTCGATCTCGAAATCGGTGCAGGCCACCGTTCACGGCGTCCATCCTCCAAGTGACTTCTTATGGGGAGGCACACCTAGATCTGAAGGCGTTTGTACTTCACCCCAAACCACCATGCCGGCTTCCGAGGCCGGCGCGCCGTTGATCAAAGCTTTTCGATCCAAACTGGCAAGTTCGTCGGCTTGGCGACGGGCCAACCTCACCTTGAGGGTCACCGTTCCGTCGCCGTATTCGCGATCAAGCACTTCGGCCCGGCGCTCCAAATGATCAATGGCTTTGGCCGATGCGTAAGGCAACGTGACTTCGACCTCTTGGACCCCTCCCAACGCCAGCGCCCGAACCCGCTCGGACAACTCATCAATGCCCGTTCCATCCACCGCGCTGATGGGCAACGCATCCGGATAGCGATGCATCCAAAGCAATCGATCCCGAGGTTCGATCAGATCCATCTTGTTCAACAACACCAACCGTGGCTGGCTCGTCGCCCCAATGTCATCAAGGGTGCGTTCGGTGGTTTCCAGTTGCATCACCGCATGAGGATCGCTCGCGTCCAACACTTGGAGGATCAGTGATGAATGAATCGTCTCTTCCAAAGTGGCGCGAAATGAAGCCACCAAACGGTGCGGCAAATCTCGAACAAAGCCCACGGTGTCTGAGACCAGAACTTGCACACCACCCCCCAAAGGCCATGCATCAACCCGAGTGGACAGGGTTGCGAACAGCATGTCGGCCGCGAAGGCCCCGCCATCAGTCAGACGATTGAAGAGGGTGCTTTTCCCCGCATTGGTGTACCCCACCAGACCCACCGTGAAATGATCTTCGGTTCGATCGGCCACTTCACGGCTTTTCCGGCGTTGCACTTCTCTCAGTTCACGCCGCAATTGGGCCAAGCGATCACGAGCCAAACGCCGGTCAATCTCAAGTTGGGTTTCCCCAGGCCCCCGAGTGCCGATGCCCACCGGAGCGCCGCCGGTGACCTGCCCCAAGTGATCCCACATTGCCCGCAACCGAGGGTAGGTGTATTGCAACTGTGCAATTTCAACTTGAAGCTTTGCCTCCAGGGTCGCGGCCCGGCTGGCAAAGATGTCCAGAATCAATTCCGAGCGGTCCAAAATTTTCACCACGCAGGCCCGCTCAAGTTCTCGAATTTGGGCGGGAGTGAGATCGTGGTCAAAGACCACCAAACCCGCCGACAACGCTTTCACCGCGGCCGCCAGTTCTTGCACCTTCCCTTTTCGAATCAAGGTCTTGGCACTCGGCTTGGACAAGTTCTGGGAAATGGTCCCCACCACCTCAGCTCCGGCCGCTTCCACCAGGGCCGCAATCTCGCCGAAGGGATTTTGGGGGTCACTCCAACGTCCCGCCAGCCCGACATGGACCAAAATGGTCCGCTCGGTCGCGACCTTCATCGTGTCTCGCAGCGGTTCGTGGTGGGCCAATCGGGTCTCCAGTCTGGAGTTTAGAGCATCACAACGGATACCCTCTAGGAAGGACACCACTTTGCGATCCCGTTGGCCCACCATCCTGATGCTTGTTGCCAGTGCAATCATTGTGTTGCGGCTGCCCACGGCGCTGTCCAAAAGAGCCCTGCGGGCGGAATTGGGCGAGGGCCTGCTCGAGGTGGCCCAAACCCTCGAGACGGAATTCGTCCGAGAACTCACCACAGAGGAACTCCGCGAAGGGGCCATCCAAGGAATGGTGGACCGCACGGGCGATCCGTACACCGTGTGGATCCCCCCACGGGACCGCGATGAATTTGTGAAAGAAGTTCAAGGCACATTTGCCGGGATCGGCGTCTCCGCTTCCTCCGATCCACGAGGCGCGTTGGTCACAACACCACTTGATGCGAGTCCCGCTCTGCAAGCTGGAATCAAAGCTGGCGACCTCATTGTTGCCGTGGCTTCACATCCACTGGACAACATGACGCTCAATGAAATCGTGACATTGATCTCAGGCCCCGAGGGTTCCTCCGTCGCAATCACAGTGGTCCGAGACGATCAAGAATTGAATTTCACCTTGGTTCGTCGTCAAATCAAAACCCAAACGGTGCTGGGGCTTCGGCGCACCGATGGCCAGTGGGAATGGCAACTTGATGACGGCACTTTGGTGATTCGCATCAATCAGTTCCTCGATGAGACCCCCGCTGATCTGCGCTCGGTCATCGAAAATCATCCCAATGCCACCGGGTTGCTCTTGGACCTCCGAAGCAACCCCGGGGGCTCCCTTTCGGCCGCCGTGGAGACCTGCGATCTGTTCCTTGAATCTGGAATCGTGGTGGAAATCCGAAATCGCCGAGAGGTGGAAGCCATCTTCACCGCCAAATCAAAGGTGGCGACAGACTTGCCCATGGTGGTCTTGGTGGACGAAGGTTCCGCCTCGGCCAGTGAAATCGTGGCGGGAGCTTTGCAATTTCACCAACGCGCAACCGTGCTGGGCCGCCGAACCTATGGCAAAGGTTCCGTGCAAAAAATCCGAGACTTTGGTGATGGAGGAACGTTGAAATACACCGCGGCCACCTATCACCTTCCCGACGGCCGCAGCGTCCAGCGCGTGGAAGGCGAGGAAAATTGGGGCGTCGATCCGGACGTCGTCTTGGACGCTCCCGAAGACTGGACCGAACTGGTCATACGCTGGTCCGATGCTGGCATCATCACCTCCGGCCCCGATTGGCCCCAATTGCTGCCCAGCCAAGATTGGATTCGCAACCAACTGGGTGATGCCGAAATGTTGCGGGGCCTCGACGCTCTCCCCCAAACCACGGACGTGCGTCCATGAGGGTGCTTGGTTTTGAATCCAGTTGCGACGAGACCGCGGTCGCCGTGGTTGACGATGGGCACACCGTCCGAGCCTCGGTGGTGCAATCGCAAGACGATTTGCACCAGACCTACGGAGGTGTGGTCCCTGAAATCGCGGGACGAGCGCACGCCGAACGGATCGGGAAAATCGTTGACCGAGCACTGGCCGAGGCGAACACCTCCTTCTCTGAGATCGACGCCGTCGCCGTGGCCCATCGACCCGGCCTCATTGGATCGGTTCTGGTTGGCGTGGCGGCCGCCAAAAGTGTGGCGTGGCGGCTCGGCATTCCCCTGATCGGAGTGCACCACGTGGAAGCGCATCTTTGGTCGGGACTGCTTGAACAATCCTCGCCACCTTGGCCGGCCCTGGGATTGGTCGTCAGTGGCGGGCACTCGAGTCTGTATCGCATCGATGCGCCATTTTCCTGCACCGTCCTGGGGCGAACCATTGATGATGCGGTTGGCGAGGCCTACGACAAAGCGGCAGCACTGTTGGGATTGGGATGGCCGGGCGGGGTTCGAGTGGACCGGGCCGCGCAACATGGAGACGACGACGCATACCAGTTCCCCATGCCCAACCTAAAGGGACGCCCCCTTGATTTTTCATTCAGTGGCCTCAAAACCGCCGTGCGATACGGCGTGCTGGGCCTACCCGGAACCCCGAACCGCGACCCCGATGCACTGTCCGATCAGGAACGTGCTGATGCGGCAGCATCGTTTCAGAAGGCCGCGGTACGAACGTTGATTCGGGGACTTCGCCGCGCTCGACAAAATCACGCCGATGCACAATCGTTGTTGATTGGAGGTGGCGTCAGCGCCAACTCACGGCTCCGGAAAGAACTGGAAACTTTTGCCCAAGAAGAAGGGTTGGAGCTCCGGATTCCTCCGATGAAATGGTGTGTCGACAACGCCGCCATGGTGGCGGGGCTGGGTTGGATTCGGCTGCAAGAAGAAGGACCAGCGTCGCTGTCGTTGGCCGCGAGTCCGAGGTAACCCATGAAAGAATTCCTTCTGGTTGACGCGCCCCACCCATCCACGATTGACGAGGAACTGTTGCTGCGTCATTGCAAACTGGAATTTGGACGAGGCACCGGCCCGGGGGGACAACGGCGCAACAAAGTCGCCACCGCTTGCGAGATCGTGCACGAACCAACTGGAGTGATGGCCCATGCCGCTGAGATGCGCAAACAGGCCGACAACCGCCGGGTGGCGCTGCGTCGTTTGCGAGATCGACTGGCCCGGGTGGTTCGAACTTCCGTGCACCACGAGCGCTATCGACCCAGCGATCTCTGGGAAAAGCGTCGCCAGGGCCGCATGCTCCCGGTGAACCCCAAGCACTACGAATACCCCGCCCTCTTGGCCGAAGCGCTGGATGTGATCGTGGCTCGGCGCTGGGATGTCGCGGGTACCGCCGGGCTCCTGGGCGTTTCCATGAGCCAACTGGCTCGGCTGCTTCGGCATGACAAAGCCTCGTTTGATCTGGTCAACGAAGGTCGACAAAGCATGGGTTTGCCCCGCTTGCGCTGAGGGCCTCGTCCCCTATCCTTAGGGCATGACCACGCACGCAGAACGCATCGCTCCCATCGTTCCCGATCTCATTGAGATCCGCCACGACATCCATCGGCACCCTGAACTGGCATACCACGAGCACCGAACCGCTGAAGTCATCCGCGGTCATCTCACCGAACTTGGGATTGAGCATGTGGGTGATCTGGGTGGAGGCACCGGGACCTTGGGATACCTACCCGGCAAGGGGGAGAAGGCCATCTTGCTGCGGGCCGACATCGACGCCCTGCCCATCCACGAAGAAACCGGACTCCCCTACGCCAGCACCATCGAAGGCAAAATGCACGCCTGCGGTCACGACGGCCACGTCAGCATCTTGCTGGGGGCCGCTCGCATACTGAAAGAAATGTCAGACGAAGGCGAATTGCCCAATCCAGTGCTCTTCTGCTTCCAACCAGCGGAAGAAGGTGGCGGTGGTGGACTCAAGATGGTGGAAGACGGGGTCCTTGATGGCACCGTGATTGGCCCGCCGGCCGCTCGCGCGTTTGGATTGCACGGCTGGCCCAAGATGCCACTGGGTCAAGCGGGTTCGATTCCTGGTCCCATGCTGGCTGCCGCCGATCGGTTTGAGTTGCTGGTCGAAGGAACCGGCGGACACGCCGCCGCGCCGCAATACGCCCAAGACCCCGTGTTGTGTGCGGCCCACATTGTCACCGCCCTGCAAACGCTGGTGAGCCGCGAGTCGGATCCACTGGACGCCGTCGTGCTCACCGTGGCCGCGATCCACGCGGGCGATGCGTTCAACGTGATTCCCCGCACCGCCACCATGGGCGGAACGGTGCGAACCCTCCTTCCCGAAAGCCGTTCCCGCATGCGCGATCGGATCGCGTCGATGGCCGGCGCGGTCGCCGAAGGGTTTGGATGCGCAACGACCTTGCGTTGGTTCCCGGGGTATCCCGTCACCAACAACGTGCCTGAATTGGTGGATTTGGTGCACGCCAAAATTGCTGAAGCCAAAGGGCAAGACGCGGTGTGCCCCATGGAGGCCCCCGTCATGGGCGCGGAAGACTTCTCGTATTACGGAGAAAAAGTGCCGGCGTGCTTCTTTGCCTTGGGACTCTGCCCCGAGGGGATGGACATGCCCAACGTCCACGAGTCCACCTTTGACTTCAACGACCACGCCATCCCGCTTGGCGTGGAGACCATGGTCCGCCTCGCGCTGGAACCACTGGCATGACCGTGATTGATCCTGCCGATCTTTCCCCCCGCGATCGTTACGGACTGATGATCAACACGGTGGTGCCACGCCCCATTGCGGTGGTGGGAACGGTTTCCCAGACCGGGCTGCTGAACCTCGCCCCGTTCTCCTGCTTCAACGCCGTCACCAGCACCCCATTCACGGTGATGATTGGGCCCGCCCAACGTTCCGATGGCACCGACAAAGACACCTTGGCGAATTGTCGACCTCCTGAAGATGGGGGCACCGGCTGCTTCACCATCAATGCCGCCACGGAAGAAAATGCCGATGCGGTTTTTGCCACCGCGGCTGACTTGCCCCCCGAAGCCAGCGAATTTGACCACGCCGGGCTCAGCTCCATGCCGGCCGATCTGATCGCCGCGCCCCGCCTGGCTGGCGCGGCCTGGAGTTTGGAATGTGAAACCGCCGAAGTGATTGACCGGCTGCCCAAACGGGTGGCCCATCTCTGGGATGGGCCGTTCACGGGCTCATTGGTCTACGGCTTGGTGCGCCGCATTCACCTTCGGGACGATGTTCTGGATGACAAAGGCCGCCCCGATCCGGACAAATTGGGCGCGGTGGGTCGTATGGGCGGCCCGGAATGGGTCCGAACCCAAGATCGGTTCGTCCCCAAGGCCCGATAACAGCCCCAAACTTCCCGCCAGACCGTTGCGATTGGCTTGGGGATCGCTACACTGGGCGATTCGACAACTTCCGTTGCCCCATGGGGCAGCATCCCCGAACGAACCGCTCGGATGCCCTGGACCACGCCACGGTCCAGATCTCGGCACCGGGTGGGAGGAGAAACACCTGTGGCCAAGAAGATCACGACTCAATTCAAACTCATGGCTCCCGGTGGGCAAGCGACTCCCGCTCCGCCTCTGGGACCGGTTCTGGGCGCCAATGGCGTGAACCCAGGGCAATTCATCACCCAGTTCAATGATGCCACCCGCGAACTCAACGGCAAACTTGTCGGCTGTGTCGTGACGGTGTTCGAAGACCGCTCGTTCGAACTTGAAATCAAGAGTTCGCCCGCTTCGACTTTGATCATGGAAAAAGCCAAGGTCAAGAAAGGCGCTTCCGAGATCGGTTCCGAAATCGTGGGCACCATCAGCTTTGACGACTGCCGCGACATTGCTCGCGAAAAGTTCGCTGACATGAACGCGTTCGAAGTGGACGCCGCGGCCCGCACCATTGCCGGCACGGCCCGTTCCATGGGTGTTGCGGTGGAGGGACTCTGAGATGCCAAAAATCAGCAAACGAACCCAAGCCAACCGTGAGATCTACGAAGCCCTCAAGGCCAAGATGCACGCCCCCGCCGAAGCCATCGCCGCTCTGCGTGGCTACAAGCAACCCAAGTTCGACCAGTCGGTCGAAGTGGTGTGCTCGCTCGGCATTGACCCCAAGCAAGCCGACCAACAAGTTCGTGGTTCGGTCTCGATGCCCAAAGGCACCGGAAAGACCGCCCGCGTGATTTGCTTCTGCGGCGATGACAAAGTGGCCGCGGCCAAGGAAGCCGGTGCACTTGAAGCCGGTGGTGCCGAACTGGTCGAAAAGGTCAATGGTGGCTGGATGGACTTTGATGTGGCCATCGCCTCACCCGACCAAATGCGAGTGGTCTCCCCACTCGGTCGTGTGCTTGGTCCCAAAGGCTTGATGCCTTCTCCAAAAGCCGGCACCGTGACCCCCGACGTGGTTACCGCGGTGCAAGAGTTCTCGGCCGGTAAGGTTGAGTATCGCAACGACGATGGTGGCAATGTGGCCTGCATCATCGGCAAGTTGAGCTTCTCCGACGAAGACCTCGTTGAGAACCTCGAGTTCTTCCTCAAGATGATGGAAAAAGCCCGCCCCGCCGTATTGAAGGGCGCGTATTTCCGTCGTGTGGTCATCAGCGCCACCATGACCCCCGGAGTCCAAGTCGCGGTCTGACCGCGGGAGCACAATCATGAGCAAACCAATCAAGCAAATGATGATGGACGACTATGCCGCTCGCTTTGGCGATCTGGACGGCGTGGTTCTCGTGGACATCCGCGGCATCGAAGCCAACGACAACAACGCCATCCGTTCTGAACTCGCCGAAGCTGGGATCCGCATTAGCGTGGTCCGCAACACGCTGGTCAAAGGGAGCTTTGATGCCGACCACAGCCTGGGCGCGATCAACGACCTGATGACGGGGCCATCGGCCTTTGTCTACGGCGGTGACTCCGTCGTGAACGCCGCCCGCGCGGTGATGAAAGCCATCAAGCAGCACCCCGACATCTCCCTCAAGGGCGCCGTCCTCGACGGCAACCTGTTTGAAGGCGAAGCCGGCGTCAAGCGTTTGTCCGATTTCCCCACCAAGGAAGAGGCCCAAGCCAAAGTGGTCCAACTCGTTCTCGCCCCCGGGGCCAACGTGTTGGGTGCCGCCAAGGGTGCCGGTGGCCGCGTCCTCGGTGTCATCAAAACCATTCAGGAGAAGCTCGAAAACGGCGAGACCATCGCCAAGATCAGCTGATCCACCAAGACGACTTCCCGTCCCGACTGGCCCTCGGGTTAAAAGCCGCGCGTGCGGCTCCTCTCGGGCGGAATCGACCCCAAGTGCTCAAAGGAGCAAATCACCATGTCTGAAGAAGCAACCACTGAAGCCGAAGCCAAGACCTTCGACGCAAAAATCACCGAACTCGGCGACTCCATCGCCTCCCTCACCTTGAAGGAAGCCGTTGATCTCGCCGACTACATGAAGGATGCCTACGGCATCGAGCCTGCTGCTGGCGGTGCGGTCATGATGGCCGGTGCTGGTGGTGGTGACGAAGGCGGCGGCGGTGCTGAAGAGCAAACCGAATTCGACGTCATTCTGGCCGCTGCTGGTGGCAACAAGATTGCCGTCATCAAGGCCGTCCGCGGCGCAACCGGTCTCGGTCTGAAGGAAGCCAAGGAACTCGTCGATGGCGCTCCCAAGCCCATCAAAGAGAAGGTCTCCAAGGACGAAGCCGACAAGCTCGCCGAAGAGCTCAAGGAAGCTGGCGCCGAGGTCGAGGTCAAGTAAGACCTTTCCTCATCCAGCCTCCAATGCCAACATTGGAACTGCACCAACCCGCGTCTTTGACGCGGGTTGGTTTGTTTTGGGGCCGTGCGCTTTAGGTTCAGCTCCAGACCGCGAGCAATGCGACCAAGTCCTGGAAGTCCACCGTTCCGTCACCGTTCACATCAGACGGTCCCCCCGGCGCGCCGTAATCGCCGAGCAGCAACAAGAGGTCTTGGAAATCCACCGCCCCATCTTGATTGATGTCGGCCGGATCGAAGTTGGGGGTGAATTCTGGATGCACCCAGGCCACCGCAAAGGGCCAGGCAGAAGGCTCGGTGGGCGTGGTGTCTTGACGGGTGATCTGGACCCAATACGTCCCCGCCGCCAAGTCTTCGATGTAGAGGTGTTCCACATTGTCCACTGGGGCATCACTGCCCACATTGCCGGCGCTGTAGAACGCCGCGCCCGCCTCACCGAGCATGGGGGCCAACACCCCGTCAACCACGCGGAACATGGTGACCGTCAGATCGGGCGCAAAGACTTGGGAAAAACCGACTCGAACGTCACGGTTCCACGTGGTCAAGAACGAAAACGTATCCGCCGTCTCCGAAAGATCAAAACGGAACCATTGCGATTGTCCAAAACTCAGCGGTACTGAACCCCATCCGCGAGACGGAGCCGCCGGCCCGAAGGGCGCGATCTCCCCATCAAAGCGGCCACCGGTCATGACTTGATGGGCACGATCGATGTTGCAGTTGCCGGTGCCGACCACCGGGTCCAGGGGCTTGGTGCTGAGGCCGCGATCCGGACCACTGGCGACCGGGTCGTTGCTCCAGTTCACCCCGCCAAGCCGAGTATGGCTGGCCGACGCACCAAGAATTGCTTTGAGCACTTCGGGGGATGTTGCATCGGGATCCGCCGAAAGGATCGGGTCGGTCTCAACGGTTTCGAGCAGCAACGCCACGGAAGCGGTCACCATCGGTGCTGACCAAGAAACCAGACTCCCCGGAGCAACCATAAATGGCTTCTGCCGCCCAGCCCCATCAGTGCTTGAAGAGGTTTCACCAGACACGTGCGATTCATCTCGGGTACCGACCGCGATGCTGTTCCAGCCCGCCCACATCAGCGTGCTCGACAGACTGCCTCCCCCGTTGGGCATGCCCACAATTGAGAGAACCCCGTCACGAACAATCTGGTAATCCTGTCGCCGAAGTGTTTCACGCTCAAGGCTTACATTGCCAAAGCTTCCCAGCCAAGATTGGTTGATTACCTGACACCCAGGATTGGCCAAAGGGGACCCGCTGGTGACCCGCAAAAATCCGCCTTGGACATAATCGACGGCGTTCCAGACTTTGGTCTCGGGAATTCCCGGGGCGATTGACCAATCCGATCCGTAGTTGTACTTCCCTACCGTGTTGGCATGGCTCAACGTGGTTCCCGCACCACTCATGGGGGTGATGATCAGGTTGTCGAACTGGGCCTCGTTGGGGTTCGGGAGATACTGCTGGCCACTGCCGGCTTCTACTTGACCGATGACGACTCCTGCGCCTGTGGGCGTTGCCGCGCCAAGACGATCCTGAAGATCCCAATAGCCCAAGAAATTCCACGAGGGGTGGTCAGCGCAAGCCACGTTGGGCACAGCCAAACTGCACACGATCAAACAGTGGGAACAGCGGAAAGCCATGCCGTCAATCTATCCCACAGGCGGGGAAGTCCAAGAAAAAATCGGTTTGGGGGGATTCTGACGGTTGGGAACTGCTTCTAGTGGCCAATACGCACCACCTTGAAGGATCAATCAGGCCAAGCAAATGGAGATCGATCCATCCCAGAAATGCTCAGGGATGAAGGCAACACAATGCTTTGGTGAGGCAAGCCCAGAAAAGGGGTTACGACGGAACGGTGAGCAAGGCAACGCAGGTTTGCGAGTCACCGGTTTCCGCAGAACGGACAATAAGGGGCACGCGGTAAAATCCCGGCTCCAAAGCATCAGAGGCCTGGATTCTGAGGGTGATGTCTCGCTGGTCAAATTGCTGGGTGATCTTTTGGACTTCGAGTGTGAACCGCGAGTCTGGGGTCGCAACCAAGGAAATCGGTTCCAAGCGACTGGCCCGGGGGAAGTAACGGATCGGAAGAACAAAATCCAAGGAAGCACCCGGCGCGATGTATCCCAAAATGAATCGGTGATCTCCCAAGTACCACTCTTGGGTTGGAGAGAGCGGAACGTCCAACTTCGTGCACTCGGAATTTCGAACGCGAACATCCACAAATGGAACAGATGGGTGGGTCGTTTCAAAAACCAGCCAGCGAGGCATCGAATCACCGAACTCGTCAAGGCAGTCCTTGTTGTAGGCACGTAAGTCCCAAATCAAATCATGGGTAACTGAAGATGCGCCATCCGAATCAGAAAAAATGGGAAGGAGACCATTGACCGACAAAATTTCAAAAGGAACGCCGTCCAAACTGCGAAGGGTGATGGCGCCAGTCAAGTCAGCATCTGCATCAATGGATGGCGGGTCGGCCTCGACAGTACGTGAGAAAAAAGCCCGGACTGGAACCGTAATGATCTCCGGCGATCCGGCGAAGACCAAACGAATGCTCTCTTCGGCGGTACCAGGGAAATTCCTTGGCCGGTACTCGACCCGAATGGTGTGACGCTGACCTGGCTGGAGATCAACTCTTCCATTGAAGTCCGTTGAAAGACAGCCGCAGGTCGGAGAAGCGGCCAGCAGCGAGAGGGGGCGATCGCCAAGGACGGTGAAATGGATTTCACCT
The DNA here is from genome assembly GCA_002705085.1 of Phycisphaerae bacterium. Classification (GTDB taxonomy): domain Bacteria; phylum Planctomycetota; class Phycisphaerae; order Phycisphaerales; family SM1A02; genus UBA8653. The sequence goes on along the minus strand of PAHO01000032.1, from coordinate 2,637 downwards.
GATGGGCTGGCACCAACAAGATGCGGGCCTAGATCAAGTTGGGCTTCATCCAAGAACACCGGGATTTCGGTCCCGGTGTTGGAGAGTTGAGGATCGACCGCTGATGCGGGCTCCAGAGCGTTGTTGGCTTCTGCCGGCGGTCCCGATTGGTTTGCGAGAAAACTTTTGCCTAGAAAAAGTCCAGCAAACAGCGCGACGCCAACTGCCCCAAAAGTTGCCTTAGGGCCCATCAGGATCTGGCCCGAAGTTGAACTGCACATCGGTGAGGTCGTAATCGATGCCATAGGAGCCCTCGGGGGATCCGAAGAGACTGCCAAGACTCCAGGTCCAGATTCGCGCCCAAGCTCGATTCTCTGAATCAACGTATCTGCTCGCGCCACCCAATCCCGCAGCGGTTTCGAATTCGATCACCAAATCTGGGTCACCCGGTTCGTCGGGAAGGGTGGCCACATCCACCAGGGCCCAGCGATTCGTTTGCGTATTCCAAAGCTGGAAGCCGAACAGCACGAACTCGGAATCAGGCTGCAGCAACTGAACCTCAGCAGTAACCGAAGTCACAATGCCTGGATCAACAGGGCATCGAGTAAGCAGCAGCAAATCAGTGACATCGCCCGTCACAGGGCGAGTGGCCTCGTTGACAACTTTTTCAAATGAGGATGGAAGAGCAGGTGTGCCAAATGATCCTTGGCTGAAGTCCGTGGAACTGCCCTTACCAGCTGAACCACCCAGTGCAAATTCACTGAGGATGCGGAATCGGCCGCCGTCATCACCCTTCAAGGAGAAGAAGTTCCCTTGCCCTTCACCCTTGATCACAAATGACCCGAGGAGGTTTTCTGCATCATTGTCAAAGACTGCAGAGTCACCATTGGCGTCGGTGATGTTGGACACGAGCTGGACAACCGCAGTGTCATCTCGACCAAACTCCCAAATGCGGGGGCGCCAACCGATGCTGATGATTTCGGGGCACTCAGGGTTCTCACAAGAGCAATTGTCAAGAACGTTCGCGAGACGATTTTGGCCCAAAGTATTGGTGGCAATACTATTGCATTGAAAGCCAACTGGGTTCGCATCATCACCGGCGGTCACGTTACTCGCGTATTCCTGATCAACGGTGTAAGGCTTCATGGCCACATCGCGCAGTCCGCCGGGGGTTGCCGGGACAGCATAGAACTGCTTAGCCAAGCCCTGCAACGCACAGGCCGCACCCGCAATATTGGTGGCTGCAGCAGAAGTGCCACCGAAGTGACCGGTATACGAACGACGACGATCGGCCTGCAAGTCTTGTGGTGCACGCGAAGTGATGGAACTGTAGAGATCCCCATAACCACATGACACGTTGTATTCACCCCAGAAGTGAAGGTCAACGAGCGTGCCATAGTTGGAGCCATTCGCACGGTAGCCTGCAGGAACATCGTCTTGTACGATCGGCGCTTGAGCCGGCGGAACCCCTTGACCAACTTCAAGGAAATTGGATGCTGCCACGATGCACATGCCGAGCTCATCCTCGACACCGGCGTCTTCAGCAATGTTGTCAATATTTTGCTTCCCATTACCGGCTGGCACCACGACAAAAATGCCCTTGTCAAAGGCCACCTGAGTAAGCAGCACCACATCAGGACTGCCGACCAGACTGGTGCCCACTCCAGCGGGCTCATAGGGTGCACAAATGATGTCACCGGGACCAAACTCAGCGATCGCGTTAGACCAAGCCGTCAGTTCGCGGGGGCCTTCTTCGACTGAGATCAGAGGGAAAAAGTAGGGCTGGGCCTCAGGAACAATGCCCGTGACCCCGTAGGATCGAGCAAACGGATTGCCGTCTGCATCGACCCAGTCTCGCTGCTCATCCAAGGCACAAAGCTGCCCCAAGACAGCCGTCCCGTGATCTGGATAACCAATCTCAGCAAACTCGATCATGGTCTGGCCAGGCTCATTGATGACGTAAGGCAACCGTGGGGCGTAGTTGGCAGCACCAGCGATTCCAGGGGCTTCTACAAACCGCTTCCACTGGTACCGAGGGGTTCCATCCTGATTGCGTTGATCGAGATCTTCGTGCCCCTTCCAATAGGCGAAATCAATGACCGCGACCCTGGCACCACGACCACGGAACAGCTCATCCCCTCGATCCACCAAGGAGCCGTCGGGATAGGTGCCGTCGTAGGACATGACACCGCTGCGATCGAAGATTGGCTCAATCCCGCCGTTGTAATCGAAGTCCCGGGCGATTCGAACTGCGAAATTAGCGCCGCCAGTTCCACTTGTAAACAGACCATCGCATTCGCCTAAATCTGCAGTTGAGCTACGACGGTATACAGGAAACTCTTCTCCACAGATTTCGACTGTAATTCCAAGCACCTCGCAAGGGATTGGATCTTCGAATCCAATGGTGATGGGATTATTGTCCGCATCAAGCCATTCAATGTCGTCAGTCGAAGGGTCATCGAAGAATTGATCTTGTCCGTAGACAGCCTCAGCCAATGCTACAAGGTTCACAGGGATGGGGAAGCAATCAACAGGAATAGGAATTGTTGCGCCACCAAGGTAAACCGCTTGCTCACCATCGATACCGAAATCACTCCACGCCTCGCCAATTGTCCACCACCCTGGGGTATCCGTGACAGTATCACCGTTGGTGTCAGT
>PAHO01000031.1 GCA_002705085.1 Phycisphaerae bacterium | reverse complement strand
TTTGAAAACGAATTGACCCAGCCGTTCACCATGGACGTGAAATCGCCCAGCCTCTCTTTGGGCTTGCGTTACGAGTTCTGAAACTTCAGCGTCACGTTGCCAACGTGAATGTCGAGGGTTCGAATCCCTTCAGCCGCTTCCTTCTAAACCCCTGTTGCACAGCGGGTTTTCTATTAAGTAAAAAGGTTGCGCACCTTAGGGTTAATTAACCTGAAATAAGACTCACCAATCCATACACCACCCAGAAGATCACCCACCACACAGGGTTGAGAAACGCCAGCCATGGACAGAGGACCGTGAATGTCCAAAGCTTCGAAAATTGAAACGCTTGTTGATCGGTGGTCCTTCCAAAACTCATCAGCACACCCATCAGAGTCAATCCGCCCACATTTGACCACATGAACCAATTTGCCCAAGAAGGCAAATCAACATTGAAGTAGACAACATAGGACGCAATTCCCAACAGAAGAATGAACATGAAGAACTCCTTTTTGCTGTACGAATTCTAATTCAAACACCCACCAGCGAATCGACCACGATTACTGCCGAGCGCGAGAGAGGCGTACTCCGTTCTTGTAAAAAAGCCGCGACCAACTGGCCGCGGCTTTGAATACATCTCAATGAGTATTTGGGTCAGGCAGTGAAGCCTGCCTTGAATTCCGCAATGGCCGCTTCAAAGGCATCGGTGTCGATCTTCTTGAACGAACCAGCTGACGCCAAAGCATCACGCAGATCTTTGCGGGCCGACTTGAAGTGCTCAAGCAGACCTTCTTCGAACTTCCCGACGCTGGAGATTTCCAAGTCATCGAGGAAGCCCTTGGACGCGGCGTAGATCGCGATGCACTGGTCGATGGTGTCGAACGGCGTGAACTGGCCCTGCTTGAGGAGTTCCACCATGCGGGCACCACGGTCCAGTTGTTGCTGGCTGGCGGCGTCGAGTTCGGTACCCAACTGGGCAAATGCTTCGAGTTCGCGGTACGCCGCGAGGTCCAGACGGAGCGAACCGGCCACTTCCTTCATCGCCTTGATCTGGGCCGCACCACCCACGCGGGACACGGAGATCCCCACGTTCACCGCGGGTCGAATACCAGCCGCGAAGAGTTCGGGCTGCAGGTAGATCTGACCGTCGGTGATCGAAATCACGTTGGTGGGGATGTAGGCGGACACGTCACCTTCTTGGGTTTCGATGACGGGCAACGCGGTCAACGAACCGGCGCCGTTCTCGTCCGAAAGCTTGGTCGCCCGTTCGAGCAACCGGCTGTGCAGATAGAACACGTCACCGGGATAGGCTTCACGACCTGGAGGACGACGGAGCAGCAAGGAGAGCTGGCGATACGCCACGGCTTGCTTGGACAAGTCGTCGTAAATCACCAACGCGTGCTTGGGCAACTTGCCTTCTTTGCCTTGCCACATGAAGTGCTCGGCCATGGCACAACCGGCGTATGGCGCGATGTACTGCATGGGAGCAGGGGAAGACGCCGAAGCCGAGACCACGATGGTGTAGTCCATCGCGCCGGCCTTCTTGAGGTCTTCCACCACCGCGGCCACGGTGGATTCTTTTTGACCCACCGCCACGTAGACGCAGACCACAGCATCATCGGTGCCCCAGTACTGCTTCTGGTTGATGATGGCATCAAGGCCGACCGCAGTCTTTCCGGTCTTCCGGTCACCAATGATGAGTTCCCGCTGGCCCCGGCCAATTGGAATCATGGAGTCGATCGCCTTGATACCGGTGGCCATGGGTTCGGAGACGGGCTGCCGGAACGCAATGCCGGGGGCCACAATGTCGAGCTTCATTTGAGCGTCGGCTTCGATGGCGGGTCCACCGTCGAGAGGGTTGCCCAAGGGATCCACCACGCGGCCCAACAAGCCGTGACCGGCGGGCACTTCGAGCAAACGGGTGGTGGCTTTCACCGTGTCGCCTTCTTGCACGGCCAAAGCATCGCCGTAGATCACACAGCCCACGGTGTCGAGTTCGAGGTTCATCACCTGGCCCATCACGGGGCCTTTGCTGGTGTCGAATTCCACGAGTTCACCGGACATGGCCTTGGCCAGCCCGTATACCCGGGCGATACCGTCGCCCACTTCCACCACGCGTCCGACTTCCGAGACTTCCAGTTCAGCGCCGAACTGTTCGATCTCTTGCTTGAGGACAGAGGTGATTTCGTCAGTCTTGATCTTCACAGCGTTCTTTCCAGGGGTAGAGAGGCGTCAAAAGACGGTTGGTTTATTCCGAAAGAGGTCCGAGGGTGTACACGATGCGCACGGCGGCTCGAACCTCAACTTCGCCGGCTTCGATGGTGGGGGCCCCAAAGTCGGCTTCGGCGGACATCATCATGCGTCCCCGAGCCATCACTGGTGGCCTTGCGTTGTCTGATTCAATGTCAATGTTTTGGATGCCGGCCAAGACCATGCCTGAGGACACGGACACCACTCTTGCTTCACGGCGAGCGTTGCGCACCGCTTCTTGGAGCAACGCGTCACGCTGGGCCATGCGAGCGGCTTTGGAAAGACCAAAGCCATCCAGATTCACTTCGTCCGCCCCATGCTTGGCGCTCTTGGCCAAGAGTTCGCCCACGAGTTCCAAACGGGTGGTCTCGATCAAAATGCGATGTTCCAACCGGTGGCCCAGCACGGTGGGCTTCCAGTCTTCGGCTGGGTTGCGAGGACGCTGGGACCAAATCGGCTCGAGGGAATAGCCCCCCGTGCGACGCTCTTTGCCCGGCTCGATGTCGAGGCTGTCGAGGAAATCGGTGATCTTGTTGATGCGGGTGCCCGCCGATCGCATGGCTTCGGCCACGGTGTCGGCTTCGGCCCGAACGACGATGCGAAGGCTGGCCTGATCGGCGGGAACCTTCAATGCGGCCTCACCACGCACGCTCAGTTGGGAAGCCGCTTCTTCGGCCGCAACGGGGGCGACCAAGAACAAGGCAGCCAAGATCATGCGGAGCGAAGACATCAGGAGCCAACCATCTCCGAAGCACGCGCCCGAATTTTGGCGCCTGCTTCCACTTGCAAGGCGTACTCCAGACGCCGCAACCGAGAAGCAATGGATCCGTCGATGAGTCTGTCACCCACTTGCAGACGCAGACCACCAATCAAATTGGGATCCACTTTCCAAGTGATCACAGGCGTGCCTCCGACCGCGGCACCGATCTTCTCCGCCAACGCATCATGCTCATTGGACATGTCGGCGGCCGTGGTCACGCTCACCCGCACTCGGCCGGCCGCGGCATCCGCGCGAGCTTTGGCGGCTTCAACAATGCCCGGCAACGCCGCAAGACGGCCTTTGTTGTTGAGCAAGCGCAAGAAGTTCAAAGTGACAGGTTCGACTTGGCCCATAAACATCCGAACCAAGCTGGCGTCACGCTTTTTGGGATCAATGATGGGGCTGCGAAGAAACTCCGCGAACGAAGATTCTTTCTCGGCCAACTCAAGGATGCCATCAAGGCTCTCGCACACGGCGGCAAAGTCGCCACCTTGGGCCACAACCAGCTCTTGCAGGCTTTCTGCGTAGCGTTCAGACAAGGCGTCGGTGCGAACCTCGCTCATCTCAGCCCTTCATTTCCGCAAGACTTTCTTGCACCAATTGCTGCTGATCGGCCACCGTGATTTCACGGCCCAAGATCTTGCTGGCCACCGCGGTGGCCAAAGCGCCAGCCTCGGCGTGGATTTCGGCAACCGCGGCTGACTTGGCCGACTCAATATCAGCCATGGCCTTGGTGCGAAGTTGAGTGAGTTCGGCGTCATTTGCAGCACGAAGTTCATCGGCCACACGCTGGGCGTCGGCCTTCGCTTGAGCGATGGTCTCAGCCGCTTCTTTGCGAGCCTCAGCAAGTTGAGCTTCAAAGTCGGCCTTGGCCTTTTCGGCTTCCGCGCGAGATTGTTCAGCCTGGGCAATGTCTCCTTGGATCTTTTGTTGGCGATCTTCAAGACCACCCAAGATCTTCGGCCATACGACGGTGGCCAAGACCCCAAAAACGATCAGGAAGACCACCACCGTCGCGATCATGGGATACATCTGACCGGCTGGGTTCTCCAGAGCGGCGGTCAAAGGCACCGTGGTGGCACTATCAGCAGCCAACAGAAGAGATGCAAAAGGCATGCTCAATCTCCAAGGAAAGAAAGGAGACCCCGACCGGTTTGACCCGGTCGGGGAGAAAAATCAAGTTCGATCAGCCGACGAGAATGACCGCTGCGAATGCCACACCTTCAATAAGAGCGGCTGTCAGAAGCATGTTGGTGAAGATTTGGCCCTTCACTTCTGGCTGACGAGCGGTGGCTTCACAGGCGGTACCGCCGATGCGACCGATACCAAGACCGGCGCCCAAGACGGCGAGACCAGCAGCCAAACCTGGGACCATTGGCCCCGCAGCGGCAGCGGCTTCTGCAGCACCTTCGGCCTCAGGTGCGGCCATGACGGTAGAAGCGACGAAGAGAGGGGCAAGAACGGCAAACAGCTTGTTCATGGCTAGGAGACACTCCGGCGGGGTTCACAGGATCCGGTCGGCCCGCCCCCCGCCTGGGGCGAACCTCCCAAAGGAAGGGTCAGTGGGCGGGAGCCGCCTCATGATCGTGCTCATGATCGTGATGGTTGAACAAACTCAAGAAGACAACCGTCAAGAACATGAAAATGAAGGCCTGCAAAAAGGCCACGAAAAGTTCGAGGAAGTAAAAAGCAAATCCGGCAAATGAGCCAATCACGGTTCCCACTTCAGGACCCGTGAGGTCCCTGAGAACACCAAGTCCCAAGCCGAACAAAGCGGCCATGACCGTGTGGCCAGCCACCATATTTGCAAACAGACGAATGGCCAACGCTGCCGGCTTGATGAGATGCCCAAGCAACTCAATCAAGAAAACCGCAATCGAAATGGGGAGCAAGCCCAAATCAGCGATGGATTTTGAGTTCAATCCGAACACCGGAAGCCCGGCAAAATTGTGCATGATCCAGCCGCCGACACCACTCTCTTTGATGCCGTGAACATGGATGATCACAAAGGAAACCAAGGCCAAACCAAGCGTGATCGCAAGGTTGCCGGTGGCGGTGCCGCCGATCGGGGTGGTATGCGATCCAGCCAAATGCTGCATATCAACCAAGGGGATCAGGCCGATCAAGTTGTTGATCAAGATGAAGAAGAACAACGTCAGCAAGAGCGGAAGCCATCGCTTTGTGCCACGCTCCCCAAGCACCGGTTCGATCATTTCATCTCGGAGCCAACAGATCATGGACTCCACAAACTGAGACAAACGCCCCCGGGTGACGAAACGGTCGTTTCCTTCGGAGGCCGGTCCAGTGGCAACTTTGCTTGCAACATAAACCATGACCAGAACGGTCAAAACCGCGCTGACGGTCAAGGTCACCATGTGCATTGTCAGCACTGGCACTTCAGGGGTCCCCGAAAGGACCACATCCAAGACGTGTGACTTGGGGTCGTATTCAGCTGCAGTCAGAAGGAGTGGGGTCAGCATGTGTCGTTCAAGACTCTTGCACGGGATTTTGGTCCAAAGACCGGGACCATCGGGCGAGGAGGGCCGCGTCCAAAAAGATCGACACGACATGGGAAACCACCAACGCGGTGCGGAACCCGTCATCCCCCTCAGGGGGGCGGAAGTATAGCAGCCAAGCCATGATTCCCGTCGCCAAGAGCCGGCTCAACAGCGCCCCGGGCCAGATGGCCATCCACTGCTCCAGCGGGCGAGCGACCCAAGGCATGAGCACGATGCTGCCCAGCAAATACCCCCCGCCTCCCGCCAGTGCACCGTGCATCACCGAACGCCATGGAAGGGCGGGGTGCACCATCCAACCCACCAACAGTCCAACCCCACCACCCACCGCCCCGGCCAGCACCATGGCCCGGAATGGGAGTGAAACCATATCTGGATGTTCGTTTTGCGTCACTTCTCTTGATCCTCCCTCTCAAAAGAGCGTTGCAAGCGGATCGCATTTCGAATGAGGTGGGTCATGCCCACCGCCACGCCCACCAAAGCCCCCACTTTGTGCCCCCAGACGGGATGAAGCTGGCCGCCCAACCACCAACCCGCCAGGACATAACCCACGGTTTGGGTGCCGATGGCGGCCATTCGGATCCCGCGGCCCATGGTTCTTCTGCGATCGGTCCCGTGGTCAAGATTGGTCATCAGCATGATGCTACGGGTTCTGGGGCGACTATCCTGTTCTTTCCATGGCCATCTCTGACGAGTCCATCATCGATGTCACCCCAAAGCCCATGCACGCGGCCGAAGCCATCTTCTTGCCGGCGATCGCCAAAGGGCTCGGTACGACGTTCCGGCATCTGTTTGGCAACATCACCAAGCCGGGGAAGAACAAAGACAACATCTATGTGGTCCAGTACCCCGAAGAAAAGCGAGACGATCGCCCGGTGGTCGAAGGTGGGCAAGAGCGTTCCACATTCCGTGGCGTCCACCGTCTGAACAAAGATGAAGATGGCCGTGTGCGTTGCGTGGCTTGTTTCATGTGCGCCACCGCCTGCCCCGCCAACTGCATCCACATCACCGCCGAAGAATCACCTTGGGACGACCGGGAAAAGTATCCCAAGCAATTCGATATCGACGAGCTTCGCTGCATCTACTGCGGCATGTGCGAAGAAGCGTGTCCTTGTGATGCCATTGAGTTGACGCCGTTCTACGAAGTCACGGGCATGTCGCGACAAGAACTCATCTTCGACAAAACCAAACTGCTTGAGGTCTACGACCAGACCATCGAAGAGAAGCCCATGTGATCCATTTGGGTTGGTGGGGAACCTGAAACCATTCAATCCTGACGAACTGGCACCCAAGCTGTCGTGCGCCCACCAATATCGTCAAACTGAATCAACTCCCCTTTGGCGGTCCGGGCACCCTTGACCCGGCCCCAGCGATTGTGAAACAACCACCCGCGAGGGAACCGATCCTTTTCCGCATCAACCGAACATGCTTTTTGAATGACTGAAACGGTTTTTCGAACCAATGCTTTGGCTTCTTTTTCCTCAAGATCCGCACCGAGTCGGTGGGGGTTCAGTCTGGCTTGAAAGCACGCCTCATCGGCAATCCAGTTGCCAACACCAGCCAAAAATCGCTGGTCCAGCAGCACACTCTTGATGGGCGCTCGACGGCGCAGCAACAACTTTGCGGCTTCACTCACGTTGATCTCATCCACAAACGGATCGGGGCCGAGATCTGAAATTGGAGGTTCGCGCAGGGGATCTTTTCGCAAACGGAGTCGGCCAAACCGTCTTGGATCAGTGAATGCGACTTCCGCATCGTTTTCGAGTTTGATCCAAAATTTTTCAAACCGAGGTGGCCAATGTTCTTCAACCGAGCCATGGGCCACCAACTGCAAACCTTGTTCTCCGCGCACTCGAATGGCGCCCGTCATGCCCAAATGCACCAACACCGCGGGACGGTCCGCCAATGGGAGCCACAGTTGTTTCCCACGCCGATCAGGGGTTCCCATCACGCTTCCACGAAAGGTCTTGGCAATCTTCTTGGGGCTGTCCTCGGCACACACGATGGTGTCGGGAGCGACACGAACTTTGGCAATCCTTTGTCCAACCACAAACCGATCGAGCAACGATCTTGCGTGTTCAACCTCAGGCAATTCAGGCATTGGATCTTCCGTACAAGCCTCGATCGCGAATCACGGACAACACCGACTCAGGAATTCCAGCCTCCAAAGCAGCTTCGTCTGAATCGGACAAGGCTTCGCGAAGCTTGGTTGCAGAAGCATCATCTAGGGGCAAATCCAACACCGAACCGCGCCACCACCCAGGCCGTGACTGCCCCTCGTCCAACTGCTCCAACACCACCTCCAACGCCAACCGATCGTGGGGCGGTCTTGGGGCGATCACCGGATCGGCCAAATCCAAGATGGACTCCCAATCGTGCCAACGACGGAACTGCAAGGCTTGGTCTGCGCCAATCAAAAACCTCAGGGGCGTCTTTGCATCCTCCGCTCGAAAAGAGCGCAAGGTGTCAACGAAATAACTGGGACCGCCGCGTTGCAACTCACGTTGGTCAATTTCTGCGTCCGCGTTCCCAGCCAGCAATGCCCGAAGCATGGCGATCCGATCCGAGGGAGGGGCAGACCGCTCGGTGCGAAGTGGGTTCTGAGCCGCGGGAATCCAAACAACCCGCGAAGCCCCAATGGCTTTGGCTGCCAGTTGGGGCAATCGACCATGGGCGGCATGAGGGGGATCAAACGTCCCGCCATAGAGCAAGAGTGGCGCAGCCATGACGGAATGCTAGGTCCACACCGGCATGGGCAAGTTGTCGATCAAGCGAACGCCGTCCAACCATGCGGCCACCAAAGCCCGGCTGGGGCGAGAAAAATCATCCACTGGCCGCAAGCCCGTTGAGGAACGGACCACGGCGTATTCCACTTCAAGACCGTGGGATTCAAGGGCCTCTCGCATCATCTTCTCCGCGGTGGAGGGATGGTTTGCCGCCGCCGCTGCCTGCAACGCGAGGTACACCGCCCGCGCCTTCCTTCTGGCCGCTTGGGACAATCGCTCATTGCGGCTGGAACGGGCCAATCCGTCGGCTTCACGGGAGGTGGGTACGGCGTGGATTCTTGGCCCACCGTCTCGATCCACCATGGCTTGCACCAACTGCAATTGCTGCCAGTCCTTCTCGCCAAAGACGGCCACCTCGGGTTGCACCAGATCGAACAAACGCCGCACCACCCGAGCCACCCCAGCAAAATGCCCAGGTCGGTGTGCTTCCTCCAAACCTGGCTCTGTCCCCACCCTGGGCAAGTCTGGCGTGGGCACCTCGAAGGCATCCGGGTAAATGTCCCGCTCGGAAGGACCCCACACCACATCAGCACCCGCGGATTCGGCCAACGCGGCATCGGCTTCAAACCGACGTGGGTAACCCTCAAAATCGGCTTGATCGTTGAATTGATCAGGATTCACAAAAACGCTGACCACCACCGGATCGCCCAACCCTTTGGCTGCTCGCACCAATTCCAAGTGGCCCTCATGCAATCCGCCCATGGTGGGCACAAAGACCCCGCCCGAGAACGCTTTCAGACCTGCATTTTCCGTCAATCTGGCCACGAATTCATCATCGTAGATCAGACGATCTGCCAATGTTTGGCCGGGGGTTGGCTAGAATGGGAGTAATCACAAACCATGACTGCTCAAGACACAACCATCTACTTTGACCATGCTTCGACCACGCCCTGCGATCAGCGGGTGGTGGACGCCATGCTTCCCTACTTCACCTCGATTTACGGCAATTCCAGCAGCCGAAATCATGCCTACGGCTGGGAAGCTGAAGAAGGAGTGGACAAAGCACGCTCACAAGTGGCCGAACTCCTCGGAGCGCAACCCAAGGAAATCATTTTCACTTCGGGGGCCACCGAGTCCAACAACATCGCCATCAAAGGCGCGGCCCGCATGTACGCCAAGGCCCCGGCGGGCTCCGACAATCGTGGCCACATCATCACTGCAGTCCACGAGCACAAAGCCGTGATCGACCCTTGCCGCCGCTTGGAACGCGAAGGCTTTGATGTCACCTTCTTGGAACCCGGGGCCGATGGCATCATCACAGCCCAAATGGTGAAAGACGCGCTTCGAGACGACACCATCTTGGTTTCCATCATGTGGGCCAACAACGAGCTTGGCACCATCAATGAAGTGCCCTGCATCGGCAAAATCTGCAAAGAGCATGGTGCAGTGTTCCACACCGATGCCACCCAGTGGGTGGGCAAACTCCCGACGGACGTCGAAGCCGACAACATCGACTTGCTGTCGCTCTCGGCCCACAAGATGTATGGCCCCAAAGGAATCGGGGCGTTGTATGTGCGACGACGTCGACCTCGAGTCCGGCTGGAAGCCATCCAAGATGGCGGCGGACATGAACGCGGCTTCCGATCTGGCACCCTGAACGTCAGCAGCATTGTGGGGCTGGGCGCCGCCTGTGCCATTGCCAAAGAAGAAATGGAAGCCGATGGCGAACGTTTGAAAAAGCTCCGCGACAAACTTGAGAGCGAACTGATGTCCCGGCTTGAAGTGGTGGAGGTCAACGGACACCGCGATCAGCGCCTGCCACACATGACCAATATCTCCTTCGGCTTTGTCGAAGGGGAGTCCTTGATGATGGGGATCAAAAACATCGCTTGCTCCTCGGGCTCGGCTTGCACCTCCGCTTCCCTCGAACCCAGTTATGTGCTCAAAGCACTCGGAGTTGGTGATGAATTGGCCCACTCCTCTTTGCGTCTCTCTCTGGGACGTCACACCACAGAAGCAGAAGTTGACGAAGCCATCGAAGGCATCACCGCCGCGGTGGAGCACTTGCGGGCCATGAGCCCCCTGTTCGATCTTTGGAAGGAAGGCGTCGACATTTCCAAGATCGAGTGGCAATCGCACTGAACCAAAACGGGTTGGCCAACGAATGGTCAATCGCGAAAGGAAAACCATGGCCTACAGCGAAAAAGTCATTGAGCACTACCAAAAGCCACAAAACGTGGGCTCCTTCGGCACTTCATCCGACGTGAAAGAACGTTCGGATATTGGAGTGGGCATTGTCGGCGCTCCTGAATGTGGAGACGTCATGCAGCTCCAAATCAAAGTGGACGATGCCGGCAAAATTGAAGATGCCAAATTCAAATGCTTTGGCTGCGGTTCGGCGATTGCATCCTCCTCTCTGGCCACGGAATGGATCAAAGGCCGCACGGTCGATGAGGCCCTGGCCATCAAAAACACCGAGATCGTTGAAGAGTTGGCTCTGCCTCCGGTCAAAATCCACTGCTCGGTTCTGGCCGAAGACTCCATCCGAACCGCCATCAATGACTGGAAGAAAAAGAACGGCCACGAAGTCGAAGACGACCATCACCACCACTGATATCAACCACCGGCCCAAAACTCGGTCTTGAAACGCACACCCCACCACGCTCCCCTGAATCGAACCCGAAGGAATCAACCATGTCCGTGATCGTCACCCCAACCGCCATCAAAGAAGTTGGCGACATCATGAAGCAGCAGAACCTGAACCCTGAAACCACTTGCCTCCGCGTCGGGGTCAAGGGTGGCGGCTGCTCCGGCTTCTCCTATCTCCTCGATCTGACCGAGAATCAAAAAGAAACTGACGAAGTCTGGACCTGCCGGGCCGTTGTGGTTGATGGCAAAGCCAGCGAGGCTGCCGAAGACGCCGCCGAATCCGAAAATGTTGTGGAAGTCCGGGTGATTTGCGACCCCAAGAGTTACCTCTACCTCAACGGAACCACCGTGGATTTCCGGGATGAATTGATGGGGCGTGGTTTTGTGTTCAACAACCCGAATGCAAACGCCACCTGCGGCTGCGGATCCTCATTCTCGGCCTGAACCTGCTGAAATCCACCTGAGGAAGCCACGCCAGAGAGCCGATATGGCTCTATGCGCCTTGATCTCGCCATAGATGCTGTCCGGCAGGCCTCACTCGCGGCCAAATCGGTGCAACACGATTTGGGCCGAGTGTCTGAATTGACCAAGGACGATCGGTCGCCGGTCACGGTGGCTGACTTTGCCGCCCAAGCCATCGTGGCTTCCATGTTGCGTGAGGCCGATGCCAGCACCCCCCTGGTCGGTGAAGAAACCAGTGCCGTACTCCGCGCTCCAGAAAACGCAAGCCTGCTGAACCTGGTGACCGAAGCCGTCTCCGCGGCGATTGGCACACACACCCCTGATGATGTCTTCACGCTCCTGGATCACGGTGGACACGACGCCACTGCGCGGGAGTATTGGGTGCTTGATCCCGTCGATGGCACCAAAGGGTTCCTCCGCGGCGAACATTTTGCGGTGGCCTTGGGTCTTGTGCACAACGGACATCCCACCCTGGGCGTTCTTGGTTGCCCCAACCTGCATGTCGGCACAGACCAGAGTCCTGAAGCAGTCGACGGTGAAGGGGTCATCGTCGCTGCCGAAGCCGGTCAAGGGTGCGCCACCGGCGGGATGGAAGGATCATTGAAGCCGGTCCGCAGAACCACGTGCGACGGCATGGTGCGAGTGTGTACCTCTGTAGAAGCGGCTCACACCGATCACACCGCCGTTGATGCCGCCATGCAAACTCTTGGGCGAGAGTGGACCGGTGTGCGCTTGGATTCCCAGGCCAAATATGGCCTCCTTGCTCGCGATCAAGCCGACGCCTACCTCAGGTTGCCCCGTCCCGGAAAGCGATACGTCGAGCGGATCTGGGACCACGCCGCAGGCGCTTTGGTGGCCATGGAATCTGGAACCACCGTCACGGACATCCATGGCAAACCACTGGACTTTGGTCACGGCCGTGGACTTGAGCACAACACCGGTGTCATCGCTGCGGCCCCTGAAATTCACGATGCTTTGCTCAACGCTGTGGAGTCTTCCGCATGACTCCCGAAGGCCTCTTCGTCCTTGGTGTCATTGGCTTGGTGACCGCGGCTTTGATGAGCAGGCGGATTGGCGTTGACACCGCCATGGTCGGCGGTCTGTTGCTTCTTCTGCTCGCGGATCAGATCTTCGGTGCGGATCGGATCTTGCCTATTCAAGACGGGCTTTCAGGATTCAGTCACAAGGCAGTGGTGATGATCGGCGCCTTGTATGTGGTGGCCGCCGGCCTTCGAGAAACTGGCGGCGTTCATCTCATCGCGGGAAAATTGCTGGGACGACCGAAGGGACTGCTGAGCGCGCAACTGCGCCTGATGCTTCCCGTCGGGTTCCTCTCTGGGCTGATGAACAACACGCCTTTGGTCGCGATGTATCTCCCGATCTTGGGCGACTGGTGCCGACGTCTTCGACTGTCCCCCTCTCGATTGTTCATCCCGCTGTCATTCGCCGCAATTTTTGGGGGGGCGTTGACCGCGATCGGCACCTCGTCCAACATCGTGATCCTGGAGATGTTGCTGGATTACGAGGGGCAGAAGGATGTGGTGCTGTCGGCCTCTGATGCACCACTTCGTTTGGTTCAAGATGGCGTCCCCTCATTCTTGGCCATTGGAGCCGTAGGACTTCCGTTGATGGTTCTGGGCATCTTGGTCATCGCCGTGACCAACAAAAAGCTTCTCCCCGAACGCCAACCTGCCGAACCCCCAAGTTTGGACACCCGCGACTATCAGTTGGCCATGCGGGTTCGAAGCGATGCTCCCTTCGTAGGAAAAACCGTTGAAGCCGCGGACTTGCGGCATCTTCCCGGCGTCTTTCTGACCAGAATTGAAAGAGAAGGAAGAGATATTCCCGCGCCGGGCCCAGAGGAAACGGTGCTGGAAGGCGACCTTTTGTGGTTCACCGGGGTCTTGGATTCGGTTCGTGACCTTCGCAATATCCGAGGGCTCGAAATGCTTGACGGACAAGCGCGAAAGGTGCAAGGGGCGCACCAACTTCGAACCTTGGTCGAAGCCGTGGTGTCGTGGGACTCTGAGTTCCATGGCAAATCCGTGCGTGACATTGGATTTCGGACGCGATTCAATGCGGCCATCATTGCCGTCCGCCGCGGTGGCGTTCCTCTGGAGGGGAAAATTGGCGACATGATTTTGGAGCGAGGTGACACCCTGCTCCTTGATACCAACGAGAAATTTCTGTCCGACGGTGAAGCACGTGAGCAATTCGATGTCATCTCACGCGTGCAAGATTCTCGACCACCCAACCACCGGAAAGCACAAGTCGCCATTGGGATTGTTCTTGCCATGGTTTTGGCGATCGCCTTGGCCCCTGTTGACAGCGCCGTGGTCACCCTTACCGCGGCAGGTTTGATGGTGCTCAGCCGGTGCTTGCCCGGACGATTGGCTCGCGCAGCGATCGACTATCCGATGCTGCTCGTCATCGGTGCGGCCATCGGAATTGGTCGCGCTATGGAACACACCGGGGCGGCCGAACATATTGCCGAACAATTGTTGGCTCTGGCTGAACCCCATGGGCCACTCGCCGTTTTGTCCTGTGTGTACCTGCTCGCGGTGGTCTTTGGGAATCTCATCTCAAACAATTCGGCCGCCGTATTGGTGTTCCCCGTCGCTTTTGCTGCGAGTCAATCTGTAGAGTGGGCGGCCGAACCCTTTGCCGCTGCGGTCATCCTTGGGGCAAGCTCAACCTTCCTCTCCCCCGTGTCCTATCCCACAAACCTGATGGTCTATGGACCAGGGGGCTACCACTTCCTGGACTACGCCAGAGTCGGCCTCCCACTAGTGATCCTTCGAGGCCTCTTGATGGTGTTGTTGATTCCAATCTTCTTTCCATTCCAGTGATCAGCCAGTGAGACGTCCACCTCGATTGCAAACGATCAGAGCCGCACTCTGTATCGCAGCCATGCTGGTTGGAGGATTGCTCCTCGTTGGCCAGTACGTCACGGACCAATTCAGTTCTTTCCAAATGTTGCACTGGGCACCGACCGCCTTGATCCCTTTCTTTGGCTTGCTCAGCGTCCTCCTTGGCGTCACAAAGCCGCTACGGAGAACCGGTGGCCTCTTTTGCCTGATCACCGTGATGCACTGGTGCATCCACGATTGGAAGCCCCAAACCGCCAGAGACCATTCACCCCAATCCATCACGTTCGTGCATTGGACCGTGGAGGAGATTGATGAGGATCGAGCCCAAGCCACGCTTCAGGCGGCCAGCGATTTTGAAACCGATTTTTTATGCATGGTCAACATCAACACAGTGTTGAGGCTGCCCTGGAAGGAACAACTCAACCACCTTCCCTACCAGAAGGTGCAATGGCCGTTCCTTTTTGCCTCCCGTTGGCCCCTGAGCTGTGAAATTGTGCTGCGAGAAAATCACACGGTCACCCACCCACTGAATATTGCCCGAGGTGCCATTGAGCATCCCGAGGGAACCATCACGTTTGTGGCTTTGGATTGCCCTTCAGACCCGAGTCTGTCTCGCATGGGAACTTCACATCGCATCCGGCAAGCTCTTGGGGATGCTGAGGAAGATTGGATCTTTGGGGATTTCAACTGCCCTCGCAACGCCGCATCCATCCAGCAAGCCTTTCCTCACCACACCCACGCTTTCGATCGGTCCGGGAACGGTCCGGTGGTGACTTGGCCCGCGTGGTTCCCGATGTTGCACCTGGACCATTTGTTGCTGAACAAGGGATGGACGTGTTTGGAATATGGCACCCATCGTCCCGGGGTTGGAGATCACCTTCCGCAACGCGCGCAACTGGTTCGAGCCACTCGAGAGTTGGACATCAGATCAAGCGAGTTCAGTGGGCCGCGTCGATGATGGCACGCCAGATGGCTGGAAAGGAAGCATCCTCAGCCAACACTCCGGCTTGTGCTGCCAACACGGGGCGATCACACCAACGCACTGAGGCATCGCCTCGCAGCACGCTGAATCCACCAAGGCCCCCGATGTTTGGACAACGAATGGCATCGGTGGCCAGGATCAGATGTTGATCATCAATGCGTCGGGTTCGACGATGGGTCAAGGATTCAGATTCCCAACGCAAATCACCGCAGTAGTCGTAAGAACATGCCAGCGGGTCGGTTTCATCAGGCCGAGGCGTCGCCCATCGGTAGGAAACATCATGCGTCCAGGTGGGCTCACCCTCCACGGTGGGAGCATGGAAGATCTCACCCGTGTCGGTGTAACCGTTGATGTACAAGAGGCCGAAGCCATCCCATCGTGCATCTTCAGTGTCTTTGGGAAGTCGAACCAAGTTCAGCCACCCATAACGTCCAACCTCTGCAGGAAGAGAGTTGGGCAGCTTCCCTGACCGAGCTTGGGCATAGGCGTGGGTGGCCACACCAATTTGTCGCAAATTGGATTGCGTCACACTCCGCACAGCCAAGGTTCTGGCTTCAGACAAAGCTGGGAACACCAAGGCCAAGATGGTCAGACCCACCCCCAACGCCACCACCAACTCAACGAGGCTAAAGCCCCGATTGGCTGGGATTCTGGATGACGCGCCTTTGTGCATGTCCCATTTGTATCAATTTCGTGACAGATCTGGAACCCTTGAATTTGAATTTCAGCCAATTCTGGCCCCGACTACACTCATGACGCCATGCCCATGGACGATCAAGACTTGATGCAGGAAGTCGCTTCGGGGAATGAGGCTGCCTTCGGGGAGTTGTATGACCGGTTCGGAAAGCTTGTCTTCCGCGTGGCTTGGCAGTTTTTTCCCAATCGATCGGAATCGGAAGACGCTGTACAGGAGGTGTTTATACGCCTTTGGCGGACGGCTGATCGGTTTGATGCGGGACGGGCCAAGTTGGTGACCTGGGTCATGTTGATCGCTCGGCGGCACATGATCGATCGCCTCCGTCGCAAGCAAACCCGGCCCACGACCCAGGATTACGTCTCCGATCCCGTGGGAGATGGGCCCCGCGAATCCGAAGATCCGCTCGAAATCCGCGCTGAACTGCGGATTCGTATGGATCGATTGTCCGAACTTCAACGCGAAGTGGTGACCCGAACCTATTTCCAAGGATTCACCCTCAAGGAAACGGCGGAACAGCTCGAAGTCCCCCTTGGGACCGTAAAAAGTGCCCTTTCTCGAGCCCTAGCCACGATGCGAGAGGGGCCAAAGCCCGAGATGTGAAGTTTTGAGAGTTCTTGTGGCTCCGGCTGCAACCAAACTCCGATTCAATACGAAAGTACTTCCCGTGACAGAATTTGTCTCTCCATCTGATGACCCCTCCACCTTCAAGGATGACCTCATCCTTGATGCCTTGGGTCTGTTGGATGAATCCGACAGCGTCGCGGTGCGGCAAGCCCTGGGAGAGCTCCCGAAATCAGAACGAGAAGCCGCCTTGGCCCTTCAGGCCGAGTGGGCCACCCAGGCACCGCTCCCGATGGTCACCCCGCCCACGCACCTCCGGGCCGCATGCATCGCGTCCGCAGCACGGGCAGCCGAACAATCGCCTGAGCACCACCTCAAGCTCACCCTCAATCGACAGGCCAAAGCCCAACATCAAACCGCCCGCTCTGCTGCCGTGTGGCGCGCGGCGGCCTTGGCCATGTTCGCAGGCATGTTGGCCATGATCATGCTCAACAACCAGTCCATGACTTGGGAAGAGCAACAAGCTCGGGCCCAAGCCAATCGGGACAACGTTGAGGCTCTTGGGGTTTCACCCAAAATCAATGGCATTTTGGCCAATCGCTCCAGCAAAGTGCTGATCTTTGAACAACCTGAATCCGGAAGCGGCCAGTTGGTGTGGAACGATTCGACTGGGGACTTCGCGCTGCTCAGCCGCGGCCTGCCGAAGAATGTTGCCACGGTTCAAATCCGCTTGAACGACCAAGTGGTTTTTGAACAGGCTTACCAAGCCAACAGCGGCCAGTTCCAAGCGGATGCGATTGAACAATCGCCCCTTCGCAACACCGAAGGCCAAACCGTCACCATTGCGTTCTTGGACCAAGATGGCACCGTCGTCTTGACCCAATCGATCTCTGCTTGATCGCTGCCAAGGATCGCTCCGGCCGACGACACCCCCCTTACGAACCAGAAGCTCTCCGCTCCCACTCTTCGCTCAGTGGGCCCAGTTCCTCTTCCAGAGAAGTTCGCTCGGCTTGCAGGGACTTGAGCTTCTCCGGATCGGACCACACTTCAGGTTCACCAAGAGCTTGATCGGCGGCGGCCAATTGCTCTTCTAGGGCCATGACCTTGCCTTCCAACTGGTCCAATGACAGATGGGAATGAGGATTTTTGGGCCCACCCAAAACCTTCCGGGACGTATTGGCGTCACGTTCTTTTTTTGCGGTCTTCCTCTGAGACGCTGAAGCCACAGTGGCTTGTCGAGAACGCCAAGCTGACCACGTGCCATCGAACAGTTCGTGCTGACCGTCGGGGTGCAGAATCAACAACCGAGTGCAAACCTGATCAAGCAATGCACGGTCGTGGCTGACCAAAACCATGGTGCCTTCCCAGCCTGCATCAGGATCCAACATCTGCTCCAGACGCTCCGCCGTGGGAATGTCCAGGTGGTTGGTGGGCTCATCCAAGACCAGAAGGTTGGGAGCGGTGGCAAGCAGTCCTGCGAGAACCAACCGTGAACGCTCCCCGCCGGAAAGATCTCCGACACATTTGTCTTGGGTCGTGCCACTGAACAAAAACGCACCCGCGAGGTTCCGAGCTTCCTGCTCGGTGATCTCCCGACCACGCCCCTCGGAGAGGGTGTCTTGCAGGTGCCGCCAAAGCACCAAAGAAGGATCCAGCGCTTCATGTCTCTGACGAAACCATGCGGTTTTCAATCTTGAACCAATGTGCAGCACCCCCGAGGCCGGTGGTGTTTCCTCCAAAAGAGTGGCGATCAAAGAAGTCTTGCCCGTGCCATTGGCCCCCACGATCCCGAGACGATCGCCCCTGCGAAGTTCCAAGTCGAGCCCTGTGACCAGCTCCCGCCCTCCACGCTCGACGCAAAGTTCTTCGGCCCTCAGAACCAGATCGCCACTGCGAGGCGGATTGGGCAAATCAAGATCAACGACATCCAATTCGAGGGGCTTCTCGAGGCCTTCATCCTCGATCATGCGCTCCAATCTGGAAGCCCGACCCTTGGCTTGCCGAGCCCGTTGTCCAGCTTTGTAACGATCGATGAACGACTGCTCGTGGCGAATGCGGTCTTGCTGCTTTTCCCAGGTTCGAATGAGCGTCTTGCGGCGTTCCACACGTTCCAAGCGAAAATCGGAGTAGTTGCCTGGGTAGACCTCCAACTGGCCACGATCGAGTTCGACGATGGTGCCAACCAACCGATCAAGCAAAGCCCGATCATGGCTGACCACCAAGACCGCACCGCGATACGTCTCCGTCAGGAAATTTTCCAACCACTCACGACCGGCGATGTCCAGGTGGTTGGTTGGCTCATCAAGCAACAGAACGTCAGGGTTCTCCAACAACAACGTCGCCAAACCCAAACGGCCGCGTTCACCACCGGACAACCCCTCAACCGGCTGGTGCATTCGATCGCCAAGACCCACTCCAGCCAAAGCTTCGTCCACCCGATGCTCCCAAGCACGACCCCCCAGTGCTTCAATGTGATCTTCGAGTCGCTCTTGCTTGGCAAACAAGGATTCAAGTTGCTCCTGAGAAGCGTCGCCCATCGCGTCAAAGACTGCCTCCAACGACGCAATCGCTTCAATCAGCGGAGCAAAGGCTCTGGCCGCAGCCGACTGCACCGTGTCACCGGCCATGAATTCTGGATCCTGACGAAGAAGACCGACCCGAGCCCCCCGGCGCAGTTCAACTTTGCCCGAGTCAGGCTCGCGTTCACCAGAAATGACCTTTAAGAGCGTTGTTTTACCTGTGCCATTGCGACCCACCAATCCGATGCGTTGACCCGGCTCGATGGTG
Organism: Phycisphaerae bacterium; assembly: GCA_002705085.1. Classification (GTDB taxonomy): domain Bacteria; phylum Planctomycetota; class Phycisphaerae; order Phycisphaerales; family SM1A02; genus UBA8653. Next base: position 1,941 of record PAHO01000031.1, on the reverse strand, counting down.
CAGCCCAACTCACGAAACAACACTTGGTGGCCAACTTGGACATGCAGTCCAACCGCCGTCAACAACGACATGCGTCAGCCCGCGTTCTCGAGGGTCTGGACGACAGAGAACTGGTCCAAATTCAATGTGGTGATTTCCCCGTCGTCTTTCTGGATCTCGAGCCGGTCGAGCCAGAGTCGATCATTTCGACTGTGCGCGAACCAAGATCCGGTTTCCGCCTGACGGGCGCGAAGCACGACGCCCTCGGTGGTGGTGGACCAGGCCGTCTCCGCACCACGTGGCAGCTGCTGGGTCACTCGGACCCGAGTCCCAGCCGAAATTTCAAGGGATTGGGGCATTTGAACCAGTATAGATCAGGTCGGAGCGTCAGAAAATGGGTTTGTGGCCCCCAAGGCGACCGCCCACGGCGTCTTGAGTGTCCATGCGGACAAGGCCGCATCCATGGCGTCTTGGTCAACCTCTGCGATGGCCTGAACCTCTTTCTTTGGGTCCCACACTTCACCGAAAGTGGTGAAATGGTTGCCCAGCGCCCCGGCCCGAGCCGCCGTGCTCTCTCGGCGCAAGGTTAAGGCAGAGAGCACGCCTTCTTTGGCTCGAGAAATCTCTTCTTCTGAAGGGCGATCTTCCAGGACCCCACGCATCACTTCTTCAACCACTTTGACGGTCTCACTGGCCCGATCTGGCGTAGTGCCGGCCGAAACCATGAATCTCCCGAAATCGTCAGAAGGGGCCCAGCCGCCGCCAACCGCGTAACAAAGACTGCGTTTTTGGCGAACTTCATGAAACAAACGCCCCGAGCCGCTCGCACCAAGAATGCGTGACAGCACTTGCCAAGTTGCACGATGCGAATCGTGCAAAGTTGGAGCAGACCAAGCCCACACCAAATGAACCTGCGCCAACGGACGCTCAACAAATTTTTGTTCCGGCTCCGGCGGAGATTCCGGGTGAAGAGGGTCCAAGGTCCGATTTGTCCATGACATACGCTGACACTCGCCCTGAAGATGTTCGACCACCTGCTCGGAATCGAACTGCCCCGCAACCACAACTCGACCCCCCTGACGACCACTCCAATCGGCCCAGTCTTGGAGCATCAGCTTCGGATCCGCCGCTTCAACCACTTCTTCACACCCATAAGCGCTACGGTCAAAAGGAGCCGGGGCATGCAGTCGACGAAGGTGGTCGCGGGCCAAAGCACCAGGATCATCTTCAATACTCCGGCGACCCTGATTCACCAATAATTTCGCCGATTTGAGGTGCTCAGCGGTGATATTGGGCTCTCGGATGACATCCGCACACAACGAAAGAGCGGGCAAAAGGGCTTCTGGAAGCCCCAAAGCGTCAATATGTAAAAAGTGCGTGCCCAAGCGAATAGATCGCCGCACACCAAGGTTATCGAGGGCATACGCGAATGCTTTGGCATCACGGCCACCGCCGCCACGCTGTGCCAATTCAGCATGCAACGGCGACAATCCATCACGCTCCTGGGTCCCCCGTGCTGAACCCAGTGGCACGCTCCACTGCAAGGCAAAAGTCTTGCGAGCCGCTTCTGGTGCGCCCAAAAAATCAACATGTTCGAGTGCTTGATGGTGCATTTCCATTCCTTGGGAGTTCTCAGAACTTGCAGGTTTTCTTCAAGTTTGTTTCCGTCTTGGCCCGACTGTGATACAACTTCTCTTTGCAACGGCGTCGTTGCAACTTTGTCCGACTATGACTCCGACCGAGTTGTACAGAGTAAGGAACCCAAATATGGCAAAGAAGAAAGCCAAAAAAGCTACCCGCAAGGTGGCAAAAAAGACGGCCAAAAAGGCCACTCGTAAAGTAGCCAAGAAGGCTACCCGTAAGAAGGCAGCCAAGAAGACTGCCAAGAAGACCACTCGCAAGAAGGTCGCCAAGAAGGCCACTCGCAAGAAGGCAGCCAAGAAGACTGCCAAGAAGACCACT
>PAHO01000030.1 GCA_002705085.1 Phycisphaerae bacterium | reverse complement strand
GACGACCGTGGGGTGCCCAAGATCACCGGAGAAAACCGGGCTGATGTGGTCCGGGCTCAAGGCTGGATGCACGCGCGGGATCGATTGTTTCAGATGGATGGTTTGCGCCGAGTGAGCTCTTCGAGATTGGAAGGCTTGGTGGGACCGCAGGCCCGTACTGAAGACGACCGCTTCCGAAAATTTCGGATGTTGGAGGCGGCCGATGAGATTTATGCGGCCTTGCCTGAGGATCAACGCCAGCTCTTGATGGCCTATGCCGATGGCGTCAACGCTGGTGCCAAAGCACATCCAAAGACTCTGGAACACACCATCCTGAGAAACAACTTTGCCCCATGGCAGCCTCGAGATTCCATTTGCGTGTTGCAGACGATGTGGGGAGCGTTGTCGATCGAACGTCGCATGGAATTGGTGCGAGGCGTGGTGTCGAACTTGGGGCCAGAACTCTTTGACTTTCTCGCCCGCGGTCGATCCCACTGGGATGCTCCTGTGGGAGATTTCGCCAGCGAGCCGCCACGGCCTCCGATGATTCCCTCGGCGGAAGTCGTGAACTTGCGAGAAGACCTCGAGCGATCTGAAACTCGCGGTCTGGTGCAACCAGTCATGGCCATGTTGGGGTCCAACAACTGGGCGGTCAGCAAAGAACGATCGGCTTCTGGGTATGCCATCATGGCCAACGATCCCCATTTGCCATTGAGTGCACCGGGGTTTTGGTATCGGGCGGATTTGCATTGGCCCGGCACCAACGCCATGGGGGCTTCCCAACCTGGTCTTCCCGGAGCAACCGTTGGCGGAACCGATCACTTGTCCTGGGGTTTGACCAACACGGGTGGGAACTTTTTGGATTACGCCGAAATCAATCTTCAGCGTGACGAAGAAGGGTGGTGGTTTGACACCTTTGGCCCGGTCGAACGTCTTCGCGGCGCCCCCCTCGAGGGCGAGTCGCTGGTTGGTCTGCGCAGCTCCCTCGGTCCGCTGGTTGAGGTGTTGTCCGAAGAGGAAGACGAGGCCACGGTTCGATTCGCGGTGTGGACGGCGTTGCGTCCCGAGTCGGCAAACCTCACGCAGTTTAAGTTGTTGGAGGCCAAGAATGTTGATGAGGGTGTTGCCGTCACGAGTGCTTGGTTCGGTCCTTCACAGAACGTGGTGATGGCCGATGCTTCGGGCCGCATTGGTTGGACCATCAGTGGCTTCATCCCGAAGCGTATTGGCTTCGATGGCAGCAGGCCGGTGCGTTGGTCTCCGGAGTGCCGGTGGGATTGGGGGTCGCAGGCGCCTCGACCTTCATTGGTCGATCCAAAGTCTGGCGTGCTGTTCACCGCCAACAATCGAGTGGCAGGTTGGGAATACGCGCCGGCGATTGGTGAAAACTGGGATCCCGGTTACCGAGCCTCACGGATTCGTGATCTTCTGGCCCAGAAGCAAGAACACGACGAGCAGTCCCTCTTGGAAATTGCTCTGGATACCCGCGTGGAAATGATGGATGCGTGGCATGAACGGTTCATCAAAGCATTGGAATCAAAGAAAGGGGGGGATACGGGAAGGGCACGAAATCTCAGTAAGGATTGGAATGGCACCGCCGCCGCCGGTTCTCGTTCATATGTGATGGTGCAAGCATTCCGAGAAGTTGTGGAGGATGCGCTGTTGTCTCCCTTGGTCGCACCAGTGGCCGAAGCGATGGAGGTGTACCAAGGCAAATTCCCGGTGCGAGAAGAAGCGGTGGAAGCCATCCTTCGAGCGCGTCCCATGCACTTGCTTCCCCTGCCCCATGCATCATGGGATGGCTTTCTCAGCGACTGTGCGGAGAAAGCCATTCAGGTTCTGATTCGGAAAGGTGGCCCGAACGCTTTGGCCAAACGTTGGGGAGAAAAAAACAGCCCCCGGGTGGCCCATCCGATTGCGGATCAGTTGCCCCCACTGTTTGACCCGTTGGTTCGATTGCCAGATCCCCCCCAATCCGGAAGCGTGGATGCGGTCAAAGTGATTCGACCCGGGTTCGGGGCGTCATTGCGCATGGTTCTCTCACCTTCGAATCATGAAGCCGCCATCTTCCACATGCCGGGGGGGCAATCTGGAGATCCTCGGGTGGACCAGTATCGCAAAGGGCACAACGCTTGGATCAAAGGCAAGCCAACGCCGATGCGGTCAGGACCCGCGGTGCAAACCATTCGGCTCACCCCCGCGGGGTGAGCGGACCATCACCACGCCGCCAACTCGCCAGTCAATGGTTCCACAAGATCTTTCACGGTGACCACCCCCAGGGGTGTCAACGTTCCCGCTTTCACCACAATCCCCATCCCTCGTCCTTCAGACCGGAGCCGGTCGATGGCTTCGAGCATGGAGTCGTTGGCATCCAGCAGCAATGGGGGACGCATCAAATCAACGGTGGCTCGATCGGGGTCCGAAAGCGCCCGAACCGTATTCAAGACACCCACCAGTCGGCCATCGTTGTCGACGACGGGAAGTCGGGTGAAGCGGCTTCGCTTCAGGACCCGTCGTCTGGATTCTGGGTCAAGGGATCGGGAAATGGTGGTCACCCGTGCCCAAGGCACCATGCGGGTTCGGACCCGGCGCACGCGGAGGGCCAGAATGCGATCGATCAGCTCAGTGTGTTGATCACCAATGACTCCTTGCCGAGCGCCTTCCTTCAGGAGGCGAGCAATCCGTCCGCGTGCATTCTCGGTTCGACCAGATCGCTTGCCAGAGAGCCGGCTGGCGATGGCTTGCATGGCTTGGACGAAGGGAAGCAGCAGAACGATCGTCGCCGACCAACGCAGGATCGGCAGCGGCGCGGAGAGGGTGTAGACCAAACGATCGGCATGGCGACGAAAAATTTCTTTGGGCAAAGATTCGCCCAGCACAAACACCAGTGGGGTAATGACCAGTGCTTCAATGGCAATCGACAATCCTTCGTTCGTGGCCAAGTGCCCGAGCAATCCGCCCAAGCCAAAGGTGGCCAAGTAGTTCATGCTGTTGGTCAACAACAACAGGAGGGCCAACAGTCGGCCCGGCTGGCGGCGTTCTTGTTCGACCCGGCGGGCGGCGGCATCGCCACCAAGGGCGCGGTGTCGAAGTTGCACCGGGTCCAAGACATAAAATCCGGTTTCCAAACCAGAAGCCAAAGCGCTTCCGACCAGACCCAACGCGAGGGCGCTCCCGGACAAGATCAGTGGGAGGTCACTCGCCATCGGTGGCCTCCAACATGAAGTTGATCTCTCGAATACGACGCTGGTTGGCCTTGGTGATGGTGATTCTGGCGCCATCCAAGACAAACACCTCGCCGGCTTGGGGGACGCGCCCCAAGTGTTCCACGACATAGCCACCCACGGTGGCCGATTCGGTTTCTTGCAGCACCATGTTGAATTGATCCGCCAGATCTCGAATGGAACATCCGCCGGGAACAGACCAAGAACCATCTTCTTGGGCGGTCGGGGCCAGGTCGGCGGGGCGGTGGTGGCGCAGGTCGCCCACCAATTCTTCAGCCACATCTTCGATGGTCAGGACCCCTTCGGTCCCACCGAACTCATCGACCACGATGAGCGCTCGAGAACCAGTGCGTTTAAATGCTTGGAGAGCATCTTCCAGCGTGGCGGTTTCAGGAATGGCTCGTACCGGTTGCAGCGCCGATGGATGCCCAACGGTTGGAAGTTCTCGGTGCAGGAATCTCTTGGCGTGCAAAAAGCCAATCACATCATCGGGACCCTCGCCAATCACGGTGACCAATGGTGTTTGCTGCTGGGACAACAGTCGGGCGGCTTCGGCTCGAGTCGCATCATGAGACAGCATGGGCATCCGAAGACGCGGGGTCATGGCATCCCGTACACGGCGTGCGGGCATGGACATGAGCTCGGACAACATTTCGGCTTCACCACTTTGCAGGACCCGGTCGGCGGCCGCTTGTTCCACGATGGTTCGCAGTGCACGTCGACCCGCGTCAGGATCTTGTTCTGCTTCGGAGCCTGAGAGTCGGGCCAATGGATCAACAATGGTGCGCTCGATGGTTGCCGCAACGGGACCAGCCAGTTTGGTCCAAACCAGCAGGGGGCCCGACAGCAGCACCGCTGCTGACACCCGACCCGCATCACACATGGCTTTGGGGATAATCTCACCCACCACCACCAACAGCAGCAGCAAGCCGGTGGCAATTCCGGCCGACCATGCGGCGCCAAGATCGGCCTGCAACAAGATGGCCGAAGTGATGACAAAGAACAAACAGTTGATGATGGTGTTGCCCATCAGGATGGAGACCAGAAGCCTGGGCTCATCGTTGGTCAATTGCTCAATGCGGTTGGATACCGCTGGGTGTCGGCCACGAAGTTCGGCCCGATCGGCAGCGGATAAGCCGAACAGCATGGTTTCGGATCCAGAGAAAAAACCAGAAAGCAACAGCAAGGGCAATGTGAACAGCAATGGAAGAAGTTCGACCCACATCACAGTTGCTCACGAAGTCGTTCGAGGTACCGAACTTGGTTCAAGACCAGCCGAACTTCGGTGCGTGCCTCTTCAGGGGCTGATTCCGCATCAAGCACGGGGGTGATTTTGGTGTACGCCTTCTGGCACTCCGCATCCACCCAGTTTTTCCACCGTTCGATTGCAGGAGCTCCCTCGGTCTCGATTTCTGCATCGATGGTTTCGCGGAGCTCCAACATCTCCATGAGGAAGCCGTCGGGCAACCGTTGGTCTTGATCCGCGCCGGGTCCCCCCAGCATGTTCAGTCGCAGATTGGCTCTGCTTTCGAGATTGGCCAAGAGTTCGCGTGCCTCGTTGAGCTGGGCGGCGTGATCCACGCTCCCTCCGGCATCGGGGTGCGCCGTGGCACTCGCACGCATCCAAGCTAAATCAAGTGCATCAGAAGACAGGGTGAAGGTGCTTGGCAATTGAAGCAAAGCAAAAGGATCGCTCACGAGTCAAACTCCGAAATTCGCTGCGCCACCGATCGGTACACGTGCCGGGCCAAGATGCGAAAGCGATCCGGTCTCGGACGAGGCTCGGTACGAAGCGAAAGCACCGCTTCCCGAAGTCGCCCCGGGAAAGCTCGAGTGTCTTCACCGTCTTCCAATTGCAGGGGGGCGCCAAATGCCACGTGCGCGGTTTCGGGTCTGGGCACCGTAGCTCCGGGAGGGAGGATTTCGTTGCTGCCCGTCACCCGAACTGGCACCACAGGGACGCCGGTCTTTTTGGCCAGCAGACCGATGCCCGGCTTGAACTCCCCAGGGGTACCAGTACGGCTTCTCGTGCCTTCGGGATAAATCAAAAGATTCCATCCGTGATCAACGAGTTCGATGGCGGTTCGAAGCGATCGAAGCGGGGATCCGCGGCGGTCGAAAGCAAACGCGCGAAAAGCGCTGGCCACGGCAAATTCCACCGCCGTCTTTTGAATGTCCTTCAGAGAGTGGATTTCACTTGCAGCGCCAAAAGTGTCTTGGGCGGCGGCCACGCACGTCCGGTCTCGGATGCGTGAGGGCAACACCGACAAAATGGCTTGGGTATCAGCATGGCTGGTGTGGTTGGCCGCCAAGATAAATGGCCCATCGATGGCCCGAAGTCGGCCCAAACCTTCGCAGGTCCAACCAAATTGCAAGGCCCACTGCAGCAGCATGAGCCCACCTTGGGCGATGGGACGGGTGCCTTTGACCAAGGGATGGTCAAAAGTTCGCTCGATATCTTCAGCGGTCGGGTGGGGGGCTGGGTCGCTCACTTGTTGTAGTGTAAGGTCGGAGCGACAAATCGCCTATTCACAAAGGAGGCTCCATGACACATCCAGAACACCCGGTCTTGCAGCAGCACCGCGCCAGTGTGGTCTTTGGCTTGGGGCTGTCGTCCTTGATCATCAACGTGGTGGGGTGTTGCACCAACCAGTTCATTCCCTTCGTCCTCACGGTACTCGCGGTCGTTCTGGGCATCCTTGGTTGGGTTTTTGGCCGTCATGACTTGCGGGCCATGGAAGCTGGGATCATGGACCGTTCCGGGTACTCAACCACCAAATCGGGCAAAACCCTCGCCATGGTGTCCGTCCTTCTGTCCATTCTGGTGTTCACACTTCAGATCCTGATTGTTCTGGGGCTCATCGCTGCCATTGGTCTGGCGGGAGCCACAAGTCCCTAAGTCCGATCAGATCTTCTTGCCCGCACCTTGGCTTGCGGTAAACTCATTGGTTCTTTGACATCAGGGGCCGACTGGTTTTGACCGGACGGTTGACGTCTTCTCGCTGCGTGTCGCGGCGCACACACCCGCGTTACCAAGTGTGCAAAACCCTTATCTGCAAATTCGCAGTACTCCCTCGCGGCCTAAACCGCGACGGTCACCACCCGACGCCTTCTGAGGTGGGGACCGACAATTAGAAGGCTGGCCCAAACCTGTACGACAGGGGGGAGGGCGAGACAACACTGTCGTGTGGAATTCTGGAATGCTGTCGCTTGCAGCCCAGATGCCCGAGATCAAAGAAGCGACTGCACACGGAGATGCGGCTGATTGATCCGCCTCGGCACGGGGGTTCGAATCCCCCCGGCTCCATTTTGATTTCGTGAGAGGAAGGTTTCAGCAATGGGCAACCAGGGACGCATTCTGGTGACGGGCGGCTCAGGCTTCCTCGGTGCGAGTTTGTGCGAGCGACTGGTGCAAGCTGGACATGAAGTGATCTGCTTGGACAATCTGTTGACCAGCAGCGTCGACAACATCGAACACCTCTTGGGCTCGGGCAACTTCAAATTCATTGAGCACGACGTCACCGAGCCGATCCGCTTGGAAGTTGATGAAATTTACAACCTGGCTTGCCCGGCCTCGCCGATGCATTATCAAGCGAATCCCATCAAGACCATGAAAACATCCGTCTTGGGCATGATCCATATCTTGGGTATGGCCAAACGGTGCGGGGCGAGGGTTTTGCAAGCTTCAACCAGTGAAATTTACGGTGATCCTGACGTTCATCCCCAGCCAGAATCGTATCGCGGTTTGGTCAACACGCTCGGCCCTCGCGCGTGCTACGACGAAGGGAAGCGTGCGGCTGAAGCTTTGTGCTCGGATTACCGCAGAAGTCACGACGTAGAGGTTCGCATTGCGAGGATCTTTAACACCTACGGCCCAGGCATGGCGACGAACGACGGTCGAGTGGTTTCCAATTTCGTTCTGCAGACGCTTCGGGGAGAACCAGTAACGGTTTACGGCGATGGTTCGCAGACCCGGTCCTTTTGTTACCGAGATGATTTGATCGAAGGTTTGATTCGTTTGATGGCATTGGATGGGGAAGAACCTCGGCCGGTCAATTTGGGCAATCCCGAAGAATGCAGCATGCTGGATTTGGTGCAGGCGGTCGCGCGAGCATGCGGCCGTGAGGCTACGGTGACCTACCAGCCGATCCCCAACGACGATCCCAAACAACGATGCCCGGACATCACCCGGGCTCGGGAATTATTGAATTGGTCGCCGGCCGTCAGCCTGCGGGAAGGGTTGCAAAGGACTGTTTCTTGGTTTCAGAACCAAACCTGAACCAGACCGAAGTGCGGCGACGTAAAATCATTCTGCTATGAAGCTCACAATGGTTGGAACGGGGTACGTCGGCTTGGTCACCGGCACTTGCTTTGCAAACACCGGCAACGACGTGGTTTGTTTGGATGTAGATCCGGAAAAGATCAAGGTTCTTGAAGAGGGCGGTTGTCCCATTTATGAATCAGGGCTGCCGGAACTTTTGGCCAAAAACATCGGAGCCAACCGGCTGACCTTCACGCTCGACAAAGAAGCCGCCTACCAAACCGCAGATGTTATTTTTATCTGTGTTGGCACCCCAACCGGTGAAGATGGCAGTGCCGATTTGCAATACGTACTGGCTGCGGCCCGCGATGTGGGAGCGGTGATCAAAGCATTGGGCCCGGAACAGAAGCCGAAAATCGTGGTGGTCAAATCCACGGTACCCGTAGGTACGACCCACAAGGTCCGAGATGCCATCCGTGAGATTGTGGGACCCGATGTTCCCTTTGCGGTGGCTGACAACCCTGAGTTTCTCAAAGAAGGGGCTGCCGTCCGGGATTTCAATTACCCCGACCGTGTCATTTTGGGGGTGGACGACGAAGAGACCGGCGTGGTGCTTCGGCAGTTGTACGAACCCTTTGTGCGCTCGGGCAATCCCATCATGGTGATGGATGTGCTCTCGGCAGAGATGGTGAAATACGCCTCCAACAATTTCTTGGCGACCAAAATTTCCTACATCAACGAAATGGCCGCCCTGTGTGAGGCGTATGGCGCTGATGTCGAACGCGTCCGCCGTGGCATGAGCGCGGACCCGCGTATTGGCGGAAAATTTTTGTATCCCGGTTTGGGCTACGGGGGCTCGTGTTTCCCCAAGGACACTCGGGCCTGTATTGCCATGGGAGAGGCCAAAGGGGTTTCGACCCCGTTGTCCCAAGCGGTCAACGATGTCAACGTGATGCAGCGGACCCGGTTCTTTGCCAAAATCTGCAGTCAATTCGGTGAGAACTTGCAGGGTTTAAAATTGGCTTTCTGGGGTATTGCGTTCAAACCCAACACCGACGACATTCGAGAAGCCCCCGCCATCACTTTGATGGAGTACTGCCAACGCGCAGGCGCGACGTGTGTGGCGTTTGACCCAGTGGCGTCTGAAAATTGCGCGCGTCAACATCCGGGTTTGTGCGCTTTGGTTGGCAACATGTACGAGGCGGTCGAAGGGGCCGACGCGGTGGTGGTCTCTACGGATTGGGATGAATTTAAGAGCCCCGACTTTGCCCGCATGAAGTCATTGATGCGGACACCGGTGGTGTTTGATGGTCGCAACCTCTACAGCACGGCCACCGCACGGCGCGAAGGCTTCGTGCTGCATTCGGTCGGGCGTCAGACCATCAACGGCTGAACTCAGACGCCAGCGGCTTCGAGCAACTCGTTGAACATGGCTACCGGACGCATGACGGCGTCCGCCTTGGTGGCATCGGGACGGAAGTACCCACCCAAATCCACGGCGTTGCCTTGAGCATCGTTCAGAGCTTGGATCACGTTGTCCAGTTCGGTGTTCATGGTTTCCGCGAGCGGTGCGAAGTGGGCCGCCAGCTCGGCGTCGTCGGTTTGCTCGGCCAAGGCTTGGGCCCAGAACGCGGCGACGTACACGTGGGTGCCACGGTTGTCGAGTTCGCCGGCCTTGCGGCTGGGGGCTCGGTTTTCCATGAGGTACCGCTCGGTGGCGGTGTCGATGGTGGTGCCGAGGACCTTAGCCTTGGGATTGTTGGTGGCATTGGCCAAGTGCTCGAAGGAAGCGCCGAGCGCCATGAACTCACCCAACGAGTCCCAGCGCAAGTGGTTTTCTTTTTCCACTTGTTGCACGTGTTTCGGGGCCGAACCACCGGCTCCGGTTTCGAAGAGTCCGCCGCCGTTCATCAATGGAACGATGGAGAGCATCTTCGCGCTGGTGCCCACTTCGAGAATGGGGAACAAATCGGTGAGGTAGTCCCGAAGCACGTTTCCGGTGACGGAGATGGTGTCTTCCCCGCGGCGAATGCGTTCGAGACTGAACCGGCAGGCCTCGGCCGGGGCCAAAATGTGAATGTCCAGACCATCGGTGCCCAACTCGGCGAGCAGCGGTTCGACTTTCTTCAGCAGTTCTGCGTCGTGGGCGCGGTTTCGGTCGAGCCAGAACACCGCGGGTGAGCCCGTGGCTTTGGCGCGGCGGAGGGCCAGTTGCACCCAGTCGCGAATCGGTGCGTCTTTGGTTTGGCACATCCGCCAGATGTCGCCCTCGCGCACCGTGTGCTCCATCAGCACGGTGCCGTCGGCGGTCGTCACTTGCACCGTGCCCGAGCCAGACATTTCAAAGGTCTTGTCGTGTGATCCGTACTCTTCGGCCTTCTTGGCCATCAAGCCCACGTTGGGCACGCTTCCCATGGTGGTGGGGTCGTACGCGCCATTGGCTTTGCAGTCTTCGACCACCGCCGCGTACACGCCGGCGTAGGTGCGGTCGGGAATGACGGCCTTCGCGGCTTGACGCTCGCCTTGGGTGTTCCACATGCATCCAGAGTCACGCAGCATGGCGGGCATCGAAGCGTCGATGATGACATCGCTGGGGACGTGCAAGTTGGTGATGCCGCGGTCAGAGTCGACCATGGCGATGCCGCCCAGGTACTCGGCCACATCGGCGGTGAAGGCCGCCTCGTCGGCGTGGCCTTGCATCTTGCTGATGGCGTCGCCAAAGCCGTTGTTGGGGTTCACGCCCAGGGTGGCAAACGTCTCGCCGTACTTCTCAAAGAGCGGAGCAAACCACGCGCGAACGCCGTGCCCGAAAATGATCGGGTCCGAGACCTTCATCATGGTGGCTTTCATGTGCAGCGAGAACAGCACGTCGTTGTCCTTGGCGCAAGCGACTTGCTTCTGAAGGAAGGAAGTCAATGAAGCCTTGCACATGAAGGAGGAGTCCACCACTTCACCGGCTTCGACCGCAACCGGTGCACGCAGCTCGGTGGCGTTTCCAGATTCGTCGGTGAAGGTGATGTGCACTTGGCCTGCTTCGGCG
>PAHO01000029.1 GCA_002705085.1 Phycisphaerae bacterium | reverse complement strand
TCTCGTTACATGAACATCTACACCAACACAGCCGGTGGGAACCTCGGCTACGTGCCAGGATTTCCGCAGCAGGGCATTGCCGGAGACCCGAGCGACCGAGTGGTGGTCCTTTGGTCATCTTGGGGAGATTGTTCGACGCAAGCGCCGTATGACCTGGGCCGCACATTGACCCACGAAGTCGGCCATTACCTTGGCCTCCTTCACACCTTCCAAGGTGGCTGCGGCTCTGCCTGCAGCACTTCGGGAGACTTGGTTTGTGATACCAACGCCGAAAGCGGTCCAAACTTTGGCTGCGGAAGCCCTTCATCTTGTGGCAGCTTGGATCCTGTCAACAACTACATGGATTACTCGGATGACGCGTGCATGAACCAATTCACCCCGGATCAAGCCCGCCGCATGCGCTGCACCTTGGAGTTCTACCGCTCAGAGCTTCCAGAAATTGGTCCCGGAGTCCCACTGAATCTGACCCTCGACACCGCACCAACCCCGACCGTGGGCAGTGCCGGCTTGTCGGTCTCACTGCAAATTGAAGAGACGGAACCTGGAGCCCTGGATCCAAATTCACCCGTTCTTGACTTCTCTATTGATGGTGTTCCCAGCAGCATCCCGTTGATCTTTAATTCGACCAGTGCACGATGGACCGGAAGTACCGGCCCCCTACCCTGCACGTCAACCCTTTCATGGTCTGTCGCCGCCTCGGACATGATGGGCGGAGAACGACGACTTGGGAACTTTGATGCCACCGTGGCTGACAATGTGGATGTGCTTTTCCTGGACGGATTTGAAACCAATTCCGGATGGACAGTGAGCGGAACCGCGACCGATGGACAATGGACACGTGGCGTTCCGATCACCAACTGCGATCGAGGGAATCCCACTGAAACTCCAGACGGCAGTTCGAGCGCGTTCCTCACCGACAACTCAAACAACGGTGGAGACTGCAACAGCGACGTGGATGGTGGCGAGACGGTGCTGACCTCTCCGACGTTGGACGCCAGCAATCCCGACGCCGTTCTGAGTTACTGGCGTTGGCACAACAACGCCGTCGGAGCAAGCCCGGGAGGCGACCCCTTTACGGTTGAAATCTCTGCTGACAACGGTGGATCTTGGGCCAACTTGGAAACGGTCGCGGGGGATTCCAGTGAGTCTTCAGGGGGCTGGGTTCAGAAGCAGTTCCGGGTGGCTGATTTTGTGTCCCCATCCGAAACGTGCCGGATTCGATTTATCTCTACCGATATTGGTGATGGTTCTGTCGTGGAATCAGCCGTTGACCGGGTAGAGATCACCGTGCAATCTTGCGATACCGGCGAGCCCGCTGACTTTAATGGCGACGGTGCTGTTGACTTTGATGATCTCATCACCCTGCTGAGTTCATTCGGCCCATGCGGCAAACCATGCCCTACCGATCTTGATGGTGATGGCGCCGTGACATTCCAAGATGTTCTTCGATTGCTCAGCGTTTGGGGCTAAGCCGCTTTCGCCATTCAGTTTTCTTGTGGTGGCGATGCCATTGCTTCATCTCGTTCGGTTCGGTCGCGGTCCACATCTTCTGCAACCGTTCGGTAGATGCTCTCCAGCAAGCCCACCATGGGGAACTTTCCTTTCAAAGGTGGCTTGCCCAGACGCATCAACAAAGCAAGTGGTGGGAATGGCCCCATTGCCTCAGGCTGTGATGAACTTCGACCTCTCCAGAAATTGCGTTCGGGGTCAGGCCCTGCGGTTGTGGGCCGTGGATCACGGTGGGCGGTCAGAGCGCCCCGAAGTCGTACCGCGCGTGCATCCCGAAGCAGGACCGCGAGATCATCCATCGGCAGTCCGACGGCAACCAACAATGGCTTGAGGTCTTGCTCGAGCAATTGAGCGGCCGCGGCCGCGGCGCAAACCACCCTGTGTTCAAAACCGATCGGCTTCTCATCCATCTCGGCCGACAAATCGGCGCCGGTCGGCACGAGACGTCCGCCAAGTTCACGGATCAACCCCACCAGATTGCTCGGGATGCCTCCCTCTTCGATACGAACCAAATTGCGAGGGTCCTCACTGAGTCGCTCAACCACCATTTCGCGGACGGTTTCGGAAAGGACCGGAACAAGCAAATCCACTTCATGCGGCTGACGACGGATGCCTTGAACCCGAACCCTGATCCGGCCCGGCAAGCCCGCGATACCCATGGCTTGGCCCAAGGCCCCCCAGCGAAGGCCCTCAGTTTTGGCCTCCGTGCCAGAACGTTCCAAGACCGAGAGCCACAATCGAGATGCCGGCGAATCACCGGTGCAATCCGGGCCACCTTCGGCAACGATGATGCCTTTTTTCACCCGTCGAGGCTCGGTCCTCTCGTGCTGGTATTGGGGATCCGTCATTCTTCATCCCCAAAATCACCGCCCCGGAACGTCAACAAATTCCGAAGTTCGTCGGTGTCCAATTCGGTCAGCCAATTCTCTCCAGAACCAACGATGTTCCTCGCCAACTCGACTTTGGATTCGATCATGCGATCGATTCGCTCTTCCAGCGTGCCTGAGCAAACGAACTTGTGCACCTGAACAGCCCGGGTTTGACCAATTCGGAATGCACGGTCGGTGGCTTGATTTTCCACCGCCGGATTCCACCATCGATCGAAGTGGAAGACATGGTTCGCGGCGGTGAGGTTCAAGCCAACCCCACCGGCTTTCAACGAAAGAACGAAGACCGGAATGTCGTTCCCAGCTTCTTGGAAACGGTCCACCATCTCTTGACGCTTGGCGGTTGGGGTTCCCCCGTGGAGGAACAAGATTTCCCGATCCAAAGTGCGCCGCAACATGGAGACCAAAAGATGACCCATTCGTCGGAATTGGGTGAAGACCAATGCTTTGGACCCAGAGGCTTGGACCTCCTCCAGCATTTCGCAAAGACGGCGGCACTTGCCGGAACGGTTTCGGATGGCTTCAGGATCAATACCAATTTCGGAAGAATCCGCGTCACCTTCGACCAAACCTGGGTGATTGCAGATCTGCTTGAGACGAACCAACATCGCCAACACCAGGCCTCGCCGGCGAATGCCTTCGGCTTCTCCCAGTTCACCCATCATGCCGGAAACCGCTTGCTCGTACAGGGTGGCTTGTTCTGGAGTCAAAGTGGCGTGCTCGATGGTCGTGGTGCACGGCGGCAAGTCATCGATGACCGAACGGTCGGTTTTCACTCGGCGCAAGACGAACGGACGAACCATTTGCCGCAGCCGCTCCGCACGATCTCCATCGCGGTGTCGTTCGATGGGTACCGCAAACCGGCGGCGGAATTCCCCTGATGAACCCAGATACCCAGGATTCAAGAATTCCATGATGGACCAGAGTTCAGACAATCTGTTCTCGACTGGCGTTCCGGTCAAAGCGATACGACGTCGAGCGGGGAGCGCTCGAATCGTGGCCGCTTGTTTGGTTGGAGGGTTCTTGATGTATTGGGCTTCATCGAGAACAACGCGGTGCCATTCGGCCCGCTCAAGGTCTTCCTTATCACGGCCAACCAACGAATAGGTCGTGACAACGATGTCACTCGATTCGACCATACGATCGAAGGCATCACCACTGGTTCGCTCCAAACCATGGTGGATCGAGACGCGAAGATCGGGGGCGAAGCGTTCCGCTTCACGCTTCCAATTCGAGACAACCGAGGTGGGAACCACCAGGAGAGTGGGGCCAGGTTGCGCGCCCCCTTTGCGCTCGTGCAAGAGAAGGGCCAACAGTTGAACTGTTTTGCCGAGCCCCATGTCGTCGGCCAGACAACTGCCGAGACCGAACCGGTCCAAGAACGCCAACCACGACAAACCACGCTGTTGGTAGGGACGAAGCTCACCCTGAAGAGATTCAGGCTGATCAACTTGGGTGTAATTGGCGGAGCCGGAATCCAAGAGTTCAGAGACCCAGCCCGATGCCTCGATGCCCGTAAGAGGAATCCCCCCCTCTTCTCCTTCCCAAGCCATCCGCATGGCCTCGAGGATGGTGCCTTGTCCTTCCCGGGCGGCGGCGAGTCGAGCAGCGGCATCGGCCAAAACCTCAGGATCAAGTTCGACCCATTGGTCATGCACACGGCGTAGGACCGGACCGCGTCTTGCTTCAGCCACCAAGGCTTGGAACTCATCAAAAGACAAGATCTGATCGCCCACGGAGATTTCCCATTTGAAATCAACCAAGGCATCCAATCCGAGAACACTCGCACCGGCATCAAGATCCGAGGTGCTGCCACTTTCGGACTCGCTTGGAGCCAAACTCAAACGCAGACCAATGCCACGATCACGGGTATTCCACCATTCAGGCAACTCAACCACGATGCCCGCTTCACGAAGCAGCGGTACGCCGGCCGTCAGAAGTCGGTGGGCAGCAACGGTGTCCAAGACCAATTCGGCTGGCTTGGCGTCTTCCAACGCTGGTTCGAGTTCCCGGCAGGCTCGGGCAGCGCGGCCCAACTCGGCCAAGAGCAACTCATCCGGAGCACGACGAACCATACCCAAGCGGAGTCCGGCTTCGGGATCGTTGTGGATCTCGTCAGCCTCCAAACGTTCCCCTTCTTCGCCCGCGGCCTGCAAGAAAAACTGGACCGTCCAGCGAGCACTTTTGGCGTCCGCATCTTTTGGCGGTTCCACCAAACGAAGTCCCAAGCGGATACCGGCGCCGTCTTCAGGATCGGAAAGCGTGCCCAGCCATTCGCTCGCGCCGCGGAACAGTGTGGAGGCAGCGTCTCCATCAGAAGCCACCGAAGTCCCCAGATCCAGCAACCCCGAGAGCCACGCCACCGATGGATCTTCCGAACTTTGCCCATCGAGGCTGTCGACATAATCTTCAGCCCGCAACACTCGCCGCACCCGCGCATCGATCAACTCAACGAGCACCTCGACCAAAATGTCCCAGGCGCTTTGTCCGGCAACCGATTCATCGGCCAAAATCACCGCGGGCATCGCGCCAAGCAAACGTTCGGCTTCGCCTCGCACGGTTGGATCATGCAACCAAGGGGACCAACGTGCGGTGAGGGATCGGTCTCGACGACGAACCAAAGTGGGAACGTAGCGATGACGAAGCATCAGTTCGGCGGCAAAATCAGCGACTTCCAACCACCAGCGAACGTCATGAGCCAAACGAATGCTCGGAGAATGTTCGAGTTGGGCCAATTGCCCCAAGTGATCGGCCTTTACGCCTACCGCCGGGGTCTCACACACCGAACCGTCAAAATCGCCGGAGTCCTCAAGGACCACACCGGTGACATCTTGCATCCGATCGCTGGCGACGTGTTGACCAGATTTCTTCGGCAACTCAAGTTGGAGAAGCGTGGTCCCACTCAACGCCTCCGCAGGCAAACCGGCGGCGATCAAGGCTTCTTGCAAAGCCTCGGCCTGCTCGAAATCTTCCAATGAAGACTCGGCCCAGACATGGGTGCTGCCTGCAGCCCAACTGGCGTGCAGAACCAGTGGATGTGGAGCCGTTGAACCAACCACGCTGTCCTCCGTGACGCTGAAATGACCTCGGTGGGACTCGAACCCACGACAAATGGATTAAAAGTCCACTGCTCTGCCGACTGAGCTACGAGGTCTGAAATGCGAAGGGACCATTATAGGGAACCCAGCGTCTTTGCTCATCTTGTTCAAGCCGAGTTCCCACGGAATCCGATGAAAAGATGTGCGTCACTGGTTCACCCCCCTTACGACTGGCCTTCTGCTGACCGCCTGCACCAAAGAGGTGGTGGTCCTGAAGGATGCCCCACCTCCCCCCCCTCCTCAGCCCGGCCGCTGGGCCGATGTGGTTCACACCGCCCGCGGAGAATTGGCGGATCCGGCCACCAGCGTGGACGGGATCCACATGGTGTACAGCGAGCAGCAGCAGCCCGGAGAATCAGCCCTGTACGTTCAAAGACTGGACCGAGGGCGAGATGCCTCTCGTGTGGCCTTGGCCCCCGCTCCCGGCGAGGACCGCATGCCAACCTACGGCCCAAATGGGACCTGGGTGTACTTCTCGAGCAACCGATGGGGGTCTTGGGACATCCTCCGCACCCGGGCGGATGGCACCGGACCAGTCGAACAAGTCACCCACGACGACATTGTGGATGAATTTGAACCCTCAGTCTCCCCAGATGGAGAATGGATGGCCTACGCCCGCAGCATCCCCGGCTCCACCGATGGATATCGCATCTGGATCAGAAATCTGATCGATGGGCGTGATATTGATCTCCAGACGCCAGGAAGACATCCGGCCTGGGATCCGGCAGGGAATCGCATTGCTTTCCAGCACCGGCCGCAAGCCGACGGCCCCCTGTGGTCTATTTTTACCCTGGAAATCAATCCGCAAGGTCAAACTGGAGCGCTCGCGCAAGTCGTTGCCCCAACGGATGATGGATACGGCGCCATTGCCCCAAGTTGGTCACCCGATGGGCTGCATCTGGCCTTCCTGCGAGCCCGCAACGCTGGTGGTCCGCTCTCAGGGATCTGGACCGTGGCGGCGGATGGCGGCAGACCGGTTGAAATTCACGTGGACCAAGCAGACACGTTCTGGTCTATGGCCTGGGGCTTCGATCAGCGGATCCACGCTGCAGGACGCCGGGCCGGAGAGGCCGGCCTGCATGCTTTCACTGAACCCCAAGGAAATTCGTCTATCACTCTCGGAAAAGACGCCGAAGGGACGAAATAAGGTTTATGGGCTCTGACGAGCCCGTTGAACCATTCTTCGGCGTGGGTGGCACGTCGACAAACAGGCAGGACGCCATGACAACTGTACGAATCCCATTGGCTGTGTTGTGTTCGGTACTCACCCTTCTCGGGTGCCATCAATCAATGATGCAAACCCAGCAATCACAGCCACTTGGCGTCGCTGTCCAACCCATCCGGAACGAATCGGGTTGGAGCGGGCTCGAGATTGATCGGGCCACGGACGCCGTGGCGGAACGCTTGGCACGCGGTGGAAACCTCTTTGTTCCTCCACCCGATCGAGTCCGAGCCGCCTTGGCCGAAATGGGGCTCGATCGGGCCCGAACCCCTGCCGAGCTGGACCGCTTGGCCGATGCCCTCGGCGTGCAAAGCATTCTGACGGTCTCGACGACATCTTTTGATCCATATCCCCCGTTTGTGGTTGGACTCGAAGGTGTTCTCCACGAGCGGCGGGGTGATCAAGCCATCTTTCTTGATCCCGTCCGAAACGATGCCTCACCTGTTGACCCAGGGTCCCGACCGGCCCCCGCCCTTCGGGCATTTCGAGCCGGTCGAGTCTTTGATGCGAAGGATGCGGATACCGCATCGGACGCCAGAACTTGGGCTCGAAGTCGAGTCGGGCACGACGCTCCGCTGCGAGAAATGGATTCGTACTTCCGCTACGCCGTGGATCGGTTGCTGGAGGCTCTGATGGCCTCCAAGTCGAACACGGGCATGTAAATGGGGACCAGTGGGTCCTCAGAAGGGATCCGCGATGCAAACCTCAGAAGAACGATTGCTGGCCCTCGAACTCCGAGGACACGTGTGGATGTTCCGTTGTCCCGCAGGGGAAGAAGAATCTCTGAGATCCGCAGTCGCTGATTTGGCGCTCCGGGGTGAGCTTGATCCGCTCGCAGCCTCGGTGGTGGAAGCCCACCTTCGCCCTGAATCTCGGGAAATCCCCAGCTATCCCAGACCGCACAACCCGCACTGACCAACCCCAACCCCCCCTCAGCCCCGTCTTGGACCCATGGACGGATCCAGAACGCCCGATAGCACTGTCAAGGACAAGGATGCCATGAACCAGATGCTCCCAATTGTGAAAACCTTTACCGAGTACTTGCTCGACGAACGCCATTTCAGCCAGTACACCTCGCGTTGCTACGGGGCTGACCTTCGGCAGTATGTGGAGCACTTAGAGGAGACCCTCGGTGAGCCCGCAACCGAGACGGCTGAAGCACTGGCCTTCGAACAAGGCAATCCTGGCACCGACACCGTGACCGGGTTGATCTTGGGGGCAGATACCGATCGCATTCGGGCCTTCCTGGCGACTTTGGCTGAACAGGAATACTCACCCGCCACCATGGCGCGGAAAATCGCCACCCTTCGCTCGTTCCACCGCTGGTTGGAAAAGCGAGAGTTGCGGCAGGACAACCCCATGCTGTTGATCCGCACGCCAAGGCAAGAGAAGCGGTTGCCCAAAGCCGTGGATCTGGAGCAGATCGAACGTTTGCTCTCGACCCCCGACACCACCAATTTGCTGGGCGCTCGAGATCGAGCCATTTTGGAAACCTTGTACTCCACGGGGCTGCGCGTCAGCGAGCTGGTGGGCATCAACCACGAAGATCTCAATGTGGACCAACGAGAAATCGTGGTGCAGGGCAAAGGACGAAAAGAGCGTCTGGTGCCGCTGGGCTCTCACGCCACCGCCGCAATTCTGGCCTACCTTGAATTGTTGAACAAGGACTCACGAGCGCCTTCTGCGGAGGATCGTCCAACAAGCCCCCTGTTTGTCAACAAGCATGGCGGCCGGCTTTCCACCCGATCGGTCCGCCGCAAAGTCTCCAAATATCTGGAAGAAGCGGGACTGGACCCTGAAATCAGCCCCCACACGCTGCGACACTCGTTTGCAACCCACTTGCTCGACTCTGGAGCTGATCTTCGGAGCGTCCAGGAACTCTTGGGCCACCAATCGCTGTCGACAACCCAGGTGTACACGCACGTTTCGACCGGAAGACTGCGTGAAGCTTTTGACGACGCCCATCCTCGCGCCGAAGAAAATTCATAAGCCAATCAGGGTTTAGGCTTCGAACGCCTCGGGGGGGAGGTCGCCATTGTGGTAGACCTTTTGCACATCGTCGTGTTCGTCCAGCGCGTCAAAGAGTCGAAGCACCTTCTTCGCGGTTTCGACATCGCAAGACACTTCATTTTGCGGGATCATCGTCCGCTCGAATGAACTTGGCTCCACGTTGGCCTCAACGAAAGCATCGCGAATGGCGTAGCACGCCGCAGGCGGGCCGGTGATCTCAAAAACGTCTTCTGAAGATTGAACATCTTCAGCGCCAGCCTCCAAAGCGATCTCCATGGCCTTCTCCTCGTCGAGTCCTTCCGCGGACACGATCACCAACGCGACCTCATCAAAGCCGAAAGAGACGGAGCCTGGCTTGCCCATGTTCCCGCCAGCCTTGTCGAAGATCGACCGGATTTGCGGGGCGGTTCGATTCACATTTTCGGTCAAGGTGTCTACCACGAAGGCCACGCCGTTGGCCCCATACCCCTCGTACCGAACGGCGGTGTATTCAACGTTCTCACCAGATTCACCCGTGCCACGTTTGATCGCACGAGTGATGTTGTCCTTCGGCATGTTCTCGGCCCGCGCGTCCTCGATGGCGTAGCGCAGGGTCAAGTTCATGGACGGATCACCTCCACCAGCCTTGGCGGCAACGATGATCGCCTTGGAGCAGCGACTCCACGCCTTCCCTCTCGCAGCATCTTGACGTGCCTTGCGATGCTTGATGTTGGCCCATTTGCTGTGTCCTGCCATAACACACTCCTCGATGCTCTAAGAGCCCATTACTTCTTGGTTGATTTCTTTGTGGTCTTCTTGGCCGTCTTCTTGGCGGATGATTTCTTGGTAACCGATTTCTTTGCTGGAGCCTTCTTTGCGGTTGCCTTTTTGGCCGCAGACTTTTTGACCGTGGTCTTCTTGGTGGTCTTCTTGGTGGTCTTCTTGGTGGCCTTTTTGGCCGCAGACTTCTTGACCGTGGACTTCTTGGTGGCCTTTTTGGCCGCAGACTTCTTGACCGTGGACTTCTTGGTGGCCTGCTTCTTGGCTGCGACCTTCTTCGACGAAGCTTTCTTCGCTGCCGGCTTGGCGGGGGATGCCTTGCTTGTGGTCTTCTTCTTCACCGAAGCGGCTTTGGCTTTTTTCGGCTTTGGCTCTTCCGGGACGGTCCCAGGCAAATCCATCACCGGAGTAGCCCGCTCTTTTTCAGACAGCATCTGCAATGCCAAATGAGAATCCAAACCGTTGGCGGCCGTCACCAAGCGTGACATGGTTTGAGATGCTGACTCGACGGTCGCATCCGGATCGATCACGCCTGATTTCACCAACAAACGAAGGGTCCGTTCGTCAATGGGCACGGCATGGGAGCCCGCTGAGATCAAAGCTGTCCGGGCGGCCACGAAAGGTGTCATTCCTTCCAATGAATCCAAATACTCCCGAAACTCTTTCTTGGGTCCTCCTGCGGGACCAGACAGATCAGTGCTGTGCTCTCGGTGAAAAACTCCACGAAGTGTGGCACGCAAGCGATCGGCTCGCTCTTCAGCTCGGGGACAACCACCACCGAAGTACTCCAAGTAGTCATCAACCACGGTGACCCGCAGTTCATTGAGATCGGTGACATCTTCCGCCATCCGCGACCAAGTAGAGCTGGCACGGGCCCCGTTCCACTCCCAAATCAAAAACGACTGGATCAGGACTTGGGTAGCGTCGGTGACGCCGGGAAAAGGGTTCTCAGCGTTCTTGGCTTTGCTTAACAGCCGCTTCAGAGCTTTCCCGGCATCAGTCGCTGAGATTTTCTTCGTCTTGGCCATGCTGACGGCCTCCTTCGTGGGGATCGTTGATGGGATCAAGTCGCCGGGTCACTTCGGCGGCGGCCGCCGCTCCGGCATCTTTCTTAAACCAAAGTCTTGGTGTGCGCCGCAGATTGGCGCGGCGGGCCAGTTCCCGCCGGAGATGGGGCGTGGCACTCTTCAAACCGTGCAACACCAACTCCAAATTCTCAGCGGGATAGGCGCTGACGAATGCGGTGGCATCCGCCATGTCGGGCGCCAACTTCACGTGACCAACGGACACAATGCCGCGGACCCTAGGATCTGCAATCCCTTTGCGCAATGATTCTTGCAGGGTTCGGCGAATCACTTCTTCAAGTTGCTCGTGACGACGGGTCATGGCGTTGCTGGTACCAGATCAGTCCAAGGTGCGACGGACTTCTTGCGTGAGATAGCACTCGAGGACATCGCCTTCTTTGATGTCGTCGTAGCCATCAATCAACATGCCACATTCATTGCCAGAAGCAACTTCTTTGGCATCTTCCTTGAATCGTTTCAACTGATTCAAGCGGCGGTCCTTTTCGATAACGATGTCGTCCCGGGTCACCCGGATCTGGGCATTTCGTCGGATGCTGCCGCTGGTCACATAACAACCCGCAACCATGCCAACCTTGGAGATTCTGAAGACCGCCCGCACCTCGGCTTGCCCCAAGACCTCGAGTTTGAGCTCGGGGTCAAGCAGGCCTTCGGCCGCACGTTTGACATCATCAATCAGTTCGTAGATGACGTCGTAGTACCGGATATCAACCCCTTTGGACTCCGCCTGCTTTCGGGCCTTACTGGACGCTGTGACATTGAATCCAATAATGATGGCGCCAGTCGCTTCAGCCAAAGTGACATCAGAGTCGTTGATACCACCCACAGCAGAGTGCTTGATGGTGACTTTGACTTCTTCCGAACCGATTTTGCTGAGTTGAGCCTTGAGGGTTTCGATGGATCCGAACACGTCGCCCTTCACGATGATGGGAAGCTCGGCTTTCTTCTGTTCCGCCAACACATTGAAAATGTTGTCGAGGGTGACTTTCTCCCCAGCCAAGTTGCGTTCTCGCTCGGCTTGACGACGCTCTTCCGCCGCCGCTTCCGCCTGCTTGAGATTCTTGACACAGTAAAAATTGTCACCGGAGTCGGGCAATTCATCGATACCGCTGATTGCAATTGGGTCGCCAGGTCCTGCTTCGTTCACCCGTTCACCGCGATCATTCAAAATGTCACGAACTCGGCCACAGGCACGACCCACCACAATGAAATCACCCTTGTTGATCTGCCCTTGTTGGACAATCAAACGAGCGACGGGGCCTCGACCCTCTTCGACCTGCGCCTCAAGAACAGTACCTTCGGCGAAGCCGGCGTAATCCGCTTGGAGCTCGAGAACTTGAGCTTGCAGATCAACAATCTCCAAGAGACCGTCGAGATTGGTGCGATTGATGGCCGAGACTCTGACCACTTCGATCTCACCGCCCCATTCCACAGGATTCAGTCCGTTTTCGGCCAGTTGGCCAAGAATGCGCTGGATGTTTCCATCGGTGGCCTCAGCCTTATCGATCTTGTTCAACGCCACCACAATGGGAACGCCGGCGGCCTTGGCATGATTGATGGATTCCACGGTTTGCGGCATCACGCCGTCATCGGCGGCAACCACCAAGATGACCACGTCGGTGACCTCGGCCCCCCGAGCTCGCATTTCAGTGAACGCTTCGTGGCCAGGAGTGTCGATGAAAGTGATCGATCGCTCTTCCGACCCGACTTGGACTCCTACGCGGAAGGCACTGGTGGCTTGGGTGATACCACCCGCTTCGCCGTCAGCAACATTCGCATCCCGAATGGCATCGAGCAGGGACGTCTTGCCGTGATCGACATGACCCAAGATGGTGACGACCGGACTGCGGGGACGTGCGTCCACCATCTCGCGATTCTTGGCCGCCTCTTCGATCGCCATCTCGGCAGTGATCTCGGGAAGCACTTCAAGTTCGATGCCCCAATCGATCATGAGTTCCATCGCAAGATCGTCGGCGATGATGCCATCGCCTGTCATCAAAGGTTGCCCCTTCTTGACCAAGCGGCGCACAATGTCGTTGACTTTGACCCCGGTAATGGCAGAGAGTTCTTTCAGAACCACTGGCGACTGGATGGTGGCTGAGCCGCCGGTTTGTTTCAGCGTCTTGGCCTTTTCTCCAGTAGGTACATCTTTCTTGCGCACATCCCGACGAACGCGGTTGAGGAAGCCCTCGGACTTTTGCAGCCGTTGTTCACGATCCGCGTAATCCTGGCGCCGCCAGTCGAACGGGGTCACTTCACCCAAGCCACGATTCTTGGCTCCGGCTCCGCCACCTCGGGATTGGTCACGACGTCGAGTATTGCGAACACCTCCACCACCGGGGGATGGGCGACCAACAGGTGGACCCCCGTGCGCTGCTGGAGCTGCACCGGGCCCGGCCCCATCCCGCTGTCGGCGCGGGGGCGCAACCGGATCAGGCTTTTCGATCCGAACCACTTTGGGGCCCGACAATTTGGTCTTCTCGGGCGCAACCCGCGGGCCAGCCGGGGAGATCACATCCGGTCGATCAGGAACATTGGGGCGTGGGACGACAACGTCGGGGCTTTCACCGTCCCCCTCTGAGCCGCCAGACTGGGGATCAGAATCACCAGATGTTGAAGCGTCGCCAGCCACGTCAGCACGAGCTTGAGCCTCAGCCTGCTGGGCTTTGATGGCCGCCTCGACCCGAGCCTGCTCGAGTTTGGCTTCTTCTTTCTTGGCTTCGTCGGATGCATCAGACTTGGCTTTGGCCGTGGTTGATCGACGACGCGTACCGCGGCGCTTCTTCTCCGCCTCAGCCTTTTTCCGGGCCTCATCAAGATCGACCTTTTCCGCGGTTTCGACCGCGGTGGTGGATTCTTCGGCGCCTTCGGGTTTGGAGAACCATTCCCGAATGGTGGCCGCGAGACCAATAGACACCGGCGACAGGTGGTTCTCAATTCCCGGGATGCCTTCGGCTTCACATTTGGCGATGACATCTTTGGAACTGATGCCCAGTTCTTTCGCCAGTTTGTGGACTCGGAGTTGTGCTTTCTTGGCCATAGGGAATCAGCCTTCCTGCTCCGAAGCGTTTTCGGCAGCTTCTTCGGCGGGCGCACCCTCCGAGACCTCGTCTGAATCGGCCAAATCAGATGCGACCTCGTCGGCCGATCCGTCGGGCTGGTCTTGAGGCGAATCTTGAGACAAGTCTTGAGACAAGTCTTGAGGCAAGTCTTCGAAACCACCAAGGATGGCGGCCGCAGCGGCTTCAGCATCAGCTGGGCCTTCGGATTCACCCTCCTCTTGTCGACGGGCTTCTTCTTCTTTGGCTCGAGCCTGCTCTTCAGAGATGATCTTGCCACGAGCCGAACACGCGTCGATGAATGTTTGGGCCACCGCTGGATCAATCTCCAACTCCTCGGCGACCATTTCCACCCCAACCTCTTCCACATCAAAGACGCTGATCATGCCAAAGGCCGCCAAGCGATCGGTGGCCGTGCCCTCGATGCCTTCGGTGCCTTGGACCACTTCATCCAACGCTTCCAAGCCCTTGGCGAACTCGTCTGGAGTCAAGATGTCCAAGTCCCATCCGGTCAGCCGTGCGGCCAGACGAACATTTTGCCCGCGGCGGCCGATGGCCAGAGACAGTTGGTCTTCTCGAACAACAACGGTGCCGCGCCCGAGTTCGAAGCACAAACTCACTTCTTCCACTTCGGCGGGTTTGAGCGCGTTCGCAATGAGCACTTGACTGGACTCATTCCACCGGACAATGTCGATTTTCTCGCCCCCCAACTCATCGACAATGTTTCGGATGCGAGATCCCCGGACGCCAACGCAGGCCCCCACGGGGTCAACTTTGGAATCAATGGAAGCCACCGCAACTTTGGTGCGGAAGCCAGGTTCGCGGCTCATGGCTCGGATTTCAATCACGCGTTCGGAGACTTCAGGAACTTCAAGCTCGAACAACCGCCGAATGAATTCTTGGTCTCCTCGAGAGAGCACGATCTTGACTTGGGTGCCCTGTTCTCGAACATCCAAGATCAAACACCGTACGCGGTCACCGTTGTGGAACTGTTCACCAGGGATCTGCTCAGATCGGGGCATAAACCCTTCAGCACGATCGATTTGCACGATCAGCGCCCCGCCTTCCACACGCTGCATGGTCCCGGTGACGATCTCCCCTTTTCGCTTCCCGAAATCGGCCATCAGGGCGTCACGCTCATCCTCACGGAAGCGTTGGATCATGACCTGCTTTGCCGTCTGGGCCGGAATACGGCCGAGATCTTCCAATGCGATCGGTTCCGGCCGCACTGGTGCGTCGGGGTCATCGATGTCGTCGTAAACGTTCCGCCACATCGTGATCTCTCCGGTCATGGGATCGACTCGGCACCCAAACTCCTCAACATCGAGACTGTTGAAATGCTTTCGAGCCGCACTCTTCATGGCCTCTTCAAGGTCTTGGAGAAGCAGGTTGCGGTCGATGTTTCGATCCTGGGCAATGGAATCGAGCAATCGGATCATGTCGGCTGGGTTCACGGGAGACTCCTTACGGAACGATGCAAATTGACGAAATGACGTGCCAGGCAAAACAAAGAACACGGTCCGAGTGCCCCTGTGACCAGAGGCATCGCACCGTGCCAAACGTCAAACCAGCAGAACACCTGCAGGGTTGACCACCGAACTGACCCGGGGGATCAGATCATTCGAACCTCGCCCGGCCGCAACGCGGCCAAAGAACGACGACAGACCCAGCGTGGCTCAGCTGGCATCGCACAAGGATCGAATGTGAGCACGCCGTTGGCACATGGCGGAGAGCTCCCGATGCAAACCGGCCCCAGACCATCTGGGGACGAAGGGACCATCCTACCGAAAATCAAGGAAATCTGATGCTTATGTGGATGAACCGAGGCGAACGATTCGGCGATCTCCCCGATTGCCCACGTGCATGGGCCAAGCCGCTCCGCCCCCGACAGTGAAGGATGGCTGCTCTTGATCCAAGTCCAAGACGTCGCCAACGGCCATGCTTTGGAGTTCACCAAGGGTGATGCTGGTGGACCCCAAGACCGCCGTTCCCTCGACCGAAATGGTGCGTAAACGCTGATCCAGCCGTCTTTTCTGGGACGCATCGGGCAGCCGCCCACTCCCTCCCGAGAGGACTTCAACCAACCCATCCAAATGGGGCTCCAAAGCCCGAATGGGGATGGCCAAACTCACTTCTCCCTCACGTCCGGACATCCGGAAGGCAAAGGTGACCTCCACCACAACCTCGTTTGGGGCCAGACCAGGGGCCATTTTGGGGTCAGATTCCACTTTGCTCTCGTCCTGGAAGCCCGGGGTGGGCAACACCGACCAGGCCGCGGTCAAAGCTTCCCCCATGTGCTTGATGAGCATGGCTCGAATCTGCTTTTCGATGCTGGTGGGCTCCCGCTTTGGAATCACCAAATCCGATTGATCCCCCCCACCAAGAAGCCGATCGAGCATCGCGTAGAACACTTTGGGCGGCAGATTGAAGAAAAATGGGGTGTCGAACCCCTTGGAGCGGAACAACACAAACGACGTCAAGCGGGGCAATTTGTCCGAATAATCGGCCCAGGTCGTTTGTTCCATGCTTTGGGCGGGGAACTCCACCAAACTGCCCAAACACCCCGTCAGTCTTTGTCCCAGTTCTTGGGCAAGCCTCTGTTGGATCGTCTGGATGGCCCGCAAAGCCTCTTTTCCCAGCCGATCGGGCCGACGGAAATCATGGGCTTCCACGTTGATTCGGCCGGCGGGTGGCGGCCGCAAAGTGAAGAGTTGTGGCCCATCGTCGCCCGCGTGAACTTCGCCACCACGTACGGCGTTCAAAAGCGATCGAACTTGGGGACCATCGAGTCCGTCTTGCATCCGGGCATCCTGCCTTCCCTGCGTCTCACCCCGAATAGGATGTACCTTCATCATTTCGGTTGAATCCGAAGCCAACCTTGAATCTCATTGTGAGAGACTCCATGCGAACGCTCCCCTTCATCTTGGTCGCCCTTTTCAACAGCATTGGGACCGCAGACCCCATCGTGCTGGACCGGTTCTCCGTAGAACTGATGTCATGGCCAGGAACCAGCCCTCAAGCCGGCACCGATGGCGCTCTCGCCGTTGTTATGGACATCGAGGACCACTGGCACCTGCAAGCGGGAGAGGGCACTCCGGAAGCCAAGCCTGACGCGATTGCGACCGAATTGGAAATCACTGCCCCTGAGGGCTGGATCATTGGCGAACCAGTGTGGCCCGTCGCGGCTGATTTCAAAATCGGTGAAGGTCTGTTCGCCCAGGAGGCCAGTGGATACGAAGGACGGATTCTGGTGGTCTTCCCCACCAGCATTCCCGCCGACGCGGCCGGGGCAACGTCCATCTCCCTGCGAATCGCTTGGCAAGCCTGCGATGACCAAGTCTGCGAAATGCCGGGGGAAGAGTCCATCAGCTTCGATGTCAATGTTCTGGCCAGCGACGCACCGCTGGAACCCTTGCCGAATCCAGATGCCAGCACGGTTCGTGACGCCTTGGCCTCCAGCCTATCGGCGGCCTCTGGTGAAACCGCAACCACCGACGGCACCAAGGCCGATGACTCGGAGTCCGGCAAATCAGGGGCTTTGGACACCCTCAGGGATCTGAAGTGGTGGCTTTCTGGAGGCCTGGTGGTTCTGGCCATGGGATGGATGGTTGTCCGCACTCTTGCTTTTGCCAAGTCAAAAATCACCCAACTCTTGGTGTTGGTTGGTGGCGGGGTGGTCAGTTGGGCCGCCTTGGCATTTGTGTTGGCAACCACCAGCGATCCCCACGCGGCATTTGTCACCTATCAACCCGAAGCATTCCAAGACGCACGCGATCAAGGCAAAACCGTGTTGGTGAAATTCACCGCAGATTGGTGCGCGAACTGCCAAGTGAACGAACGCATCATGTTGGCTTCGGAGGCCGTCCTCGATGCGTTGTCTCAAGACGACGTCGTGGCCATGAAGGTGGATTTCTCCGCCGAAAATCCGGAGGGAGATGCCCTCAAAGATGAACTTGGCGGCGGTGGCATTCCGTTGATCGGCGTGTGGCCCGCCTCTGGCACCCCACCCATCACCCTGCGTGGCCCCATCGCGCCTGATGCCGCTGATGTTCTTGCCGCCCTCCGCGGCGAAACCACCGAAGCCAGCGAAGGGGAAACCTTTGACTTCTTGGGGGTGCGATTCAGTGTGGCCTCTGATGCAACGTTCTTGATCCTCCTTCTCGCCTTCGCTGCAGGATTCTTGATGAACTTCACACCTTGCGTCCTCCCGGTGATTCCTCTGAAAGTGCTGTCGCTGCAGGCCCACGCCAACAGTTCTCCCGCCAAAGCTTTGCGCTTGGGCTTGGTCTTTTCGCTGGGCATTTTGGCCCTCTACGGTGTCTTGGGCATCTTGATGGCCGGCGTCGGTGGGTTGTTCGAACGGCTTGATTGGGGCGAGCAATTTGAAAAGTGGTGGCTCAGCGGCCTCCTGGGACTGATCGTGGGCGGCATGGGCGTCGGCATGATCGGGTTGTTCGAAATTCGGCTGCCCGCCGCGCTGACGGTCTTCAACCCCACCAGCGAGACGGCCGGAGGCTCATTCTTCATGGGCGTCTTCACCGCCGTGCTCTCAACCCCATGCACCGGACCGCTGCTGGGGGCCACGGTTGCTTGGACCGCCACCCAACCTCCAGTACTGGCGTTCCTCACCTTGTTGGTCATGGGGGCCGGCATGGCCTTCCCGTATCTGTTGTTGACGGCCAAGCCCAATTGGCTGTCCGCTTTGCCGCGATCTGGACCAGGCAGTGTGCTCCTGAAGCAAGTCATGGGCATGCTGTTGGTGGCCGTCGCCATTTGGTTCCTCGGGAACGCGGGCGCGGGACTCTTGCCCGCGGCCTAAGGCTCGCGGCCAATTCGCTCTTCAATTGCAGCACGTTTGTTGGCCGACAACTTTCGGGCCGGATCCCGGATGGCATCATCCACCGCCAACCGGCGTCGCCAAAGATCCCGAGCGCCATCGACGTCACCTGCTTCCCATCGGGCTTGGGCCGCACGATCGAGCAACGCCCGGCCGTACGGATTGAGCAGCAACAACTGATCGTGCAATGCACGTGGGTCTGCCACCAAGTTCGACTTTAACTGCAGGTCTTGACGACTTGAGCGAAGACCCTCCGGTGAAGCCCATCCCAAACGCACCGCCTCTCGAAGCGGCTGCGGGTCGTAGGGCCACAGGTGCAATGCCGGGACCCACTGGGGAGGCTGTTGAGTGGCAATGGCCGCTTCCAGCATCGACAAATCTCGAGCCGCACGCGTGGTCCGGCTTGCCGCGAGGACACACACCACCGCGAGGGCGGAGGGCAGCACACCCATCCACTGGTTTCTCTCTGGGATCGATGGTGCGGCCAGGGCCAGCAAGAGTCCACACCACACCACTGCGTTCGGCGTCACCGACGTGACATCAAGTTGAGCGTGCACCAACATCGCCAGCGACGCCGCCAACACACCACGGCCCACGGACGCGGTCCCGGTGGCCAGACACCACGCCACGCCACCTGCGCCGAGCACGCCCAGAACACGCAGCAACGCCGACGTCCCCGCCACCGAAGACAACTCAACCTGCAACGCCAAGGCCGAGGCCAGAGCTGCTGAAAGTCCAGCGAGAAATCCGCTGGCTGGAACACAATCACCCGCGCGGAGGGAAAACGTGGTTCGGGCCAAAGCCCACATCCAAGGCAGAGCAAACACCCCCAAGATCACCAACCAATCGGCCAAGAGCGCATGAGCAGACCGAACTTCCTCGGCATCACCCGCGCGGCGGACCCCGAGATACGCGTCTTGGAATCCATCAACGCCGACACCGAAAGGGTTGTTCTGCCAGACCTGCCAAGCCCCCCGCAAGTAGCCACCTCGAACCCGAAGGCTCTCTTCACCAACCACACCCTCGGGCAGCAAACCTCGAAGCACCACAACCACCACGACCCCCAACATCAAGGTCAAGGGCGCCCACCGTGGCAACACTCGACCCGATTGCTGCCCCAAAAACACCAAGACCCCAACGGCAAAGGCCGCCAATCCGCCTTTTGAGCCCGCGAGCAGCAGCAGCCAAGCGACGCCCAAAACCGCAAGCCACCAAGCGCGATGCTGTGAAGACAGCCCCAAACAGACCAACCCTGCGCCCAAGATGACGGTTGAAAAGATATTCGGAGAGACGAACCATCCCGTTGGCACGGCTTCGTACAACCGGCGCTCAAACACCTGTGCTTCTTCGCCTCCGGGCGCCCACCCCCGCTGCTCGAGGAACCCCTCCCGATCGGATTCCCACAGCGCCACCATGGCCGAATGTTCTGGACCCACTTGCAACACCGCACGCAGTCCCAATGGCACCAACACCGAAACCAAAACCGCCACCATCAGGCGACGCACCTTGGGCAACGCCGCCAACCGCATGGCGGCCAGGCTGGCCCAACCCGCGGCACCAAGAACCAGCCCACGCCAGCCGTGCTCACTCGGCCCGGACAATTGAACCACAAGCCAAACGCATGGCACAGCTGTGGCGAGGGCGAGCCATCGATCAACACCGAAGCGCCAGAACACCAGCGCCGAAAGAATCAACAAACCGGCACACCAGACCAACGCGCCGGTGGGCCCGAAGCCGGGATATCCACCGGCCGCCAGGCCCGGAGCAAAATCAAGATGGCGTTGGTCAACCATGGCCGTGAGAACGCCGAACGAACCCAACGCAGCCAAGCCCGCCCCCAGCAGCATGGGGAATCGATCAGACTGATCCAGAGCACTTGGACCAGTCACTTCGACACGCCCCGAAGGTCAACCACCAACAAGCCCAACAGCAACAGCCCCATGCCGGACGCCACCCAAATCGCTTCGCCGGCCGCCGCACGAGGCACCACGATCGCCAACCCAGCAAAGACCGCGGCCAACAACCACAACGCGAACACGGCTTTGGGCCCAGAGATCCCTCGCTGGACCAAACGATGCGAGAGGTGACGCTGATCTCCGGCAAAGGGGCTCCGACCTTCCCGCAGTCGAATGCAGGTCACCGCCACCAAGTCATACAGCGGAATCGCCAGCGCCCCCAGTGGGACCAAGAGCCCAACCAATCCGGCCGCGGGACCTGCTTCTCCGGCGGGGTCCCACCATGTGGTCCGAGCGGCGATGACCGCCAACAAAAAACCGGTCGGCAACGAACCACCATCACCCATGAAGACTTTCGCGGGAGCCACGTTCCACCGCAGGAACCCCAGCAAACCGCCTCCCAAAATCGCCGCGAGCGTTGCCACGAGCCATTGGCTGTTCAAGGCCGCGCCGCAAGCAAACGCGAGCGCCGCCACGAATCCAAGCCCCCCCGCCAAGCCGTCCATGTTGTCAATGAAATTGATCGCGTTGGTGACGGCCACAATCCAAAGCAACGAAACCACCACCGAGACACCAGGCCCGGCAAACTCCAACACTGAAGCTCCGCCCCAAAAGACGGCCAAAGCCGCGGCCAGACCCTGCACCACCAACTTGATGGAAGCAGGAAGAGCGCGACGATCATCCAAGAGCCCCAAGGCCAGCAGCAAGAAACCGCCCAACGAAATGGCTCCGGCTGCGGTACGCCCCTCCAGAATCCGATCTTGGTGTTCAAGCAAGCCACTGGGAAGACTTCCCAGCACCAAGCCTGGCACCAATGCCAAGAGCCCCAAAGCCAGCAGAGGGAGCGGCGTGAACGCCAGACCGCCGATGTTGGGCACGTCACGAAGGACTTTGACGTGCCCCGCGTGCCCAGCGGTGTCCAAAGCGCCACGACGGCGGGCCCAAGGAATCAACCTCCAGAGCGTGACCAAAGACAACAATCCAGAGCCAAATGCCAGCCACACCAACGTCCAGGATGGAGATTCTGTAGCCAACTCCAGCATGGGGATATCGTACGGGTTCCTATGCAACGCCTCGCCGTCTACTGCGCTTCAAGCGATCGAATTGATGATGCCCTGCGTCTTCCGGCCCAATCTCTTGGCGTGGCCTTGGCCCAACGCGGGCTTGAGTTGGTCTACGGGGGTGGCTCCATTGGCTTGATGGGTGAAGTCGCCCGGGCGGCAAAAGCTCATGGCGGCCGAGTGCATGGTGTCATCACCGAACGGCTTCGAGATCTCGAGCAAGGCTGGGAAGAAGCGGATGTCTTGGAAGTGGTCCCTGACATGCGCACCCGAAAGTCACGCATGATTGAACTCGCCGATGGCTTTGTGGTTCTTTCGGGCGGGGTGGGAACCTGGGAAGAATTCTTCGAAGTCTTGGTGGGCCGTCTTTTGGGAGAACACAACGGCCCCATTGGCCTCCTTCGTGATGGCCCCATGAACGACGCGCTGCTGGAGTTGATCGAACGCGGAACCACTTTGGGCTTCGTTCGCCCCGTGACGCAAGAGCTGCTGCAAGTCAGCCAAGATCCCAACGCACTGCTTGATGCCATGCAAGCCAGCACCGCGACTGCGGTCAACGACGCCGATCTTCACCACGGAGACCGAGGTTGAGCAGCCGAATCGGATTGCTGGCCGGGGCGGGCGTGCTGCCCCGCTTGGTGGCCGAAGGCATGCGACAACGCAACCTTCAGCCGGTGATCCTGCCGTTCCGAGGCATCGCCGACCCAGAATTACGGAATCTGGCCGAAGAATGGCGGCCGGTCGGCGCCATGCAACTTGGCTCATGGATCAAACAGCTTCGGCGGGGCCAATGCGACCAAGTGGTGATGGTGGGCAAAGTGGACCGCGCCAAATTGGCCCACAATCTGCTGGCCCAGTTGCGCGAGCGGCCAGATTGGCGCGCGCTTCGGCTGTGGTACCGTGATCTCAGGCGTGATCGCCGGACGGGAAACCTGGTGCGGGCACTGGGCCAAGAACTGTCGAACGCGGGTATAGAACTGATGGACTCCACCACCCATATTTCGGAACATTTGGCCCCCCAAGGACTGCTGGCTGGTCCCAAACTGGATGCCCACACCGAGGGGCAACTCGCCTTCGGTGCGCCCTTGGTGCAATCACTCGCCGACAGCGATGTTGGTCAGTCCCTCGCCGTGCTCGGCAGCGACGTATTGGCCGTGGAGGCCATCGAAGGCACCGACGCCATGATCGATCGGGCTGGAGCCTTGGCAAAGGGACGTTCTTGGACATTGTTCAAGACCAGTGCGACCGACCACGATCGACGCGGTGACGTCCCGGTCATCGGCCCCCAAACCATCGCTCGGGTTGCGCAAAACGGAGGCAAAACTGTTGCCATTGGGGCCGGCCGAGTGATCCTTCTGGAAGCGGAAAAAGTACGGGCCGAAGCCGACCGTTTGGGCGTCCGATTGTGGGGCTTTTGAGCCTTCCAAACTCCATCCACAACCCCCCAAAAAAGCCAAATTTTCGCTAGAATAAATGAGGTTTCCGGGCACTCTCCGGAGTCCCCGAAGAAGGCTTTTTTGAACCCATGACCACCTCCCCATCTGACGCCACAAACCCAGCCGAATCCGGCGGTCGAGTGGTTGATATTGAGATCGAACGCGAGCTCCACCAGAGCTATTTGCTCTACGCAATGAGCACCATCACCGACCGGGCCTTGCCCGATGTTCGAGATGGTCTCAAACCTTCCCAGCGACGCATCTTGATGGCCATGCATGACCTCAAACTGGGACCGGGTTCCAAGCACCGAAAGTGCGCGAAGATTGCCGGTGACACCTCGGGCAACTACCACCCCCACGGCGAGTCGGTGGTCTACCCCACGCTGGTCAACATGGGGCAAGATTGGAAAATGCGGACCATGCTCGTCGACAAGCAAGGGAACTTCGGTTCCATTGACGGCGATCCCCCGGCGGCCATGCGTTACACCGAAGCCCGCATGACCCAGGCCGCAGTCGAGATGATGACGGACCTCAAGCTCGACACGGTTGATTTCAAACCCAACTACGACGAGACCCGAGACGAACCGACCGTCCTCCCCGCTCGATTCCCCAACCTCTTGGTCAACGGCGCCTCCGGGATCGCGGTGGGCATGAGTTGCTCGCTGCCGCCGCACAATCCCGGCGAGATGCTCCGAGCCATCATGCAGGTGCTGGACACCCCGGACGTCTCCACCAGCGATCTGCTGCAAACCGTCCCCGGGCCCGACTTCCCCACCGGAGGCACGGTGGTTGGTCGGCGCGGCGTCGCCGAGGCCTACGCCAGTGGTCGAGGTCGAATCCAAGTCCGCGGCAAGATCTCCCACGAGGAAGATGCCAAGGGCAACCCCATCTTGGTGATCAACGAGATTCCGTACCAAGTGGTGCAGAACAACCTGATCGAGAAGATGGTGGATGCGGCCAAAGCGGGACGCATCGAAGAAATCCGGGACATCAAGAACTTCTCCGGCAAGAAGCACCGCACCCGCATCGTGGTGCACCTCAAACGCGGCTCGGATCCACATGTGGTGGAACGCAAGCTGTACCAGTACACCCCGCTCCAAACGACCTTCTCAATCATTCAAATTGCCTTGGACCGAGGTCGCCCCCGCACCTTGGGATTGAAGGCGATGATCGAACGATGGATCGACCACCGCCGCGTGGTCATCCGACGCCGCACCGAACACTTGCTCAAAGAAGCCCAGCGCCAAGCCCACCGCTTGGAGGGCCTGATCTTGGCCGTGTGCGACATCGACGAAGTCATTCGCATTATCCGGGCCAGCCGGACCCGGGAAGATGCCATCGCGGGATTGATGGCCCGACACTTTGCCATCGCAAGCGGGCACCGCCACGAAAACATCATCCCTACCGACTTGCTGCAAGCCAGTCGCGAAGCCTCCGGCTTGGCCCTTTCTCGCTTGCAAGCCGAAGCGATTGGCGCGTTGCGTCTGATCCAGTTGGTGGGTCTGGAAATTGAAAAGCTGGTCGCCGACTACGCCGAACTGCTGAGCAAAATCCGCGACTACGAAGCCATCTTGGCTGACGACGTTCTGGTGCGGAACATCATCCGTGAAGACTGCACCGACCTGCTCGAGAAATTCGACACCCCCCGCCTCACCACCTTCGAAGAGGCCGAGGAAGGCGACTTCGACATGGGCGCGTTCGTCAAAGAACACACGGTGGCGGTCAGCCTGTCGCACCGCGGCTTTGCCAAACGCCTCCCCATCGACACGTTCCGAGTCCAGGGTCGTGGTGGCACCGGAGTCAAGGGTGGAAAAGTCCAAGGTGAAGACGACTTCATCGCGCAACTGCTGGTGTGTGGTTCGCACGACGACTTGATGTTCTTTACCGACACCGGCAGAGTCTTTGTGAAAAAGGGCTACGAAGTCCCCGAAGCCTCACGCACTTCTGCGGGACGATCGGTCCGGCAACTTCTGGAACTCAAAGAAAATGAGTCGATTGTCAGCATGCTGGCGCTGGAAGATTTCCGCGCTTCGGAGCAAGCGCCCAGTGGTGATTTGTTCTTTGCCACCCGAAGCGGACGCGTCAAACGCTCGGCGCTTTCGGAATACAAGAACATCAACCGCTCCGGCCTCATTGCCTTGAATCTCAACGACGGTGACGCCCTGGTTGGGGTGGTGCGCACCGAAACCGACGACCACGTGTTGCTCGCAACGGAAGGCGGCATGGCCATTCGGTTCCAAGCCACCGATGCCCGAAGCATGGGACGAAGCGCCGCCGGGGTGAAGGGGATGGACCTCGCCAAAGATGATGCGATTATTGGCTTGATCCGCGTCAACCCCGAAGCCGACCTTCTGTCGGTGACCGAAAACGGATACGGCAAACGGACCCCTCTGCACGAGTATCTGGTCCAAAAAGAAGATGGCTCCGCTCACCCACAGAATCGTGGCGGCAAAGGTCGGCGTGACATCGTCGCCGACCAACGCAACGGCCGAGTGGTTGCCATTCGCTGCATCGAAGACGGCGATGAAGTGCTCTTCTCCACCGCCTCCGGACAAACGGTGCGAAGTCGAGCCGATGAAATTCGCCGCACCGGCCGTGGCACCAAAGGCGTCATCTGCGTGCGTATCCGCGAAGGCGATCGCCTCATTGCTGCGGGACGCATCGATGCCGCTGCCGTTGCCGGCGATCCTGAATCCGAAGGCGAATCCAATGCCGACGCGTGAATGGCGCGAAGGCGTCTGGCTTTGCGAGACCGGCCCCGAGCCGCAGTTGAGCGAAGACCTCGAGAACTTGGCGTACCGTCTGACCCAGCAACTGGAAGGCGGGGGCCCAGATGTGGTGGTTGACCTTTCCACGGTGGAATTCCTGAACTCCGTGTGTTTGGGGCGACTCATTGAGGTCCGCGCCGCATGCCAACGGGGTGGCGGCCGACTGAGACTGGCCGGCGTGACCGACCGCATTTGGTCTGTTCTTCTGGCCTCCAATTTGGATCGATCGTTCCGCTGCTTGGAAGATGTCAGTACCGCGCTGGCATCATTGGCGGTTGAAGACGCCTGAGCCAGCGATGCACTTCGAGGAGGATGAAACCCGGATCGAAGTCGCGCCCCTGCTGGATGTGGCTTT
>PAHO01000028.1 GCA_002705085.1 Phycisphaerae bacterium | reverse complement strand
GCGACGCCGATGGTTCGGGTTCGTGTTGGTTGACGGACAATGTTGCCGGCAATTCGGATGTGGATGGAGGCAGCACCACCTTGCGAACCCCGATCGTGGCCGGCGTGGATGAGAACACCCGCGTGAGTTACAGCCGCTGGTTCCATACCGTGGCCGGAGGCAATCCGGGCCAAGATTACTTTGTCGTGGAGGCCAGCTTTGATGGCGGACAGACTTGGCAGCAGGTCGAGGAAGTCGGTCCAGGCAATGCCGATTGCGGAGGCGGTTGGCACCAAGTGACGGTGCAAGCTTCCGATCTGGATGGGTTTGTTCCGACCGATGTCTTCCAACTTCAGTTCACGGCGCGGGATGACGATCCTGGGTCGGAGGTGGAAGCCGCGGTGGACGCGATCGTGATCGATCGGGTGAGTTGCAGCGGGCTGATCGAAGATCTCGACGGCGATGGCACGGTTGGGTTTGGGGATCTGGTCTTGCTTCTTTCGAGCTTTGGTCCATGTGACAGTTGTCCGGCCGATTTCAATGGCAACGGTGCGGTTGATTTTGAGGATCTTGTGCGACTGCTCTCCGCGTGGAGTGCGTAACTGACATGGCGCAAGGCACCACGATGGTTTGTACGAATTGTCAGTTCTCCCTAGAGGCATGGGAGGACGGAAATCCCTACGGGATCGATGCAGACAAGTTGCTCATTGAAGGCTTAAGCAGACAAGAAGCAAAGGTGCATTTTTATCATCCGCGACAGCCCCCGGATGGCGCGTTTGAGTTTGGTGTTGATGTGCCGCATCTCTGTCTAGCGTGCGCTTCTGAATTCTGCGTTGATAGTGAAGAGCCCACTTCGACTTGTCCATCCTGTCAATCGCCCAAGATTTGTGATCTCTGTGAACTGGAATCCAAGACGTGTCCTAAATGCGGACGAGGGACGTTTGTTTCGGATGGCTTCATGATTTCCTAGGTGGACTCGTTCGGCAGTTGGAGATCCATGTGGCGGCGTTGGTCTTGTCGCTGTCACTGGCATTGCCCGTGTTGATGAGGCCCGCGGGTTCGAAAAGAAGCACGTGGCACTCTTGTTCGGCGACGGGGCGGTGTTCAACCCCTTGAGGTACGACGATCAACTCGCCTTCGCGCAACCGAACCGACCGGTCACGAAACTCCATGGTGAATTCACCGTGAACCACCAGAAAGAGTTCGTCTTCGCGCTCATGCGAATGCCAATCAAAGGCGCCTTGGAATTTGGCCAGTTTGACTTCTTGTCCATTGAGAGCGGCAATGATCCGCGGAGACCAATGCTCCGTAAATTGATCAAGACAATCGTTGAGGTTGATGGGCTGCATGGTGTCCAGAGGCTACCGCAGCCTTCGACGGGATGGCTTTCGGGTTAAGCAGCAACCCGATTGGCAAAGGCGGCCAGCGTTTCGTCGACACTGGAGACCGTGCTAAAGATCGGGAAGATTTCGTTGCAATAGAACTCTTGCTCAAAGGCCGATCGTCCCGCGGTGCAATCCGAGAGGATGCTGACGTTGTATCCCTTATCAGCGGCCACGCGGGCGGTGGAATCGATGCAGACGCTGGTGACCACGCCGGCGAGCACCACATTTTTGATGCCTCGTTCCTGCAGCAGACTGTCGAGTCCGGTATTCGAGAACGAACACAGGCCTTGCTTTCCTGGCAGCTCAACAATTCGATCACAGAATTTTTGCAAAGAATCGACGGTTCGAGAGCCGGGGGAGGATTTTCGGAACGCGCCCAACTCCTTGATGGTCTTCAGAATCCCAACCGGATTTTCAAGTTCTCGGTAATCATCGGTGAAGGCGATGGGGGTGGATACCACCGTCACGCCCGAGAACAACGCCCGTTCCAGCAGGCGAAGGGTGTTGGGAAGCACATTTCGGTTGTGAATTTCTTCACCAATCGCACCGTGCAGCAATCCGTCCGCACGGAAGAAATCATTTTGATAACCGACAAGGAGGATGGCTGTTTCTGTGGGATTCATCTGCATGTTTGATGAAGTCGGACCAATTTCATGCCGACTTCAGTGCCATGTCGGAAAACGCCGCCAATTCGGGTCATTCCAATGAGGAGTTGTTGCTCTTCTTGGATTCTCCAGGCCGCTTTCCGGCATGGATTGCTCCGTTGGATGGGCTGGCCGCCAAACGGACCATTGTGGGTGAAGAGGAAGCGGTTTTCCCGTATCTGTCCATACACCCTTGCGCCGCCGTCTTAACCACCGATGACTCGGTTTTGCGGCTTGGCACCCGCATGCCTGAGTTCTTCCGCGAGTTGGTGGAGACCTATCCGGGTCTGACCGTACTCGTTGTTTGTCACCAGAGCGTCGATCCGGCGTTGAAAAAAGCGGTGCTGCACGCAGATCGTGGCAAGGTCATCTTGGTGTCAGCCCAAGAGGATCCGACGGTCCCGGTCGAGTATCTGCGTTGGGTCTTGGGGCTCCAAGAAGCCATGGGCGAAAGACCGTCGGTCCAAATTGTTCCAAGAATTGAGCAGTTCCTTGAAGAAGACCGCTTGCAGCCGCATTTTCAACCCATTGTTGATTTAAGAACAGGATCTGTGCGTGCGTATGAGGCGTTGGCCCGTTCCCGAAGTCAATCGGTGTTGGGCAATCCCGGACTTCTGTTTGCGTATGCCGCCCGCAAAAATCTTCACCGCCGGCTCGATGCCATGGTGGCGCAGTTGGCCATCGAAGAGGCCCGTCAACTCTCCAGCCAAGCGATGCTCTTTCTGAACATCCAGCCCCGATCGTTGACGGATGTTGACTTTGCTGAAAGGCTTCATGCCGCCGTCATGGCCGGAGGGCGACAACCCAGTCAAGTGTGTGTTGAATTGACTGAGCAAGAGGACAGTCGAAACCACCAACGCTTCCTTGGTTCGGTGCGGACCCTTCGGGAGCGAGGATTTCAATTGGCGGTTGATGATTTCGGGGAAGGCAACGCCAATCTTGAGTTGGTGCATGAGGTTCGGCCCGAAGTGGTCAAGATCTCCGGGAAAATCTGCCGGCATGTCGAATCAAGTGGCCTGGCTCGATCCATGATCCAAGCGGTCACTGCGATCGCGAGAGATTCCGGCGTCCGCACCATCGCTGAATTCATCGAATCTGAATCCGCCCGCAATCTGCTGCAGGATCTGGGGGTTGATGATGGGCAGGGGTGGCATTTGGGTCGTCCTTCGCCCGCACGGGTCTGGGCCGAAGAGCGCAACGCCGCCTAGCTCACTTTTTTCGCCGGCGCGATTTCAACCGCGTCCCGGCCAAAAGGAAGCCCAATCCAACGCCCGGGCTAGGAACCAAAGCAATCGACCAGTACTCCACATCAACCTCGAGTGGAAGATCCTGACCCTGTCCAGCAAAAGAGAGCGAACCAGATCCCTCGAGGAGTTGTCCGTCCCAATTCTGACTGATGTCGGTCCCAGAAAGGACTCCAGTCACGCCACCTGAATCAAGACCAGGGGGAAGCAGGATCGGAGGGACCGTGTCATCTTGGGTGTAACTCCCGAACGGCCAAGAAAAAGATGGCCAATGGTTGATTTCAACGGCCAGGTCTCCCACATCGAGCCATAGTCCAGATGAATATTGGTACTCGAGCATCCCAGACCCTGAAAAAGAAAAGACTTCTGCTCCTTCGAGCTCCGGATCGGCCACCAGTTCGCCATCCCCAAGCATGCTGATGCGCAAATCATGGATGGCGCCATTTTGTTCATAGGAGAGGTTTGCCGTGAACTCATAGAGGTCGGCGTGGGCCAAGGTGCTGAGACCGAGGGTGAGCAGAATGGAGGATCGGTTGTTCATGGGAATCTCTGTGACGATGGTGACAGAAATTTCGTGCCGGGGAAGTGTGAACTTCAAAAAATGAACTCGGTACACTTTTCTCTTCGTGTCTTCAGCCCGTCCCGCCATCACGCTTCTCGGTGCCGCAGGCGAAGTCACGGGATCGTGCTCCTTGGTGGAAGCAGGACGCAGCCGAATTGTGGTCGATTGCGGGATGATCCGCGGATCTTGGGAAGACGAGCAGCGAAATTTGGTGCTGCCAAAAATTGACTGGCGCTGGGTCGACGCGGTGGTGCTCACTCACGTCCATTTGGATCATTGCGGTCGTTTGGCCATGCTCTTTCGACATGGCTTTGAAGGTCATGTTTATTGCACCCCAGCAACGGCCGAGATTCTGCCTCGGCTGGCCAAAAGCAGCGCCCGCCTGCAGCGAACCAAGTTGGCTGAATTTCATGCCGGGGTGAAACCTGGACTTCCTGAAGATGCGGAGGAGCCGCCAGTCCTTTTTTCCGAGCGTGAGGCTCAATTGTTGGCCGAACGGCTTCGTCCGATCCCTTATGGCTTGACCGAACAATTGACGGAAGATGTCCTGCTTCGATTTGAGCCCGCGGGCCATATCGTTGGCGCGGGCGTCGTGCACTTGGAGTGTGGGACTGGTACGGAACGTGCTCGGGTTGTGTTTTCGGGAGACGTTGGTTCCAAGCATGTTCCCCCAATGGCGGCCCCGGCCTCCCCGAAAGCCGCGGACATCTTGGTGCTGGAATCAACCAATGGCGGTCGAGTGCGTCCCAAGGATGCGGATCCAGACGCGCAATTGGCTGAACTGGCGGTCGAAGCTTTTTCCAAAAACAAAAGAGTGTTGTTCCCGACGTTTGCTATTGGTCGCGCACAGAATTTCCTCTATCGGTTCGGCAAACTGAGTCGGGCAAACCGGCTTCATGTTCCGGTTCTTTTTGATGCGCCTACCGCGATCTTCGCCACGGGGGTCTACCGCCGCTACAGCGAGCAGTACCGACCAGAACTCGCCCGCCAAGCGCAAGCCGGTGATGATCCCCTTGATTTTGATGAGCTTCACTACATCTCCAAGCGTCGAGAGATGAAAGAAATCAAACGATCCCGTGAACCTGCCTTCGTGATGGCGGGAAGTGGATTTTGCGATGGCGGACCAGTCATGGAGCATCTGCGACATGGCCTCCCCAATCCGGATTACACCGTCGTTCTTGGTGGCTTTACGGCTCCGGATACTTTGAGCCGTGCTTTGGCCAACGGCGAACGTGAGGTGTCGGTTGAAGGGACCAAGATTCACGTGGAGGCGAACATTCTCTCGCTTGAAGGCATGAGTGGTCATGCTGACGGAGGGACCATTGTGGATTGGGTGCATGGGATTCAGGATGCCCCAAGCACCATCATGTTGAATCATGGCGAAGACGAGGCTCGCTTGGCCCTCGCGAAGCGCCTGGAAGCTGTTCGGGATTGGCAGGTTCTTCGTACCGCTGGCGAAGAACGGGTCGAACTTTAAACTGGCTGCTGACTGCGATGCCTGAACTTGTTCAACAACTTCCAGATGGTCCCATCGATTTTATTGGTGACGTCCATGGTGAGTTGGACGCATTGCAGCGGGTGCTGACGCATTTGGGGTATCGATCGGATGGGAGCCATGCAGAAGGCCGGCATTTGGTCTTTTTGGGTGACTTGGTGGATCGCGGCCCGGACTCACCGGCGGTGGCTT
This sequence comes from Phycisphaerae bacterium, assembly GCA_002705085.1. Classification (GTDB taxonomy): domain Bacteria; phylum Planctomycetota; class Phycisphaerae; order Phycisphaerales; family SM1A02; genus UBA8653. The sequence goes on along the minus strand of PAHO01000028.1, from coordinate 23,377 downwards.
TGTTGGTTCGTCAGTTGGTGATCAATCGCCATGCGAGTTGCATTCTCGGCAATCATGAAATGAACGTGCTGTTGGGAAAACACCGCACCTACAACCGTTGGCTGGGCCACCGTGAAGGAATCTCAGGCCCCTTGGAGCAAGCGCCACAACGGATGGCGACCGATTCTGAGCGGGTCAAGATTTTGGATTTTTTTCGGACGCTTCCCGTTGTTTTGGAACACGACGAATTGCGGGTCGTGCACGCATGTTGGGATGCTCGGGCGGTTGAGGTTCTCCGACGAGCTGGTCCAGACGCCGACGTTGTTTCATGTCTTCGGGTGGCGGACGATGCCTTGCGCCGGGCCACAGTGGTCGGGGCTTCGGACCCTTGTGCCAAAGCCAATCTCAACCCGATTCGCCGACTGTTGTGTGGGCCGGAAATCCCTGCGTTCGAGGGAGCATCGCGTTCGACCGTTCGAACCCCCTGGTGGCAAACCGACCACGGTGACCAGCGCACTTGTGTATTCGGTCACTACTGCCGGGTCTTTTTGGGGGAAGGACCAGCGGCCGAAATCGAGAGACGCGAGCACCCATTTGGGGGGATGAAACGTCGTTGGACTTGGGCTTCTGAGCGCACAATCTGTGTGGATTTTGGAATCAGCCGCCGCTGGTCCGAACGCTTATCGGGCCAAGATCCAGCCCTTTTTCAAACCCGTCTGGCCGCATTTCGATGGCCAGAAACAGTCTTGGTGGATGACTTAGGACACGAAATCCAGCCCGGCACGGCGGATGCAGGGTTTTCACTCTGAATTTGAGGCTTTTGAGCCTCGAAAGACTGATCTGCCGCAGATAAAAATTTGGGAATCATGGCGGTTTAGCTGGTTCGACCGCGCCTTTTCTTTCAGTTACTGAGCCGAAAGGGGTCTCTTCCATGATTCATTCTTCCAAATTTGCTTCTTCTTCCTCTACGACCGTCACTGGTCAGAAACTGATCCGGATGGGGCAGCCCTCGGTCTGCATTGGGGTTTGTGCAGTGCTTGCCACCAGCCTCTTGGTGTCCCCCGCACATGCGGTTGATGTTGATGGGGTGATTACCGTCGACAATGCGTACGGCTTCGCCTTTGGTGATGTCAATGGCATTACTACCACCAGTTATTACGGGGGCCTTCGGAACACCAGTGCCGGTGAGATCGCCAACGGGTCCCCAGTCTTGTTTACGGGTCCAACCGGCCCCGGATACACCAATCCTGGGATTGGTCCAGAATTGTATGACCTTCCAAGCCTCGCTCCACCTGATTACATGTACTTGATCGCTTGGTCGGACGACAGTTCATATCAGGGGGCCATTGGATCATTCACCATTGGTACAACGACGGTGGGCACCTTGCCCAATACAGGGTGGGAAGTGTTTGCAACGGGAATTGATCTTGATTCCACCGCTGTCTCGGACACCCTGACCACAGATCCAGCCGATGTGCAGCTGATCAATGACCAGATTGCGATTGCCAACGCCAACGCGGGGAATGCAGGAACCAGCATTGGTTGGGTTGATGAAAATGGAGTGTTGCCCAATGGGTCGATTGGCCTGGGCGGATTGGCTTTCAGCACTGACGACAACACAGGTGGAAGTGGCGGTCAACTTCCTTTTGGTGCCATCCAAGGCATCCCAAGTAATGCGCGTTGGATGTGGTACAACGAAGATCCGGTCAACATTGCCAATCCTTTCGAGGCATCAAGTGGTGGTGGAACCGACGGACATAAAGAGTTTTTGATCTTCCGCATTCAAGTTGAAGATGTGTTGCAGCAGATTACAGGCTGCTGCTGTTGGTTTGACGATGCGGGCATTCAGGTTCAATCCCAACTCAGCCAAGCAGATTGTGCGGCATTGAGTGGGGTCTACGCTGGAGACGGTGTGGATTGTGAAAATTTCAACTGCCAGCAAATCACGGGCGCTTGCTGCTTCTTGAAAGACTTTGGGGTGATGTGGTGCCACAACAATTACACCGCCTCTGATTGTGCGTCTTTACCACTTTCAACGTTCTACCCCGGGCAAAGCTGTTCCGACATCCCCTGCGACATGGAGCCCACTCTGGGCGCGTGCTGCTACGAGGATCCCGACTTGGGTTGGACCTGTGTTGAGACCGACGAAATCAAATGCTTGGAATCCTTTGGCGGCACATGGTATGTCGGTCAAGCTTGTGCCTGGATTGATTGTCCTCCGCCTCCTCCCACGGGTGCATGCTGCTACGAAGACCCCGATTTGGGCACCTTGACTTGTGATGACAACGTTGAAGAGTTCAAGTGCCTTCAGGTCTTTGGTGGGACTTGGTACCCAGGCCTGACTTGCATTGACATTGCCGATGAGTGCATGGATCCACGAGGTGCTTGCTGCTTCCAGAATCCAGATGACGGGTCCTACGACTGCATTGACAACATCACTGAATTTGACTGCAACCTGTACTACAACGGTATCTGGACCGGTGGCGCAACTTGTGCTGATGTTGATTGCTGTCCCAAACTGGGCGCTTGCTGTGTGAGGGATGTCTGCGTCCAAACCACCACGGATAGTTGCGAGGAAGCTGGTGGGACTTGGATGGGCTTGGGCCTCCCTTGTGACCAAGCCGACTGTCCAGAACCATGCGTCTTTGATGTCACCGGAGATGGTGTGGTGAACTTCAGCGATTTGCTCGCCATCATCAACAACTGGGGCCTGGTGTGTCCATGAGGTGATGATCTCACTGTTGAAGCTTTGGGCCGGTCGAAAGACCGGCCCTTTTTTTCAATTTGATGATCTGTTTTGGCGGAGCGTGGTGGTGGATTTCGCCACGTCTGGTGTAAGCCGAGTTCCGAAAGGGGTTTTTTATGTTTCTTTCCGCCTTCACCAGCCTTCTTATGACACAGTCCTTCAACCACATTCGGGTGGGTGACGTGGATGGATTTGGATATCTCACTGGGACCACTCCGGGGGCCATCGGATCGTTCGGGCAGGAGCCCGCTTGGCCATTTGGATCATGGCAAACCGGGGTGTTTGGCTGTTCCGTGACACCATTTGATTTGACCAATGCGGTCGGCAGCCCCATCAATACCGATGGGGTTGGGGTACTGACCGGTGGTGACTATCTGCCAGACCTTGATTGCTCTGGCAGCACAGCCTACGACAGTGATGAATTCAACAACCAGGGGCCAGTGGAGCAAGTCGATGGCCTTGTGCAGACTCTGGGGTGTTCGGATCTGGCCTCAGCCGGTTCGGTGTACACCGATCTGGCCCTATCGCCCAACGGGACAGGATGGCTGGATGGGACGGTTGCACCACCAGCCACGCCCTATGGGGTCAGTCCTTCATTTCAGTTTGACTATTTCGTGGCGAATGGGGATTTGACGCCAGGTCAAAATGTATTCGTCAACGTCGTTTTTGCGGACTATGACGTGGCTCCGGCAGAGTTGATGTACACCGATCGGTTTGGGTCTTCGATGACGGCCTACCTCACCACGCAAGACAATGGCTTGGGGGAAGACGGTCAAATTCAAAAAGCAACCGCGGTTCTTCCTTTTGGGTTTGTCTACCAGTCGGTCTCTGGCGGATGGTCAGGGGTGGTCAGTGTGCAGTTGAATGCCCCCAATGAGCCGTTTATCGCGGTTGATTATTTGGAGATCGCTATTGAGCCTCTGGTACTTCCAGAAGGATGTTGTTGTTGGATTGACGAAAATGGTGTGCAAACTCAGAGTGTCATGCAAGAAGAGCATTGCCTTGATTTGGGCGGAACCTACGCCGGGGATGGCATTTCGTGTGAAGAGTTCTTGTGTCAACCAGTGACCGGGGCGTGCTGCTTCTTAAAAGACTTTGGAGTGATGTGGTGTCATGACAATTACACCGCATCCGATTGTGCTTCATTGCCACTTTCGACGTTCTACCCCGGACAGACTTGCGCCGATATCCCATGCCCGATGGATCCAATTGTTGGTGCTTGTTGTTACGAGGATGCCGATCTGGGTTGGACCTGTGTTGAAACCGAAGAGGTCAAATGCCTCGAGTCCTTCGGTGGAACTTGGTATGTCGGCCAGCCCTGTTCTTGGATCCAGTGTCCTTCAGTGCCGCTCACCGGGGCGTGCTGCTTCTTTGATCCACAAATCGGCGCTCTGACCTGTTTGGACAACGTTGATGAATTCAAGTGTCTCGAGGTGTACAGCGGCACGTGGTACCCAGGGCAAACTTGCAGTGACGTTGCTGACAAGTGCATGGACCCTCGTGGCGCTTGTTGCTTTCAAAATCCAGACACTGGGGCCTACGACTGTCTGGATGGCGTAACAGCATTTCAGTGTGAGGTGTATTACAGCGGCACTTGGACGGCCGGCGCGACTTGTTCTGAAGTCGATTGCTGTCCGAAGCTTGGCGCGTGTTGTGTCAAAGGCGTTTGTGTACCTACCACGGTGGAAGGCTGCGACCTCGCGGAAGGAGTCTGGTCTGGTGTAGGTGTCTTGTGTGACCAAGTCACATGTGCAGAGCCGTGCGTCTTCGATGTCACCGGCGATGGTGTGGTCAACTTCAGTGACTTGATCGCCATCATCAACAATTGGGGACTGGTCTGTCCTTAACCGTTCATGCTGTTCTCTCGATGCCAGGGTCGGCCGTTGGGCCGGCCCTGGCTACGTTTGGACTCGAGGCAATTCGCGCCAGCAGGTGGTGTATTTCGGCGAACAATGTTCACGCCTCATACGCCAGCCTTTTTCGACCATCCCGGTGGCGGCGGGACGCAGAGTGCCAGCGCCCATTTTTCGATTGACCTGGTCAAGAGCGGCCATCAACCGATCATCACGTGGGTGGTCTCGGGTATCAAACAATCCGCCTTGAACTTCCCCAAAAGAAAGGTCCCCCAACATGACACCGGCTTTTTTGTAGTGGAAGCCTTGACGCCACGCGAAGCGCGTCAGGCGCATGGCTTCACGAAGAATGATGGGCGTGGACGCGGTGGCGGGGAGAAACGCGGCCGTGCCTCCGCCGTGGTACTGGGGTAGGTCGTCACGAAACCGGTTGGTGGACAAAAAGACCGAAACCTGTCCGGCGGTTCCTCCTTCGTGGCGTAACTTTTCGGCGGCCCGGACCGCATGATTGGCGATGGCTTCTGACATTTGTTCAAAGTCAGTCACCATGTCGCCAAAGGATCGTGAGCGCACCAAGGTTTTGCGGGGCGGGGCCACATCTTCGAGTTCTTGGCAGACCAGCCCCCGAAGTTCTAAAGCGGTTCGTTGGGCAATGACGTTGAACTTTTTTCGCAAGTCATCGGTTGGCATGCGTGCCAAGTCCAATGCGGACCGAATGCCAAGGCCCCGAAGCCTAGCGCCCCATCGTGAACCCACGCCCCAGACGTCTCCCACATCGACCGAATCCAGCGCCAAGGCCCGATCGGGATCGGTCTTGGGCAATTGGAACACCCCCCGGGCGGTGGGATCTTTTTTGGCAATATGGTTGGCCAATTTGGCCAGCGTCTTGGTCGGCGCGATACCAATCGAAATGGGAATCCCCGTCCATTGTCTGACCCGATCGCGAATGGTTCGGCACAACGATTCGACATCCAAATGAGCCAGTGGTCGAAGGTCCAGAAACACTTCATCGATGGAATAAATTTCAACGTCTGGGACAAATTCCAAAATGGAACGCACCACCCTTCGAGACATGTCGTCGTACAGCGTGTAATTGGAGGACCGAACCACCACTTGATGACGATCGAATCGATCTCGACACTTGAACGCGGGTTCACCCATACCAATGCCAGCATCTTTGGCCTCTTGCGATCGCGCGACCACGCATCCATCGTTGTTGGACAACACCACGACGGGTCGTCCTTCAAGCTTGGGCTCGAAGACCCGTTCGCACGACGCGTAAAAGTTGTTGCAATCCGCCAGGGCGTACATCGCGTTACGGTCGGTGGACGACAAAGGTCACCACGCCCCAAATGCGCACATCGGTTGCTTCCCCGACGGCAATGGGCCGGTAGTCCGGATGCTCTGCTTCCAAGGCAAGTCCATCACTGGTTTGGGACAACCGTTTCAACGTGAATTCACCATCCACGATGGCCACGACCACCAGACCTGGATGGGGGGAGGCGGCCCGATCGACGATGAGTAGGTCGCCGTCGTGGATGCCTGCCCCGACCATGGAGTGCCCGGCGGCCCGGAGAAAAAATGTGGCATGGGGGCGATGGATCAGCTCTTCATTTAAATCGAGCGAGCGCTCCATGTAATCGTCGGCGGGGGAGGGAAAGCCAGCCTGCACGGTGCCAGCGAGTAGGGGGCGGGACAGCGTTGACGCCCCGGGAGCGGGGGCGTAGGGGGTGGGGGGGAGCATGGGCGAAACCCTAACAAGAGCCTTACAAAAGGCAAGCCCGACCGGAAGAATCGGGTCTGGAGATCGATTTGTGCTGTTTAAAGGGTCCTGAGTGGCCTCAAATCATCTGACAAGCATGACGAGCCGGGCCCCGCCCTCACCAATCTGCCTGCTTTGGGCAAGGCGGTCTTCGGAGAAAAGATCTGAGATGTGGCCGAAGGGCAACGTTGGTTCAGCACGCGCCCCATCGTGCCAGCAGGGACAAGATGTCGGCGAACTCCACGGCACCGTCGCCATTGACGTCGGCTTCAGGATCGGTCGTGCCAAAAGCGCCCAAGACCATCAGCAGGTCGGCAAAATCGACCGCGCCGTTGCCATCCAAATCTCCAACGCAACATTCGTAGTCTTCATCCCAAAGATCAAGCAAGATTTCGGCGGTGGCGAACGAGCCCAGAGAGAGCTGGGTGGCGATGTTCTCCAACTGACCTTGCGCGGCAACTGGGTTGCAAGCTTCCGCCACAATCTTCCGATTTTGGAAGAGGCGAAAGATGGATTGGTAGGCACTCGGTGGCGCCGTGCTTCCCGTGAGCCTCTGTAGGGCGATGAGGTCTTGGAAGCCACGTTCCACCGTTGGTTCGAAAATGGTGCCTTCACCAAAATCATTCCAGGTGGTGAGCTGAACCATCTCAATGTCATCTTCGTTGGCCAGCGCGGCATCAATGGTGTCTTCGAGTGTTCCGCCATTCTCGTAGGGGATCTCAAATCCAATGATGTCTCCCACGCCGCCTTCCTCGTAGAAATCAATGAAGCTTGGGTACACCGCACCCACGGCCCGATTCAATCCTGGGGCTCGATTGTTGTAGAAGATGTTCAGCAGAGACAAATGGTTGTCAAGGGCTTCATCTTCGGTGGGCCAGTAGAACTCCCCGTCCCCATTGATGCCGACTTCACCACTTTGATACTGCAAGGGCAAAAACTGCACTGGCTCCCCCGCGGCTGAAAGGATTTGGTTCCAGGCGCTTGGGAATTCGAATGTGATGGGGCCAAAGTTGAAGAACCATGGTTCATTGGTTTGATCGTCTCGGGCGTAACTTGGCAAGTTGAAATAGTTGTCTCGGCAGTATGCAACATTGGCCACCGCGTCCCCGATATTGGCACTGAATCGGTCCTCCAGCATCACCGCGAAATCAAGACCGTAGGTGTAGACCTTGTTGGCGATTGCATCGGAGTTGCGAAGCAAGCCGCCAATATCACCGTTGGTGCCTTGGACCCCGTACCAATCGATGATGATGCCGTCGATGCCCGCGGCTTTCATGAGCAGCAAGTGGTACTCGATGACGTCGGGATCGCTGGAGGCGTACGGGCCAATCAGGGGGTAGAAATGGCTTGCGATATCCCGTTGACCATTGGGCAGAATGATGTCGGGATTGCGATTTTGCAGGGTCCAGTGGTACCCCCATTGTCCCGGCGCTTCAAGATTGGATTGTGGTGTTTCGAACCACGGCATGTAATGGGCGAACACCGGAACATCGGTGCCGCCCGCCACAAGACACGCCGTGATCGTTGCCAGCATGGATTCAGTTTACGCCGCCATTGATTGGCGACAAACGGAATCACGTCAACTGACGCACAAATCCCGCACAACCCGACCATGCACGTCAGTCAATCGCATTTCCCGGCCGCCGTGGTTGATGGTGAGGGCTTCGTGCTGCACGCCAAGCAAGTGCATCATCGTGGCATGCAGATCATGGATCTCGAGGGGGTTTTCAATCGCGTGGTAGCCAAAATCGTCCGTCGCGCCATAGACCGTTCCGGGTTTGGTCCCACCACCCGCCATCCAAATGGTGAATCCATGTGGATTGTGATCGCGGCCGTTGGTGCCTTGGGCAAAAGGGGTTCGCCCGAACTCGCCCGCAAAAACCACCAGCGTCTCGTCCAGTAAACCGCGAACTTTCAGATCTTCCAGCAAGGCGGCAATGGGTTGATCAACCGCTCGCGCGTTGTTGTCGTGTCCTTCTTTGAGGTTTGAATGTTGATCCCAACGATCTCCATCGACCAGTGGGCAGGTCAATTCCACAAAGCGCACGCCTCGCTCGATCATGCGTCGGGCCAGCAGGCATTCGGCCGCGTAAATCCTTGTGGGTTCGTAGGGGTGATTGAAGCCGTACTTTTCCTTGAGCCAATCTGGTTCGTTGGCCAGTTCCATGAGATCAGGAACCTCTGCTTGCATACGGAAAGCGAGCTCCCAGTTTTTGATCGCCGCATCGACCTGCGGGCTGTCCACTTCAGCAGCATGCAGAGCATCAAGCGATCGAAGCGCCTCCAATTTTCGACGCTGGTGGTCTGGGGTTTCTCGGGGTTGAATGTTGGGTAGACCGTTGCCTCTTGGGACCATGCGCTGGGCTTGGTGCTCGGGCGGAAGGAAGCCACTGCCAAAGCAATCGAGACCACCGGGAGGCGTCAGCCCTCCATTGAGCACCACGAATGCCGGAAGATTTTCGTTTTCGTTCCCCAAGCCGTAGCTCATCCAAGATCCCATGGAGGGCCGACCCGCCAAACCGTGACCGGTGTGCAAAAAGTAGTTGGCGTTGGTGTGCTCAGTGAAAGGACTGGTCATGGAGCGCACCATGCACAACTCGTCGGCTTGGGTCGCCAGATGTGGAAAGAGTGAACTGATGGTGTGTCCACACTCTCCATGCTGTTTGAAAGTCCAAGGACTTGGGAGCACTCCGCCCACCTCTTCAAATTGGGTGGCGCTGCGTTCTCTTGGGTACGGCTGCCCAGCCCACTTTTGAAGTTCTGGTTTGGGGTCGAAGGTGTCCATCTGGCCGGGGCCACCATCCATGTACAAGAAGATCACGCTTCGAGCCTTGGCCGCATGGTGTTTCGCCCCAAGACCATCAGCGTTGGTGATTCCATTGATGCTGCGAGCGAAAGTGTTTTCCGCCAGCAGGGTGGGAAGAATCGCACCGGCCAATCCCGCGGCGCCACGAGCGAGCATGTCACGTCGGGTGAGGGGTCCAGTCCGAAATTTTCCGCAGTGGGTCATGTGTCTAATTCCGGTACAGAAAGGCTTTGGCGTTGAACAAAATGTGGGCGAGGTCGGTCGTGTCCAGTGCTTCCAGAATGGCTTGTTCCTTGGGTGAAGGTGGACGGCCAAAGCACAGTTTCACCATGCCGCGCAGTCGATCGTTCTGGTCGGGCCACATGGATCGTGCCCGGCTTGCGAATGCTTCGGCTTGTTCGTGCACGAATGGGTCATTCATCATGGCGAGCGCTTGCGCGGGCACGCTGGTCTCACGGCGCTGGCCTGAAGTGGTGGCGGGTACCGGCCGATCGAAGACCTCTTGGAAAGGGTCCAAAAAGTTGCGGCGGACTTCGAGGTAAATGGAACGTCGACCAGCGCCGTCCAAGGGGCCTGATGATCCCGGCCGTCCTCGGCCGGTCATGGCATCGGTGAGATGTTGGGCCACCGGGGGACCGTATCGGGATTCGTCCAGTGTTCCGGACAACAACAGCATGGTGTCACGGATCGCTTCGGATTCGAGGCGACGCAGTCGCATGCTGTGCAGCGAATCGTTGTTGGGGTCCACGATCATCGCCTTGGGATCGGCCGGGATGCAAGACCGCCGATAGGCCTCGGTGTGCACCAACCGACGAATCAGGTGCTGGATGTCCCATCCATTCTCGCGGAATGAAAAGGCCAAATGATCCAACAACTCTGGATGGGTCGGTGGTTGTCCCATCCCTCCGAGATCATCCGGGGTTGCCACCAAGCCTCGACCAAAGAGATGTCCCCAAATTCGGTTCACGGCGACTCGAGCGGCGGTGGGATTGTCATCGCTGGTGATCTCATGGGCGACTTGCAATCGTCCGGATCCTGGTCCCACAGAACCTGCGCCAAGTGATTGGATGTGGCCGCGTGGCACGGGGGATCCCAGATTGTTGTGGTCGCCACGGACAAAGACCCGTTCATCTTCAGAACTACCTTCCACCATGATCAATCCACGGGGGGGCTCGGGGAGTTTGGATTCAAGAAGCCTTCTTTTTTGCTGCAACTCAACAAAAACCGAACTCGATTGAGCGGCATTGTTCATCGCGTCATCACCCTGGACGGGTACGAAAAAATCGTCTTCATTCAGTGAGCTGTCTTCGGAGAGGCCCACAAAATCAATTTGCAGCGAACGATCGCCCGAGTCGGTGGCTTCAATCCAAGCCCGGTGGCCCTGCGTGCGTACGTTATGAAAGCGAATGAGTTGCCAGTGATCGGAATCAATGTTTTGGAGGTGGTCCCAGAACAGCAAGGCATTGTGTTCGTTCATCCAATATCCGTCGACCATCTGCCGAATGGTTCCCGTCCCCCGGACCCGGACCCAGGTGTAAGGCCGGGTCAAACGGTACGAGGGCGATCGGGTGGCTCCCTGAAGCTTGTCGGAAATGTGTCCGGAGTCCAGCATGGAGTACGACGCGGGCTCCATTCGGCCGCGAAACGTACTCGGCGCATTCGCGGGGGTTGGGGATCCAAAGGCCAAGCCATCGTGGAACCACTCGGGCTCGTTGGGTCCGCAATCGAAAAGAATGTCAATCGATTCAGGCTTTGGTTTGGGAAGACGTGTTTGCCGACGAAGAAGAGCATCCGCGATTTCGAGTTCTTGTTGTTGGACGGCTTGCAACTCTTGAGCAATGTCAGAGATGGTGTTGTTCGGGTCCAAAAAACCAACTGCTCTTCGGCTGGACCGAAGAAGTCCAGAAAGGGCGGCGTAATCCTGGGCTGAAATGGCATCAAATTTATGGTCGTGACAACGCGCGCAAGCCGCCGTGACGCCCAGGAACGCTTTGGACATCACATCGATTTGATTGGAGACCCGATCTGATTCTTCTGCTCGAACATCGGTCGGTCCGTGCTTCTCTTGCGTGAACCACCAAAATCCCGTGGCCAATTTGGATTGGTTGAATCCAGATTGATCGATGCGAGGGTTGGGCAACAAATCTCCGGCAAGGTGCTCGGCAATCATGCGATCCCAAGACACATTCTCGTCGAATGCTTTGATCACCGAATCTCGATACCGCCATGCGAAAGGAATGGCATAGTCAAACTCGTGACCGTGGGTTTCGGCGTAGCGCACCAAGTCCAACCAATGGCGGGCCCAGCGTTCGGCGTATCGAGGTGAGGCCAGAAGATCGTCGACCAGTGCGGACCAGCCCAACTCTTCGTCGGGTGCCGTCAAGAACGCTTCGAGTTGCGCAGGGGTGGGGGGCAACCCTGTCAGGTCAAAAGCGACACGCCTGGCCAAGGTCGACCGATCGGCCCGTGGTGCAGGCTGCAGTTGACGTTCATCAAGACCGCGTTGGAGAAACCCATCAACCGGATCGCCGGAATGTTGGGGCGGATCGGGATTGGCAATCGGTTCCCATGACCAGTGTTGTCCGTAGTGTGCGCCTTCTTCAATCCAGCGGCGCAACAACTCCACTTCTTCCGCGGGCAATTGGGGGCCGTTCTCAGGCATGCGTTCATGGGGGTCGGAGCTGACGATACGCCGGAACAATTCGGAAGCATCAGGTTGCCCGGGAGTGATGACCGCGGCCGCGTCGTAGAACGTGTGCAAGGCAAGACCTGCTTGGCGGCCGTCGGTGTCCGGTCCGTGGCAGGCGAAGCAGCGACGGGCCAAGATGGGGCGCACCTCCAAGCCAAAATTGACTCGATCTTCCAGGGTCCAGAGCAAGGCGGCCAGCAGAAGCATCGTGGTTGATCCTAGCGGTGATCCTTCTGGTTGCTGAGGTGCATTTCCTTGGCACGCGCTTTGAGGAAGCGGACCTTTCAGAAATCGGTCTCGATGACAACAGGGGCCTTTGCGGGTCGAGATCACAGGTCAGTTGAGATGGAAGTGGACGATGAACTCGGTCTGAACCGATCCTAGAAGCCATGGAGCAGCAGCATGCACGCTATTGGCGGCGAGTTCTTCGTCTGACGGGAGTTCTTCTGGGGGTGTGGTTCGTGGCCGGGTTGGGGGCCGGCGTGCTGTTCAAAGAGCAGTTGGATGCGATCACCATTCCTGGGACCGGCTTTCCCCTGGGGTTTTGGATGGCCCAACAGGGTTCCATCTTGGTTTTCGTCCTGATCATTTGGGGGTACGCCCGAAAGATGCGAGCCCTCGATCGTGACGCTGGGGTGGAGGAGGACGACCAATGACCGTGCAGGTGTGGACCGCCATCTTTGTCGTCCTGACTTTTGGTTTGTACACCGCCATCGCGTGGTGGACGCGTGCCTCGAGCACCCGTGAATTTTATGTGGCGGGGAAAGGGGTCTCTCCTTTGGCCAACGGCATGGCGACCGCGGCCGATTGGATGAGCGCGGCATCCTTCATTTCGATGGCCGGAATCATTGCTTTCGCGGGATACGGTGGCTCGGTGTATCTGATGGGATGGACGGGGGGGTACGTGTTGCTCGCGGTGTTGCTGGCGCCGTTCTTGCGGAAGTTTGGCAAGTTCACGGTTCCCGATTTTGTGGGGGATCGGTACGAGAGCAACACGGTTCGATTTTTGGCGGTCGTGTGCGCGCTCTTTGTCTCATTCACATATGTCGCGGGTCAAATGCGGGGCGTCGGGGTGGTCTTCGGACGATTCTTGGAAGTGCCGGTTGAGACCGGTGTGTTGGTGGGGATGGCTATCGTGCTGTTCTACGCCGTCCTTGGCGGTATGAAAGGCATTACCTACACCCAAGTGGCGCAGTATTGCGTGCTGATTTTTGCCTTCATGGTTCCCGCAATCTTTCTCTCGCTGCGCTTCTCGGGCCTTCCGATTCCACAACTTGGCTTCGGATGGGGCGGCGAAGAAGCCAGCGTGCTGGCCAAATTGGAAGGGCTGGATCGTGAGTTGGGATTCACGCCCTACACCGAGCAGGGCGGGGGGAATGTGCTCAATCTCTTTGCCATCACTTTGGCGCTGATGGTGGGTACGGCGGGTCTGCCCCATGTGATCGTTCGGTTTTTTACGGTGCCAAAGGTTCGCGATGCGCGGACCAGCGCGCTGTGGGCGTTGGTTTTTATTGCGTTGCTGTACACCACGGCTCCGGCCATTGCGGTCTTTGCCCGCTACAACTTGATGGAATCCGTGCGTGACGCGTCGTGGTCGGTCTCGGCCGAGACCAATGCCGACCCTTCCATCAAGCCTTTGCCCGAGTGGGTGCGTTCTTGGGAAGACATTGGGTTGATTGCTTGGGTCGACAAGGATGGCGATGGCGCCGTGGACTACGCGCCCGGGGCGGCATTCGTGGGCAAGCCTTCTTTTGTTTCCGATGAAGCGCGGGGCGACCATGGCGAACGGGTGTTGGACAATGAACCTACCGCAACCAAGAACGAGCTCTACGTGGACCGTGACATCATGGTCTTGGCCAACCCCGAAATTTCAGGCCTGCCCGATTGGGTGGTGGCCTTGGTGGCCGCAGGTGGTCTGGCGGCCGCCCTTTCCACTGCGGCGGGTTTGTTGTTGGTCGTCTCCACGAGTATTTCTCATGATCTCTTGAAGCGCGGTCTGCTCCCCGACATCTCTGAGAAGGGGGAACTGCGGGCCGCGCGGATTGCCATTGTTGGCGCGGTGGTTGTGGCGGGCTGGTTGGGGATCGATCCCCCGGGATTTGTCGCGGAAGTGGTGGCGTTCGCCTTTGGTTTGGCCGCCAGCACATTCTTCCCCGTGATTGTGCTGGGTATTTTCAGCACCCGCATGAACAAGCAAGGCGCGGCGGCGGGAATGGTCACGGGTCTGCTCTTTACGGCCAGCGCAATCGTCTGGTTTCGTTTCTTGCATCCAGAACTCGACACCGTTGACCATTGGTGGTTCGGCATTGGCCCCAAGGGCATCGGATCCGTGGGGATGGTGCTGAACTTTGTCGTCAGTCTGGCGGTTGGTGCATGCTTCCCAGCGCCAAGCGCCAGCACCCAAGACATGGTGCGGGCCATTCGGGTGCCCAAAGGGGCGGGTGCTGCGGCATCGCACTGACCTAAGATTTACGAATGCAGCCTGCACGCCCGCTGCGGGCCGCCGATGTTCTTCGCGATTGGATTCCCCTCGCCCTCAGCTGGTTGCTGATGGCGGTCGAAGATCCATTTGTGGTAGGTGCAGTCACCAAACTTCCCGATTCGACCGCGCAACTCGCGGGGCATGGGGGGCTTTCGTTTCCGCTGGCAATTCTGATCGAGACGCCCATCATCATGTTGCTCGCGGCCAGCACGAAATTGTGCACCGATCGGGCGGCGTACCGCCGGTTGTTGTTCTTCAGCCATGCTTTGGCGGCGGTCTGCACAATGGTGCACGTCGCGGTGGCCTTCACTCCACTCTTTGATGTCATCGTGGGGGACGTGATGGGGGCACCGGCAGAAACTTTGGAGCCCGCCCGCCGCTCGTTGCAGTGGATGACGCCTTGGACGTGGGCCATCGCCGACCGACGATTCCACCAGGGTGTCTTGATTCGGTTTGGACACGCCAGCTCCGTCACCAAAGGCACTGGGGTTCGTTTGTTGACGCTGTGTTTGTTCTTGGCGGTGGGGCTTTGGACCCGTTGGCTTGATGGGGCCGCTTTGGCCGGGGGGGCTTTGTCGTTTGCGGTGTTCTGTGAAGCCATTGCCGCCCGCTGCTTCATGCGAAAAGTGCTTCGAGGCCCATTGGCAGAACACGCTTCTCCTCCTCCAGGCTGGAAAAGCATCGCCGTCTTCTATTGGCCCTTGGCCATCACCCCATTGATTGGGTTCATTGGTCGTCCCATTGGTTCGACGGCGATGGCCCAAATGCCCAACCCGGTCGACACCTTGGCGGTGTGGGGCCCTTTGATGGGATCGACATTTTTGCTGCGCAGCGTGGGACACGCGTTCAACGAAGTGGTGGTCAAACACGCCGGCGCCCACGATGCGCGTCGCACGTTGTTTGGTATGGGACTCGCCGTGGGCGGGTCGGCCTCACTGATTTCTCTGGGCTTTGCGACGCCACTGGGGGCGTGGTACTTCGAAGAAATTCTTGGTCTCGAGCCGCGGTTGGCGGAGTTGGCCCGCTATGCCGCGTGGTTCGTGGCTCCGATTGCCATTTTGAATTGCATGCACTCCTACTGGCAGGGCTTCTTGGTTCACTTTCACAAAACCAGAGCCATCACCGAAAGTGTGGTGTGCTTTCTGATCGTGGATTGCTCGTTGTTGGCGCTGGGTGTCTGGTCGGGCAAGTTCGGTGGCTTGGTGGTTGCCGGAACCGCCACCAGTGTGGGCTATCTGGCCCAAGGCCTTTGGCTGTGGTGGCGGGCGCGCGGTCTGGGGCAAACTCCGTCAGAGCTTCAGTAATCCGCCCGCACGGTACGCCTGATTGCCCAAGAGCACCGTCTGGGTCAAGTTGCCGCTGTAAGCAAAATGGCACGTCGTTGGACCACCGGTGCGGATGGCTTCGAGCCATTCACGGTGGTGCCCGATCGAACTGGGGATGCTTGGTGGCGGCGGAGTGAAGCCCACGAACTGACGCTCGGGCAGCAGGTAGTGGCGTCCGTAGTCGGCCAGGACCATGCCGTCTTCGCCCACGAACAGGACGCCCGAATTCCAGTCGACGGGCTGCCCATTGTCGTACGACAGTGAAGACAAGCAGTCTGGGCGTCGGGAACCGTCGTACCAATGAAAGACCAACTCGTGCCCTTGGTGGTCGAACGTCCAAGCGCAGTGGAGATCTTTGGGCGTGCCCACGGGATGTGCGGGCTTGGGCGCGTCGGCCGTGACAACCTTGGGCGTGCCAAGTTCGAGGGCCCAAAAGGGCAAGTCCATGTAGTGGCAGCCCATGTCGGCCAAGGTGCCGCCGCCAAACTCCCAGAAGCGCCGCCAGCTTCCCGGGTGCAAGCCATCGCTGTACGGTCGGTCGGCACGGTCCCCAAGCCACAACTTCCAGTCGAGGTACTCGGGCGCCGACGGTTCTGGCGCACTGTTTCGTCCGCCGGACCAATCTTTCCCGCACCAGACATGCACTTCTGTCACCTTGCCGATGGGTTGTGTTCGCATCAATTCCACGACCCGTCGGTAGTTGTCTCCGGCGTGGATTTGCGTCCCCATTTGGGTGACCAGCCCTGTGCCCAACTTGGCCATGGCCTTGGCTTCTTCCACGCTGTGGGTCAGCGGCTTCTCGCAGTAGCAGTGCAGACCACGTTGCATGGCGGCCATTGATGCGGGGGCGTGGGTGTGGTCCGGCGTCGAAACCACGACGGCATCGAGATCCAGATCCGCATTCAGCATCTCGCGGTAATCCCGGAACGTTGCGGCGTCCTGATATTGCTTTGCGGCGCTCTTCAAGTAGCGGTCATCCACATCACACAGGGCGACCACCTGTTCATGACCCACTGCAGCAAGGTTGGCCGCGCCTCGGTTGCCTACCCCAATGAGCCCGATTCGTATGGGCTCGAAATGGGCACTCCAAGCTCGGGAGGAGTAGAAGGCCGGTGCCGCGCTAGCGAGGAGCGAGGCTTTGAGTGAATCGCGACGTGAGATTTTGCACATGGCGTGCACAGTATCCGGGTCAGAAGGCCCCCTTGCTTACCAAATCTAAACAATCTGGCCCTAGTCTGGATCAACTCATCCAATGGAGCCCACCATGACCCAATTGTTTCTTCTGGCTGTTCTTGCTCAAAATGGCGGTCTTTTGCTCACCGAGTACAACGCGGTTGGCAGTCAAAAATGGCTGGACAACGATGGTGTTGCCGCTTGTGAAGGCCCGGGGGGCAGTGGATGTTCCGACGGCAGTGATAAGTTTTTTGCGAGAAGAATGGGAAACGGTGGCGATTGGGTTGAATTTGTCGTCACGGAAGATCACGTGGATCTTCGAGGGTGGACCGTTCAGTGGGCTGAACTTGGTGAGGACGATGCGGACGGAACCGACGTCTGGTATGGCAATGGTGGGGTGCCGCAAGGTCAATTCACTTTCGCCGATGCCGAGGTCTGGTCGGATTTGCGAATCGGCACCATCTTGACCATTACCGATCAGGGCACGGACACCGGAGGCTTGGACACTGATTTGTCTTACGACCCATGTTCTGGTGACTATTGGATCAACGCCAACATTTACGACTCGGAACTTTTTGTTGCAGAGTCGAACATTGCCACGCCGGTGCCTGATCTTCTTGATGTGGGAAATGATGACTGGATGGCGCAGATCTTGGATGCATCGGGGGCCGTTACGGCTGGTCTGGTGGGTGAGGGTGCTCCTGGATACGGAGGCGGGGGCGTCAATTCACGCGAAGCCTGCCGTTTGGAAGAATCACCCACCAACTCGTCCGGTATTTTCAGTTTGTACGACGACACAGACAACAGCACTTTTTCGGTTGTCAACAATTGGTCCGATCTGTTCGGCTGCCGTGTTTACGCCGACTTGGAAGTGTTGCAGGCTGGCTTGCGAGAAGAGTACGGATGTGCCTGCACTCCTCTGGCCCTGAATGAATACAACGCTGTTGACGAAGACGCTTGGCTGGGTGGTGGGGACGCCAGCGGGGTTGACGATGATGGTGATGGTGTGGTTGATCGCGTGCCATCGGATACAAATTTTGGGCGGACGCTGGGGAATGGAGGGGACTGGATGGAGTTTGTCGTCCTGCAGGACGGTGTTGACTTGCGAGGATGGACGCTGCACTGGTCACAAGATGCACCAGGCGAGATCACCTACGACGCTTTTGGTCAACCGGTCGCTCGACCGCGTCAATCAGGCGTGATTACGTTTGGCGATGCGGCAGAGTTGGTCGACTTGGATGCGGGCACTCTCCTGACGTTGACCGAATGGACGACGGCCGAAGGGGGCCTCGACACCACGTTGACCGCCGATTGGATCAATCTCAACACGTTTGATACTTCAGTGATTTTCGGAACCACACGATTCCTTGACGGGGTTGAAGTGCCCGGCCACATCTCGGGGGAGTGGAGTGTGAGCAACCGCGAATTCATGGTAGAAATCCGTGATTGTTTCGATGCCGTGGTCTTCACCGCTGCGGGTGAAGGCTCCGATCGTTACGCACAAGGTGCAGTAGGCTCCAATGACGTTTGCCGTCTCCGTGAAGATCCATCTCAAAATACAACTCGATCCTCAGCCTATGACGACGCCGACACTTCTACATTTGGGGGGCCAAACATCTGGGACACTTGCGGCGACGGTGTGTTTTTGACTCAGGACTTAAGTGGCATTGTGGCGGGGGACTGCGAGAACAGCACCAAGTCTTGTGAGAGTGGCAATCCCTTGGATTTGGATGGCGACGGTATGGTTGGGTTTTCGGATGTCCTGATGGTCTTGGCCAATTGGGGATGTGCTGCCAGCTGCCCAGAAGATGTGGACTTTGATGGCACGGTCGGTTTTTCTGATGTCCTCCTGTTGCTGGCCAGTTGGGGCTAATCTTTACGGATGTCGATCCGAACGTCTCAACGTCACAGATTGGGCTTTACGCTGATTGAGTTGTTGGTGGTCATTGCCATCATCACTTTGCTGATCTCTTTGCTTTTTCCAGCATTAGGCAGCGCAAGGCGAAAGGCCAACGCAGCCAAATCCCAGAACAATCTCCGTCAGTGGGGTATTGCTTCACAGACGTATTCCAACGAAAACAAAGAAGCATTGCCGTGGCTGGGAATGAAGCAGTGGCAATTCTTGAATTACAACTTTGGAAGAATTCCAGTGCCCAATGGGCAACCGTGGACCCAGCGTGAATGTGAACGCCTCTTCTGGGCCAATGCTTTGCCTCCATATTTGGATCAGAAGCCCTACGGTGATTTTTTGACGGATCAATTGCAGGATCCCTCCTCGCTTCCTTTGCCGCCTGCGGACTCGATTTACATCGACCCCGCGGCCGGCGTGCCAGACGACATCGATTTCTACGTCGTGCCGAATTGGCCTGGCGGCCAGCCTCGGGCGTTCTTTTGTTATGTCCCCAACTCTGAGCTGGACAACACATTCCAGTCCACCTACGAACAGGAGGAGTCGCCCTCGTATGACATTGAGAGCGACCCCAACTTCGTGATGAAGCGGACTCAAATTCAAAAGCCAGGCGTCACTGTCTTGATGTTGGAAAAAAGAACCCGTGCAGATGAACTTCGAGCCGACGATGAGTTTTACAACGAAGACCTGAAACGCCACCGATCAGATTGGCAGCGTTTTGCGGCCCGTCATGATGGCGGGGGACATGTTCTTCGCTGCGATGGCTCGATTCAATATTTTCTGAATGACACCATCACCACCGACTCTGAGGGTATAAAAGCAGGAACTGCCGATTACAACCGCCCAGAAATTGTGTGGGACCCTTTGGGGCGAGCTTTCCAATAAAAAGACCTTGATGGCGTATTTCTTGTACTGTCCACCCCTTTTTTGGCGGAACTCCAAAGGGGGAGGCCTAAATTTGGCAGGGGTTTAACACATTCTTGATGAGTTGACAAGAGTTCCTTAAACGTCAGTCGAGAACATAGACATCTTGAAGAGAGAGTTCGAGTTTATTTCTGACTATTGCAATAACAAAGGACTCTAAACATGCGACTTCTTCTTGCCGCTGCATCCACCGCGATCGCAGCCCAAAGTGTCTCAGCTGATCTTTTGATGAGTGAGATTTACTGGAACAACGACAGCGGTGTGGCCGACTGGTTCGAACTCACGAACACCGGTACCACCGCCATTTCAACCGCAGGCCTGTTCTACGACGACGATTCGGCCGATGCCACCAAAGATGATGGCCTCTCCAGCCTCACCATTGGTGCTGGCGAGTCAGTCGTCTTCTTGGTTTCCTGGGAAGATGACTTTGCCTCTTCTGCAGATGCCATCAGTGCCTTTAATACAGAATGGTCTTACTCGGGCGCGATCGGCTTCGTGGATGGTGGATCTGGCCTTGGCGGCGGCGGCGATGCTGCGTACGTCTTTGATGGCAATGGAGACTCCGCCAATGTCCTTACCTTCTTGGAATACCCCGACACCGACACGATTGGTGATGCTGCCACTTGGACCCCAGGCGGCTTGACCACCAGCGGTTCAACCAGCTTGAGTGGTGTGTTGGGTACCCCGGGCGTGATTCCTGCACCCGGTGCCTTGGCTTTGCTCGGCTTGGCTGGCCTCGGCCGTCGCCGACGCGGCTAAGCCGAACCCGCAGATAAATGTGAACCGGCCTCCGATTTTTGGAGGCCGGTTTTTTGTCACAATATCTTCATGTCCGCCGTGCAATTCGTCTTTATGGCTTTCTCTTGTTTGGGGCCACCAGCGGAGTTCCAAATCGTTATGGAACCGATGGCAAGGTGGGCGTCACCTGGAGTGCGGGAGGGGGCAGTTGAAATCAGCGCTTTTGCCCCGGATCTCGGGCGTCTGTACACCACCAGTCCATCCTCGATGAGTGTGTTGGCTTTCGAGTTGAACACCAAAGCCTCAATCCTCAACCTGGTGGCACAGTTTGACTTGTCGAATTACGGCCAGCAGATCCAATCTGTGGCGTACCACTCGGGCTTGCAGGCCGTGGTGGTGGCCATCGCGCCGGCGGTGACAACCGATCCCGGGACGTTGGTCCTTCTTCATGCGCATGATGGTTCTTTGCTCAGGAAGTATCCGACCGGTGTCTTGCCCGACATGGTGGGGGTCAGTGAAAACGGAAGATGGATCGTGACGGCCGATGAAGGCCAGCCGAGCGAGGACTATCAGATCGATCCTGTCGGTAGCGTCACCATTCTGGACACGACCACCATGACGGCCCAAACGGTTGACTTCCGTACGATTGATCCGGAAGTGGCTGACGCTCAGGTGGTTGTTTCGGCCCCCGCCGGGACCACGTTTGCTCAAGATGCCGAGCCTGAGTACGTGACCTTTTCTTACGACAACCAGTTCGCCTACATCAGTCTGCAAGAAAACAACGCCATCGCCAAAATTGATCTTGAACGTGGGTCATGGCTTTGGGTCAAAAGCATGGGTTCGATTGATCACCGCAAAAACAGAAATGCCATCGATGCCAGTGATCGTGATGGTGGTATCAACATCAATCCCCAACCCGTTTTTGGTTTACCCATGCCCGATGCCATCTCATCTTTTCAAGTTGGAGGAGGCGACTACATTGCCACGGCCAACGAGGGAGACGCACGTGAATATGGTGCATTTGGCAACAGTTCTCGAGTTCAAAAGGTGCATTTGGATCCGGTGCAATTTCCCGACGCTCCAGATCTGAAATCGGAGCACAATTTGGGCCGACTGAAGATCCTCAACACGCACGGGGATATCGACGGCGATGGTGACTGTGATGTGCTGTACAGCTTCGGCTCGCGATCGCTGAGCATTTTGGACGCGGATGGCAATCGAATTGCCGACACCGGGTCACTGATCGAACAAAAGCTGAACCAGTACGACCCCGAGCATTTCAATGCGAACAATGATCGGGTGAGCAGCAGAGACAGCCGATCGGATGATCGAGGCCCAGAGCCTGAAGGAGTGGTGGTTGGAGTGGTGGAGGGAATCCCGATTGCGTTCTTAGGCCTCGAGCGCCCGAGTGGGATTATGGCGTTTGATTGCTCGAATCCTTTTGAACCTGCATTTTCGAGCTATGCCACCACTCGAAACAACAACCAAAGTATTGATCTCTCGGGCGATCTTGGTCCCGAAGGATTGTGTTTCATTAAAGCAAAAGACAGTCCCACTGGAGAGGCATTGCTGGTGGTCTCATACGAGGTCAGCGGAAGCATCTGCATTTTCAAAGTAGCAAAGAAGAACGCAGGGCCGTTGCCACAGAAACAAGGGCCTCCTGCGCCATGAGCCGGAGGGTTCCAGTTCTGGTTCTATGGAAGTGAAATGCTTTCAGACACCCTTCATATTCATCCCGGCTAGGCTTTAAGAATGCCTCGAATTCACTCTTGGTCCGTTCTTCTCTTGGGTCTGCTTCTGATGACCAGTGAGCAGTGTCGTGCTCAATTTCAAAATCGTCCCAACGGCATGGCGAGTGCGGCTCCCCGCACGCACGCATTGGTTGGTGCAACGCTCATTCCTGCTCCCGGACAAATGGTGGAAAATGCCACCATTGTGCTTCGTGATGGAGGGGTGCTTTCGGTCGAATCGAGCGGTGAAGTTCCACCCGGTGCCATCGTCCATGACCTGACCGGGCACGTGGTTGCCCCAGGATTTATTGATCCCTCGGTGCTTGTCGAGGCCGAGATTGGCGACGCGGCCGGGTCCCACTGGAACCGTTTGGTCCACCCAGAATTTGATTTCACAAGTAGCGCGCTTCCTCTGGATTCCGGAAAGCGGTCCGCGCACCGCCGGGCCGGTTTTACGTTGGTGGCCGTCCAACCCAGCAAAGGTATTTTTCGAGGAACGGGAACGTTGCTCGCCACCACCGAAGAAGACGGATTGGCCACGGGTTCGTGGTCGTGGGAAACCATGCAAGGCATGGGCTTTGATCGTGGAGGCAGCTGGGGCCTTGAGGGTTATCCGGTCTCTTTGATGGGATCCATCGCGTTGGCCCGGCAAACCTTGATGGATGCGACCCACCACCAAGCCGCGCACGAACGCTGGATGACCCGAAGCACGGCTGGTCCCCGGCCGCCGCAGGCGGACGCCATGGTGGCTTTGGCTCCCATTCTTTCGGCCCGGCAGTCGGTGCTGTTCGACACCAAGGACGAGGTGAATGCTGCCCGGGCCCACGCCCTCGCCGAAGAGTTTGAATTGGACGTGGTCATGCTCGGCTCCGGCAACGAGTTCCGGCGACTGGATGACATCGTTGCCATGGGCAGAGAGTTTGTGTTGCCAGTCGACTTCCCGGATGCCCCGGTGGTTCGAAATGCCGAAGAAGCAGATTCGTTGTCGTTGCGAGACTTGATGACGTGGGATGAAGCTCCCTCCAACCCAGCGCGCTTGCGCGACGCGGGTGTGGTCTTTTCTTTGACCGCCCACGGCCTTTCGAAGCCCACCGATATCCACGATCGCATCCGCCAAGCCATTCGTCGTGGACTGAGCCCAACCGACGCCATGGCCGCGTTAACCACCATCCCCGCGCAACTGCTCGGCATTGATTCATGGGCGGGCACCGTTGCACCGGGTCACATGGCCAACTTGGTGGTCTTTGATGGTGAGCCCTTT
>PAHO01000027.1 GCA_002705085.1 Phycisphaerae bacterium | reverse complement strand
CGAGCGGTATGCGGCCGCGTGGGGTTCTTATCTGCGTTCCCAGGCCGAAGGCGATGTGCAAGTGGTGTTGGGCCGCGATCCTCGGCCCTCCGGTTCCGAGCTGGTGGCGGCGGCGCGGACCGGTCTGCAGGCCGCCGGATGCCATGTGGTGGATCTGGGCATTGCGGCCACCCCAACGGTGGGCTTCGCGGTTGCGCGGTTTGGGGCGGCCGGGGGATTGATGGTGACGGCCAGCCATAACCCCATTGAGTGGAATGGGATCAAGTGCTTGGATCATCGGGGGGTCGCTCCTCCACCCGCAGTGGCGGAGCAGGTGATCGCCCGGTTCCAAAACAATGATGTTTTGACCGGAGGATCGGGGGAGAGCGTTACCGATGATTCTTTGACGCAGCATCACGTCGAACGCACGCTCCAAGCCGTTCCGGTACGAGGGGTTCCAGGTTCAGTCGTCCTTGATTCGGTGAACGGCGCTGGATGTGAAGGGGGACGGCAACTCTTCGCATCGTTGGGCGTGCCATTTGAACACTTGTACGGTGAACCACATGGGGTGTTTGCCCGGCCCGCAGAACCAGTGCCCGCCCACCTTGGTGATTTGTGTGATCGGGTCCGAGATTCAGATGCGGTGGTCGGGTTTGCTCAAGATCCCGATGCTGACCGATTGGTGTTGGTCGATGAGCGCGGCGTTCCCGTCCATGAAGAGTGCACGCTGGCGTTGGCGGCCACCTGGGTGTTGCGGCATCGGGGGTCTGGGGTCTTGGTGGCCAACTTGTCGACCAGCCGCATGATTGACCGCATTGCCCAAGGTTTTTCTGGAGCCCGCGTGGTGCGTTCGGCGGTCGGGGAAGCCAACGTGGTGGATGCCATGGAACAATCGGGGGCCATACTCGGTGGTGAAGGCAATGGCGGCGTCATTGATCCAGAAGTGGTCAAAGTTCGGGACTCCATCACCGGGATGGCGATGGTTCTGGATTTGTTGGCTGAAGAGGGCCGACCTCTGTCTGCGTTGGTGGCCGATCTTCCTGCATTGGCCATGGTCAAGGAAAAGCGTGATTTGTCATCGATTGGTGGTCGCGCGGCATTGCCCGAAGTGCTTTCGGCGGTTCGTTCAGCTTTTCCCAGCGGTCAAGTCAATGATCTTGATGGAGTCCGCGTGGATTTGGATGAAGGCTGGGTGCACGTTCGACCATCGAATACTGAGCCAATTGTTCGGGTCATCGCTGAAGCCGATACCAAGGACCAGGCCGAAGCATTGGTCAATGGTGTGACACAGGCCGCGAACCTGTAACTGGAATCACGAAGCGGGATGTGATTGGTGAAGGGTGGGGATCAACGTGTCGCCACCGCATTCGATGTGCACCACAAAAAAACCATTCGGGGAGTGGGCTTTCACTTGAGGCCACAAGATTTCTCGATCAGTGGCGGGGATTCCGATGTTTTCAATGTCGTCTTCATCCACCCACTTCAACTCCCCTTCGTCCATCGTCATCGAAGCAATTTCATTGGGATCGATGGTTCGGGTGGCCTCGTAGACAAAGATCAACCAATGGTTGGTGTTTTCATAGGACCGCTCACTCACCATGCCGAGCAAGTGAACTTCATTTTCTTTCAACACGATGCCGGTTTCTTCATGAACCTCACGAACCGCGCAGGTGTGGGGTGACTCGCCATCGTCGACTTCCAATTTGCCACCCACGGGGGAATGCATCCCAGCATTGGGTTCTCTGGTTCGGTGGAGCAAGAGTCGCCGCCCCTGACCGTCAGTGAGGTGAACGAGGACGGCAATCCGGTAAGGAACGCCGGCGTGATCGACGGGGGGAGTGCTCATCAAGCCATTTCTCTGATCAGTGATTTCATCTCGCGCACCGCATCTCGCATCCCAATGAGAATCGATCGTGAGACAATCGAGTGCCCGATGTGCAATTCGCGGACCCCTTGCAAGGCCGCGACCGGTTGAACGTTGTAGTAGTTCAACGCGTGTCCAGCGTTGAATCTCATGCCGGCAGCTTGGATGCGGTTGCCGGCATCGGACAATTGTTCCAGCACCGCTTTCACTTCTGGTGCTTCAGCATCGCGTCCATGTTCATGGAACGCATGGGCGTACGGTCCGGTGTGCACTTCGCAGATTGAGAACCCCATTTCGGCGGCGGTATCGATTTGCTCAGGGAGCGCGTCGATGAAAGCGCTGGTTCGAAGACCCGCGTCATGCAACTGGTCAAGCAGGGGTTGGAGTCGTGCTCGCTCGGCCACCAGATCAAGGCCCCCTTCGGTGGTGACTTCTTCGCGGCCTTCGGGCACCAGCATCACCGTGTGGGGTTGGGTGGCGATGGCAATCCTGACCATTTCCGGTGTGGCGGCCATCTCCAAATTGAGTTTGATGTGAACCAACTCACGAAGTCGCCGGACATCTTCATCCTGGATGTGACGGCGGTCTTCGCGCAAGTGCACGGTGATGCCGTCGGCACCTCCCAGATGGGCCTCAGCTGCCGCCCAGACGGGGTCTGGCTCCCACGTCCGCCGGGCCTGGCGGACGGTAGCCACATGATCGATGTTGACGCCAAGTTGAATCACGCGGTGAGCGTAGGCCCCGAATCAAGGTTACGCCACCAACTGTGCCGATAGATTCACATCATGCCCTTTGAAGATGCCCACGCTGCGATTCGATCGGACCTTGTCCGCCAAGGAGAGCGGGTTCAGAGCCTGTTGCTTTCGGCCGTTGAGGCTTGGTTTGACCTCGATGAGGACAAGGCTCGAGCCGCGGTCTTGGCGGACGATGAAGTGGACCGAATTGACGTTGAAATCGAACGGGCGTCAGTGCCATTGTTGGCTATGGGTGAAACCGATCACGCCCGCATCCGCTCGGTCTTGACCGTGGTCAAACTCAACAATGAATTGGAACGCATCGCCGACTGTGGAGTGAACATTGCCGAGATCGTGCTCCACCATCGAGATGACCTTGATCGGGCTCCTGATCCGGCCTTTCGCGTGATGGCCAACAGTGTGGTCGGGATGACTCGAGATGCGGTTCGTTCGTTTGCTGATCTCAATGAAGATTTGGCCAGTCAAGTCTTGGCCTTTGATGACACTGTGGATCGATTCCGAAACGAGATTCTTCTCTCGGCCGAACAGAAGGTCGCCGCTTCGGATATGCCGGTCCGTTATGCCTTTCGGCTGCGCTCTTCAGTCGCTCAGCTGGAACGGGTCGCGGATCATTCGACCAACATCGCCGAGCAGGTGATTTATCTTCGAACAGGCAAAACCGTTCGCCACCTGCCTGATGGTTGGTCCTCGCCAGCGGATCCTGTGTAAGGGTAGGGGTCACCATGGGTTCACTGGATTCCAAAGCATTTGCAGCGGCGGGACAGTCGCACCTTCTTCGGCGCTTGGATCAGCTCTCTGGGGATCAGGCCGCCCGGTTTCAGCGCGACCTTGAACAACTGGATCTTTCCTGCTTGCAGCGTTTGTGGTGCGCGGATGACGATGCGGCGATCCAGGTCGCTCCGAAGCCTCCTGCCTTGGTTGAGTTGACCGATCATGCCGTGCGGGCAGAAGCAGTGTCTCGCGGACAAGCCCTCTTGGCCCAAGGCAAAGTGGCTTGTTTGACCGTGGCGGGGGGACAAGGTTCTCGTCTTGGTTGGGATGGCCCCAAGGGCACGTTTCCCTCCGGGCCCATTTCAGGCGATTCACTGTTTGCGCAGTTCGCGGGTCAGATTCAACGTGAGACGACGCGATACGGCCAACCCGTGCCGTGGTGCATCATGACCAGTCCATTGAATCACGAATCGACGGTGGCGTTTTTTGAGCAGCAGCGTCATTTTGGTTTGGATCCCAGCACGGTTTCTTTTTTCACCCAAGGCGTGATGCCCTCAGTCGATCGTGAATCGGGTGAAGTGTTGCTGTCGGCTCCCGACGCCATCGCCTTCAATCCTGACGGCCACGGCGGCACCCTGCGCGCTCTGGCCACTTCAGGACTTCTGGCCAGGTTGCGGGAACAGGGGGTCGAGCATTTGTCTTACTTCCAGGTCGACAATCCCTTGGTCCGGGCATTGGATCCTGTGTTTTTGGGACTGCACGTTGAAGGTTCGGTTTCCAGCGGGGAAGTGACCAGCAAGGCGGTGGCCAAAAGAGCTGCCGAAGAAAAAGTTGGGGTTTTCGGCGTTCAAGATGGTCGATTGACGGTCTTGGAATATTCCGATCTTGATCCCCAGGTCTGCGAGGCCACTGACGGCGAAGGGCGATTGATGTTCCGAGCGGGGAACATGGCGGTGCATGCGTTTGGGTTGGCATTCTTGGACCGACTGACCAAGGGCACCGGGCTGCCATTCCACCGTGCCATCAAAAAGGTGCCATTCTTTGATGAATCCACCGGCACCGTCGAACAACCGTCTGCCCCGAATGCCGTCAAATATGAGACGTTCATTTTTGACGCATTGCCCATGGCGACCCGCCCCTTGGTGGTGGAAGCGGACCGGTCGGAAGAATTTGCTCCCATCAAAAATGCTGAGGGATCCGATTCGGTCCACACAAGTCAAATGGCCCAAACGGCCCGAGCGGCCAAATGGCTCTCCCAATCCGGAGTGGAGATCGTTACCGGCTCGTCCGGACAACCCGCCGCCCAGATCGAAATCCGGAGTTCCAGCGCAACGTGTCCAGAAGATCTGGCGTTGTGTGAACTTCCGGCAAAATTAGGGGCTGGAGAACGCTTCTTGGTGTGAGGCTTTGAGTGCCATGGGGGGTAAACTGTCTTCATGCGAGCAGTTGTGACCGGACAGATTGGGATGGACAAGGCCGATTACCTCCGCCAAGTTGTGGACTTGGCTGGACAAGGAGGCGATCGCATCAATTCTTTCCATGTTGGGAAGATGATGTACGAAGAGGCTCCTGATGTGCGGGATGGGCGGATCCTTGACCTGCCTATTTCTCGATTGGCCTCGCTTCGACGGGCGGCCTTCAAAGACATCATCAATCGCAGCCATCCCATCGAAGACCACCCTGACATGATTGTCAACACGCACGCCACTTTCCGTTGGCGGCATGGTTTGTTCAGCGCGTTTGATTTTGATCAGATGCAAGCGCTGCAGCCCAACATGTTCGTGTGCTTGGTGGACAACATTGAGATGGTGCATGCCCGACTGCACAAAGAGCACGAGATTGATGCCACGCTGAAAGATTGCATGGTTTGGCGTGAGGAAGAAATTTTGGCCACCGAACTTTTGGCGCAAGCCATGGGTTGCCCCAATGATTTCTATATCTTGAGTCGGGGTCGGCACAACGCAACGTATGAGACCTGCCGGCGCCTGGTGACCCGCCCCGAAATGCGGAAGGTGTATCCCTCGTTCCCCATGAGTCACGTGGTCGACATGCCTGATGTCTTGGCCGAGATCGCCAAGTTCCGGGCGGCTCTGGCCGAGCATTTCATCACGTTTGACCCCGCGGACGTTGACGAAAAGTTGTTGCTCGACCGTGCGATTGCCGCCGCCAAAGAAGGCAAAGACTTTGTTGATGTGGAGCCCCATGAATTTGGGGGTGGTTTTGATCAGACCGAGGACCTCCGTATTCCAGTTCGAGAAATTCTCGACATTGCCGGTGACATCGATGGCCAGATTTACATGCGGGACTTCAAACTGATCGATCAATCGGACATGATTGTGTCGCTGGTTCCAGAGTTGCCTGGTGGCGTGCCCGGCCTGTCTAGTGGGGTAGAGCGTGAACTGCAACATGCTTGGGAGCACACCAAAGAGGTTTATGTGGTGTGGAAGCCGGCCAAGAGCCCAAGCCCCTTTATTACCGAGACCGCAACCCGAATCTTCGCTTCGGTGGATGAAGCACTTGCGTGGTTTGAAGCCAAAGGAATGTTCGGGACCAAGAACCTGTTCGGGAACTGATTGTGCCCCGCTTCCGCTTGACCGTGGCCTATGACGGCTCCGCATACAGCGGATGGCAACGCCAAGATCCACCCACTGGAGAAGTGATTCGGACGGTTCAGGCCACCTTGGAGGAAGTTGTTTCCCGGGTGGTTGGCGAGCCAGTGGTGGTGCATGGCGCTTCACGCACCGACGCAGGGGTCCATGCCAAAGGCCAAGTGGCTTGCTTTGACTATCGCGGGCAAGTGCCGGTCGAGCGTTTGGCAGCCGCCATCAACAGTCGTCTGCCGGATGATGTGCTCATCACCGACGCCGCTCCGGCTCCGGAGGATTTCACACCATCGTGTGAGGCGGTGACCAAACAGTATTCCTACACCTGGGCCCACGGCGGGAAGCATGGCGTTCTTCGTCCGCTCTTTGATCGTCACTTTGTTGCTTTTTCAGCGCATGCCCTCGACCCCGCGCCGATGCATGAGGCCGCCCAATGCCTGGTGGGCACCCATGATTTCTTGGCCTTCACCAAGATTGATCATGGACGAGAAACCACGGTTCGCACCATTCACCGCTGCGACGTTGAGCGAATCGACGAGCATCGACTGCGCATCGTGGTTGAAGGGTCGGGCTTCCTGTACAACATGGTTCGCATCATCTCAGGCACTCTGGTTGAAGTGGGGCGTGGACACCGGCAGGTGGACTGGGTTCGTAGTGCTTTGGAATCTCTTGATCGAAGCCAGTCCGGCCCAACCGCGCCGGCCCAAGGGCTTTGCCTTGAGTGGTTGCGCTACCCAGACGAACGATGGCATTGGGCATCGAAAGCACCATGAGTTTGCGGATCATGCACATCTCAACCCGCCTGATCCATGGCGGCTCCCAGGAAAACACGTTGCTGACGTGTCAGGGTCAACGAGATCGGGGCCATCAGGTGGCCTTGGTTCATGGTCCCATTCATGGTCCTGAAGGCTCTCTCGCATCCGATGTGCCCGCGGGCATTGAACGGATGGAATCGCCGCATTTGGTTCGCGACCCAGCACCTCTTCGTGAATGGCGCTGTGAACGCGACTTGCGAAGGTTGATTCGCGATTGGAAACCGGATGTGGTGCACACGCACTCTTCGAAGGCGGGCATTCTTGGTCGCCGGGCCGCTTGGGCCGAGCGGGCACGGGCCGTGGTACACACGGTGCATGGCATGCCGTTCCATCGCCACCAAGCATGGCCGCTGCGCAAGTTGTACGTCGCCCTTGAGCGGCACGCTGCCAAACGTTGCCACGCTCTTCCGGTGGTGTCTTGGAGCATGCGTGATCAGATGCTGGCGGCCGGCGTTGGCACGCCCGAGCAGTACCACTTGGTCCGCAGTGGGATGGAGGTGAATGCCTTTCAGAAGTCAATTGATTCAGTTGCCACCAGAGCGGCCTATGGCTTGGATCCCGATCACATGGTCATCGGCACCGTGTCGCGGATTGCCGATCTCAAAGGTCACGACGATTTGTTGCATGCGATAGCGCCATTGATGCGACAAGATCAACGTCTCAGGTTGTTGTGGGTTGGTGACGGCTGGAGAAAAGAATCCCGTTTGAGTTTGGCCCGGCAGCTTGGAATTGCCGATCGGATTGTGGTCACAGGGATGGTGGGCTCCTCTGAAATTCCGGCCCTGATTCAATCGTGTGATCTGCTGGTCCATCCTTCGTACCGGGAGGGTTTGCCGCGCGTGGTGGTGCAAGCCATGTTGACAGGGGTTCCGGTGGTGGCCACCGATGCGGATGGGACACGCGAGGTCTGCATCCCCGAGAAAACGGGTCGGCTGGTTCCCATTGGGAATGTTGATGCGTTGCGCTCTGCTTGCCAGGACCACCTTGACCGTCCCCAGCTCTCTCAGCAATTTGCCGAACAGGCCAAAGAACTGGTCCGCGCTGATTTCACACAAGATGCCATGGTGGACGCCTTGGAGACGCTGTATGCCAAGTTGCTGGCTTGAAGCCGTCGCTTTGCTGGTTGCTCAAACTTTTGGTCTGGCGGCAGATGATGTGCGTCCAAATTTGGAAGCGCCGACGTACCAGACTGTTCTTCGGGAGACCATTGAAGCAGAGTGTCGAACCTTTGCGGATCCAGAGGGGTGGCCAAGTCGTGCTCGACGCGGTTGGCGTGAATTGATTTTGGCGCATCTCGAAGCGGCCGGTCAAGATCCTTCCGGAGATCGTCTTTTTGTTCAGGCGGTCCGGATGCACAGCCTCACCTCTCAGGTTGATCAACGCATCCTTGCGGGGGACCTTGCCCTATGGATGCAACTTGGTGCGGCTGAACCGAAAACAGGGCATTTGGTGCCGTTCTGTCGTTCGTTGGCCTCGGAATCCATCAACATCTCAGAATCGGCCATTCGAGTGCTGCAAGCGGACTTGAACATAGACCCTCGATGGAAGCCCTTTGAGCAAGACCTGCGGCAACGACCCGACCTTCCGAGCGTCCGGAATTCTTGCCAATGTGTTTTGCAAACGCAGGCATTTTTGGACGCTTCTGGCTTTCCCACCGGCGAACTTGGTCTCCTTTGGCGGGACGATATTCGGGATGTTCGTATCCGTTTGCTGGACCCAGCCACCCGCGCTCAAGCTTGGTATGAGGCCAACGTTTACCACGCGTTGCAGCCCATCTTGGAACGTTTGGCCCAAGTGGAATCGACCCATACTGAGGCGCTCCTTCAAGGGGTCGAGGAACTGCGGGATGGCCTGCTTCGGTCAGACTCCACTGACGCTTTGGATGACAGTGGTGTCGAACGACTCGCGGTGGTGGTGGATCAATTTGCCAAGCAATCAGAAATAGATCCCGATCAAGGTGGACGGTTGTTTCGGCGTCTCTTTCCGGGGCTACGACGCAAAATGGTGTCTGCCCATAATGACATGGCGTCTCGTTTGTCCGAAATCCTTGGCGGTCGTGAAGTCTTGTTGGACCCAGGGCGTTTGGCGTTCTACGAACGGTTCCAAGCCGATTCCAATTTGCTTGGCTACGCCCAGTCCCTCGAAGCTTGGCACACCCGTTGGTGTGAGATCTATCCTGAGGATCGGGAGAAGTTGGCGACCGTTCTGCAGGAACTGATGGCTGGTGCAATCGATCCGGTGCTTGGAGACGCATCCGTGCGATCGATAGAACTGTTCTTAGAACGCTCAGTGCAATTGTTCCCCAGGGACGTGGAATCCAGATTGTCGGCGGAGCCTTGGCTTGCTCGCACCCATAGTGTGTTGCAGGAACAACTTCAAGAAGCCCGCAACCGGTGGTGGTCTTTGGTGCTTCAAGGAAAAGATGACGGGGTGGATCTTCGACCTTTTGAGGTGCTTCGATTGGTTGAAGCTTTGCTTCAGCAAGATCAGTCGCTTCCTCACGGACAATGGATTCCCAGATCACTGTTGGATGCTGAATTGCAGATCCTGCATGACAATCTCCCTCCAGCCATTTTGAAGGGTGACGATCGACTGGATGCGGTTCTTGCTCGGGCTCCGTTGGTGGATCTGACGGTTCGATTGGCGCAGGCGCATCCCGAATTGGAGTCTGATCCTTTTCAGGCCTTTGTGCGTGACACTCTTGGACTCATCCCCGATCCTTTCGCGGAGCGCCGGGCGGAATTGGATTATGTGATCCGGTACGCGATCGAAGCTCGCTTCTTGGATGACCGTGGTTTGGAATTGCAAGCGTTCAAGTTGCGACAGGGGTGTGCCGCGACCATTCGATCGTTGCAACATCGTTACGGCGTCTGAAGTCCAGTTGAACCGAAGCCGCCGTGGCCACGATCTGTTTCATCAAGTGATTCGGTTTCGATGATCTGCACCGTGGGCACCGCCGCAATCACCATTTGGGCAATACGCATGCCTGGCTCCACCACAAATGCTTCAGTGCCCAGATTGATCAGGGGTACTTTGACTTCTCCTCGGTAATCCGCATCAATGGTTCCGGGAGCGTTGGGCATGGAGATGCCATGTTTGAGGGCCAGACCCGAACGCGGTCGGACTTGCGCTTCGTAGCCCGCGGGCAGTGCCATGGCAAACCCGCAGGGGATGGCGGCAATCGCCCCGGGTTCAAGCCGCACCGAGGCATCCATGGCCGCGCTGAGATCAAGTCCTGCCGCCTGAGCGGTGGCGGGCTGAGGCAGTGAGGCGTCGGGACGCAATCGGGTCCATCGGAGTTCGACCGGGTGGTTCATGGCGTGGAGCCTATCGGGCGGCCGATACACCGGTATGCGAATTTTGATCACAGGGGCTGCGGGGTACATCGGATCCCACGCCGCTGCGGGACTTCAGCAACAGGGGCACGAGGTGCAGGGTCTTGATGATTTTCGGGCGGGTCGCCCGGAGGCTCCCGAGCACTTGGACGTGCCCTTTCATGTGCTTGATGCAGGGGATGAAGAAGCGGTTTTGGCCCTCTTGCGCCAAGAATCTTTCGACTGTGTTCAACATTTTGCTGCTGATGTGCATGTCAGCGCTTCGGTCCGTGATCCCATCTCGACTTGGGAGAACAACGTTGGCACCACCACCCGGCTGCTCTCGGCGGTTCGCCGGGCCGGTGTGCCGAAGTTCGTGTTCTCCTCCACGTGTGCGGTGCTCGGTGATTCGGGCACCGCGTTCGTCCGCGAGGATGACCCGATCCGTCCAATGAGCCCCTATGGCTCCACCAAGGCTGCTTGTGAGCGGCTGCTTGAAGAAGCGGTCTGTGCTGCTTCCGAGGCAGGAGAGCCATTCTCAGCGGCAATCTTGAGGTACTTCAATGTCTGCGGGGCTGGTGCGGGCCCCTTCGGGGAGCCCATTGCAGGCTCCGGCCAGGATGTTCGTTTGAGCCAGGTCCTCCTGGATGTGGTGCAGGGACGGCGGGAGCATTGCACCATTTTTGGGACCGATTACCCCACCCCCGATGGGACATGTGTTCGGGACTACATCCACGTGGACGATGTGGTGGCGGCCCATGCAACCGTGGGCGACCGGTTGGGGCCGGGCGAACTTCGCCGGTATCACGTTGGTACGGGAAAGGGCACCAGCGTCCAAGAAGCTGTGGAGGCCGCTCGGCAGGCCTCCAGCCACCCCATACCGGTCATTTTGGGCGATCGACGACCTGGTGATGCCGATTCCGTCATGGCCGATTCAAGCCGATTGCAAGCGTTGGGCTGGGCCCCGGGGTATCTGAGCTTTGCTTCCATGTTCGCCAGCGCGCTGAATCACCCCGGACCCCGATGAGGCCACGGTTTTTGACCCCAGCTGCCGTATACTTTGCAGTTCATCTGCCCGCGAGGAGCCATGCATGAGCGCCATTGACCATCACGATGACCACGCCGACGAGCCTTGGCTCCAACACCACTGGAACAATTCAGGTCAGCAGTTTGAGGCTGGCAAGTTGGGCATGTGGTTGTTCTTGGCCACCGAATTTTTGTTGTTCGCCGGTCTCTTCTGCGCGTATGCGGTGTACCGCTCGAACCATCCTGAACTCTTTGAGTACGGCGCGAAATTCCTCGACTGGAAACTGGGAGCCACCAACACGGCGGTGTTGATTGCTTCATCCTTCACCATGGCTTGGGCCGTGACCGCGGCCCAGCGAGGACAGATCAAGTTGATGAACATTTTGCTCTTCATCACCTTCTTTGGTGGGGTTGGGTTCTTGGGCATCAAATACATCGAATACACCAGCAAGTTCAAAGACAATATTTATTGGGGCACGACCTTGTACGAAGAGGTCGAGGGTGTGACCCATGACTTGACCGTGACGGAAGAGGTGGCATCTGACGACGATGTGATGGTCGAAACGCGGTTCGATCTTCCAGCCCCTCAACCAGAGAATTTGTCGGCGGTCGCCGAAGCCCCGGCTGGTCCTGGCGGATTGTCAGCGGGTGGCTTGGCCATGCTTGACGCAGAGCAGGCCGAAAGCCAGGCCGACCATCATGGTGATCACAGCGATCACGCCGACCACGATCAGCACGATGACCATGCGCATGGAGATCATGGAGATCATGGAGATCATGGAGATCATGCAGGTCATGCGGATCATGGTGGGCATGATGATCACGCCCACCACCCCAATCCTCGGATTGACCCCGAGCGTCCCGCCAACGCCCACCTGTATTTCGGCATTTACTACACCATGACCGGCCTGCACGGAGCTCACGTCATCATTGGCATGATCGTGATCGCATGGCTCTTCTTGCGGGGCGTGCGTGGAGACTTCAGCGCGAAGTACTTCACCCCGGTGGATCTCGGCGGGCTGTATTGGCACGTCGTCGACCTGATCTGGATTTTCTTGTTCCCGCTGCTCTACTTGGTCTGAACGACCAGTTCGAAGGCGCCCTCAAGCGTCAATGCATAGGGAAGATGCGATAGCGAATCGGATCAACAATGCCGTTGATGCGATCGGTGACTTCGTCCATGGGTCGTAAGGCGTCGAGTTCGTGGATTTTGGCAATGTCATAGCAAGCCAAGACCGGCATGGATTGTTCTTCGTACACCCGGAATCGTCGGTGGATCACTTCCGTGTCCGCGTCGTCTTCACGTTTGGATTCAACCGCACGCTTCACGATGCGATCGGCCAGCACATCAAGATCACTGGCTTTGAGGTGGAGCACCCCGCAAACCTCAACCAGGTCCTGCAGGATGCGAGCTTGCTCGACGGATCGAGGGATGCCATCGAGCAGCAACATCTCCGATTCGGGCTGGAAGCGCTCGGCGGCAATTTGGTTGTACAGGTAACTGCGGAAGATGGCCATGGTCAGACTGTCTGGGACCAACAGACCTTTGGCGGCGTAGTACTGGAACTCCCGTCCGTGTTCGGAATCAGGGTCCAAAGATCGGAACACATCTCCGGTGGCCAGATGGAAAAAACCCTTGCGCGAGCCCAATCGATCGCCCTGCGTGCCTTTGCCGGCACCAGGGTATCCAAACAGAAGTATGGCGTGGAATCGACTGCTCATTGGAGTTTTGGGCATCCTAGTCTGACGTCTGTTGTCAGTTCGGCATGATTCTGAGGGGACTTCAGTCTTTCCTCGGTTTCAATCCCGGATACCCTCGAGCCATGGGACGCGGGCTTCGATGTCGCTGGATTGAGCCGAGTGCACCGGGGATCCCATTGGGGTGGGAGGGCCCACCTCTGGTGGGTCGATTGCTCGCCCAGCGGGGGATTCAAGATCAATCAGAGGCGGATCATTTTCTCCAGGCTCCTTTGACCGGGGTGCATGACCCAGAGTTGCTGCCCAACATCACCGAAGTGGCGCAGGCCATTCTTGCGGAGCTGGACAACGACGAAGGTCGCACACTTTGGATTCATGGGGATTACGACGCGGATGGGATCACCGGGTCCACCATCTTGGCTCGGATGCTGTGGCAACTCCGGCCTCGAGCCTCGGTCAAGATTCACGTTCCAGATCGGATGACCGAGGGGTATGGCATTTCTGTGCCCAAACTTGAGGAGGTGGCCGCGGCGGGCGATCGCGTGGTGGTCAGTGTGGACTGTGGGATCACCGCTCTGGAAGCGGCAACCCGAGCCGAAGAATTGGGACTGGCTCTTCTTGTGACCGATCACCACAAGCCGCTTCAGGACGAATCGGGCGACCTTTGTTTGCCTGATGTGCCGATCGTTCATCCGGGAATCGGTGACTATCCGTTCGATGGCATTTGTGGGGCGGTGGTGGCTTGGAAGTTGGCTTGGATGTGCGCTCGGTTGGATGCAGGAGATGAGGAAGGTCGTTTGCCCAGCCATCTCAAAAGTTTGCTGGCCGATCTGACGTCATTGGCTGCCATCGGGACGATTGCCGACGTGGTGCCATTGACCGAAGAGAATCGAATGATCGCCGCTTGGGGGTTGCGTCATATTGCCCGCTGCCGCATCCCGGGGGTGGAGGCTTTGCTTCGGGTGGCCAACCTGGAGAACAAACGTGAATTGACCGCCATGGAAGTTGGTTTCCGTTTGGGACCGCGATTGAATGCGGTGGGTCGATTGGGCAAGGCTGATGCAGCCGTGGAGCTGTTGTGCACTTCCGATCTCAACCGCGCGGAGTCGTTGGCCAGTGCCCTTGATGAGGTCAACCGAGAACGCCAAGAGTTGACCAAACGCATAGCGCAAGAAGCCGAAGCTATGGCCTTTGCGCAGGGCTTTGATCAAGACGATCGACGATGTGTGGTTTTGTGTGGCGACGACTGGCACCCGGGCGTTGTCGGGATCGTGGCCAGCCGGATCGTGGAACGGTTTGGTCGCCCCGCCATTTTGTTGGCTCGAGAGGGTGATGTGTTGCGTGGCTCTGCCCGGTCGATTGACGGCTACTCAATTCATGCGGGCATCGAGTCGGCGAAGGATCATGTACAAAAATTCGGTGGCCACGATATGGCGGCTGGTCTGAGTTTGGACGCCGACCAACTTGAAGCATTCACCGAGGCCATTTTGGAACACGCACTGTGCATTGATCCAGAAGAGTTGACCCCCGCGTTGCGCGTCAGCACTGACGCGGACATCCACGAGGTCAACGTGGATTTGATCCAGTGGCTTCAACAGCTGGAGCCATTTGGGCGAAGCAATCCCGAGCCTCTGCTCCGTATCCATGCCACGTTGGACCAGGTTGATCCGATTGGACGGACTGGAAGTCATGTGGCTATTCGTCTGCGGTCGGAGGGCGCATCGTTGCGAGCAATATGGTTCAATGCTGGAGAGTGGTTGCCGCGACTGGCCCGTGGCCGACGGGTGCAAGTGCTCGGAGTGCCGCGTGAGAATCGGTTCCGAGGTTCGGTGACCGCAGAACTGGAAGTAAAAGATCTGGCCTTGATCGCTGAGAGTGACCCATGCTGACCGAATTGTTGTTGCCGCTGCTCTTTGTCTCACCTGCGGAGACGCACACCATTCCGGGTCTCTTGGATGAAGTCGTCGTTACGATCGACGACCGTGGGGTGCCCAAGATCACCGGAGAAAACCGGGCTGATGTGGTCCGGGCTCAAGGCTGGATGCACGCGCGGGATCGATTGTTTCAGATGGAT
>PAHO01000026.1 GCA_002705085.1 Phycisphaerae bacterium | reverse complement strand
GGTATCGCCGCGGTGGGCATGCTCTCCACCTTGGGTATCACTCTGGCTACCGACGCGTATGGCCCCATTGCTGACAACGCCGGTGGCAACGCCGAAATGTCTGGCCAGCCCAGCTTTGTCCGCGATCGCACCGACATGCTCGATTCGCTCGGCAACACCACTGCGGCCACTGGTAAAGGCTTCGCCATTGGTTCGGCGGCGCTGACCGCACTGGCGCTTCTCGCGTCTTACGTCATCACAGTAAAGCAGTACACGGTGAACACTATTGGGTTCCAGTATTGGTGCGAGCAAAATGAGTTGGAGATTGCTTCTGCCCAAATTGAGCACATCATTGACTATTACAACGTCACCTTGCTGAACCCCTCCGTCTTGGGCGGTGTCTTCATCGGTGTGATGTTGGCCTTTGTGTTCTGTGCCATGACCATGAATGCCGTGGGCCGTGCGGCCTACGCCATGATGAACGAGTGTCGTCGGCAGTTTGTCTTGATGCGTGAAGCCTTCAAGGCCCAGGGCATGACCGAAGACCAAATCAACGACCCCATGCAGTGGCCCAAGAAGGTCCAGTACGAAGGCAAGCAATACCCCGACTACGCCTCTTGTGTGGCCATCTCCACCACCGGTGCCCAAAAGGAAATGGTGATGCCATCCATCTTGGCCATCGTGGTGCCCATCCTCGTTGGCATCTTGTTTGGTGTTGCTGGTGTGCTTGGCATGCTCGTGGGTGGTCTGACCAGTGGCTTCGCCGTCGCCATCTACATGGCCAATGCCGGAGGTGCTTGGGACAACGCCAAGAAGTACATCGAGAAAGGTCACTTCGGCGGCAAGGGC
Organism: Phycisphaerae bacterium; assembly: GCA_002705085.1. Taxonomy (GTDB): domain Bacteria; phylum Planctomycetota; class Phycisphaerae; order Phycisphaerales; family SM1A02; genus UBA8653. Next base: position 11,236 of record PAHO01000026.1, on the reverse strand, counting down.
TCTGAGTCCCACAAAGCCGGTGTGGTCGGTGACACCGTTGGTGACCCCTTCAAGGACACCTCTGGTCCCGCTTTGAACATCTTGATCAAGTTGATCGCGATCGTGTCGGTGGTCTTTGCCGGCGTGGTGGTCGAGCACGGCGATCTCGTCAAACACCTGCTCGGCTGATCCATTGGCCCGCGGAACCACGCCTGAACAACGTGCGCGAACAAAGGCGCTCGCCATCGAGTTGGCCAAATTGGCCAAGGACTATGACTGCGGCGACATCCGCCTGTTGGATGTTCGAGATCTTTCTGAGGTCATGGACTGGATCCTCGTGGTCTCTGGCACTTCAGATCGCCAGATGCGATCCGTGGCCGACCTCATGAAGAAGCATGCCCGCGAGCAAGGCCAATCCGCATGGCAAGGTAGCCGTGACGAGCATGCCACCTGGATTGTGCTGGACTTTGTGGACCTGGTCGTGCACCTCTTCGAGCCCAACCAGAGGGCCTGGTACGACATTGAGGGTCTTTGGGGCGATGCGGACGATGTGGAGTTGCCGGCTTGACCTGAACCAGGCTCAAGCCTTGGTGGCACCGAGGATCATTCAGGCCTTCCGTCGGAGCGTCATGCCTCGGAAGTGACGACCCTCGGGAATGAACTTCCGCTCAAAGTTCGAGCCCACCAGCTCGCCTGGCTTTGCCGAGACGCAGGGTTCGTAGGGTTCGCGTTCGAACAGTGTGCACCGGTCAACATGCTCTTCATACCACGACCACAACTCGTCGTGATCGGTCACGATGCGGAGGGTGCCGCCGGGCTCAATGACCCGGTGGAACTCCGTGAGCGTGGAGTCTTGCACGACCCGGCGACGGTGATGTCGTGACTTGGGCCACGGATCACTGAAATACAAGTGAAAGGTGTGGATGCTTTCGTTGGCGACTCGTTGTCGAACAAACTCCACCGCATCGGCGTGAAGCATGCGGACGTTCTGCAGTCCACGTCGGCGAGCGCGATCGGCCGCATAGCGCCAAAAAGCCATCATCCATTCGATGCCAAGGAAGTTATGTTCTGGTCGATGTGGTGCCTCTTGGACCAAAAATGTGCCTTTCCCTGACCCGATCTCCAATTCAAAGGGCCGGTTTGGATCGTCAAACCAGAGCCGGGGGTCGTCTTCAGGACGTGGCGCCTCTCCGGCTGGAGGCAGTTCTTCGGCTTGGTATCCGTAGCCGGAGACATCAAGTCGACTGGCGCTGGGAAGGCTTCTGGTCATTGCAGGCTTCAGTTTCGCTAGGATCGCATCGAATCGCAACCGCCGAGGCATGGTGTGTTCGAGCGGTGCTGGAGGGTTGGCAAAGTGGTGACACTGGGCATTCTTTTGGTTCTGATCATCGTGGGCGCTCTTGTTTGGGCCGCGAGCGGGGGTGAATACGACCCTGAGGTCATGGACCCCAATTCTCCTGATGCGCCCATGTACGAAGAGGAGTACTACTCCGAAGATTGAGGCGGCAAGGTTGGCTTTTGCCAATTGTTTTCTGGATCTTGAGAAAGCACCGCCGCCGCCATCCGGATCATTTTTCTGGAGATCACGGCGTCGGGGCCGCTGGGCGAAGACCAGCCCGGGTCATCGCCTCGGTTCTGGGCGGCTCGGTCCGCGGTGGATTCCTGGCTCATGACGCAGAAGAATTCACCTCGGACCAGCTCTGGGTCCTCGGTCTCAACCGCAATCCAGGCCATGCTGAGGCAGTTTCCGCAAATACACGAACCTCGGTGTCCTTCGACAAATGGAACCTGCGCGGACCAGGGCCGGCGACAAAAATCGCACCAGAAATCCTCGGGATTCATATCAAGGGGGTCAGCGCCAGGTCGATGCATGGTGGTCCATGGTACTTCCAGCGTGAATTCGCCATGATGGTGGTATGTCGAACCGATTGTCTCTTGGCGCTCGCACCCGCCTCTTGTTTTTAGGCAGCGCTTTTCTGGCTCTGGTGGCTGGCCTTTTGGTCCCCTGGGTTCGGACGGGAGACATCGTGCAGGCGTATCAGTCCAAGGCGATTGATGAAGCTTTGGGCCGGTACGAAAAGGGCTTGCCGCTTGGTCCGGCCGAGGTGGTGCTTCTGCCAGCCGATGATCCCCAGTGGGATGCGGTTCGACGCACGATGGTGGTTCGCGAGCAAAAAGGGATGGGCGGCATCCGAACAGTCCAGACCGATGAAGGTGAAGTTCGGGCACGAGTCTACGTGGTGCGCGGAGATCAGCTGTTGCGGGTTGATGTCCCCACGGCCTTCGGTGACGCTTTGCTGTTGGAATCCAGAGCGTGGTTTGTAGCCTCAGGCTTTCTGGCCTTTGTGTTGGTCTTCGTGGCATTTCATCGCACGCTTGACAAGTTGATTTTGACGCCCATCACTGGCTTGTTGGCTTCGGCCAAATCACTTGAAGATGGCAAGCCGGATACTCGCTTCTCGTGCCATTCGGGGGACGAGTTTGAATCATTGTCCGAGATCCTCAACCGGATCGTTGAACGTTCTGAGCGAGCTCGCGAAGATTTGCGCACGATGAACGAAGCGCTTGATTTGCGGGTTGATGAACTGCGTGACTTGAATGCAGGTCTCGATGAGGCTAACCGATTGAAATCGGAATTTCTGGCCAATGTCAGTCATGAACTCCGGACCCCTTTGGGCATCATCATTGGCCATGCCGATGCCATGCAGAGTGCATTTTCTTCAGAGCAACAAGACGAATCCGTCGAGCGAAGCCTGAAGCACATCATTGAGTCTGGCCATGATTTGCGTCAGTTGATTGAAGAGTTGCTGGCGTTGGCCAAGGTCGAAGCGGGACGAATTGAATTGCATCCCGTCCCCCTTCAGCTTGCTGATTTGGCCGCGGGACTTCAACGGGCTTTTTCAACCTCGCTCGCTTCCAAAGGCTTGGCGTTGCATGTTGATGTCTCGGGATGCCCGTCGGTTGAATCGGATCATGCCAAGGTGCGACAGGTTCTTTACAACTTTTTGGCCAACGCCATCAAGTACGCCCCAGAGAGTGGAACCCTTCAGCTCAAAGCCCTGCTGGTCGACAGCAGCACGGTGGAAATATGCGTCATCGATCATGGCCCTGGTGTCCCCGAAGATTTGCGTCAGGTGATCTTTGAAAAATTCCGGCAAGGTGATACCGGTTTGGCTCGGGGTCACGGCGGTACCGGATTGGGTCTGGCCATCGCTCGTCAATTTTCAGAAATCCTTCGCGGTTCGGTTCGCTGTGATCCGACCCCCGGTGGCGGCGCAACATTTGTGCTGCGTTTGCCATTGGTTTGGCCCCGTGAATCGGGGCGCCCTTTGTTGCCAGAAGCAGAGGCCTAAGCCTGTTCGCTGAGGCGCTTGGCCATCGCTTCGTCGGCGTCCCGCCGGACCCGACCGAGCATGGCGCAGTCCCATCGTTCCCTTCGGACGTCGCTGTCTACGGATTCACGCAACAGTCCGAATGCGGCAGCGGCGATGGCCGAAGGTGGAAGTTGCGCTGAAGGGCACCATCGGTCGTAGTCCACATAGGCCAGATAGATCACCACGGCCTCTGGACCAAACCAGGTCCAGCCGCGTGGGTCCTCTATTTCTCCAGTGAGTTGAGACGCGTCCAAAGTTGAATGGATCCTTCCTCGTTTCCAGAGAGCGTAAAGACCGGGGATTCTCCCAGTCGACCGTACAGTGTGCGGTCCAGTCGAAATCCCCGTCCTGAAAGGATTTTCTCGGCTTCATTGGCGACATTTGGATACATCACCATCACCACTTCAGGCTTGGTGTTGTCCAAGTCCGTGCTCAAATCCCAGTTTGGAACCCCACACAGACTGAATTGAACGTCTCGGGTTCCGGCGTACACTCCGGCGACCTCACCGCGAAGTCCAACCACCAGTGGTGTTCGCTCGGTGTGTTCCAAGGACCAGTGCATGGCTTCCCGGATGGGTTGTTTGTCGACCAGAATGACCAGTCCCAAGGGATAGAACTGAAGACCAAGCACGGCCAAGCGCCAGATGTGAGGGATGCGTTCAAGAGAGTGGGCCAGAGCCACCAATACTGCCGGAAGCGCGAACAGGCCAAAGCGGGTGTAGGCCCATGAGCCTGAGATCACGATCACCACCCAAAGAGATAGGAGTCCCACGATCGGTCCCAGCAGGACCCGGCGGACGCTTTGAGAACTTCTGAGGAGGCCATGGATCATCAGTGGAACCAGCAGCCATCCGAAGGCGATCTGACCCCCAAGAATCCGCAGCAAGCCATATCCCCCTCGTGGCGTCCCAACCGACTCGGTCAACTGATCTCGGGTGAGCCAGAGCCCTTCGATCACCGGCCACAGGAGCGGGATGGTCAAAATGGCGGCCAAGGCGGAACCCAGCAGCAGTCTCCATGAGCGTTGGGTCAAGCCCAAGATGGAGTGCCCTACCGAAAGGAAGGCCGTGGTCAGATGGGTGCCCACGCCCAGGGATTGCACGACGGCGTAGTTCAGCAGTGTGCGTTTGCCCATCCGATGTGTGGTGTACAGACGGTCAGCGATTGGCAAACTGAGCGCGCCGGCCAAGATCATGAACGCGTAACCTCGGGCTTCCGTCGCGTGTTCGAGCATCAGTGGGTTTGTGAAAGCCAACAAGCCAGCCCAAAGGCCAATTGTCGATCCTGAGCGAGCTCTGGTCCACCGCCACAAGACACCCATCGTGGCGAGCCCAGCCATGATGGAAGGAAGACGAAGCGCCAGTTCACCTCCCAGCATCGTCGAGAACCACTCGAACGAGAGGCGTGAGGCAAAAGTCTGCAGCGGGTGGTTGGCGGGATCAAACCAGTGGGTCAGGCACCACCAAACGGCCCGGCCTTCGGCGGGGGAGCCGTAGTCTCGCCAGGCGGCAATTTCGTCATACCACAGCCCTCGTGTTCCCAAGGTGCAGGCCACGACCAACCAAATTGCCCCGAGCAGCAGCATGAGCTTTCGTGACATCATGAGGACTGATGGTAACGCTCGGGAGCATGAGGACGCGGCGCAGCGTACGCTTCAGGCATGCTTGAGATCCCATGGACCGAGACGCGAGATGCCGAAGCGGTTCAACACACCTTGCGTGAAGCGGCCAAAATGCTGCACGATCGACCATGCCGCCAAGGCTCGATTGATGTGCTTCCGGCGCGCGGCACACTTTTGGTCAGTGGGGATCTGCACGACAACCCGTTTCATTTTGAAGCATTGCTTCGCATGGCCCGTTTGGATGAGGGTGAAGATCGCCATTTGATCTTGCACGAGCTGATTCATGGCGAACACCTCATGAATGGGATGGATTTTTCATATCGCATGTTGCTGAAAACAGCAGATCTGGTCCGGGTGCACCCAGGGGTTCATCCCATGCTGGCCAATCATGAGATTGCGCAGTTGATGAAAACCCGAGTCACCAAAGGTCACGGTGAGTGCGTCACTCTGTTCAGGGATGCTTTGGAATTCACCTTCGGAGAACATTGGGAGGCAGTGGAATTGGCCCTTGACGAGTTCATTGCGGCCATGGCCTTGGGGGTTCGGGCAGAGAACGGTGTTTGGTGCTCGCATTCGTTGCCCGGCCGGGCGGTCATGCCTTCGTTCGACCCCGACATCATTCGTCGCCCCTTGGAGGCTTCAGATTTTGAGAAGCCCAAAGGGGGCGCCTATCTGATGACTTGGGGACGGGTGTTTGAGGATGCAGATCTTGATTTGTTGGCCAAGGCTTGGGAGGTGCAACTGTTCTGCTTGGGCCACCGCAAAGTCCCCACCGGGGCAGAGTCGGAGGGTGATCGGTTGGTGTTGGTGAACTCAGACCACGATGGGGCGAGAGCTTTCACCCTTGCTCTGGATCAGCCTCCGCCCACCCCGGAGGCCTGTGTCCTGCGCTCAAAGCCTTTGAATTCGGTTTAGTGGCCTTGAGGCTTTGGCTTGACTGGCGCGGGGGTGGTTTTTGACGGACTTCGCTCGGGGAGTTTGGCTTCCCAAGTTCCGCTGCCAGGGATCTCAGTCCGGCCTTCGGTGTACCGAGCACCGCGTGGACCTTGTCCATCGCTTTTCGCAATGGAAGCAGGACCAGCCGTCCGAGCTGGCCGGAAGGGATAGCCGCCGATTCTTCGGTGCACAAAATCTGGCGCCTTGATCAGCAGGTTGCCTTCGTGATACCGAATCGATGCCCAGTCGCCACCATTGCGGGACCACCCTTCGGGTTCCACCAATTCCACGATCAACTCGATGATTTGTTCCGCCTTCTCCGCGGCAGTCGGCAGGTCGGGATCATCCGAGCCACCTTGGAACAGAGATTGTGATCCATTGCCGCCGCCTTGCTGGCTGCCTTGCCCAAGTGCGGTGCCCAAGTCGAGCCGTGGGCCATTGTCGAAGTTTGGGACGTCAGTGATGAGATCCTGGATGGGATAGCGCTTGAGTCGCTGCGCACTTTTGCGAGCCAACCGACTTTTGGTCGAAATTTCAATGCGACCGGTGCGCAATTGCCAATCGCATGCTTCGCCCATTTCGTCTTCGCACTGCTCCATCATGATTTCAAGCACGGTTAAGGCAGGCATCCCCCGAACCTCCAAGGTGATTTCCACCGAAGGGTCAATACCCGGCCGACCTTTGTCATCGTTCAGGACGCGGAGTGGGGCGCCAGTGGCTCCTTCCAGCCAGGCCACCGCATCTTCAATGGGCGCTTCATCCATGCGGACTTCGCAATCGGTGTACAGCAGCCGACCAAGGTGTTCGGCGCTTCCCGCGTATCGGTCGCGCTCCATTCGTTCTCTGACCTGCTGGATGCGCCCACTGAGGTCTTGCCCTGAGGCGGGAGCAGAAAGCGTGCCAGAGGTGGCCGCGAAGAGCAACAAGATTGGCATGGTCTTCCGCATGTTCACAGTGTCCTCGGAAAGGCTGGAAGGTGGGTGAAAAATGACCGGAAAGGCAGCGCTGCAGCAGCGCTGCCGGGGGGCGACATGTCGGCATGACCCCCACTCCAAGTCTCATAAGAACCCTTCTGGGCCTTGTGCGGGGGGCTGGCGCAGGATCGGCGCGACTTTTGCCATTTCAACAAGGACAGCCTCCAGAGGACCCGGCCATGAACTTGTTGTATCGATTGACTGCTGCCACCCCACATCGCAAACGGATGGGGTTGTTCACATTGGTGGCCTTTGTGTGCCTTTGCTGAGCGGTTCCACCGCCCAAGAGGCATGAAAAAGCCCCCTCCGGTGGAGGGGGCGGTTGGTGTTCATACCGTTGAAGAACAGGGGGGTTGGCCTTGCAGGCTCAAAGTTCGATCTTGTCGGACCCCATGGCTCCGTGGTCATCCATGCCACCCTTGGAAGGACGGGCGAACTCGTCGAACTCGCTGGCTCCACCACCATCGACAGGGCCACTGCCGTCGTAGGCCGTGGTGTCGTTGTCGCCCCATTGGGCCCGCTTGAGTGAGAGACCAATCTTTCGCTCGTCGGTATCGACTCGCAAAATCTTGACTTCCACCGATTCGCCGCTCTTGACGACATCTTGCGGGTTCTCGACCTTGTGGTCGGCCAACTCGGAGATGTGGAGCAAACCTTCCAAGCCATCTTCCAGGCTGACGAAGACACCGAAGTTGGTGATCTTGGTGACTTCGCCTTGAACCACCATGCCAGGCTGGTAGTTCTCGGGGATGGCGTTGATCCATGGGTCTTCGGTGAGCTGCTTCACGCCGAGGCCAACCCGTTGCTTGTCTCGATCGATTTCGAGAACCACGCATTGGACGGTGTCGCCCTTCTGGTACTTCTCGTTCGGGTGAGCAACCTTCTCGGTCCACGACATGTCGGAGACGTGAAGCAGACCGTCGATGCCGGGCTCAATTTCAACAAACGCGCCGTAGTTGGCGATGTTGCGGATTTGACCCACGATGACGGTGCCCACGGGGTATTTCTCGCTGACGAGTTCCCACGGGTTGACTTCGGTCTGCTTGATGCCAAGAGAAATCTCGCGCTTCTCGTGATCGATTTCCAAGATGACCACTTCGACTTCTTGGCCCACTTCCACCACTTCGGATGGATGGTTGACCCGGCGTGTCCATGACATTTCGGAGACGTGCACCAAGCCCTCGAGGCCTTCGTCGAGTTGGACGAAAGCGCCGTAGGTGACCAAGTTGACGACCGTGCCCTTCACGCGGCTGTTGACCGGGAAGCGTTCGTCGAGGTTTTCCCACGGCGAGTTTTCGAGTTGCTTGAGGCCGAGTGCGATTTTTTCTTTTTCGCGATCGATCTTGAGGATCATCACTTCGATTTCTTGTCCATGCTTCAGCATTTCGCTGGGGTGGTTGATCCGTCCCCAAGACATATCAGTGATGTGCAGCAGGCCGTCGACGCCACCGAGATCGATGAATGCGCCGAAGTCGGCGATGTTCGTGACGGTACCGGTGACCTTCTGGCCTTCGTCGATTTTGCCCAAGATGGTGTCGCGTGCTTCGGCACGTTCCTTCTCTTGCAGCTTGCGACGGCTGATGACGATGTTGCGTCGTTCTTCGTCGATCTTGAGGATAACGGCGCGAATGGTGCGGCCGACGAACTCGCCCAAGTCGGTTTGTCGGCGGATGTCCACCTGAGAGGCGGGCATGAAGACAGGCACGCCAATGTCGACCAAGAGTCCGCCTTTGATTTTGCGGACACCAAGGCCTTCGATCTCGTCGCCTTCGTTGTGGTCTTGGAGGATTTTTTCCCAACCACGGATGCGGTCGGCTTTGCGCTTGGAGACGTGGACTTCACCACTGAGGTCATCGACGCCTTCAAAGAGCACTTCGATTTCATCGCCGGCGGCAATCTCATCCCAATTTTCGAATTCGCTGCGGTGCACGCGGCCTTCACTCTTCAGGCCAAGTTCGATGATGACATCATCACCGGCTTTGCCGACCACGGTGCCAGAAACGAGTTCACCGGGTGCAGCGGTGTTGGAAACTTCGCCGCCCAGGACGGTATCCATCACGTTGTCTTGTTCGGCGTTGCCAAACGCTTCGGAGAGGAGCTTTTCGGCATCGGCATCAACGTTGCCGATGGAGGCGATCAGGTTGTAATCAATCATGTTGTTGACCTTTCACCACGTTGGTGAAAGATGCTTCCTGTGATCCTCGGCGTGGGATCGAGTTGTGAAATCTTCCGACCCAGAACATCCAGGCCGACCGCCCCAGTTCGCCGGAAAAGGGGGATCGAATACTGTACCTGTGGCCGCCAAATTCCGCGAGGAAATAGGGGGATTTCTCAGCTTTCTCCCTCACCTCGTCGCCCAGTGGCGTCTCCCGCGTCCAATTGGACCGAGCGGCGGAACATCAGCATTCCTGCAAACGAGAGCACAACCCCAAGGGCGAAGGCCGTGCCCCCATAGCCCGGTTGTGACACTTCAACTGTGCGATACGCCAGGGCTCCGATGGCCGGAGCGATCAACCCCCGAAGGCCGGTCAAGGTGACATGAACGCCCATGTATCGCCCTGCCTGTCCGGGCGGGGCGTAGTCAAGGTGCCCCAATGTCCAGCCAATAGAGCCCCCGGCCATCGCGAGGGCCCGGATGGAAATGGCCACAAACAACAGCCACAGCGTTCCGGTGACAGAGGCGGTCAGGAGCAAGACATTGGCGCTGACGAAAAACCAGCCATGTACCAAGCGATAGCGGAGGATGTGGACGCGGTCAAAAAACTTGGCCCACTTGGGCACCGCAAATGGCAGCACCAGCATTGGCAACGTTGAGCCCAACAGAATGCCGCCAAAGTAGCCTTGTTCGAATCGTTCTCGAATCACTTGGATGATGATGGGCATGGCCATCAAATTGCCACTGCCGAACACAAACATCGCCGCCATGTACCGACTGAATCCCCGATCTTTCTGAAGGATGGCGAGAGCATCGCGCCAGGGGCGAGGCTTGGGCCGATGCTCCGCTCGTTCTTGTTCAATCAGTCTCGGTTCAGCTGGCGCAGGGATCCTTCGGTAGAGAATTGATCCCAGCCAAAGTGCGATGGCGCCGACCAGCAAAATGATGCGGAACGTTTGGTGATCGTCTTCCAACAACGCGCCTGAAGTTGCACCTGCGGCCGCCAGTGTCAGGGCGGTGATGATGGACATCCACCCGGCGTAACGGCCTCGTTCTTTTGCGGGATACATGCATCGCCAAAGCGTGCTGCGAATTGTGATCATTCCGCCCCAACAGAGACGTGCTCCAGCACAGCCAAGAACGAACAAGAGCAGCCCCCAGCCGGTGTAAGGCACAAAAGCCGCAGGAATCATGGCCAAAGCCGCCCACCTCAACAGCCGGGCAATAGCGTCTCGTTTGGGTTTGCCTTGTGCCGATTCGGCCCACCACAGGCTGGCCAAATTGGTCCAGGCGGGAGCTCCCGAGAGCACCGCCACCGCGGCGTCCAGCATGGGTGTGGGTACCACAGATTCCCAAGCGATGCGGGCAAACACAGTGGCGACGTTGCCATCAACGGGTGAAATCCCAATCACCGAGGTTGCGGTCGCCCGCCGCTCAGCCCGGAATGATTCAACCGGGGTTGCCGCTTCGGAGTTGTTGGCGGTGGACTGCGTCATAAAAAAACCCCGGCGGGGGGCCGGGGCGACAAGTTCGAGTTGGGGACCAAGAGATTTGGCACCACACCGATCAAGCCGCCTTCAGCGGACTTGATCTTAGGAGCCAATCAGCGTGGCATGCCCGAGGTGTACGTGATTGGGAATGGGCTCAAGCGGCTGGGGTGATCTCGAAGCCAGAAGCGACGGATATCACCGTTGAGCATCCGCTCATTGATGTTGTCCATCACCATTTCGTTTCGCATGATGTCAATGTCACGCTGCGATTCGTTGATCAACTCTGGAGTTGGGTTTGCAGCGATTGAGGAATAGTCGGTCCCAACGGAGGCACAAGCACCGAGAGGCAGGGACGCGAACAAGACGAGAGCGGAAAGACGCATGGTGATTCTCCATCCCGACCAGTCGCCGGGATTGCGTTTGATACCCCGAATTCAGGGTCAACGTCAAGCCGGAAGGCCAAATCGCCGGACTTCCAACCATGAAAATGGCCCATTGGCTGGCTTGAATGCGGTCTGGGGCTAGGATTCAGGCCCGAAGTTCAATCTTCGGGCACGATCGGGTCACGTGTGCTCGACCTTTGTTCGTTGCCTTGGGATCGCTCACCGCGGCGATGGCCAGGCCTCCACCGAGTGGAAGGCCGGGACCGACGGGACGCGAGCCCCCCTCTTTATGAGGGTTCGGGCAGCCTCACCCGATCGTGTCCG
>PAHO01000025.1 GCA_002705085.1 Phycisphaerae bacterium | reverse complement strand
CCTTGGCATCTATCTCACCTGGCTGCATTTTGGCACGCTTGAATACAGCAAGTTGTTCGAGATGTTGCAGGCCGACGGCGCCATGGCAGCGGCCCAGCAAGCGATGGCCGGTGGCTGGGAAGTGGCCATCATCCCCTTCCTTCTGATGGCGGGTGCCTTTGGCAAATCGGCCCAGTTGCCTTTCTACGTTTGGTTGCCTGATGCAATGGAGGGCCCCACTCCGGTCTCTGCATTGATCCACGCGGCCACCATGGTGACGGCGGGGGTGTACCTCTTGGTTCGCACCTTCCCCATGCTCGAATTGCACCCTGCGGCCGCGCCCACCGTGGCCTGGGTGGGCGGTGCGACCGCGTTGCTGGCCGCCACCATTGGCATGGCCCAGTACGACATCAAGCGAGTGATGGCGTATTCAACCGTTTCCCAATTGGGGTACATGTTCATGGGCGTTGGGGTGCTTTCGACGTTTGGCGCGGCCGCGCACGTCTTCACCCACGCGTTCTTCAAGGCGGTGCTCTTCTTGACGTGCGGGGCCATCATGCACGGCTTTGCGGGTCAACTCGACCTTCGAGTGCTGCGTGGTCTGCGTCATGTCAAAGGATGGCGCATCGTGGTGTGGACGATGTTCTATGCCTCGCTGTGCTTGGCAGGATTCCCGATCATTTCCTCTGGCTACTGGTCCAAAGATGTCATCCTGGCCGAGGCTTTTGCCAACGGACGTCCCATCCTCGGGGGATTGGGTTTGCTGACCGCTGGATTGACGGCGTATTACACCTTCCGGGTGTGGTTCCGGGTGTGCTGCGGGCCCAAGCCTGACGATCATGATCTGGCCAAGATGATGGGGGACGACCATCACGGTGACGACCACCACGACGATGGTCATGGAGGAGAAGATCACCACCACATGCCGCATGCCCCCAAGTGGGCAGTCAACTTGGTTCTGAGCGTGATCACGTTGGCCGCCATCGGATCCATCTTCTTGGTCCCTGAGCACGGGTGGCTGGAGCACATGGTGGCGAAGAGTTCTGGTGCGGGTGGCGTAGGTGCCAACCATCATGAACTCCCGCCGGACGCTGGCTTCTGGGCTGATCCCCACGGCTGGATGAAATACGTTGCCTCGACCGTGGGGCTCATCGGCATGGCGATGGCCGCGTGGCTGCATTTGTTCAATCGCAGCGCCGCCGACCGTCTGCGGTCCGCCCTTTTGGCTTCACCATTGAAGGCCATCGTTCGGGCGATGGAGAACAAGTGGTACGTCGACGAGCTGTACAACGCTCTCATTCGCATGCCACTGAAGATCAAGGGGCACGCGCTGCACATGCTTGATCGTTACGTGCTCGACATTCTGGTGGTTGATGGCCTTGGCCGATTGCCCAAGATGATCGGTCGCACCCTTTCGCCTCTGCAAAACGGGGTGTTGCAGTCCTATGCGGCATCGATGGCTGGGGGGGTCATCTTGATCGCCCTGTTGATCTTGGTGTTGCCGATGCTGCTTGATCTTCTTGGAGGTGCCGCGTGAGTCCACTCCTCTTGATTCTTATCCCTCTGTTGAGCGCGGTTGCGGTGGCGCTCGCACCGCGAGCGGCGGCGTTCCGAATCGCCACCATCAGCACGTTGGTCACCCTCGGAGTCTCGCTGGTCCTTGCCAACGACTTCGGTCATTGGGGCGACGATGGCTTTGGGCTGGTTCAGGAAATCGCCTGGTTGCCCAGCATTGGTGCTTCTTTTGACATGCATGCTGATGCGCCCGCCATGTGGCTGGTTCTCCTATCGACGGTGCTGATGCCAATTTGTGTGATCGGCTCCAAAACCGCCATCAAAGAACGGGTGCGCGAGTATTACGCTTGGTTGTTGGTTCTCGAAACCGCCATGCTCGGGGTCTTCTTGGCCAAGAATTTGTTGTTCTTTTACGTGGCCTTCGAGTTCACTCTGGTCCCGATGTATTTCTTGATCGCGGGCTGGGGTGGAAGCAACCGGGCGTCCGCGTCGATCAAGTTCTTCCTGTACACCTTCACCGGATCGATGTTGACCTTGGCTGGCTTGGCTTATGTGGCCTCGAGATACGCTGATGCCACTGGGGTATGGAGTTTTGATATCCCGGCATTGACCGAGTTTGCCTCAACCCTTTCCTCGGGTGAGCAATTCTGGGTCATGTTGGCCATGTTGGCGGGCTTCGCGGTCAAAGTGCCGTTGTTCCCCGTGCACACTTGGTTGCCTCTGGCCCACACCGAAGCCCCGACCGCAGGTTCGGTCGTTCTGGCCGGTGTCTTGTTGAAGTTGGGAACGTACGGCCTCTTTCGGTTCGTGCTTCCCATGACCCCTGAAGGGGTGGTGGAGGCGGTGCCTGCGATCGGGGCGCTCGCGACCATCGGCGTGATCTATGGCGCATTGATCTGCTGGGTCCAAGAAGACGTGAAGAAATTGGTGGCGTATTCCTCGGTGTCCCACCTGGGTTTCTGTGTTCTGGGGCTCTTTGCTTTGAACCCTTCCGGCCTGCAGGGTTCGATCCTGTACATGATCAACCACGGCCTCTCAACGGGAGCGCTCTTCTTGTTGATTGGCATGATTTATGAGCGGTACCACACCCGCGACATGAACCGTTTGGGTGGCCTGGTGGCGACCATGCCGATTTGGTCTGCTTTCATGGTCTTCTTTGTCTTGTCTTCCTTGGCGGTGCCCGGCTTGAATGGCTTCGTCAGTGAATTCTTGTGCTTGATCGGGGCATTCAGTGCCACGCCGGACAACCCCCAGTGGCCCGGTTTGCTGGGGCCGTGGTACGCGGTGTTTGCTGGGACCGGCATGATCCTGGCGGCCATGTATTTGCTCTACCTCACCGGACGGTTGGTGTGGGGGCCGTTCCGTGCTCCGCCGGCAGATGAACATTCTGGGTTGCCAGCGGACTTGTCCCCTCGCGAGATTGGATTGCTGTTGCCCTTGGCATTGATGTGTGTTTGGCTCGGAGTCCAACCTTCTGGTCTCATGAGAACCCTTGAGCCATCCGTCGAACGCACGTTGGCCGCATATCCAGAATTGGTTCCCACCCAAGTGGAGTCGGTGGCCGTGCTTGAGGAGGTGAACGGTGGTTGAACGTCTAGACGGCCTTGTCCCCGAGATGATGCTCTTGGCCCTCGCGGTCGTGGTGGCCGTGCTTGGTCTTTCCAAAGCTCGTTCTGTCCGGCGTGCGGTCCCAGTCCTTACGGCTGGTGGTCTGTTCGTCGCGGCCTGGCTTGCTTGGGGGGGGAGGGAGCTTCCCCCCGAAAGTGCGGGCTTCTTGGCACCTTCCTTGGCCGCCTCGCTTCGAACCATGATTGCCGGGGTGGGTGGTGTTCTGGCCCTGGTGGCTTCGGGGACTGTGGATCGCCGCCTCGAACAGGATGTGGAATCGGGCCGAATGCCTTTCGAACCACTCCGCGCTTCACGCGGTGAATTTTTTGCATTCATGCTGCTGTCGATCACGGGTGCGATGCTCGTGGCCAGTGCGTCGGACCTGATTTGGTTGTTCTTGGCGCTTGAGCTGACCAGTCTGCCGACCTATGTCATGGTCGTGATGGGTCGCGCCGGCCGCCGGGGGGCCGAAGCTTCGGTCAAATATTTCTTCCTGGGCGCGATGGCCACCGCCATGTTCCTGTACGGGTTTGCGTTGGTGTACGGCGGGACCGGCTCCATGCAACTTGCCGACATCGCGGAAACCGTGGCCAACCGTCGCAACTTGGAAGGCTTGGACATGGTCACCACCGCGGGCTTCTTGTTGGCCTTGCTGGGGGTGGGCTACAAACTCGCGGCGGCGCCACTGCACCTGTATGCCATGGATGTATACGAAGGGGCGTCAGCCTCCGTGACTGCATTCCTTGGCTTTGTGCCCAAAGCCGCCGGCACCATTGCCTTCATGGTGCTCTTGCAGACCGCAGGTGGGGAGAGTCTTCCCCCCATGGTCGTGACTTTGATCTGGATGCTTGCGGTTTTGACCATGAGTCTGGGAAACATGGCCGCGCTCCAGCAAACCAGTGCGAAACGATTGTTCGGTGGCTCGTCCATTGCCCACTCGGGGTATTTGTTGATCGGACTGTTGGCTGGTCCTGGTGAGGGGTGGGCCGCGACCACGTTCTATCTGTTGGTCTATGGGTTGATGAACACTGGGGTCTTTGCGGTGCTCGCGGCCCTTGAGCGACGAGGTTCGGAAGTGGAACAAGTCTCCGATCTTGGTGCATTGCGGCTCAGTCATCCGGCATTGGGCTGGTCTTTGGTGGCCTGTTCAGGTTCTTTGATGGGCTTCCCACCGCTGTTGGGCTTTGTGGCCAAAGTTTGGCTGTTCTTGGCCGCGGTGCAATCTGGCCATATTGCTTTGGTGGTGATTGCGGCGATCAATTCGGCCGCTGGCGCGTGGTACTACCTGAGGATGATGGGGATGCCATTGCTGGGAGCAGCCCCATCTGACCCCGTGGAGGCGACACCATCGCCTTGGCCTGCTCGAGCAGCGCTGATCATTGGTGTGTTGTTGTTGGTGGTGCCCTTCTTTGCGGATGATTTGATGGCTCAAACCCGCGAAGCCGCTGCAGCTGCGGTCATGGTTTGGGGCAACTGATCAGAACGACGCCTCGTCTTCGTCCTCTTCGTAGTCATCTTCGAAACATTCACCGTCTTCTTGGGAGGCGAGTTCGCGCCTTGCGGCGTCGATCTGCCGGGGAAGGCTGAACGCGGCCAGCATCACCAAGATGGATGGGATCAACAAGGGTGACCCGGCGATCTGCGGGGCCAAGATTTCCGACAGTCCGGGTGCCTGCAGCAACAGCCCGGTTCCGCCAATGGTGAGCATGATCGCGCCCCCGAAGCTGGCCAGGAAGGCGCTGGAGAGGGCTTGCGCGATGGTGGTCAGTCCGGCAACGAAGCCGAATGCAGCCAACGGGACGATCCAACGTGGGCTTTCGGCATCTCCGAATGAGAAGGCCTGCCACAAGTGGGCCACCAAAAAAGCGCCGGTTGCGCCAGTCAGGACCGCCAAGGTTCCTCCGGCGGCATGCCGGGCGGCCGCCACGGCGAGCAAGGCAAATGCCGAAGCGACGATGATGAAGGTTGCGGTGCCGGCGGCTTCAAATCGAGTGTTGATGCTGGTCCCCACCAACCATCCCATGATGAAGGCGACGCCCAGAACCAAAAATTGACGGTGTTTGACGCCTTGGGTGATCCCGGCGAGTCCCATCAATGACATGGCGCCCAGCACCACAATGGAGATGCCTTGCAGTTCAGACACCAGTCGAGCCGGGTCGAGCAAGATAAAGAAGTAATCCAGCCAAGCGGCGAGGTGGGAGGTGATCGCGTCCATGCGTATCTCCTAAACAGGTGGTGGCATCAGTCGATGCTCTCGTATCGTCAATCTGCGTCTTGGTCGTCCACATCTGGTCTGCTTTTGCGTCGATCGGGGGACCATTGGATGAAGGCCCCAACCAATGCCATCACCGCCCAAGCTGGTGCGGCCCAGCCTTCCATTTGCCCAAGTCGATCGGCGGCGGTGGGCAACCAAATGCCAAGCATCGTGTGGCCAGCCTCCAGCCAGAGGGCGGCTCCGATGGCTGCGCTGAAGAGGGCCTGCATTTTTCGTGTGAACAGTCCCCCCAGGGCAAGGCCAATGAAGAACCCGCCCACGCCGGCCATCAAAGTGACAGAGCGCCGTTCTCGAGGGATGTCCTCCCACCAGTTTGGATTGAGATTCAAGTCGAGATCGTCATCGGCGGTTGTCAATGCCCCGAGATTTTCGGCTTGGGCGCTGGCTTCCCGGGCCACTTCTCGGGCTGGTGCCATGGCTTCATCCGCGGCATTGGCAAATTGATCAAAGAGGCCCTCGGAGGCGCCGGTCGCAAGGAGCGCCGCCATCACCACGCCGGTCCCGACCGCCACGATGGCTTTGACCCCGGCCTTGGCCAGCAAGACTCCACCCCCGGCCGCCAAAATGCAACTGATCATGGTGCCGACACCCTCGAATCCCCCCACACTGGCCAGCCGGGCTCCCACCAGAGCTCCGCCGGCCAAACCAAGGATCAAAGTGGCCGATTCCGTCAGTTTGGCTCCTCGCACCCACAGCAACACCCCAGCGGCGAAGGCCACCACCGTGGTCAATTCGATCTCCGTGGCCGGTGGTGAAGCGATCGAATCGAGCAAAGTTGGTTCCATGGGCGGCCTCCAATGACCGATATCGGAGTTGGAGTGCCGATTCCATGACCGACCATCTTGACCAGCCCATCGACAATGGTGAGCCCGCACCACCTTCTCCCCGCCGGGTTGATGCGGATGGGGAAGTTCTTTCGAAGGCTCCAACGCCGGAACAGGAGGCCGAGTTCGCCCGCTGGCGCGATCAAATCGACGCCCTCGACCAGCAGTTGGTTCTGGCCATGAACGAGCGGGCCAAGGTCGTGCAGCAAGTGGGCGAAGCCAAACGTCGGCTTGGCTATCCCGTTTTCGCCCCGCACCGCGAACGTGAGGTCTTGGAGAAGATCAAGGGCCTCAACGATGGTCCATTGGCCAGTCGAACTTTGCATGCGATCTGGCGCCAAATGATGAGTGGATCGTTTGCCCTTGAGCGTGGCCTTCGCATTGCCTATCTCGGACCTCGGGGATCTTTCAGCCATCTGGCGGCCACCCGACAGTTCGGAGAAAGCGTTGAGCACGTTGATGTGCGATCGATCGGCAACGTGTTCAGTGAAGTCGCCACCAGTCACTGTGACTATGGCATGGTGCCGTATGAGAATTCCTCGGGTGGAAGCATCTCGGACACCCTCGATGCATTCTTGGAACACGACGTCACCGTGTATGCGGAAGTCAAAGTGGAAATCCGCCATTCCCTTTACGCCCAAGGGAAGCCCGATGACATACGTCAAGTCATGAGCAAGCCTCAAGTGTTCGACCAGTGTCGGCGCTGGCTTCGGACCCACCTGCCCCAAGCCGAGTTGGTGCCTGAACTGTCGACCAGCCGTGCGGTTGAGCGGGCGTCCAGCGAAACTGGAGTGGCCGCGATTGGTTCTGAGATCGCCGGAGATATTTACGGTGTCCCAGCCCTCTTTCGTGGAATTCAAGATCGAAGCAACAACATCACTCGCTTCTTGGTGATTGCTCGAGAAGCCGCACGTCCTACGGGGGAGGACAAGACCACGGTGATGTTTGTGACCAAAGATCGTCCTGGTGCCTTGGTGGATGTGCTGGCTGATTTTCAGTCCAATGGGCTCAACTTGTCCCACATCGACAAGCGACCCAGTGGCCGAGAAAATTGGGAATACACATTCTTCGTGGACGTGCTGGCCCACCGTGATGCCGAAGCCATGCAGCTCGCCTTAGAAAAGGCCCGTGAGCACTGTGTGAGTCTTCGGGTGGTCGGCTCGTACCCGCGAGCACAAAACGTCCTTTAGACCTCGGGTTCGGCTGGTCTTTGGTCTCCCTCGATCTACGATGCAAGGGTGATCGTGCCTGTGCTCCTGGCTATGGATGTTGGATTGACTCCGATTCTGGCGGAGCAAGCAACCTTTTCCCCAAGCCAATCGCCCAGTTTGACCACCACACTTCACGCCGGGGGCGTTCCCTTTGATGGGATGGTTCGCTGGCAGGTCACCCATTTGGGTCGTCTGGTTGATGGCCCTCACATTGCTCCTCTTCAGTTGAGCCCGAAGACTTCGGTGGAACTCCAGTTTTTGCCCGAGCAGCTCCCGGTTGGGGACCGTGGCTTCATGTGTGAAGTTGATGTTCTTGATGATGCGGGCGTTCACGTTGCTCACGCAACGGGCGCTTTTGAAGTGGCGGCCGATTGGACCCGTTTCCCGCGTTATGGCTATCTCACGCAGTTCAACAAGCCAGCGGATGCCGTTGCTTTGTTGCGACCGCTTCGTGATGGGTTGATCAACGCGGTGCAAGTCTACGATTGGATGGATGAACACCATCGCCCTTGGCGTGTCGGCTATGACTACTGGCAAGACATTGCGGCGCGTGACCCTTGGGTTTCGCGCGCCAAATTGACGGAGCTGATTGAAGTGGGTTCGGGCTATGGGATGGCGTCTATGGCCTACAACCTGATGTACGGGGCGTACGACGATTTCCAAACCACCACGCCGATTGATCCATCTTGGGGTCTGTTTCGGAGCAATGGCGTGCAAGATGCCCATCCGCTCAACATTCCCGGATGGGAAACGCAAAGTTTGGCGCTCTTTGATCCGGGCCATGTGGGTTGGCAAGATTGGATCGCCCAGAGGACGGCCGAGGCTTTTGCGGCGATGCCCTTTGATGGGTGGCACATCGACACCCTAGGAAACCGGGGAGCGGTTTTTGATGGGGCAGGCCAGTCGATTGACTTGGCAGCTTCCTCCACCGAGTTCTTGACGGCCATGCGAATCGCGCTTCCTGAGAAGATCTTCTCGGTGAATGCCGTGGGTGATTTTGGTGGCCCAGCGTTGCGTGCCCAAGAGGCTTGGGATGTGGCGTATTACGAATTGTGGAACGATCCGCAGCAAGACGACTACTTGGATCTTCATTCATTTTTGGTCACCCACCACAACGAGTCCAATGTGGCACCGGTGGTTGCGGGTTACGTGAATTACGATCTGGCCCAGCAGTACAGCGATCAACATCCAGGTGTTTTCAATGACACCTCCGTGCTCTTGGCCCAATCGGCTGTATTGGCCAACGGAGGCTGGTTGGTCAGCCGGGGGGATGGCACGGCCATGTTGTGCAACGAATACTTCCCCAACCGAAGCCTTCAACCTTCCGAAGAACTCTTGCGGGATGTGGATGGGTTCCATCACTTTGCCGTGGCGTACGAGAATCTCTTGCGTGATGGTGTGGATCCGGGATCTGGTTTGATTGCTTTTGGTGATGGCCGTGTCCCGACCAGCTCCCAAGGTGAAGCGGGTTCGGTGTGGATGTTCCGAACGACCCGCGCTGGTGACGAATGCGCGAGCCGCTACGACGTGGTCCACTTGGTGGACTTGCGCCGAGCAGGGGACAGTCGGTGGCGTGATCCAGCGGGCTTGGCCCACAACAAAGACGTGTTGATGGACCAGCCCATTCAGATTCAATTCACGGCGCCTTGGTCTGAAAGCCGTCTTTGGTTTGCGTCCCCTGAATGGCAGGGGGGCCAAGCAGTCTTGCTGGACGCGGACGTGTCGGGCAATCTGGTCAGCGCCACCGTGCCTTATCTGGAGCACTGGGGCATGGTTTGGATTGAGTACCGCACCGAGCCCGGCACATGCGGTTGCCCCAGCGACCTCAACGAAGATGGATTCGTGGGTTTTTCGGATGTGCTGGAGGTGGTGGCCTCGTGGGGCCCTTGCCTTGGTTGCCCGGCCGACGTGAACGAGGACGGTGCGGTGGAGTTTGTCGATCTCCTTCAGGTGTTGGCCGATTACGGGGATTGTTTCTGAATCATCCGGTGAAGGGCGAGTGCACTCTGGTGTCCCGGTAGGATCCGTGCGATGCCGGAACGGATGCCGGAAATGACGCCTGAGGATCGGGCCCGCACGCTGGATGTTCTTCAACACCACTGGGGGTATGACGCGCTGCGGCCCATGCAGCAAGAAGCGGTGGCGGCGGGCCTGCTGGGACGTGATTCCTTGTTGGTGATGCCCACCGGAGGCGGAAAGAGCTTGTGCTACCAGCTGCCCCCGTTGGTGGCCGGCCGTGTCGACATCGTGGTTTCCCCCCTGATCGCATTGATGGAAGATCAAATTGCATCGCTCCGTTCGGTGGGCGTGGAAGCGGCGGCCATGCATTCTGGATTGTCGAACCAAGCCCACCACGAGGTGCTCGATGGCATTCGCGATGGCCGGTGGTCTCTGTTGTTCTGTGCTCCAGAACGCATGGTGGATCCTCGCTGGATTGAAGTGATGCGGGCCATGCGGATTGGCGCGATCGCCATCGACGAAGCCCACTGCATCAGTGATTGGGGCCACGATTTCCGACCGGAGTATCGCCAGTTGTCCGGTTTGCGAAAGCATTTTCCAGGCGTCTCGGTGCACGCTTTTACCGCCACCGCAACCCCCAAGGTCCGGGACGACATCGTTCGTCAATTGGGCCTGGTGGATCCGGTCGAGTTGGTGGGGCATTTTGACCGACCCAATTTGGTGTACCGCATCTTGCCCAAAGATGGCGCCACCGATCGGATTGCTTCCACGTTGGAACGGCACCGCGGAGAGGGCGCGATTGTGTATTGCCGCAGTCGGTCCGAAACCGAACGGTACGCCGAGTCGCTTCGAAAACGCGGGCTGGATGCGGGGCACTACCACGCGGGCATGGATGCTTCGTCCCGAGAGCGCGTGCAGCGTGCTTTCAAGGAAGAGCGGCTCGACGTGGTCTGTGCGACGGTGGCGTTTGGGATGGGCATCGACCGGTCCAACGTGCGTTGTGTGATTCATGCGTCCTTGCCTGCGTCCATCGAGCAGTACCAGCAAGAAACCGGCCGGGCCGGACGAGATGGTCTGGAGGCGGAGTGCGTGCTCCTGTATTCCGCGGGCGATGTGGTGCGATGGAAAGAATTCATCGACCGTGAGGCTCAAGATTCTGGTGACGACGCCAATGCTTCCCGGCGCCACCATCACTTGTCGGCCATGCAGGCTTACGCCCGGACCATTCGCTGCCGACACCGCACTTTGGTGGAACACTTTGGTCAGGAGTTAGAGACCAACGCAGAGACAGGATGCGGTGCGTGTGATGTGTGTCTCGGGGAAGTGGTAGCGATGCCGGGGTCCACGCTGATCGCCCGGAAGATTCTCTCGGCCGTTGCACGCGTTGAGCAGTCCTTTGGTATTGGACATGTGGTCAAGGTGTTGCGTGGCGTGATGGATGAAAGCGTCCAGCGGCGAGGACACCATGAACTTTCGGTCTTTGGCCTGCTGGCCGATCACAGCGCCAAAGGGTTGACCAACCTGGTGCACCAGTGCGTTGATTTGGGGCTCTTGGGGCGCACCCCGGGCGACCGTCCGGTGGTTCGTCTGACCGAAGAAGGGATGGCGGTCATGAAGGGTCGAGTGGAAGTGCAATTCACACGGCCCCCGGAGGGTTCGTCTACTCGACGCACCAAAGCCGACACCGCCGATTGGGAAGGGGTGGATCGGGCGTTGTTCGAACGTCTCCGCGAGTGGCGCAAAGCTGTGGCCGCAGCCGAAGGTGTGCCGCCTTATGTGGTCTTTGGCGACCGTACGTTGCGGGCTTTGGCCAAGGCCAAGCCGACAGAACTTGGTGCCTTGCTTGAGGTTCCGGGGATCGGAGCCGCCAAGAGCCAAAAGTATGGGGAATCCGTCATCAGCGTTGTTTCTGATGAATTCAAGCCTTCTGGGAAAAGTTAAATCTTGATTTCTGGCAACATCAACTAACCTGCATTCGAATAACCCGGTTAGGAGACGGATCCAATGATTGCATTCCCCCTCGTGTTCACGTCGTTAGCAACGCTCGCCGTTGGTGACTGTGATGTCCCTGGTCCTGACTGTGATGGAAATGGTCTGGAAGACTCGTGCGAGATCGCTGCTGATTCGAGTCTCGACTGTGATCAGGATGGCATTCTTGACTTCTGTTATGTCACCGAATTCCCGTACGAAGATTGTGACGTGAATTTGGTTCCCGATGTCTGCGAGTTGTCTCTGCCTGGGGCCGACACCGACGGCAATGGGACGCTGGATGTGTGTGACTGCGGCCTGACCGGTTTGGCCCTGCCGCATCCTGATCCAATTTCAGGTGAATCGTTTGGCCGGAGTGTGGCGATTGATGGCGACCGCATTGTGGTTGGGGTTCGGGATGGTGAGTCCTGCTACGTCTTCCGCCGAGACGCCGGCGTGTGGGTGTTTGAGCAAGAACTCATCTCCGAAGACCAAAACGGTGATGGCATCCCTGATGTCACTGGGTTTGCATTGGGATGGGGCCAAGGGGTCAAGATTGCTGGCGACACGATTGCCATCGGAGCGCGTTTGTACAACGTGCCGGGCACCCCGCCAATGTTCAACGCTGGCATCATCGTGACATTCAAGCTGACCGATGCCGGATGGGTGGAAGAAAGTCGGCTGCAGCCCCCCGGATTGGGCGAGGCCGACGTGTTCAGCCAAGCGATGGACTTCAAGGAAACGACCATCGTGACCTCCGCCCCTGGTGCGGATGACGCCGGAGAGAAAGCCGGGGAGCTTCATTTGTTTGAACGTTCCATTTATGACGGTTGGACTTGGCGAACCGACTACCGGCCCGATGATCTTCAGCCCGGAGACAGCTTTGCGGCGTCCCTGTCGGTGAACGGGTCCATGATTGCCGCCGCGGCCACCCGAAGCGACGACTTGGGCGAAGACACCGGCGTGGTGTATTTGCTGGAAAAAGACGGCCTGACGTTTGAAGTGGTCGACAAAATCTACAGCCCCGATCCTTTCCCTTTCCAGGAATACGGTCTGGCGTTGGAGTTGACGGACGATCTGCTTGTGGTGGGGGCCCCATATGACTCCCGGCTTGGGCCGCTGCAGGGCATGGTCGGGATCCACCGCAAACTTGAAGATGGCACCTGGTCCAGCACCGTTCTCAGGCCAGATGATCTTGAGGACAATCAGCTTTTTGGTGGGAGTGTGACCGTCTCCGGTGATTGTTTGATTGTGGGTGCACCAGCGGTATGGAGTGACCCCACTATCACGCCACCTTCAGCCAAGATCTACGTCTTCAAAGAAGACAGTTCGGGGCAGTGGGTCGAAGAACGTCGATTCTTGTTGCCGACGTTCCAGGACAGCACCCTCGGGTTGTGTCTGGATTTGCAGGGCACCGAATTCGTGGCGGGTGGTTTGTTCGATGACCGGTATGGCTTAAACACCGGGATCGCTCGAGTGTTTGATCTGACGCCTACGATCGATTGCGATGGCGACGGCGTTTGTGATTTGCCGCAGCAATACGACCCCGCCTTCGACTGCGACGGCAACGGGGTGATCGACTCCTGCGAGGGGTACACCGAAGACGATTGTGACAACAACGGTGTCCCCGATGATTGCGAGTTGGCCGACAACGACTGCAACGGCAACGGCCGCCTGGACGTGTGCGACATCGCGGACGGTGAGGGCGACAAGGGATGCGATGGCGTCCTCGACATCTGCCAGTGCCCGGCCGACTTCAACAGCAGCGGCGTGGTGTCGTTCGAAGATCTCTTGGTGCTGATCTCCACCTGGGGGGCCTGCACACCGGAGTGTCCGACCGACCTCGACTGTGACGGCGAAGTTGGCATGTCCGACATCTTGGAACTGCTGAACGCCTGGGGGCAGTGCGGCTGAGGTAAGGAGCTTCGGGCGTCAGAGGCTGTGGGCCCGGCTGTTGGTCTTCCGGGCCAAGGGTTCCTCTTTTCTTCATCTT
>PAHO01000024.1 GCA_002705085.1 Phycisphaerae bacterium | reverse complement strand
TTGGGCCCAGATCCTGGGTCGACAACTCTCTCTCTTCTCTCCGCATCAGTTCGTTTGGATTGATGCGGACCTTGGGCCCCAGATCCTGGGTCGACAGCAACGACGCCCCGGCAGCGAACAGTTCCGCTTTCCGCGAGTGGTTCAGTTTGCCAAAACTGCATTCATAATGGTCGCGACCTCTCGATGGAGCTTTCCGCTCCAACGTGTCTTGATGGTGCCATCTTGACCTACATGAAGGAGCAATGGCAACTCATCAACGGCCAAAGCACTGTAGAGGTTGGATGATGGATCGAACAACGTTCGAACACCGGAGACCCGAAGAGATTTGAAGCTTTCTGATGCATTTTGCCACCGCTCCGCATCAATGGATCCGGGCTCGGCCACATTAATGCAGGTGAAATCACACCCTTTTGGATTGTTCCCAAGACCTTGTAAGGAACGAATGAGCAATCGCTGGGGTGGGTTGGTTGAGTTCCAAAGCAGGTACAGATGCTCCTGACCACTGATGGAAGCAGAGGTCCATGGCTGACCCCCCAACGAATTCAATTCGATGGTTGGGAAAGAATCACCAGGCATGCCTCCAGCAGAACCGGGGCCCGACAATGGAGAATCCCAAGTGAAGAGGCTCTCGATTGTGGGAAACTTCGTTCGCCCGTTCGGCTCAAATGCGATGGGGGGATCCAGTTCATCTGGAAAAGTCCAGGTGCAATCAATGGTACGACGGATTCGAACCGATTCCGGAGTATCGGGAGGTGCGTAGTTCGTCGAAAGACGCATCACCAGACCAGATTCAGGATGGAAGTCCCAATGGGTTTGGCCCCGAGCAGTTTCAAGCGTGACTCGATGAAGCGTCCCATGCACCTCGTGGATGACTTTGGACGGTGACCCGAACTTCAGGGTGTTATCCAAACCCAAACCGCATTTCAAGAGAACATCTTCAGTGCTTTTCTCTGAGCCGAGAGCCACAAATGTGGCGACAACGCTTTTCAGTCGTCCAATTTCATCAAAGAAGGAACCTTGGGCCGGACGCCAAACACACCGCTCTGGTTTCGTTGAATTGAGAAATCCAAAGGTTTCGTCAAGAAGGACCGCACGACTGTTTGGCGTGACCAATTCATAGTTGAGACGATCTCGGCGCAGAGACTGGAGACTTTCGGAGGGGTCGAGATTGAGAAATTGAACGCTCTCTTGCAACTCAAGGGTGTAGGTCTCACGCTTCCGGAGGTTTTCTCGAATTTGGTCAAACTGGAGCGAGACGGCAATGGTTGGTTCTGCAGCATTTCCAGACGACCCCACATCTTCCACGCCTGAATCTAGAGACATACACAAGCAAAGACCGAGGGGTAAAGCGGCTAGGAACACAGAAAGACCTCCTGACTATGTTGTTCTTTCGGCCATTGTGTGGGGAAGGATCGAACGATTTCTCGAATCGACAAAGGAATCTCCTCCAAAGGCAGTGCCCGGGCTGGTCCAAGCACAAAAGCGCGTTCTCGAGCCCGAGGATGGGGCAATTCCAGACCTGGAACCACGTATCGGAGGTCCGCAAAAGCAATGAGATCCAGATCCAAATGCCTTGGCCCCCAGCGAACTTCGCGATCTCGATCGCGTCCAAAGCTTCGTTCAACTTCGAGCAGCCGGATCATCAATTCACGCGGACCGCAAGTTGTCGCAGCCGCAACAACCGCGTTGCCGAAATCGGGCTGACCAGTGGGACCGCCCACGGGTCGAGTAGAGAAAATCGGACTGCAATTGACGTTGGTAAGCACCCCATCATTCACCAACACGTCTAAGGCTGATCGGAAGGTTGCCACTGGGTGACCAAGGTTTGCACCAAACGCAACAAGAACTTGATTCACGACCCGATCCGCTCCAGGAGAAATTCGAAGCATGCTTCAACAGTCTGTGCTCGAATGGCCGACCGGTCCCCAGAAAAGTGATATCGACGCGCCCCAACTCCGTTCGGAGTTGCGACACCAATCCAGACCAAGCCCACCGGTTTTTCCGGCGTACCGCCATGGGGACCAGCAATCCCCGTGGTCGAACAGGCCACGGAACTGGAACACAATGATCGAACCCCCTGAGCCATCGCCACAGCCACGGGCTCGCTCACCGCGCCGTGTTCATGGAGGACATGTTCTGGAACTTGCAAGACCGATTGTTTGATGGCGTTTGCGTACGCAACAACACTTCCTGAGTACCAGCCACTTGATCCGGGAAGATCCACCAAGGCAGCAGCGCACAAACCTCCCGTACAAGACTCTGCTGTCGATATGGTCCAAGTCTGGTTCACCAGAGCATCACGCAGCATTTCAACCTTCGAACTCATGGCAGATCACCATAGACCACTTGCCCTTGTCGTACGGTGGCCAAAATTTCTGGGACCCGACCTCTGGGCAGGGCTTCCCGCGGGTCTTCATCCAACACCACAAACGAAGCTGGCCCCCCGATCCGTAGAGTTGGATCCGGAAGCCGAACCATGCGGGCGGCTGAAGTTGTGACGGCCTCGAGTGAACTGATCACATCGATGGATTCGGAGTGATCGGGACAAACCGATTCGAGCATGGCCCGAAGGGGATCAGCTTCGACCACGGGCCAATCGCTGGAAAACGCAAGTCGACCACCAGCTTCGGCCAAGGAACGGTACCGAAAAGCAAGTCTCGGATCAGCACAGGTCGCGATCTCACGGACATCATCCACTTGGTGGGCTGGCTGCATCGAGCACCAATGCCCTTTGAATCGATGAAGATCATCATCGCGGACAAATTGAGCGTGTTCCACTCGGCCGGATTCGATCCCGGCTGATTCAAAAGCAGTCAAGACCGCATCAACGGCCGCACTCCCGATGGCATGGACGGCTGGATCAAGTCCCTCGTCCCGCACGCTGCAGGCCCAAGACGAGAGGGTGCCTTCGGCAGCATGGTCAAGCGGCCAACCTTGAGGTGACCCATCGGTCCATGGAGTGTGCATCCAGGCCGTACGAGCGCCCAAGGTGCCATCTGCGAATGATTTCATCCCCGACAACACCAGATTGGCATGCTTCGCAAGTGCGCTCCGCAACGAGTGAATGTTCAGTTCTTCAGAGCGATCCAGCAAAGTGATCGAAAGATCAATCCCTTCAACATGGGGGGCCAAAACGGATTCGACGTGACGAAAATATTCCATGGCCCCAACCCCAAGAATGCCCCGAGCGTGCAGTTGTGGAACCGTCTGCTCGACAAAAAAACGATCCTCTGAGGCAGTCGGCTCTGGGACAAGAGGGTTCAATCGATGCCATGCGGCCGCCTCTTTCAACCGACCCGACAGCTGCCCGCGGTCGTCTCGGTGAAAACAACCACCATCGATTGGCGAAACATCCAGCTGAGACAGCACGGCATCGTTCACCACCGCAACGTGGATGTCTCGACTCCACAGAACACACGGACGGTCCCCGACACCTTCCAACCATGATCGATCTGGAGTGGACCCAAGCCGACCAGCATCCCAACCTCCGCCGATCAACCACCCATCAGGGCGTTCACGATGAGCCACTTCCAAACACTGCAAGAAATCTTCGCGGCACCGGCAATTCGAAAAATCAGGACGTTGGGTTTGGCGTGCACCGAGGATCAGATGAACATGCGGATCCACAAAGGCCGGCACGATGCAGGGCA
This sequence comes from Phycisphaerae bacterium, assembly GCA_002705085.1. Taxonomy (GTDB): domain Bacteria; phylum Planctomycetota; class Phycisphaerae; order Phycisphaerales; family SM1A02; genus UBA8653. Next base: position 32,948 of record PAHO01000024.1, on the reverse strand, counting down.
CTGATTTCCCCTGAGAGGACTCCAGTCCGGTCACGACACCGTTTTGCCAACACACCGCTCCTGCTTCCCCTCCAGAGGGCTTCAGGAGGACATCGGTGTGAAGTTCGCAACTTTGATCCATGATGGAACGTACGATAGACACATGCGGATTCATTTTGCCTTGTTGTTGCTGCTCGCGGCGTGCTGTGCCGAGGAACCAACCAGTGTCGGGAAGATTCCCGAACCTCCCACCAAGCCTGCAGCAGCGGAATCGGCTCCTTCCGCACCATCTGCATCAGCGACCAGCAACGGAAAGTTGCCCACCCCCAGCACCACTGGGGCCACCCAAGCCAATTTTGCCGGGTTCCAAGCGCCCATTCCGGCCAGTTGGACCCTGCGTCCCGAACCTCGGCAGTTCCGAGCCGCAACCTTCGTGGTTCCGGCAAACGGAGAAGGGAACCAAGGTGAATTGGCCATTTTCGCGGGCATCCGCGGGAGCGATGAGGCCAACATTGATCGCTGGGAGGGACAGTTTCAAGAGCCCAGCGGAGGCCCCGGGCAAGCGATCGTAGACCCTATGCCGGAGGCCAACTTTCCAACCGTGCTGGTGGAGCTCAGAGGCAAGTACCAAGGCATGGGGATGGCCAAACCACGAGATGGCATGGCCTTCTTGGCGGCCATCGTCCGAGCACCGGGAAGAGAAATCCTCCACATCAGACTCACCGGACCCGAAGCGACGGTTGATGCCGCTCGGGAAGACTGGCTGGCCTTTGTTGCCGGGCTCAGTATTGTTGAAGAAGGACAAAAGCCATGACCATGCTCACACTCTTGCTTTGCAGCTTCATCGAACCACCACAAAGTGTCCCGGCCACGCCGTTGGTCCCAATGAAGAGTCCAACACCGGCACCGGAAACCAAACCTGGCGGATCTAAATTCCCCGACAGCTGGTTCTACACCCGTAACGGTCAGCGATACGCCGACAACCTAGCGCTCGAAGGAAAACCGCTGCCCAAGCTGACTCTGGAAGACTGGCGTGGAAAGCCGGTTGATGTCAACAACAACCGGGGCAAAGTGATGGTGATTGATTTTTGGGCAACCTGGTGCGGACCGTGTCGGCGAGCCTTGCCCAAAAATGTGGAAATGGCCAACAAATACAAAGACCAGCCTTTTTTACTGGTGGGCATCCATGACGCTCGACGCGGGAAAGAACGTATCGAAGCCGTGGTTGGCCCTCTGAACGCGGAGTATCCGATGGCCGTCGATGTCATTGACAGCGGAAGCAAGAGTGGTAGCAGTGCGCAAGCCTGCCGATTGAGGTATTGGCCGACCTATCTTGTCGTGGACCACAAGGGCATTGTCCGCGCATGTGGCCTCCAACCCAGCCGAGTCGAAGATGTGGTCAAAAGCTTGTTGAAGGAAGTACCCGAGGAGCCCACGCCTCAGCCTGCTTCAAAATCCGACCAGAGCTGACCCCGAGATTCCAGACGTACATCACCATGGGAGTCTTCTGATCAAAGCCGCTCCGATCGGACCAGCCGTTGCAGAACAATTGGACTCAGTCATCACCCCAAGGAAGGAATCCTGCACCGGATTCCACATGGCCGTTCACCATGGCCCCTTCGGTCAGGATGGACCAGTCTTGGCTTGGCTGCATGCTGACCAAGATCGGCATTGGGGCTTTGAGGACAACCAAAGCATTGTCCTCGTCCACCACCACCACCCGCCCTGCAAGCATGCGGGGTTCGCCATCAGAGGGCTCCACAAACAGTCCTCCCGCCGAAGCAGGGTGGAACCGCAGGCCGCGAGCAAACACAATCCCGCGAATCTTGCCATTCGTGGCGGGTGAAGTTTCATCTTCACAGCTCAATTGAAGTTCGTACGACGAACCCGGCCAACCAACCAAGACGCTGTCTTGATCATGATCTTTCAAACGAAAGAGAGCTGAAGCGGAAGCAAGCATGTGTTCAGGGAGGCTGGCGCGCATGGCGATTACCCTTTCATTTCTTTGTCGGTCACCGGAGAGACCGGTTGCTCAACGGGCCAAATAGAATCAAAAAAGGACGAGCAGGTCGTTCCGAGATGGCAATCCAGAAAGCGTGAGATGGTTCGAAAGACATCAGGTTCGGTGGGCACATGCCCGATGTCAGGATAGAACCCAAGGTGCACCTCCAGACCAGCTTTCATGGCCGAAGCCGCCATCTCCCGCGCTTGGGCCGGCGCACACAACCTGTCTTTGCCACCTTGGATCAAAAGAAGCGGTGGATCCATGGCATCGAGGTGATTGATGGGAGACGCTTCGCGGGCTCGAGCACGTATGGCCTCTTCAGCTCCCTTCCCCGTGCCCAAGGGATCCGCCGGATCACGAAGAAAGTTCCGAACCATCATCTCTCCAAATGGGGACGCATTCTCTTCGAGAAGGAGGTTGTAAGGACCGGCGACGCCCACCGCACAGCAGATGCCTTGCGCACGTTCCGGATCAAAAACAGCCGTGTGCATGGCCAAGTGCGCCCCGGCCGAATGGCCCCAAATCGCGATCCGATCGGGGTCCACCCCAAGCGACTCGGCGTTGGTTCGAATCCAAGCCAGCGCGGCGGCCACATCTTGCAGAGCGGCCGGATAGGGAGCATCCTGAGCAAGGCGATACGACAACGTCCCCGCCACCGCTCCGCCGCCCGCAAACAGGGGCAAAAAGCCCTCACCCATTGACCGGTTGCCCTGGGTCCATCCGCCACCGTGGACAAAAAGGACCAACGGTCTTGGTGTGCTTGTGGAATCAGCCGGATGCAACAAATCCAAGGCCAAACTGGTGGTGGATTTTCCATCTTTCACCGCCAAATCTTCGGCAAAAGTCACGTTGCGCTGCCATCTCAACTTGGGCATGATTGACGCGGTTCGTGTTTTCAGTTCTTGATCAAGTTGAACGCCTCGGGTCCAAATGGCCGCCATATCTTCGGCGGGAGCGATAGCCCCCAAAGACAAAACCCACAATGCTGAGAGTGAGAGAATTCGATCAATCATGACTGCGTCGTCTCCGTCAAGAAGTTGTGCATCAGCACGTCCCCGCCCTGGGTCAAAAAGGATTCTGGATGGTACTGGACACCATGGATCGCATAACGCCCTGGGCCGCCAAGCCGCATGAGGCCCATGATCTCTCCCTCCTCAGTCCAGGCTGTAATGGCAAGATCAGAAGGAAGATCGTCACGCTCGACAATCAAGGAGTGGTAGCGCATCGCCGTGAAAGGATTTGGCAAGTTGGCGTGCAAACCATCATTGTTATGGTGGATCAAACTGGTTTTGCCATGCATCAAACGCGGCGCTCGATCCACGGTCCCCCCATGAACATCGGCCAACGACTGGTGACCCAAACAGACTCCAAGGGCGGGGATACGACCGCCAAAGTGGGTCAACATTGCCCGGCTACAGCCACTTTCCTTTGGGGTACAAGGCCCTGGAGAAATCAGCAGGTGGGTTGGATTCCAGGCCTCGGCCTCCGCCAATTCAATGGCGTCGTTCCGCTCGACTCGTACCTCAGCGTCAGGACACACCTGATGCACAAGATGCACCAAGTTCCAGGTGAAGGAGTCGTAATTGTCGATGACGAGCACTCGCACGGAGACAGATTGTGACACCAGCACGCTGGTCTTGCCAGCCTCAGGCGGCTTCCCGGACCGTGCCGCTCACCCCATCCCGTGAGACGTGGAAAAAGTCGGGTGAGATGGGATAAGGGAGACGTCGGTGTTCGCTTTGGGCTCGCTCACGCATCCGAATGACAAAGTCTGAGACCTTGGTCGAAAGGGCCAAAAAAGTGTCACGAGAGGGCAAGGAAACCAAAAAGTCTCCCCCCAAAATGGGAGAAAGACGCTCGTGGAGGTCATCGGCCAACAATCGCGAGGCGTCATACCCATCACGACGGCAAAAGAGAGCAGCCTTGCCCCCCTCCCGAGAGTCCACAATCCGGGGAGCATCCCGATGCCGCATGAGGTTCCGACGAGCAAGGATGTCAGCTTGGTTGGCATCAATGCCCCATCCCAGCAACTGATCCACCGTCAGGCTGACAGTGGCGGTAGGGAGATCCAAGACGTACACAATGACGGTGTCGTTGACAAACGGAAGATGGGCGACTTGTTCACGATCCAACTTCTGAAAAATGGAGAGCGGCTGAATTCTGGGCATGATTCTGGTCCGAGCCACGGCGAATGGCACTTCGGTGGACTCGGCCGAACGCATGGCTTCCAATCGCTCCAAGTACTGGGTCACGATGTGTTTCCCCTGATTGGGCTGCTGCCACACCATGCGGTACAAATGTGACAAATCCAGATGATGACCATCTGCCACCACATCGAGAGGCCCAGAAAACTCAATGGTCCGCTCCGGTTGTATGCGGAGCATTTCACGGACGATGGCTTCGCCAAAAGCTTCAGGTTCGCGGGGAAGTTGATTCATATGGGCCCTCAGTCAAAGCAGCATGGACCAGCCTGCGATCGAACCAAGTCCCAACGCCGGGTCCCCGAAGATCCTGCCCCAACAACCCTCAGAAACCATCCAAACCGACTTCGGAAGTCGGACGGCGGTACCCTTGAGTCATGACACCCATCGAGTTGAATCGCGTTTGCATTGGCCCCAACGCTCCTCTGACGGTCATTGCCGGTCCATGTGTGCTGGAACCCGACGATCTGGCCCTGCGCACATGTGAAGCCGTCCAAGTCATATGCAACGAACTGGGTTTGCAGTTCATCGCCAAAGCTTCATTTGACAAAGCCAACCGGTCCAGCTTGGGATCCAATCGAGGACCGGGCATCGATTCCGGTTTGGCCGAACTGCAACGCATTGGGACCACGCTCGGCTGCCCGGTGACCACCGATGTGCATCTCCCCGAACAATGCAAAGCTGCAGGTGAAGCCGTAGACCTGTTGCAAGTCCCTGCATTTCTATGCCGACAGACCGATCTGCTCCAAGCAGCCGCCGCTACGGGTCGAGCCGTCAACGTCAAAAAAGGGCAATTCATGTCTCCCGCTGAAATGTCGGGTGTTCTGGGCAAACTGAAAGATGCCAGCGCCACCATGCTCACCGAACGTGGAACATTCTTCGGCTACAACCGTTTGGTGAACGACTTCACCGGACTGGCAGAAATGCGCGATTTCGGGGTTCCGGTGTGCTTTGATGTCACCCATTCCACCCAACGACCTGGGGCCGGCGCGGGCGTGACCGCCGGTCGGCCTGAGATGGCACCATTGCTGGCTCGATCCGCGGTCGCTGCCGGAGTGGATGCCCTCTTCATCGAATGTCATCCCAACCCGGATCAGGCCGCCAGCGATGGCGCCACCGTCCAGCCGTTGGATCGGATGGCTGAAATCCTGAGTGACTGCGCACGAATCTCTGAAGCCCTCCGGGACTAAAGAGGCTCCATGGGTTTAAGCCAATCCATAGAGCGGCAGCAATTTGCCCTCAAGGTGTCGCATCAAGGGTTCAGCTGACAATGGCTGTCCAGTCAACTTCTCGGTGAGCTCCAAGGCCCCATAGCGCTTGCCTTCGGCGTGCACATTGGCATTGAGCCACTCACGCAAGGGAGCAAATTCTCCCCGAGAAAAACCGTCGATAAGACCTGGATGGGCCGAGCAAGCGGCTTCAAACAATTGAGCAGCGTGCAAGTTTCCAAGCGTGTACGTCGGGAAGTAGCCCATGGCCGTCATGGACCAATGAATGTCTTGCAAGCACCCTTGGGCGTCATCTTGAACTTCAACGCCCAGCAGGTCACGGTAACGGGCGTTCCAAGCTTCAGGGAGGTCCCGAACCGAAAGTTCACCCTTCAACATCTGGCGTTCGAGACCAAAGCGGATGATGATGTGCAAGTTGTACGTTGCTTCGTCAGCTTCAACGCGAATAAATCCCGGAGCAACGACGTTGGCTGCACCGTAGAGAGCTGTGGCATCAAACGACTGAGCCCGAGACCCCAAGATTTCGTGGGCCAAAGGTGTTGCCCAATGCCAAAATGCTTCACTGCGGCCAACTTGATTTTCCCACATGCGACTTTGCGATTCATGAATACCAAGGGAAATGGAATCTCCAACTGGCAACCCAATCGCGTCGGATCGCAAGCCTTGCTCATAGATCCCATGTCCGCATTCGTGAAGGGTCGACCCCAAAGCATCGAGGATGTTGTCGTCATGAAATCGGGTGGTCAACCGAACGTCACCACAGTGGGTTCCCGAGCAAAAAGGGTGGGTTGATGTGTCCAACCGGCCTCGGTTGAAATCAAAGCCAATACCTTCCGCCATGCGACGGACAAATGCTTCTTGATCGGCCCGGTCAAACGCAACCCGATTGAACGCATCACAAGGCGATTGGCCGGAACCTGAGAGGTTGGCCACCAATTCCCGCAGCCGGACTTCGAGTGGCCCAAAGACGGCATCAACGGCTGCCGCCGTACATCCAGGCTCATAATCTTCGGCCAAGGCGTCCCACGGCTCGCCACCTTCTGGAATGCCGTAACACTCCGCCTTTCGGCGAAGCAGGTCCACGATGCGTTCGAGGACGGGAGCGAACTGGCCAAAATCTGACACCGCACGGGCCTTGGCCCAGATGGCTTGGCCCTCGCTTTGCAAACGTGCTTCTTCTTCAACCAGTTCCACCGGAAGAAGCCGCTTTCGCTCGTGGGTTCGGCGAAGTTCACGAAGGTTGACCGCATCGTCAGCAAGTGGATCAAGATCACCCGCCACCGCTTCGGCCTTGGCAATGGCATCTGACATGGCGGAACCGGCCATTCGTTCGTGGGCCAAACGTGCAAGCAATGCAAGCTGCTCCCCTCGATAGGCCCGCCCGCCCTCGGGGAGCAGGACCTCTTGGTCCCACCCAAGCAACGCGGCGCTGGAACCAATCAGGGACGCTTCACGGGAAAGGGCGGCAAGATGCTCATGGGGTGTCAATGTGGTCATGAACGAAGAATACGAAAGAAAACGAAAATGGGCCCACCGGTGCAACCAGTGGGCCCATAGAACAATTCCAAACTGACTTATGGACGGCTCGGAAGTGTAGACGCACGCGTTACGGCGCGGCTGTGGGCAGTCCGGCCGCCTCGTACGCTTGCTCAAGGGCAGCAACGACATCTTCGGCCCGAAGATCAGTTCGCTTCCGTGCAGATCCCAGAGCGTCCATACCGTTCTTGTCTTTAACGCTCAGATCACAACCAGCGTCGACCAAAATGCCAATCATTTTGGCATCAGCACCAGCATTCTTGGCCGCCATCAACAGCGCGTTGTTGCCCTCGTTGTCGGTGCTTTTCAAGTTGGCGCCAGATTTGATCAGCAAAGCCACGTTGTCGTGCATGTTGGTCCGAGCGGCATGCATCAGCGGCGTTGCCCCTTGCAGCACGTCTTTGGCTTCCATATCTGCGTCCAGCGAAAGGAGGTACTGGACCACCTTCGGGTCTTCGTTGAATCCAGCGGCCCAAATCAACGGAGTGAATCCAATCATGCCGCCGACGACTTCGACGCCGGCACCAGCCTGAATCAGTTCCTTGACCGTTGGCAGGTCACCGAAGCCGGCCGCCCAACACAACGGGGTATTGCCAATTTGGTCTTTCTGCTTGGGATCGGCCCCGGCATCAAGCAAGGCCCGCACGATCTCGATCTTGGCAACCTTGACCCCTGGTTCACGACGCACAGCAAACATGAGTGGATTGCGTCCCATTCGATCGGTCTTGTCCAGTTGATCACCAGCATCCAAGAGGGCAAAGACCACTTGTTCATTGCCCCATCGACAGGCCTTCATCAGCGGGGTTTGGTACGAACTGTCCAATGCGTTGGGCTTGATTTCAGCGTCTGCAATCATCTTCAGGATCGTGTCGGTCCGGGATTGACGAAGCGCTGCATCGGCCAGGACCACCGAGTCCTTCAAAAGCTGGTCCAAGCGCTCGCTGGCTGGAAGGCTGGGCGCAGGCTTGGCGGAAGCATCCCCTTTGGCAACCGGCTTGACCGCTGACATCGCCAGAGTTGTGGAAACCGAAGCACCTTTGGGGTGGTCCGTGCGGAACACAATGCGACGTTGACGGTATCCCGCTTCGCGATACGCCTCCCAGTCGATGCGTACTTCGTGGGAGGTCTTGGCTTCCGCAGAGAACTCGGTGACCACTGGGGGATACATGCTTTCGATTTTGAACGGCTTTCCATCGGTGCAAGAAATCGTGACCAGTCCATCAGGATGAAGGTCTGGGTCCAAGCGTTGCGGATCACAATTGACGAAAGCGATGGACTTTGCCGAAACCTGCATCTGCACTGGGGGATGGTTTTCAATCAAGAACGTGACCGTCTTGGTCAGGGTCCGTGCCACTTGACCACCATCCAAACTGATGGAGACTTCAACCGAGCCGCCGGGCTCGATGGTCTGGCCTTCCGGACAATTGGCGGTGGTGCATCCGCAGGATGTCTTGCATTTGGTCAGGATCATTGGTGCGTCACCACCGTTGGTCAAAGTGACGGTCCCTGTCCCTTTCTCACCAGTGGCAATTTCCCCAAGATCAAGCCGCTGCGGCTCCACGGTGACGACCCGCTCATTTGATGCCGGCTTGTCGCCCTTGACCTTGGGCGCCTCTTTCGGGCGAAACGACGGCGCTGGCGTGGGCGCCACATCCTGAGCCATGGCGAGTCCGGAAAGCAGCAGAGAAAGGGTCGTTACGAATCGTTGAGCAAGCATTGGTGTTCTCCAAGAACTCATGCACATGACTGGGGCCCAGCCGGACGAAAGAATCAAACAATAGCGTTCCTCTATCGTCACCCTTGACGAGGAGATACACAAGAGTTGAACGCCAAAACCCCCTTTTTGGTTTCGTCTGAAAGCGCAAAAAAGACCGTTCCGGGGTAGTTTCTTCAGTTCGATGAACGATTCCAACCCAGAAGTTCCTCAGCCCGAACACATGAATCGCCCCAGATTGCGTCCGGTGCAAGTCCTCCCCACCCAACAAAATGGGCAGACCATTCTGGCCCTTCGCGATCCTCTCCAATTGGCGGGGCAAACGATGGCCGTCCCCCCACAGGCCTTGGGCATGCTGCAGCATTTCCGTGGGGAAAAGACCGTGGCTGAAATCAGCGAGACCCTCAAAGCTCCAGAAGACAAAGTCTGGGAATTGGTGAGGGCGCTCGACCAACTTGGCCTTCTGGAAGGGCCAACCGCCGAGGCTCTTGAGGACGCCAAAATCAAGCAACTTCACCAAGCGGGGCATTTCCCCCCCCGGGCGACCCAGGGACTGGGCAACGCCGAGATCGCGAAATCAGCAATTCGCGGCTGGTTTGCGGAAACCGAAGATCCAGAACTGACGGGGACACCGGTCGCGGTTCTGGCGCCCAGCCTGTCTTACAGCCAAGCGTGGGAAGTCTTCGCGGGGGCTTGGCATCCTGTCCGGAGCGGCCCTGCTCCGGACCGCGTGGTGGTTCTGGGACCGGCCCATGCTTCCATTGGCAACGGTGTGTCCGGAACCCAGCTGGGAATTGCCACGGCCCTTGGCGTGTGTCCGGTTGATCAAGACCTGCAACCCCTGCTTCGCAAAAAACTGGGAGACCGGTTTTTCGAAGACGAGCTGGACCACTTTGCGGAGCATGGCCTGGAATCACAGCTTCCGTGGATCCAAGAGAAGCATGGCAACGTTCCCGTAACCGCAGCCATCTTGCCTGACCGCTTGCTCAATGAGGATGTTGAGGATGGCGTCACCGCTGATGAGTTTGTCTCTGCCATGGGCGAAGCCCTTGTGGAACTGGGAGGGCGCACGCTCTTGGTGGTCTCCACCGATTTGGCCCATGCCGGACCCCAGTTTGGCGAGCCCCGCCCGGTCGATCAAAACCGAAGGGTCGATGTGGAACAACGAGATCGTGAGCTTCTGGGGAAATTTTTAGATGGAGACGCAGAAGCATTCGTCGAAGCCGTCAAGTGGGACAAAAACGCATTGCGCTGGACTGGGGTACACGCCATGTCCGCAGCCTTGCAGCTGACCAAAACCATGCATCCCGAAGTTTCGTGGGAGCTGGTGGATTACAAACAAGCAGATACGGCGGCTGAGCAACAGGCAAGCATCATCAGCATTGCCGGAGCGGTAGCGACGGTGCCCGCTCAAGCATGATGGTCACCGGGCCGTCGTTAACCAACTCCACCTGCATGGCTTGACCGAACATCCCTTGTTTGACGCAACCGATTCCTTCGGCTTGCCCCAACCGCTCCACGACCTGCTCGTAAAGGGGCTCTGCAACTTCAGGAGGAGCCGCAGGTGTAAACGAGGGTCGATGTCCCCCTGAAGTATCGGCCAACAGCGTGAATTGACTGACCACCAAAACATCCAATCCATGATCGATCACCGCATGACGCATTTTCTCTGACGCATCAGGAAAGATCCGAAGGTGGGCAATGCGATGAGCCATCCACTCAGCTTCCTCGAGTCCGTCACCTCGACCGACACCAAGGAACACCAAGAGACCACGCCCAATAGATTCGGTCTCGACGCCGTTCGTGACTGAAGCGTTCCGCACCCGTTGCACAACGGCTTTCACGAGGCGACCACCTGCATAACCGCTTGCAGATGCGACCACATTTCCTTGGCTTTCACCTCATCTCTTCCTGGTTGAGTGAGGACGGAAAACTCATGGGTGATGTGAACCGGAGTTGAGTGCTGCCCCCCCTCCAACGCCAGAGAAGAGACCTTCCCCGGCTCACTCTCCTGCACCCCGCACGAGGTAAGCATGGCCCCCACCTTGGGGCCAAAGGCAACGATGGCCTGGGGAGAAAGGCTCCGGAGCTGACGGTCCAACCAAGGTCGATCCCGACGGACATCTGCGGGATGGGGAGGGCGAGAGGCCAATGGCAGGGTCTTGATCACCGAGGTGATGTACACATCATCAGGATCCAATCGCATGGCGGTTCGCAGTTGATCAAACTTGGCCTGCCCCTCGGAATCCAGCGGGTGAAGGCCGCTTGGCAAGCCCAGCACGAAGACCACGCACGGATCAAGGCCACCATCTCCAAAGCACACTTGTGGGGTGGAGGGAATCCCACAAACCGATGCCACCAGATTCCGATAAGCCGCTTCCAGATCGGCCACGCCTTGGGTCATCATCATGAAACACTCCAGCGGATTCTGCGGGGCATGGTGGAAAACGTCGCCAATTGTGGACGCTTTGTTTGGTGTCAGAACGACCCATTCTGGCCGAATGGCTGACAATGCCCCAAAAGACGGGAAATTCGCCCAATAAGGGCGATGAACAACCTGCGAAAGAGTAGCCGAACCGTTGACCAGTCGCGGCAGAGTCGTAGGCTATGGCCCATGGCACGAATCGGTGAACCCATCGGAAACTGTTCCGTATCCCCCTTTCTGGCCGAAATCTCTCAAGGCGTCGAGGATCGACGCCCGGGTCCGACCCCGCAGGTCGGCATTCCCAACCTCGCGAAGGATCGCGTCAACACCATGAGCACTTCCCCCAAAGTTCCGTCCCTGCAGGCCTACCAGTTGGCTCTCTATCGAGGCCCACTTCACCCTGAATTTTTCCGAGTGGCAACCCGCAAAACCCTGCTCCACAATGGTTATGAAGCCGAAGCTTGGCTGTTCCCCGGTGGGCACACCGCCCGCTTTGAGTTTGGTCCCAGTTGTGCCACCGAAGTGCTTTCTGAGGAAGTAGACACGCTGCCAGTTCGTGGCGTGATCGCATCACTGCCCTGTGCAGGCGAGCGCGAGCACGAATGCAAAGCCGCCGAAAAAGTGGATTACATGACCTCCGTGCAGACGGAAACCCTCGAGCCTCATCTGTATCGATCCACGTTCTTGGAAATGCTCGAGTACGCCGAATCACCAGACTGCATCCACCACCGTTGGCGCGATGAGGACGGTGAAAACCTCTCCGTCTTGGAGCTCCAGCGCTACAACGACGAATTGCATCTGCAAACTTGGCACCTCCGGGCTGATAATGGATTGGTTTTGCGATCGCAATCCGTCTTTATGATCAAAGACTGATTGGCTTCGTGGCCCTGCAGCCCCCTTCAAGGGAAGGGCCTCCCTCAATCTGATCACACCGGCCCTTCGGTCACCCCCCCTCTGTCATTTTGGGGTCTATGCTTTGGCCAGCAAATTGGAGATGATTATGGCTTACGAACTTCCTGCCCTCGGGTACGACTTTGACGACCTTGAACCCACCATCGACGCCCGAACCATGGAAATCCACCACGGCAAACATCATGCTGGTTACGTCGCCAAGCTCAACGCCGCCCTTGAAGGACACGATGATCTGGCCGCGCATTCCGTCGCCGATCTCTGCCGCAACCTGGACACCCTTCCCGAGTCGATCCGAGGCGCGGTCCGCAACAATGGCGGAGGGCACTTCAACCACACCCTCTTCTGGTCGGTGATGAGCCCCAACGGTGGCGGAACGCCCTCCGGTGCCTTGGCCGAAGCCATTGACAAAGCTTTCGGATCATTCGACGCCTTCAAAACCGAGTTCCAAAACGCCGGCGCGAGCCGCTTCGGTTCTGGTTGGGCGTGGCTGTGCGCTCAAGGTGGCGAAGTCTGCGTCTGCTCAACCGCCAACCAAGACAACCCCCTGATGCCTGGAATCAGCTGTGGCAAGACCCCGATTTTGGGCTGCGATGTTTGGGAGCACGCCTATTACCTCAAATACCAAAACCGTCGGCCGGACTATCTGACTGCTTGGTGGGAAGTCGTGGATTGGAACAAAGTCTCCGAGGCCTTCAACAACGCTGGTTAAGCCAAGACCGACCTTCGAAGCGCCCGACAAAATAATCAACCAACCCCCGCCTTGGGCGGGGGTTTTTCACGCCCCATGAGAGGGCGAATGCATTGCTCCCGCGAGGACGCAAACGGAGAGAGGTAACAAAGATTTTGCGAAAGACCCTTTCAGGGAGAAATCCAAGAGTGCAACACTCCAAGCGATGGCTGTCCCCAAAGTCTCAATACGACTTTGGGGGAGATGCTTCCGAAAAGGTCAAACCTCAGAACCCGATGGAATAACCGACGTGGAAAGCAAGGTCATCGCCTGATCCGTCGTCCTGCTCCAACCCCAACGTGACACCAGCATCGATCATGATCTGCTCGTCAGTGAGCCAGTCGTAGACCCAAGCAAGACGGGTCCCCGAAGTACGAACCTCTGGGTCAGTGTTCATATCAAACTGCACCCCCAAAGAGCCATGAAAAGCTTCTCCCAGTTTGGTCCGTAGCCCGAGAGCGCCACTGACCAAGGGCGGATCGACATTTTTGTCATAAAGCCGACTGGTCACCAGTATTCTTAACTCACGTTCTTCATCGATTTGATAGGTGGCCGGAACATCAAGACCGAGAGCCAGATCATCAACATCAAACCCAGAAGTCAGGTCCCCGGTACCGATCCACGGCCGCAGTGCGACGCCCCAATCGCCCCCGTCGTTGCCGATCAAATTGATCTTGGCCGAAAGTTGCGGCGTGAACTCGAATTCACCATCGAGTGTGCTCGAGCCCGGGGCCACGGGCTCAAACCCATAAGTGGTCACGGACAGTTGCACTTCGATGTCAGCCGTCAATCCATGACGCAAATTGATGAACTCACCAAACGCAATGGACGTGTCGTCGAACAGTGATTCGTCTTGATAATTGCGAAGGGTGAACTGCCCTGCGGTGAGTTCCATCTGCCAAGCACCGGGGACAATCGTGCGGGCATCGCGGGTCAAAGCCAACTGCTCACGGCGGAATGGGCGGGGATCCGGAATGCCATCGTCTACCAACAATTCCACGAGGGAGGCCACTTCATCAGGGTCCGTTTCAACCTGTGCACCCGCATCACAGGTCCAGATCAAAACCACACACCACAACAAACATCGATCCACGCGCAAGACCTCCAGGGCAACGCATGATAAGAGGCCGGTTCAGCAAACGTGATGCGTTGGTTCAGAACCGGTTAGGACCGCCAGCACATCCCGGACCACCCAGCCCATCGCTTCTACAGCGCTTTCAGTACGGCTGGCCAAGTGAGGCAACAACCGTGCATTCCTCATGGCCCGAAGCGGGTGATCAACCGGAACCGGCTCTTCATCATGCACGTCTAGGATGGCAGCTGCTTGGGGGTTTTGCTCCAACCAACGCTGCACATCTGCCGTCTCGATGACCCATCCTCGACTCGTATTGAGCAGCAAACCGGAAGGACCGAGCAAGGCCAACAGTCGACCAGAGACCAGACCTCGGTTCTCCGGCCGACCATCGACGTGAACCGAAAGAACGTCAGACCACGAGAAGAGATCGTCCAGCGACCGGGAAGTGAATCCGGGAGGAAACTGCGATGCATCCTTGAGGTCATGAAAGGCAACCTCAGCACCGAGGGTCTGTAAGACTTCCCCCAGGCGTTGACCAATCCGACCGAATCCCAAAATGCCGATTCGATGCTCCGCCAGTCTCCGACTTGCCGTGCATTCCCTTCGGGCGGATTCCCAAATCTCGTCGGTGCCCTCAGAAGGGATCGCTTTCCGGGGCCTGACCGCATCCAACAGGAGGGCAAGGGCATACTCCACCACCGATTCGGTATTGGCCATCGGAGTGTTGACCACGACGATGCCCCGCTCGCGGCATGCCTGAAGATCGATGTGATCAACGCCCACCCCGGCTCGGGCCACACAACGCAACTGGGGCATTTGATCCAGAAGAGCTTTGTCAACATCGGTGGCGGTCCGAACCACCACCGCCTGAACTTCTGGACTCGGCCCATCAACCAGAATGGACCGTTGGGAGATCCACGCTTCGCATTTGGCTGGCAATGGATCAGCCAACCAAATGGTGGGCATGGTCTGGATGCTCATGATTCCATGATGCCATGGATTTGCGGTGACCGAATCGCAATTGAAGGGGGGAAATCCAGATCCGAGCCACTGCAAAAAAGACACCCGCGGCGTAGCATGCTCGGGACATGAAGAGCCCGAACTCCCCCACCCATCCGTACTGGGCTTTCGCCCTCGCCCTAATTGGTTTCGCTGCCCTCGGCCGCCTCGCCCCGATGCCAGAAAATGTCACTCCAATCGCGGCCGTGGCCCTGTTCGGGGGATTCCTATTGCCCCGCGGCTGGCAAGCCGTGGCCGTGGTCTGGGGCTCGCTCCTGATCACGGACCTGTTCTTGGGCCTGTACAACCCCGCCCTGATGGCTGCCGTCTACATCGCCGCCTGTGCACCGATTTTGCTCAGAACATTCCTCCGCAAAAACGCCACCGTATGGCGTGCCGCCGGATGCACGTTTGCAGGATCAGCATTGTTTTTTGTCTCGACCAACACCGCAGTGTGGCTGCTTGGTACGGGTTACACCCCAGACGCCAGTGGCTTGCTTGCCGCTTTGAATGCGGGTCTGCCTTTCTGGCGAAACGCCATGGCGGGTGATCTCCTCTTTACCGGCATGCTCTTCTCGGCATGGGCGGTGGCCGGACAGACCATGTCCTCCATCCAACCCTTGGCGCGACCTGATCGCGTGCTTCCGGACGGCATCCCCTCGTAAACCAGATGCCGATGGTGGGAGGCCTAGAGTGGGCCATGCCGCCTGAAGAAAAAAAATGCCTGGCCTGTGGACGCGCTATCCAATGGCGAAAGAAATGGGGCAAGAATTGGGAGCAAGTCAAATGGTGCTCGGATGGCTGCCGCCGGCAGAAGGTCCGGCCAGTGGATCAAGAACTCGAGGGTGCGATTCGAAGATTGCTGGAATGTCGAGAGGGGAAAAACAGCATTTGCCCAACCGAAGCCGCCAGAGCAGTCGCACCAACCGCTTGGCAAGAGCTTCTGGAACCAGCTCGATCCGCAGCGCGAAGGTTGGTCAAGGCTGGAGCCCACGAGATCATCCAAAATGGACGAGTTGTTGATCCCTCGACGGCCCGTGGACCGATCCGAATTCGCCGGGTCAAAGCAGTTCTGTGAGCGCAGGATCCATCGATCATGGCACTTTTGCCATGCCAAATCATCTGAGGGATCAATGGCGTCTTTTTCTCGAACGAACAAGGCCTACGCATCCAAACAAGGCCAATCCAGCAGGTGCGGGGACAACTCCAATCTTCAGGGAGGAAACCGCTGGGGCCGCAAACACCGAAGCCCCATAGCCACGCAAAGTCAAACTTTCAATCGTCGCTCTGCTGCTGATGAAACCGGCAAATCCACCATCCGAACGGAGTGAGGTGAGAAATGTTGTTCCATCGCTCAATTCAAGTTCCATCAGACCAACAACCGGCAGTTGAAATTGGTCAATCAAAAAGAAGTTCCCACCCACCGCTTTGACTTCTTCTTCGAAGTCAATCACCAGGGTATCTCCGATGGAATCGGTCATCAGGTACGACCCCAGAACACCTTCAAGACCAGATGTCGCACTCACTTCAACCGTCCCCGAAGAGGTCACCACACCCACCGAGGTAAAAGAGCCGTCATAGGTGGAGAAGTCAAACGACTCGTTCCCAATGCCTAGAGCATCAGTAACCAAGTCGTAACTGTCATATGAATCAACCACGACGACATCAGCTTGGACATACCCGCAAAGCGAAGACAACATCAACATTGGGAAGGCAGTTCGAGAAGACAAAGGTGGACCTCACATTTCCTGAGTTGCAAGCAACGAGACCTTTGCAGCCCACCATGGACCACACACAAACAACTCACCTCGGTGAAGAGGAGAGCTCGTGCATGACTCCGAAAATCCCTACATTTTTCAAACTAGCCCATAAAATGGGCAGGGCAAATCAGTTCAACACAAAATTATTGACCACCCCCTAAGGATCCACCGTGCCCCAAACCAACCACCCTCCCAAACTCATGCTCCTCGGCTCTGGCGAACTGGGCAAAGAAGTCGCAATTTGCGCGCAACGCTATGGCTGCACGGTAGTTGCAGTTGACAACTACGCCCATGCCCCCGCGATGCAGGTTGCTGATGAATCTGTTGTGCTGGACATGCTCGATGGAAAATCACTGAAAAAGTCAGTTCGGAAGCACCAGCCGGACTATTTGGTCCCGGAGGTGGAGGCCATACGAACCGAGGCCTTGCTGGAACTCGAAGCAAGTGGCTTCAACGTCATCCCCAGCGCGAATGCCGCGCACTTGACGATGAACCGTGATGCCATCCGCTCACTCGCGGCCGAAGAGCTTGGGCTTCCCACCGCTCGATATGCCTATGCGACTTCGGAGTCGGAGTTGGAAGAAGCCGTTGATGCCAAGGTCGGCTTGCCATGCGTGATCAAACCCGTCATGAGTTCCAGTGGGAAGGGTCAATCTGTAGCAAGAACCAAGAAAGATCTCAAAACGTCTTGGAAGCATGCTCTCGCTGGCATGCGAGGAGACACCCCCGTCGTAATTGTGGAAGAGTTCGTCAAATTTGACTCAGAAATCACTCTTCTGACGGTGAAGCAGCGCCCCGAGGCGGCATCATCCTCTCGACGAACTCTTTTTGTTCCACCCATCGGGCATCGTCAAGAACGTGGGGATTACCAAGAGTCTTGGATCCCGCATCCGATGAAGCCATCCGTTCTCAAACAAGCCCAACGCATGGCCAAGAAAGTGACTGATCGATTGGCCGGACCCAACGGAGCCGGCCTGTTTGGTGTCGAATTCTTTATCCGTGGTGAGGAAGTGATCTTCTCGGAGTTGTCACCCCGGCCTCACGATACGGGGATGGTGACCATGATCTCGCAACAACTTTCGGAGTTTGAACTGCACCTCCGGGCAATATTGGGTTTGCCTATCTCAAGCATCAAAGTTGAACGTCCCAGCGCGAGCGCGGTCATATTGGCCAATCGTGCAAAAGCAGACGCCCCGAGATACCAAGGTCTTGAGGATGCCTTGGACATCCCTGAAACCGATATCCGTATCTTTGGAAAGCCCAATGCAAGAAAGTGGCGGAGAATGGGCGTCGCTCTTTCACAAGGCAAAACACTCGCCCAGGCTCGCAACCGAGCCAAAAAAGCGGCCGCGTCCATCAGGGTCTTGTAACCGAAGCCCCGTGGTCAGAAACTCTGCTCAAAGCGAATCACCAGATTCCGACCGGGCTCGTTGATCCCCGATCCATGTCGACGGTAATCGACATCAAAGATGTTCTCGATCGCGAAGCCAATCGAAGAACCGGCATCAAGCGGTATCCCCAATCCCATGTCGAAGACCATCCATCCTGGAGTACCCCCTTCAGGAATACGCTGCGTATCGGCACGATCTCGGGTGGACAATCGGTTTTGACGGTCAGCCCACCGAAGTCTTCCCTCGAGGTGCCACGTGACGTCCATTGGAGACCAACGGAGCGTTGAAGAAAGCATGGCCGGTGCCATTCGGCTGATCGGCTCGTTGACTCGAACGTTCTCAGATGACGGGAAGGTATCCACGTCCCCCTTTTGGGAACTGAACTGGGTCCGCCACGACCAAGACGGGGAAGGAGACCATGCGACGGAACCGTCGAACCCAAACAATCGACCGTTCCCGGCGTTCTGTTTGGTGACAGCATTCCCTCCATCGATTACTTCCCCGGTTGGTCGCCGAACGATCATGCCATCAATTGCGGTGAAATACGCGGTGACCAACCAGGACCACGACCCTCGATCTTCACGGAACGATCCCTCCACCCCAACGAATTCTTCAGGCTTCAATCCAAAAGCAGGGATCTCAACCTCCCCGGATCGAGCCACATCGAAGCGGGTGAAATCTGCGAGGTTTGGCAGGCGAACACCACTGGAAAGACGCCCCTCAAGGACGGCATTTGAACGCTGGGATGGGCTCCACCGCAGGACAGCAGAAGTGCTTAAGCCGTCCAGTGAACTTGACATAGAGAGAAGATCATCGGTTGCAGGATCTGCCACCCGGTCGGCGAACACCCGTGATGATGTCCATCGTGCCGCAACATGACCGTCCAGTTCAGAGGAGACAGAGAGATTTTTGACAAGGAACAACTCGATCAAATCGCGACCACTGTCGTCACCGATTGGGCCTTGTATGGAGGCCCCCAAAAAAGAACCATCAGGAGCAAAATTCAAACGTTCCGAGTCCACCCGAGAACGCAACGCGTCAACGCCGAACGTCCACGTGTTTTTCTCCGCTCGCACCGACATTCCAAGTCCATCAACATCAAATCCCTGCAAGTCACGACGGCCGTCAGATCTCACCCGATCACGAGATTCAGACTGGATCTGACGGGAGAGGGTCCATGTCAATTGGTCCAGATCACCAGGGTCTGCACTGGATCCAATCAGCATTGTCCGTTGACGGGAGTGATCCAAAACACGCCGAAGATCAGAGCCAACGCTCGTTCCCTCAAAAGACTGTCCATAAATCGTGCTGTGCGTACGCCAAGCATCGTCCACCCGTGAACGATCATGACCAAATGTCCAATCAATCTGTCCGGTGCTCCACCCGACACGAAAATCAAAGCTCGAGGTGTCGTACCCGGACCGTGGCTGGAGAGCTTGTCCAGTTTGAAGATCGCCGAAAGAGCGAAGCGTGGATCCAAATTGGATTCCTATCTCACCATCTCCACCAGAGATTTGTACGCGGCCGCCAGAAGACTGCTCTGCACTGGACAATCGACCCCGAACCGATCCATGCCACGGCGCGTCGGCATCAGGACGTGGTGAAAACAACTCCACCGCGCCGCCAATGGCACCAGAACCGACCGTGGCTGAGCGCAAGCCGGGAGAGAAGAGGACTTCTGAAAATGATCCGAGGTCAAGCGTGTTCCAGTACTGGACCGGCCCCTCTCGAAACGCAGTGTCATCAAAGCGAATGCCATCAACCAGAAGTACCGTGCGTTGCCCAGTAAAGCCACGCAGAAAAGGGGAGCCCTGACCGTGGCCCGTTTTTTGAACATGTACGCCTGGGAAAGCCTGCATCAATTCAGGAAAGGAACGGTCGACATTGAGTGAGGTGGGATCAAGTTCAATGCTTTGCTGACAGATTTCCGGGCACTGGGATTGAACTGGGTCAACCACCGTAGAAAGTGGCCTTACCACGATTTCAGGCAGATCGACCACCGGCCCGGGGCCATCGGCAAACGAGGACGCGGCCAGCGTCAGCAAAGGAAGATTAGACATCGTGACCATTATGCCGGAGGCTGCTTCGTTGGCTGATTGGCATCGGTCCCTTTCTCGAGAAGAGAATCGTCGAGGTGTTCCAGCCGTTCAGCGGTAGCGGGAGCATGATCTGGAGCCAAGCCCACTTCATCCACCAAATACATCATCCAACGAGATCGGCGGCCTTGGACTTCAACCGCCAACTCACGGCCGAGATCTGAGAGAAAGTGTTGACCTGAAGATGAGACTTCGACCAGCCCCCGGTGGATCCCCAAAGAAAGCATCTTGGGGTGGACGGTCGTCCGCGAGAATGGGACCCCAGTTGCTTCAGAAGTGTGCAGTAAAACGACAAGATCTTCCAGTGCGACTTGATCGGCCAACTGACGAACCCGGGACGTTTGAAACCAATAGCCATGACGGGGAGAAAAGAACAGTGCGAGCACAAAAACTCCGCCACTGATCACCGTGATCATGCCAGAAGCTTTCAGGGAACCTCCCCCCCAAAGATGAGGGATCCAAGTACTCGACCAATACCCCAACACCGCACAAAAGAACGCCACCAAAACACTGACCAGGATCTGGGTCTTCAGTCGGTCGGTCAAAAGTCGAGCTGTCGAAGCTGGAACAATCAGGGCTGCAATCACGAGCACAGAACCAACCGCTTCGAAAGAAGCAACCGTCGCGACCGCAACCAACATCATCAACATGAGATTGATCCCGGCAGAAGAGAAACCAAGAGTTTGGGCCAACCCCGGATCAAAAGAGACAATGCGGAGTTCTTTAAAAAAGACCAAGACGAAGGATGCAGACAACAAAGTCATGATCACGAGCGACCAAACCGAAGTCGGAATGGCTCGGAACAACTTCTCGGGATCAACGTCTGCAAATGACAGGGGAGCGTCAAACCACACCAACAATTCCAACTGACCATAGAGCACACAATTGGGATCAAGATCGACGTGATCGGTGTGACCAACCTGGATCAGAATGACACCAATAGCGAACGCGATGGAGAAGACAACCCCCATCGCAGAGTTTGATTCGATGCGCCCGATGCGTCGCAAGGCCTCAATACTGAACACGGTAAGAAGACCGGCCACCAACGCTCCCAAGAAAAGTCCCAGTGGATCGCGAGTACCGAACAGCAAATACGCGCCCACCACCCCAGGAAGCACGGCATGGGACAAGGTGTCCCCCATCAATGATTGACGACGAAGAACCAAGAAATTACCCAATAGAGTGCAACCAACCAGAACGAGGACGGACGCAAGCAAGGGGAACAAATCGAGGGCGGGAACGAAAGTCATGACACACCCTCGGGTCGGAGCTGTTCTTCCAACTGTGCAACAAGTTCTTCTGAAAGCACATGCTCAACTTGATCAACCGACCAATCAACGTGGGTGGCAGCAACATCCGCGTAACTGATGAGGTACTGGGTCCACAAGGCATGATTGCGCTGAATGGTCATGCCCCGCGATCTTCCAGTTGGCGTCAAGGACCAACCGCCTGAAGAATGAGCAACGAAACTCTTTGATCGAAGCCTCTGCATCAGGCGGTTGATCTGTCGCGCAGACCAACCACGAACCGCGAACAACTCAACCAACCGATCACCAAGTACTGGTCCTTCGTGTTCGAAAAGATGCTCGAGTGCATGATCTTCAGCAATACGTCGATTGCGACGTTGCTCATCCCATTTTCTGGCCAAGAGCCCCCGACGAGGAGCGAAGATGAGGCTCAAGACAAACAGAACGCCCGCCACCAAAACAATGACTGGCCCCGTGGGCAGATTGGGCAGCGTCGACGACAGCGCCGCACCGGCCCAGCCAGAAACCGCCCCGATGGCAGCGGAGATACACAGGATGTGGGAAAGTCGAGTTGACCACAACCGGGCCGCGGCGGGTGGAACAATCAAGAAGGCAACCACCAGCATCAATCCGACGGCTGGGATACCAACCACACAGACAACCGCAACCAAACCCATCATCAACAGGTCGATTCGATCCACTGGCCATCCGGTCGACGCCGCGAAGTCAGCATCAAAGCAAACCTGTCCAAATGGATTTCGAAACAGAACCCCCATCACAACCACCAAAGTGGAGATCGCTGCAATGATCAAGACGTCTGCCCTTGTCATGGTCGAGGCCTGCCCGTAGATGTACGAATCAAGACCGGCAGTTTGAGTGGCGACAGAGTTCTGCACCAGACTCAGCAACACAATGCCGAAGCCAAAAAAAACGCTCAGTACCAAGCCAATGGCCGCATCTTCCCGAACACGTGGATGCCGAACCAAAAACTGCACCACCAATATCCCGAGTAAACCACTGCAAGCACCACCAAACAGCAAGGGAAGCATTTCGGGACCCTTTGCTCCAAAGAGCAAAGAGAGCAAAAATCCACCCACCACACCAGGCAATGTGGCGTGCCCTAACGCATCGGCCATGAGCGCTCGACGCCGGAGGACGGCAAAAGTTCCGACCACCCCACTGGCGACGCCGAGGCTTGCGGTGCCCAGAATGACCAGACTCGAGTTGTAACCCGACTGCAAAGTAAGGACATTCCAGAAATCCAACCAGAAGGGCAACGGATCGGGCATGTTCTAGAGTCGCTCCGTTTGTGCCACCGCCTCTGCGGCTTCCGCCAGCATGGTCAATCGACCGCCGTAAGTCTTGCGCAAGTTCTCGGCATCAAAGACGTCCGCGACCGGTCCTGCCGCAACAACTCGCATGTTGAGCAGGATCACTTCATCAAAAGAACTGGGCACCGTCTGTAAGTCATGATGCACGACAACGATGGTTCGACCTTCATGCTTCATCTCACGGAGAACATCGAGGATGGCCTGCTCGGTTGCAGCATCGACCCCGGCAAACGGCTCATCCATGAAATACAGATCCGCCTCTTGGGCCAGTGCACGCGCTAGGAAGACCCTTTGCTGCTGCCCACCGGAGAGTTGCCGGATTTGACGGTCAGCCAAGTCTGCCAAACCCACTCGATCCAAACAAGCCAAGGCAGCGTCTCGATCTTTTTGACGGACCGGTCGAAACCATCCGAGTTTTCGGTAACGGCCCATACAAACAACATCCAAAGCCGAGACGGGGAACTCCCAATCGACGCTTTCTCGCTGGGGGACATACCCAATGGATGAGCGCACTGCTTCAAGGGGTTGACCACGAAAGGCCACCAAACCCGAGGCTCGAGGGACCAAGTCCAAACATGCTTTGATCAATGTGCTCTTACCCGCACCGTTGGGGCCCACAATTGCTATCAATTGTGGGTCCTCGGGAGCGTCGTAATCAACATCCCAAAGAACTGGTTTGCGGTCATAAGCGACCGTCATGGCATGGATCGACAACGGACTGTTGCTGGAATGCTCTGGTCGTTGAATGGAGTTCATGGTGCAGATTCGGATGAGGAGACATTCTGGGTGGATCGCCAGCCATTCGTTGGAGCTGAACCTCCAAGAGCTCGCGCAACCGTCGTGACGTTGTGGTCAATCATGCCCAAATACGTCCCAGACCAACTGCCGGCATCTCCCATGGCGTCAGAAAAAAGAGAACCGCCGACTTGCACTGTATGCCCCCGAGATTTTGCCCCTTCGATGAGTGCACGAATCCCCTTTTCTGGCACAGTCGATTCGACAAAAATTGCCGGTATCTCTCGCTGGACCAAGAGATCCACCAACCGGTTCACATCCTGAACCGAAGCTTCAGATTCGGTAGAGATGCCCTGTAAGCCAACCACCTCGAAACCGAATCGCTTTCCGAAATATCCAAAAGCGTCGTGGGCAGTGACCAGGACACGAGCGTCTTCTGGAACAGAACGAAGGACTTCAAGGGCATACGCATCCAGATCGTCCATTTGTTTGATGTAGGCGTTGGTGTTTGATTCGTAGATTTCTTGTCCATCTGGGTCCAGAAGAACACACCGATCACGGATAGCCAAAAGGACCCTCCGCCAACGCTGTGGGTCCATCCATACATGAGGGTCGTGGGCATCGGGATCATCCCCTTCGTGGAGTAGCAACTGCTTCGGGAGTTGTTCCGCAACAGCGCAGACCGAACGACCCGATTGTCTGGCACGAGTAAATGCTTCATCCATACGACCTTCAAGATGAAGCCCGTTGTAGAAAATCACATCAGATGCAAGAACTTTGGCCAGATCAGATCGGGTGGGCTGGTACAGGTGAGGGTCAACACCAGAAGACATCAACACTTCGACGGTGCCACGTTGGCCGATCACAGCCTGCACAAGATCACCGATCATTCCGGTAGTGGCCAGGCATCGAAGTTCATTGGCTGATGCCACTTGGGGGGAGAACCAGAAGCCCAGCACAAGAATCAAGAAAGGGGAGAATATCCTCATGCTCGTAGCATAGGCTACAAAGGCCCCGAGAGCGAGAGTTTAAAGGGGATTCTGGGTTAAGAATCGCTCATGAATTTTTTCATGTGCCGCAAAGTCTCTTGGCTGACGTGGTGCTCAATACCCTCAGCGTCGATCTCAGCGGTTCTTTTCGACACCCCCAAAGCCCGCAAGAACGCAAAGACCAATTCATGGCGAGCACGAGAGCGCTTGGCCAAAGCCAACCCCTTCGGGCTCAGCTGAATGGGCTTTCGGGGTGGGGCCACCAAGAGGCCCTCACGGTCGAGACGGCGGACAATGCGGGAGGCCGTTACGTGGCTCACGCCAAACTTTTTGGCCAGCATGGACACCCGACATTCACCCGCCACATGCAAGAACTCAGCGACGGCTTCCACATAATCTTCAGCGGTCTCGGAGGCATGATCGTCACGCGTGCGTTTGAAAGCAGAAGTGGACACGGTTCGTAGCCTAACGGCAACTCGAACAAGAATCTTCGTCTTCACGTGGGCCAAGACACGGCGTCCTGACCTAGTCGATCTACTATGCCGATCGGGGAGGACGGGGAATCAGTACCGGAGTCGAAGCCTTGTAGGCCTCGTAATCTTCTTGCCCCCCCCATCGCTCGTCGGCCTTCCGTTCGAGCAGCGGAACACCGCTCATTTTCATCAGCAGGAAGGCCACAAACACTGGTGAAATCAGAGTGGCATACTGCCATCCACGAAGGACTGGGATGGCGATCAATGCCACCCCGGACCACAGGACGATCTCCCCAAAATAGTTGGGATGTCGGGACCAAGACCAGAGCCCGGTTTGGATGAAGCCCCCGCAGTTGGCGGGATCACGTCGAAAGGCTGACTTTTGGGCATCGGCCACCACTTCAACGACAAAGCCAAACAG
This sequence comes from Phycisphaerae bacterium, assembly GCA_002705085.1. Lineage (GTDB taxonomy): Bacteria > Planctomycetota > Phycisphaerae > Phycisphaerales > SM1A02 > UBA8653. The sequence continues at coordinate 7,703 of PAHO01000024.1, read as the reverse complement.
CCAAACCCCAACGCCGATCCAACCCAACCACCCCATGGGCACCCGCTCCCCTCCGGTCACAATCACCAAGGCGGCGGCCATTGTTGTGAGCACCCATAGAGCTTGCAGGGTCCACCACACCAAAAAGGTGCTGGGGTTGGCCTTGACCCTGTCGAAGCGGATGTCCTTTCCTGCCCGTTTGACGCGCACGAACAGAAAACCAGCCAAACGAACGGCCCAGGCGCACACCATGGCGGCAACGAGTGCACTCCGAAGATCAAGAGGCTGCGACATCACAACCGCCAATCCCGTCAGAGAGAGATACGTCACCCCTCCCGTGAGGTCGTAGTAGTGTTCAGTACGGGCCAAAGCAGACGGAACAAACGCCAGCCAATTCAGACCAAAGGCCACTGCGGCGCACCAAAGAAAGACCGGCACATCCGCACGAAGGATGCCGCCGGCACCGCCAGCCAAAGCCAACCCCACGCCCAATATGGTGATGATGCAAACGGAAAGGAGATCACGTGCAGGAACAGGCAATGGCATGCCTCCACTCTAGGCAACGCCACTCATTCCGCCGGGCCGTACACAACTTTCCGCAGACCAGCGGGGATTTCGAAACTGAATTCACGGGCTCGACTCATCCAAAGGACATACATCTGGTTGCTCGGATCAATCCAGAAATGGGTGTTGTGGTATCCAGACCAACCGAAGATGCCCTGGGGAGCCGCATTTCCTTCCGGTGAGGAATCACGCATCACAAACACGCTGTAGCCCATGTCCATACCCGAAGGCCGCCCCATCTCAGACATGATGTTCTCGCTGAGGGGAGTGGTCATCTGGTCGATGCTGTCTTGGCTTAAAATCCTCTTTCCTTTGAACTCTCCGCCATTGGCAAGCATTTCGCAAAAATTGGCGTAGTCAGCCGCGGTAGACACCAACCCTTCGCCACCAAAGTGGGCTTGACTGGTCGGGCTATAGGTCAGTTCGTTCAACAGGTAGGTATACCCCTTGAGATGCTCCGAGTTGATCCACAGTGGCTGGAAGCGGGACCTCTTGTCTTCATCCATAACGAACGACGTGTCAACCATGTTCAAAGGCTCAAACAAAGTATGGGTCAGGTAATCCTGAAAAGAAAAACCAGAAAGCACCTCGACCAATCGACCCAAAATGGCTTGGTTGATGCCGTACAAAAACGATGATCCAGGTTCAAAGGCCAACGGCTCCAGTGCGATGGCTTCACAGTAAGACTGCAGATCATTGAACCGAGTCTGATTGGTATGGGGACGGTCATAGCCTGGGGGCACTGGATTCTTGATGGAATTGGTGTTGGGCGCTCCATCTTCCCATCCGGAGTAGTAGGCCCAGCCCGATCGGTGAGCCATGAGATGCTCAATCCGAAGCGGCTCAGTTGCGGGACGAATGGCATCGCCATCTTGGACGACGAGGTCGGCAAAGCAAGGGATGTAATCCGAAACCGGATCATCCCACTCGAACTTGCCCTGCTCATGCAGCGTCATCATCGCCACGATGGTGATGGGCTTGGACATGGACCAGATTGGGAAAATGGTGGAAGCATCAACATCACGGTCACCAGGCCGATCTGAATTCACCACCGACATCGCCCGAGTGCCGTCGGCAGCCCCAACGATGACAAGATTGCTTCCGGTGACTTCGTCTTCAATGACTTGAGACTGGTACGACTTGATACGGGAACTGAGACATTCATCTGATGAACCAGTGGTGGTGCAGCCGAACAGGAAACAGAGCGACAAGAGCGACATTGAAGTGCGAAGAATCATGTGAACTCCCTGTGTGATTTCTCGAATCACGAAGGATTGATCCTACCAACTCATCCCACAAAGAAGAAATGCCACCGATATGCGGTGGCATTTCTTTAACTTCGTCATGGGAAGACTCATTGAGCACCTAAGGCTGTGAATTCACCGCTTGATCGGCCAACCAGGCCAATCCACCCAGCAGATGCTGCTCGAACGCTGGCTCCGAGAACGTCGCTTTGGTGTGCCCAAGCGCCGTGTAAAAGCTTCGCCCCCCATCGAACTCATGGAACCATGCCATCGGGTGCCAGGGACCGGTCTGCCCTCCGGTGTAGGTGTTCTCATCAATACGAAGCAGGCAGTTGCAGCCCGTATGGGGACCATCAGAGTTGAAGTCATACCACTCGTCGGTACGAATCCAAGTTGGGCCAAGATGAGCAGTTGCAGGATGCCCGCGATCCATCACAATCAAACGGGCGGGCTGGACGGCAGGATGACACCGGAATCTCGCTCCCACCAGTTGTCCAAACCAATCCCAGTCGTGCTCGGTGTCAGAAGCAGCGTGAACGCCCAAGAACGCCCCTCCAGCCTGATACCAAGACTGAAATGCTGACTGCTGCTTTTCGTTCAATACATCGCCGGTTGTATTCATAAACACAACCACATCGAAATCATCCAAGCTGTGGCGGTTGAAGGTGGCAGCATCTTCGGTGGAAGTGACCTCAAAATCATGACGCTGCGCTAAACGGCGTATACATGCATGGCCTTCCGGGATGGAATCGTGACGGAAGGTTTGGGTTTTGCTGAAAACCAGCACACGAACTCCCCCGACGTCTGGCACGAGCACCGCGTCTTCGAGAACAAACAGTTTGAGACTGGTCAGTGAGCATCCCCCATCCTCGTCATAACGAAGCGGGCCAAAAGGGGTCGCCGCACGATCGCTGGCGTTGGGACGTTCATAGATCACATCAGCCTGCACCAACTCACCATTCAGACGAACCTCTTTGAGGCATGCTGGGGACAACTTCCGACCCTCAGGATCGAATCGTGGCGACCGAAAGATGGCTTCGACATGATGTTCTGACGTTTTGTTTCCACCAAGAGGAAGTTCCGGAAGCCAATATCGACTTTGAAACGCCAGTCGAGGCGTCCTGCCGTTCGTGCTGGTGAATGTTGCCTCCAGCCGAACATCGCCATGTTCAAAGAAATGAAGCGCGGGCAGGGCTTGGAGATCGACTGCCCGCGCAGGAACGCCGGCCGGGATGCGATTCAAGGTGTACCACGCTTCCTTGGACCACAAATCTTCACCAGCATCGCTTTGGGGATCCATTCGAAGATGAACGACCGACCCCTCACGCAGACCAGGCACCTTGAGACGGACCGATCGACCATCCTCCGATGCGATCGCTTCAGTGGCCACCAGACGTTGCTCTTCGCGTTTGGGGCCGCCGTATTGGGCAGTGGCGTGGTAGCGCCATTGGCGAAGATCGAAATGATGTGGATTGCCCAGCCAACCTCGGTCCACCGGCTTGGTAAACCTGATGTTGAAGCCATCGGAAAGGGCATGGACTGATTGGATTTCAAAGGTTGAGGTTTCGGTTGGCCTCAATCGTTGCAGTCCAAATCGGGTGTTGTTCCAACTCCAGTTCCCACTGGAACCGGTCCCTCCCACATACAAACAGCCGTCCGGCCCCCAAACCATGCGGTTGACACCTGATTCCAGCCCTTGGGTGAATCGAAAAACAGCACCTTGCACCTCTCCCTCGATCTCTTCAAGTTGCACCCGACGGATGCCCCCCATCGTGAGTTCACCCAAAAAGAACTGTCCCGCAAACGGGCCATTGGGTATTTCCAAAGGTGTGGTTGGCGAATTGGAAACCTCATTCTGCGGCAGCCATACCGCGGGGCGGGATTCTCCGTTCGTCAGATACCGGCTGGGGAATCCGCCGTCAGGATAGCGCTTGCTGACGGCCAAACCGTTGTAATGACCGTAGAACTCTTCGGGTTGCACATGGACCAACTTGCTGGTCGGCAGCCACGCTCCCTGGTTGTCGGCAACATAGACCTCACCGTTTGCACTGACGCCAATGCCATTGGGGGTGCGGAATCCTCCCGCGATGAACTCGACTTCTTTCGACTTGGAATGGATGCGATACACCGTTCCTCGGTTTGGTGGGTTGGGCCCATTCATCGAAACCACCGATCCTTCAACCCGATCGGCTTTGATGGTGTTACTGAAGTAAATCGCGGTGGAAATGGTGCCGTAAATCCAGCCCTCATGTTCAACCAAGCCAAACGAAAAGTGGTGGTAGTTGTCCCCCACCCAAGGCTGGACGAAAACTTCACGAGACTCAAAGGTTCCGTCTCCATTCTCATCCCACAATCGATCAATCCCTTCACGGTGAGAGACGAAGATTTCACCGTCCACGACCACGACGCCGCAGGGATCGTGAAAGCCATCCGCCACCTTGGTGACCATCACATCGGACCATGAGCCGCCAACCACACCCTCCAGAACCCAAAGCGAGCCGTTGGTGGCCTCACGAAGCACCCCGTTGTTGTTGGGGGTGAAAGTGGACAGCAACAACCGACCATCGTCGAGAAATGCCATCCCACCCACCGAGGGCTCAAAACCCTCAGGACGCAACCGCTCAACCGCCCAATCTGGATGGACACCCCCCACGACCAATCCGTCCCCAGGACTCAGATTCTGCCGACCATCGAGGTACTTTTTGAGGCCCGGCGAGACCACCCGAGTAACACCTTTTTCGGTCAGAAAGACATCACTCGGCACCAAGACGAACTCCTGACTCCCCGGAGTCTTCCATTCCAGTCGGAGTGATTCTTCACCAGCGCTTTCAAACATCCGGATCAAAAGGCGTGATGTGCCGGCCCCCAAACGAGCAGATCCAATTTTCGATTGCACCGGATGGACCCCATCAAGATCGACCAGCAAATTGTCATCAATCTGAAGTTGCGAGCCATCGTCGCTTGAAAGTGAGAAGGCATACTCGCCAGGCTCTGTGATCTTGATCAACCCACTCAGTTCGACAACGAAAAAATCGGCCGGAGCTCCAAATGCGGCCGCATCGGTGAAGTCAACTTGATCGACCCTCCGGTCGACATTGGGCGTCTGGTCGGGCGCGATCTCCGCGAGGAACTCCATCGGTCGTCCGACGTCCCAAACTCTTAGGGTCAGGCCTGGTTCGTAGCCAAGAATCTCGCTCGAATCCCCGACGCCCAGAGCCACCACAATCCCGATGATCAAAGCCATAATGGGACCATACCCCTCCGCCAGATGACCGTCTCAGGCCGGACCTACGAAAAATGCACCGGAACAACCCCCAAACGTCAAAATTCCCCCCTTCCGGGTCGGAATCTGGGACAAGTGACCTAAAGTGTGGGTCTGTCGCAAGACGATGCTTGAGCAACGCAAAACGGAGTTTGATCATGAGCACAAAGCACATCCCAACCGAGCGCGAATCGGCCTTCCTCGACACAGTTGAAGACATCCGCCATGAGCGTGAAATCATCAACGGTCTTGCGCCATTCTTCAACGACAAGGCCCCCGAGGACATGCTCTCCTTTTACACCGAGGATGAAGTGGTCAAACTTCGAGTGTTGAAAGACACCGAGCGAGATATTGAGTCTCGCATGCCGGTCAAACTGACCCGGCATTACTACGAACTGGCGAAAAAGAGTAAGCCCATCCAACGAATCGTGAAAGCCGATCCGGATGAAACCAATGACATGACCGGATCAGAAGATCCCGGCAACCAAATGGACTACAGCCCTGTCGAAGGTTTGCTGCACAAGTACGAGATGGGTCTTATGTATGTGGTGTCAACCTGCTCAGCCCACTGCCGGTTCTGTTACCGCGAAGAATTGATCGCCCGCAAGGAAATTGAACGTCAAGATGGCACCAAAGCCAAGAAGGGTCTGGCCAAGATCCCTGAAGTCGTGGCGTACATCAAAGAATTCAACGAGAAAGTTGAAGCCAATGGCGGTCGGCACCCTGATTGTGGACGCGAGAAGCTTCGAGAAATCCTGCTTTCCGGCGGTGATCCCATGGTGCTCAACAACGCCAAACTCGCCGCTTGGTTCGGCGCATTGGCGGAAGCTGGAATTGAATCCATTCGTGTGGGCACCAAGGAGATGGCCTTCTACCCACAGCGGTTTGACGACACCTTCTTGGCCATGCTTGATCGGTTCCACGAAACCTATCCCGAAGTTGGCATGCACTTCATGTTGCACTTTGAGCACCCCGATGAAATCTTGGCCAAAGACGACGACGGGAACTACATCAAGGACAACAAAGGATTCTTGCAATGGGTACCCGAAACTGGAAAAGCCATGCGTGGCCTCACGTCCCGCGGCTGGCTCAGCGTGGAAAATCAAGCCCCAATCATCAAGGGCATCAACGATGACCCTGAAGCGATTCGCATTCTGCAGCGCGAGTTCAAACGCTGCGGCGGCGAAAACCACTACTTCTTCTGCGGTCGAGACATCGTGGCGTACAAGTCATTCAACGTCCCGATCGAATCAGCTTGGAACATCTTGAACGAGTCCCAAAAGGGACTCTCTGGTGTCGAATGCCACGCCCGAATGTCCATCACCCACTACAAGGGCAAGACCGAAGTCGCCGCTGTCACCAACGAGCCCATCCCGGGATTGCCCGGCAGCGAGAATGGTGTGGTCATCATGAAGTTGCTGCGGAACTCGCACAGCGCGCCGGACCGCGGAAAAGTCTGCATCGTGGGCCGAAATCCCAACGCCATGTGGTTCGACGACTACGAAGATCGCGTCTTGTACGACGAAGCCGGACTGTTTGAGTACACCCGCGTGAAGAAAGACGCTCCAAAGGGATGATCAACAAACGGATGCCGAACGCGGCCGAGGCCGTCGCGGACATCCCCGACGGCGCAAGCATTATGGTGGGCGGCTTCGGCGAAGCCGGCAGCCCTATTGAATTGCTGCACGCGCTCATCGATCAAGGTGCCCAAAACCTCACGATCATCAGCAACAACTGTGGCAGCGGTGAAGTCGGCTTGGCGGCACTGCTCAAAGCCCGGCGGGTAACGAAAGTGATCTGCTCTTTCCCCAAGACCGCCAACTCAACCGTCTTCCCCGAGTTGTACCGAGAGGGATTCACCGAACTTGAATTGGTTCCGCAAGGCACTTTGGCCGAACGCATTCGTGCGGGGGGAGCTGGCGTCAAAGCCTTCTATACCCCAACCGCCGTTGGCACCCCTCTGGCCGAAGGCAAGGAAGCCCGAGAGTTTGATGGCCGGACCTATTTGCTCGAGCACGGGCTGACAGCGGACTTTGCGCTGATCAAAGGTGCAGTGGCTGATGAGCACGGCAATGTGACGTACAACAAGACCGCCAGGAATTTCGCCCCCGTCATGGCGATGGCCGCCCGAACGAGCATCGTGCAAGCCCAGTCGGTCGCCGCAGCGGGCGACATGGATCCTGAAGTCGTGGTCACACCGGGCATCTTCATCGACCGGGTGGTGGAAGTCCCACAACCTGCACACGAATCGGAATTGATTGCTGCGGGAGTCAGCTACCCATGAGTACGTCGACTCCGGTACAAGGGTGGGATAGAGAAGCCATGGCGCGCCGCTTGGCTCAGGACATCCCCAATGGCTCGTACATCAATCTGGGCATCGGGATCCCTGAACTCGTCGCGAAATTCGTTCCCGAAGGACGAACCTTCATCTACCACACCGAGAACGGACTCTTGGGCATGGGGCCATCTCCAGAAGAAGGCCAAGAAGATCCTGAGTTGATCAACGCGGGCAAGCGACACGTCACCGCAAATCCGGGGGCGGCTTACTTCCACCACGCCGACAGCTTTGCCATGATCCGCGGCGGACATCTTGACTTGAGCATCCTTGGCGCCATGCAGATTTCTCAAGCAGGAGATCTGGCCAACTGGTCCAC
>PAHO01000023.1 GCA_002705085.1 Phycisphaerae bacterium | reverse complement strand
TGAAGTTCAAACGAATCAACAATCGGACCAGTGTTTTGGATCTCGGTCGTCAGGAGCGCTCCTGAAACAAGACCTACGGACATGGTGGACAAAAAGGGCATGGTCACTCCGTTCAGGGATGCGGGCCGAGCGGCCCGTACAGGTCAATAGGACCCCAAAATGGGGACATGTCAACTTATCCATACGTTCATGGCGTGTACAGGATGCATCCTCGAAGAATTGTTCACCGAAATGAACGAGTTCCCACCGATCAGGCCCTAGAATGTCCGAGAACCGGCCAAAAGTGGCGTATTCCAATACCCTCAGGGGGCCCAGCAGAGGAGGATCAGCGATGTCCCACCGCATCGAACACGGAATGGTGGCTCCCGCCCCCGAACATCTGCTGCGTTGGATTGAGGCAAATCGGGCCGATATGCGCCCCCCCGTCTCCAACAAATACCTCTATGACGGCCAGGATTTCTTTGCCATGTGCATCGCCGGCCCCAATGCGAGGAACGACTATCACATCACCGACAGCGAAGAATTCTTCTTGCAGTTGCAAGGCGACATCGTGGTCACGCTCCTCGAAGAAAACGGACCAAGGCATGTGCGCATACGTGAAGGTGAGACGTTCATGATTCCCGGAGGCGTTCCCCATGCGCCACAGCGGCCCCCGAACACTTTGGGCCTTGTCATCGAAAGACGGCGCCCCCCGGGCGAGCGGGAAGCCCTCCGATTCGTATGCGATTCGTGTGGAGCGGTGGTTGAAGATTTGGAATTCGACTGCGCCGACATCGTTGAACATTTCCGAGAGGCCATGCTGTCCTTCTGGGCCGATGAAGAACGTTCAACTTGCCAATGCGGGGTTCGGGTCATGCCCGCGCAACCCATTGAGCGTATTGAGTTCGAACCTGAGGTGACCATTGTTCGCAAGGGGGACTCGTGAATCGGCTGATCGACGTTCACGCGCACCTGTTGCCACCTGAGCTTCCGGACATGAAGGCCTTAACGGGTCGATCGGGGTGGATTGCTCTGGATCCAACTGAAGATGGTCGAGTCACCATGCGGCAAGATGACCACGTGTTCCGAACCGTGGAGCCCGAATGCTGTTGCGCCGACCGTCGAAGAACCTTCAATGACGCCCACAGCGTGGACGTGCAAGTGGTGTCCACGGTACCGGTTCTTTTTTCCGACTTTGCCCCCGCATCGGAGGCCTTGCATCTCCATCAATACTTGAACGATCACTTTGTTGAGGTGCAAAATCAGCACCCCGATCACTTTTTGGCGCTCGGCACCGTCCCTTTGCAAGACCCGCAAGTGGCCATCCCGGAGTTGCAACGCATCGCAGAAATCGGCTTGATCGGGGTGCAAATCGGTACCCATGCGGGCGGGCGAGAACTCGACGACCCCCATTTTGATGTTTTCTGGGATGCGTGTGTTCAACTTGACCTCCCCATCTTGATCCACCCGTGGGATATGGTCGGCTCGGACCGAATGGCCCGGCACTGGCTGCGCTGGCTGGTGGGCATGCCCAGTGAGACCGCCCTTGCGATTGCTTCCATGATGTTGGGCGGAGTGTTTGAAAAACACCCTGGACTTCGGGTTTGCTTCGCCCACGGTGGCGGGGCGTTCCCCTTCATTCTGGGTCGGATCGATCATGGCTTCCGCATGCGTCCTGATTTGGTCGCCACCATGACTCAATCACTTCCGAGTTCCCTGATGGATCGCTTCTGGGTCGACTCCGGGGTCCACGATGATGACGCGCTCCGATTTTTGGTGGATCGCATTGGCTCCGATCGGGTGTGCGCAGGATCGGATGCACCCTTCCCGCTGGGCGAAGCCGTGCCAGGCGAATCAGTCATCCAGTCTCAGCAACTGACCCAAGAAGAACGGCAACGCATATTGTGGGACAATGCGATCGCTTTCCTCGGCGACCGCGCCAGAGGACGGCTCCAACATCATTTCTCTCACGCCTAACCTTGCCTGCCGAGCACATGACCACCTCTCGACTCGAACCGATCCATAACGAAGCCCTTCGCCTCGACGAGAGTGATCCTGCGCCGAAGCGGGATGCCTTTGAGTTGCCCCACAACGATCAAGGCCCGCTGGCCTATCTCACCGGGAACAGTTTGGGGCCTTTGCCAAAACAAACCCGAAGCGAACTGGCCACCGAACTGGATGATTGGAGCCGCTTGGCGGTCGACGCCCACTTTGAAGCCACCAACCCGTGGTACGACGCCCATCTCGCCCTCGCCGAACCGGGCGCTCGGCTGGTTGGCGCTCGTCCCCACGAAGTGGTCTGGATGAACGGCCTCACGGTCAATCTTCACCTCTTGCTTGCCAGCTTTTGGCGCCCAGAGGGCAAACGAACCAAAATTCTCATGGACGCACCCGCCTTTCCCAGCGACACCTACGCCGTGAAATCGCACTTGCGACAGCGAGGATTCGATCCTGATGAGCATTTGATCGTCGTCAACTCTGGAACGGAACAAGCCACAACCGCCGAGGCGTTCGAAGCCGCCATCAAGGCTGCTGGAGACACCTTGGCCCTTGGCCTGATCGCCGGAGTGAATTTTCTTACCGGGCAAGTGCACCCCATCGCCCGAATCACCAAAGCGTTGCACGATGTGGGCGCTCTGGCCGGCTGGGATTTGGCGCACGCGGCTGGAAACATCGAACTGAAGTTGCATGAAGACCAAGTGGACTTCGCCGCCTGGTGTTCTTACAAGTATTTGAATGGTGGACCCGGGGGTCTCTCAGGGGTATTTATCCACGAACGGCACGCGCAGAACACCGACCGTCCACGATTTGGCGGATGGTGGGGAAATGATCCCTCAACCCGATTCAAGATGCACCAAATCCCTGAATTCCACCCTGTGCCCACAGCGGATGCGTGGCAGTTGTCCAACCCCCCCATCCTGGCCCTGGCCCCGCTGCGTTCCGCGCTGGCTTTGTTTGATGAGGTCGGCATGGCCAAACTTCGAGCCCGAAGTGAACGCCTGACGGGATGGCTTCGAAAACAACTGCCAGCATGGGTCGAAGTGATGACTCCGGCGGATGCACAAGGTGCTCAACTCTCGCTTGGGGTCCAGCAAGCCGAAGATGTGCAAAAAACACTGCAGCGTGAAGGGGTGGTTTGCGATGTCCGCAAGCCAGACATCATTCGTGCAGCCCCAGCACCTTTGTACAACACCTACGAAGATGCATACCGGCTGGTGCGCGCGCTCACGTTGGCGAACGACCCAGGATCGATCGCATGAGGCAGCCACAAGTTGTTGTGGTTGGGGCCGGATTGGCGGGAAGTTTGCTGGCCAGCCTTCTGGGGCAAAGAAGCATCAACACCTTGGTGCTTGAGGCGCGACGCGACCCAAGACAACACGGTTCACAGGGTGGTCGATCCATCAATTTGGCACTCTCAACCCGGGGACGCACGGCACTGGCCCGCGCTGGTCTTGAAACCGCCGTGGTGACCGATGGCATGCCCATGGCTGCTCGACTGATGCACGACCGGCATGGACAATTGACCCGTCAGCCCTATGCCAAGGACGAACGTCAAGCCATCTTGTCGGTGGGAAGAGCGCAATTGAACGCCACCCTTCTTGATGCCGCCGCAAAAACGCCATGCGTGGAATTCCGCTTTGAACAAAAGGTGACTGGTTTACGCGACGACGGAAAAGCAGTGCTGCTGGGTGATGAGACCATCGAATCCGATCTCATCGTGGGCGCTGACGGCGCTGGGAGCATCATTCGTCAAACCCTAGAACGAATCGGGTGTTGCCAAAGTGTGACGGAACCACTGGGCCATGCGTACAAAGAACTGGAGTTGCCCCCGGTCAACGGTCAGCATGCGCTCGACCCTACGGCACTGCACATTTGGCCCCGGGGAGGCGAAATGGCCATCGCACTGCCCAACCCTGATGGAACCTTCACCGGAACCCTCTTCTTTGCCAACGAGACTTTTGAACAGTTGCAACACGAACACCAAGCCCGGGATCACATGGCGAACCAGTACGGATCCATGCTCCAGCATGTCCCTGATTTTGAGAAGCAATGGTCAACCAATCCCGTGGGCTTCTTGGGCACACTTCGCGCCAACCGATGGCACCATGGGCATACGGTGCTGATCGGGGATGCGGCGCACGCGATTGTTCCTTTTTACGGCCAAGGCATGAATGCCGCGTTCGAAGATGTTCGCCGGCTGGATGAACTCCACGCTGCTGGCACCGAGAACTTGCCCGAAGTTCTTTTTCAAGAACGCAAACCAAACGCCGATGCCATTGCGGAAATGGCATTAATGAATTTTGTTGAAATGCGTGACCATGTTGGTGACCCCATGTTCCTCAGTCGAAAAGCACTAGAACGAAAGTTGGGTCGGTGGCTGCCCAAGATGTTCACGCCTTTGTATGACCGAGTGTCTTTTTCCAATCAGCCCTATGTCGACGCACTGCGCCATGGGAGACGCCAAGATCAACTTCTGCGGCGGCTCCAAAGTCTCGGTCTGGGTCGTTAGGATTCTCTCGCCATGTCGGATTTAACCTACCCACGCTACTTAGAACTGGACCAGTTGCTGGACTTACAGCATGTCCGAAGCGACCCCCCAGAGCACGATGAAATGCTGTTCATTGTGATCCACCAGGTCTACGAATTGTGGTTCAAACTGTTGCTGCACGAATTGGAAAAAGTGGAATCAGATTTCCAAACTGGCGCACAATGGGGCGCCCATGCCACCCTTGGCCGGTGCCGCACCATCCTGAAAACCCTGGTTGGCCAGCTCGACATCTTGGAAACGATGACCCCCCGTTCGTTCAACTCGTTCCGGGAACGACTGGAAACCAGCAGCGGCTTCCAGTCGGTTCAATTCCGAGAAATTGAAACCTTTTTGGGCTACAAGCGTCCCGGCATGCTGGAACACTGGCCCGAACACCTCGAAGGCCTTGAGCAACTCAAGGCCCGACTTGCTGCACCCACGCTCCGCGATGCCTTTCATCAATTCTTGGTGGGATGCGGTGCAGAAATTCCACAGGACATTCTCGATCGCGACGTCACGCAACCCTCCCAGCCCGACGAGCGGGTGCAAGAAGCACTCTTCCAGCTGTACACCGATCGGCCGGACCTGATTGGCATGTTCGAGACCATGATTGACTTGGATGAAGGATTCATGGAGTGGCGGTACCGGCACGTGCAATTGGTGTCACGCACCATTGGCACCAAGGAAGGCACGGGCGGTTCGCTTGGCGTGGAATTCCTCAAGAAGAGCCTCTTCCACCCCTTCTTCCCTGACTTGTGGGCGATCCGGCACCGCTTCTGATGAGTGTTCAGATCCACGACATCTCCATGCCCCTGACTCCCGACGTGGCGGTTTTCCCTGGAGACACGCCGCCAACCCGGGAAATGCTGCTGGACATGCAGCAAGGCGATCACCTCACCCTTTCCACGCTGCACAGCACGGTGCATTTGGGCACCCATATTGATGGGCCATGTCATTACGTCAAAGATGGGGCTGGCGTGGAATCCATGCCGCTGTCGTTGGGTTATGGCCCCGCGCTGGTCATTGATGCCCCCGGTGATGGTCCGGTCCCCGCTTCCGTCCTGCCCGAAGGTGATCTCCCCCCACGATTGTTGGTGCGAACCCAGTCCCATCCTGATCCCAACACATTCAACCCGAAGTATCGACCGATGAGCCCAGCGTTCATGGATGCGATTGCCGATCGTGGCGTGCAGTTGATTGGTGTTGACACCCCGAGTGTTGATGCGGCCGACGCCAAAACCTTGGTCGCACACCACCGCGCGGGGGTGCGTGGTCTATGGATCTTGGAACAACTGAGGTTGGCGGAAATTTCCGCCGGACTGTGGCATTTGATTGCGTTCCCGCTCCCGTTGGCGGGCTATGACGCTTCGCCCGTGCGTGCGGTTTTGATTGGCCCCCCCGCTCGGTAACACACCACTTTGAGTTCAACCGCGATGGGCGTGGGCAATGCCCCAATTTCCACCGTGGTTCGTGTGGGACGGGGACCGTCTGGACCAGCAAACCATGTGGCGTACACCTCGTTGTACCCCGCAAAATCCCGATCCATATGGGTCAAAAAGGCCAGGACGTCGAAGACATCCGACCATTCGGCCCCGGCATCCTCGACCACTGCTTTCACGTTGGCGAAACACGATTCACACTGGGCTCGGATGTCGGCGGCAACGATGCGTCCCGCTTCGTCCAACTCAACGCCGGGGATGACACTGGTTCCACGTTGACGGGGACCGACTCCCGACACGTACAAAAAATCTCCGGCCCAACGGGCATGGGGATACGGACCCACCGGTTCGGGGGCACGATCAGACTCGACACTCATGATGGATCTCCCAAACGCAACGTCACCCCGGCGGGTTCTTGGAAAAAGTGCACCGACTCGATGCCGCCCTCTCGACCCAGCCCCGATTGCTTCGCTCCACCAAACGGTGTGCGCAGGTCACGAACCATCCACGCGTTGATCCAGATCACACCGGCTTCAACCCGCTGGACCAAACGGTGGGCTCGGTCGAGATCCTTGGTCCAGACGCTTGCGGCCAATCCGTAGGGCGTGGCGTTCGCCAAACGAAGAGCTTCAGACTCATCCGAGAACGCTCGCAGGCTGGCCACTGGACCGAAGACTTCCTCCTCCTCGAGCGCACATAATTCTGGCAAGTCCGTCAAGATCGTCGGTTCAAGGAACCAGCCATCGCGGCACCGATCGGGCAGACCACTTGGCCGCCCGCCGCCGCAAAGCACCGTCCCGGGTGCCGCTTCGATGGCCTGCTTGACCTTGAGGTAGTGGGGCTCCGAGACCAATGAACCAATGTGCGTGGTCTCTTCAGCTGGGTCGCCAACCCGCATGGCCGCGGTGGCAGCCAGCAGTTTCTCTTGGAACTGGGGCAGGACTGAGGATTCCACCAAAATCCTTGATCCACACAAACAAATCTGGCCGGTATTGCTGAAGGCTGCCCGGGCCGCTTCGGTGGCCGCGCGATCAAGATCAGCATCGGCAAAGACCACAAAGGGATTTTTGCCTCCGAGTTCCAAGGACGTTCTTTTGAATTGCTTCGCACACGACACCGCAAGGTCACGACCCGTGGTGGTTCCGCCCGTAAATGAAATCGTGGGAACTTCACGATGCTGGACTAAAGCTGAACCCGCCTCGGAACCATACCCATGGACGATGTTCAAAACACCCGGAGGAAATCCCGCCTCGCCTGACAGCTCCGCGAATCGGGTGGCGGTGGCTGGCGTCACTTCACTTGGCTTGGCGACCACAGTGCATCCCGCCGCGAGGGCCGGCGCCACTTTCCACGACAGCAAATACAACGGGAGGTTCCACGGAGAAATGCATCCCGCCACGCCACGCGGACGGCGATGGGTCCAATGCATAACGTTTGGTCCGCTTGTAAAAGCATCACTGTGCTCGTGCCGCAAAGCAGAAGCGAAGAACCGCAAGTTCTCCGCCACGCGTGGGATTTCAACCGATCGTGCTCGAGCAATCGGCTTGCCGCCATCTTGTGATTCCAGCACGGCCAACTCATCGCAGTGGTCATCGATCAGCGCGGCAAAACGCTCCAGAAGGGCCACGCGTTCGGCCGTCGTGGTTTGGGACCATGTGGAAAAAGCAGAGCGGGCCGCCTGCACCGCGCGATCAATGTCAGAGGCGGTTCCCGCGGCACAGCGGGCAAACGTCTTGCCGGTGGCTGGTTCGGTGACCGGAATCCAACCTCCTTCGGAAGCCGGAACAAAAGCGCCATCAATCCAGTGGTGCAGATCCATCATCCGGCCACCACCCGGCCGCCGTCGACGGGAATGGTCGTGCCGTTGACATAGCCCGCAGCTTCGGAACACAAGAATGCCGCCAATGCCGCCAGTTCACTTGGATGCCCGAGTCGCCCGGCGGGCACGCTGGCGATCATCGCATCCCGAACTTGTTCTGGGGTCTGGCCTTGTCGATTCGCACGGCCTTCGATCAACGAAGTCAAGCGGTCGGTATCGGTAAATCCAGGCAGCAAGCAATTGACCGTGATGCCATCCCCAGCCAACTCGACCGCAAGGGTTCGGGCCCAGTTGGCGATGGCGTTGCGAATAGTGTTGGAAACCCCAAGGCCTTGGATGGGCGTGATCACGCTCGTTGAAACGACCAACACAATGCGGCCATACCCTTGGGCCCGCATTCCGGGCAGAACTTGCTGCATCAACACATGGGCCGACCGAACATGACGGCGAAAGGCCGCATCCAAGTCATCGGGATCGGCATCGGCCAACGGACCCGCGGCAGGGCCGCCCGTGTTGTGAATCAAGATGTCGTAACATTCTTCACCCACCACGTTGCCCAGCTCCTTGCTGTGGTCAAAGTCAACGGCAGTGGCTCGATGACCCGATCCGGGTAGATCTTGCATGGCGGCAGACAAAGTTGCCTCGTTGCGGGATAGGCCGTGCACCACCGCACCGGTAGAGGCGAGCGCTTGAGCGATGGCCTGCCCCAAACCCTTGGACGCGCCACCCACCAGCGCTTTTCGTCCCAAAAGGGCATCGGGGCAGATGACGTTTTTGACAAAATTTTGCGGACTTAACATCACAAAAATCCTACAAATAAAGACAATGGTCATGGATGCCGGCTTTGAACCAAATCTTCACCAAATCAACACTTTCCCGTCCTAAAGTTATCACTCGAAGGACCGATTCCATGGATACGAAACATAAGATTCTGATTGTGGAAGATGAGCCTGAGATTGCGGAATTAATTCGCATGCACATGGATCGCAATGGATTTCAAGCGACGGTCGTGCACTCCGGGAAAGCTGGAATTGACGAAATCGGGCGAAGTATGCCTGACTGTGTACTGCTCGACCTGATGCTCCCCGATCTCGACGGATTGGAAGTCTGCCGAAGGTTGCGTCGCCATGAAGAAACCGAAAAGCTTCCTGTCATCATGGTGACGGCCAAGGGTGAAGAATCTGACGTCGTCACGGGTATTGAACTTGGAGCGGATGATTACATCACCAAGCCTTTCAGTCCCCGCGTCTTGGTGGCCAGGGTCAAGAGTGTGCTCCGCCGCACTGGTTCGGCTGAAAGCAACTCAAAGCCGGGAGGCCTGATCACCCTGGGCGATGAGTTGGTGATTGACACCGAACGCCACCGCGTGACGGTGCGTGGCGAAGCACTCAACCTCACCGTGACGGAGTTTGGCATTTTGAAATACCTCGCTGGTCGACCGGGCTTCGTGCGAACCCGAGACCAAATTATCTCGGCCGTGCATGGAGGGAATACCATTCTCTCCAGCCGTACCGTTGACGTACATGTGACCGCCCTACGTCGCAAACTCGGAGAAGCCGGCCGCATGATCGAAACGGTACGTGGTGTGGGATACCGACTGTCCGAAAGTCCTGACGGCGCTTGATGATCAATCGGTCTATCCACTGGTGGTCGAATGCGCTCCTCGTTCTCCTGCAAATTCTTACCGGTAGTTTCCTGCTGTGGAAATCGGAACAACAGGAACTCACGACAAAAGAAATCTTGGTGGTGATCTCAACGCTTCTTGCCTTAAGCATCATCATTATTTTCACCGCGAATCGCATACAGTGGAACATGATGGTCCGGGCCGTTGATGCGGCCCGGCGATTTGGACGTGGTGATCTTCGAGATCGGATCCAACCTCCCGGATTTGCTGATCACAACAAATTGGCAGATGCACTCAACCGTATGGCCGGTCGACTGGATGATCGCATGCACGAAATGCGAACCCATCAGTTGGAACAACAAGCCATTATGGAATCGATTGCGGCCGCCATCATCGCGGTCGACCACGAACAGCACATTCTCAACAGCAACGAAGCATCATCATCGGTTCTGGGACTGCTCCCCGAAGACCGTGGGCGAAAACTCGGCGAGGTTCTTCGCGAACCGGAGCTCTTGGGGTTTGTGACCGACGGTCTTGCTCGCGATGATGATCTCAACCGTGACATTCGAATTTATCGACGTGGCGGACGTGAAATCAATGCCAT
Organism: Phycisphaerae bacterium; assembly: GCA_002705085.1. Taxonomy (GTDB): domain Bacteria; phylum Planctomycetota; class Phycisphaerae; order Phycisphaerales; family SM1A02; genus UBA8653. Next base: position 28,446 of record PAHO01000023.1, on the reverse strand, counting down.
CGGCCACCCCATCATCGATTCCGAATCTGGGGACCGCGTTGGCCTCGTCATCATGTTGGATGATGTGACTCGGATGCGCAAACTCGAGTCGATGCGTACAGACTTTGCTTCAAACGTCTCCCACGAACTCAAGACTCCTATCACGTCTGTTCGGGGATACGCGGAGACTCTTTTAGAAGAAGGTCTTGACGAAGACACCAAGCGGCACTGCATCGAAGTGATCTACCGCAATACAGAACGCATCAGCAACATCATCGCGGACCTTCTCGAGCTGTCAAAGTTGGAGCACTCGGCCGAGGTCGATCCAGAGCGTTTGGAGCATGTAAATGCTGAGGCAATGTTCACCCGAATGAAGTCACTGCACGAAGATTTGGCTTCAACGCGTGACATGAAGACCCGCATTGATGTCGACCAAGATCTAGTGATCCAAGTGGAAGTTCGCCTGATCGAACAAGCCCTCAGCAATCTGTATCAAAATGCTCTGCGATACGCCACGGAGGGCACCACGATCACGTTGGCGGCCCACCGCTTGCCCAATCGACAAATCGAGTTGCAGGTCAAAGACGAAGGCCCAGGCATTTCTCCGGAACATCAAAAGAGACTGTTCGAACGCTTCTACCGGGTCGACCGCGCGCGAAGCCGTGAAATGGGTGGCACGGGGCTGGGTTTGGCCATCGTGAAGCACATCGCATTGCACCATGGGGGCGAAGCAAACGTGTCAAGCGAAGTGGGGAGCGGGAGCAGCTTTAGGATCTTGTTACCTGAGCGGTGATTTCAATTCCTTAAAAGTCTGCAAAGATTCCACAATTGCTTTTGCAATCTCGTCGATAGACCAAGTTCTTCTTTCTTGCTGACTTTCCTCGTCAAATTGAAAGGGGCTCCCTGTAAGAGATAGGAATTCACGGCCAAATTGAGCATTTGATTCTGAGAATTCAGTGAAAATTCGCATTGCCGACTCAGCATGATGCAATTCACCCAGTTGAGACAAAGGACTTTGAAGCAGAAAGTCATGAAGAGTCTTTTTGTCAGAAGAAGATAGAACTTGCCCAGACTCAGCAAGCATATTGAACTGTCTGAGTACAGAAAGGCCAAAGAGGCCCAACGACCGATTGACTCGATCAGAGTTTCGTGTCACATGAGTCAATTGCGCACTAAGACCAGAGGCATCGAGAAAATCAGTGATTGAATTTGACCCCTCACGTGGGGAATATGCCACAGCCTTAAAGCAATCACTTCCGAAAGCCGTTGACCACATACGGGCGCATTTAAGATGGTTGTAAAGAGGGAGATCGGGTCCACACTCGTCAAGCATTTGTTCAAAGCGAAGAGTCTTGCCCATTTTCAACGCTGTAAAAAAGCGTGATCGGCACATGGAATACTGCTCTCGGAACGAACACAGTATCAGTACAGAGTCAAACAAGCCGGTTAAGTAACTTGCGAGATCATCAATAGAATCTTGAGTGTTGACCAGCTGATGAAAATGCTCTGAAGTAACGACAACAAGATCAGGGGAAGAGCGCGCCATCTCTGCCTCAAATTCGTACAGAACTCTTTCTCTGAAAGCCTTGCAGTCAGATTGGGCTATCGAATGACGAGTCATGAAGTGATCAACGATGGCAACATCAAAGCGCCTAGATGGGTCAAATGCTGCAGAAAGACACCTGTTGTTGGGCGTCCCAACGCTGACGGGGAGATAAATACCCGAAGCGAGAATCTGATTTCGATTCTCATACAGCCATCGCTGTAGAGCGGACGTCCCGGTCTTTGGACTGCCGATATGTAAGATCAACTTTGAGGCCACCGAAACTCCATATGGACTTCAAGTGTATTGCGTCGAGTGATGATGAGTCCCAGTTTCTAAGAACAGGTGATAAAATTTCGATAGGCAAGTTGGCCGCAGAAATTTTAAACGCTTGACTGGATGGACTGGAGGAGCACATCAAGATCAGGTGAACGATCGGTCAGAAGATGGAGCATTTTTTTCTCTGTCCTTCTCATTTCGTTTATGAACAACTCCCAATCTGAGTGTATTCGGTCCATATCCGGGCAACGAAACCCATGTGGGTCCCATGGAAGCCCATCAAAGCACAAGCCATACTTGTCATGCAGAAGACGGCGGTCTTCCTTGTATCTGTCACGAACCTGACACGCAAGGTCTTCCTCCACACCTATTGGTCCTCGGAACGAAGCATCCAAAACCGTCATTGCCCCCACTTCGTCAGAAACACTGGTGGCCTGTTCACGGGTCAGAAGTTGGTTGGTCTGCCGCCTGAAGAACAATAAATTCCCACTAACACTAGGATTTTTCCCCCCGACTGCATCAGCAAAAAGCTTCGTGTTTACTGTCGGAAGTGCGGCGGAAGAAAAAAAGTCTTCGACGATATCCCCGGAGATCAATTGAGACTTGTCGAAGATTTTGGGAATGACATTGTTTATTCCAAAAGACTCAACCCAAGCATCAAGCACCGTGCATTGAGCAGCCTTCCGAATGCCAGGAAAATCACGAAACAAACACGTCTCTACACCGTCTTGTACGTTTTGCTGGTACCAACTCCGAATGTAAGAAAAATGCTCTCGGAGATACACCACAATCTTCACGTCGTGGCCTGAGAAAGCCCGAGCAACCTCGGAAGGATCACCTAGATGGTGAAAAGCTTCAGAACTTAGCAATACGACATCATAGTCTGACGCCTCATGCTCCAACTTATTGATCCAATCATCACCGAGTTGCGCCCAGCGATCATTTTGCCTTTTCTTCTTTGTCGTATGTCGGTGAATGCCGAAGGCTATACCGTGATGCGCCGAGTATTCTTGACCGAACTCTGGATACAAAATACCAGCCTCCGCAAGAACCTTCTGATTTCTTGAACAAGCAAACTGAAGCGAAGACGTTCCAGTTTTATTCATACCAATATGCAGAACAATCTTCATCCGGCGCCCCTCGAAGGCAACAAACACCTTGAAAGAAATCTCGACTGCCGATGAACACTTTCCGAAGGGGTTACCGCGGAAGCCCAATGTTTCGCCTTTAAGCCGACCGCTTCTCGGAATGTACTGCTCACCATGGCCTTTTTGCACGCATCAGATAAACCCAAAGAACTAAATGTATCCAAGGGGACACCAATGACTGCACTAGGCGGAGGTTCAGCAAATGAGCCATACCTGAACACGACCACCGGCTTTCCAGAACCCATGGCACGAGTCATAGTTCCAGAGGTCTCTCCAACTGTTGGATACCGAAGGTTCACCACCAAATCACTGGCTTCAATCGCAGCTTCAAATGTACTAAGTGGTGTATAACCCTTCTCGATTACTACATCCGTCATGTCATGCTTCTTGATTGCTTGGCGGACGGATGTGGGGTGACGCATCTCTCCAAAAATCCAGAATTTGAAAGGCGGAACCTCGGAACGAATCGCTGCAAGCGCACTGACGACTTGCTCGATGCACTTAGCGGGAGTTACAAAGCCGAGAGAGACTACAGCCAGCTCGCCGTCTTTCATGCCAAGCAACTTGCGGCAAGAATGGCGATCGAGATTGTTTGAGGACGAGAAGTGGTGAGGGATGTGAACCGTAGGTGTATCTGGAGCAACGGAGTCCACGCGATCAAGAATCCACTTGGAATGGCCAATAACTCCAGAAGCAATTCTGAGTCGAGATTCTATGGCAGGAAATAAAAACTGCTCAATTCCTGACCACAGACCTTGTGCTCTAAGTCCTGATACCAATTCGCCCTCCGGACCGCATGCAACCAACTCATTCAGGTACCCCTGATTGTCACCATAAGCGAGAGTGGTTTCGGTGAGCAGATGATGCATTGAAAACTCATGCAACAAAAGGACCGCGCCTGGATTCTTCGCCTCGAGATAAGCGTGCGCGTGGAACGGATTGTTCGCCAAGTGGATTAATCTCGCCGCATCCTGGAACTCGCCGCGACGCTTTTTGAACGAGGAATAGTTCAGGACCATGCAATCGCTCCTTGAGCGAACCTTGGCCTCGTCTCCCACCACAACGACAACATTCCATCGGGAAGCAAAATCTTGCATTTGTTCCTCGAGGTAATCAGCGGTTCCCGACCTCGCCGGAGGCAGTGCGCCAAAAATCAAAAGTGTCCGCTGGCCCTTCACTTTTCTTCTCGACTCATCTCATCAATTTGCTGTGCAAGACGTTCGATTCGTTGTTCAAGCTTCTGGAACATCAGATCTTGACGCTCAATGAGTTTGTCACGCAGGAAATGCAGATCGTCTTTCTGCACGCCTGAAAAGGTCCTACGCTCCTGTCGCAGCAGATACTGCTGTACCGAGCCCGGCAACATGCGTCGGGCCAAGGTCCGAATCCGGGCAAACAATTTGCCCGGAAGTACGAATCGTGCCGTCCGGATAGAGCCACGAACCAAGTAGCCAATCATCTTGCCCCCCGATCTGAATGCATTGCTTCTTTGTATTGCTGCAAGACATCCTTTGTTGCGCCCAAACTTCGAATCATGCCGTCTTCCATCCAAACAACCTTATTGCAGTTCTTTTGAATTTCCTGAAGTTGATGAGAGACCATCACCAAGACTCTTGCCTTTTGCATAAACATTGTCAAGCGTTGCATCGCTCGCTTTCGGAAAGCAAGGTCTCCAGCGCCCAAAGCCTCATCGACAAGCAGGACGTCTGCAGAAATACTGGTGGCCACGATAAATGCCAGTCTTGCTCGCATGCCGGTCGAGTAGTGGCCTACCGGCTCGTGCAGCCAGCTGCCGAGTTCGGTTTCCCGAACCACCTCATCTTGAATACGGTCAAGATCACCGACTGAACACCCCAGCAATCTTGCCATAAGCCTGACGTTCTGAACCCCCGACAGTTCTGGCTGCAGCGCCGCACCAAAGCCGAGAAGCGGCACCACCGTGCCTTGGCTGGAGACCGAACCTTGGGTTGGTCGCAGTATTCCTGCCAGCACTCGACACAAGGTCGATTTCCCACTGCCGTTGCGGCCCACCACCCCCAAGCGGTCTCCCTCGACCAGATTGAGGTCGATATTTCGGAGCGCCCAGTGCCACTTCCCGTCGGAGTCGTTCCACTTTCGCAGTCGAACAGATACAGACTTCGCCGAAAGCATCAACGGATCCCCTCAAGCAAATGACGCTGGAACCGATCCTGCAGGAAGCAACCCGCTGAGAAGTACAAAGCGGAACGAGCAACCAAAATCACCCATCCGTTCAGAGATAGAACGCCGTCATCCAAAAGGACATGTCGATACGCGTCGATCAGATCTCCAACCGGATGAACCAAGATGTACACATTGAGCCATCCCAAATATTCAGAGCCTTCCAGTTTGGCTTGCAAAAAATCAAACGAGTACAAGACCGGACTGAGATAGAACAAAACCTTGAGGAAATGCGGAACCAACTCACGCAAATCTGGCTGTCTGGCCATGGGGGCCGCAACCATCAACCCAATGCCAAACATGGTGATGAATTGGATGCCCAATAAGCCCAGCAACTGGATCCATCCCAGCGAGACTCCCCCTGAGATTCCCAGAAACACAATCACCACCAGGATTGCTTGGACGAACAGATGGAAGGTCTGAAGGACCACCGCCCCCGGCAGCGTGACCAGCGGCACCGCGAGGTTTTTAATCAGCCCTTGTCTTCTGTTGTACACCCCACTGCATCCTGACAGACACTGCGCGAATTGCTTCCAGACGATCAAGCCCAAGAACAGAAACAACCAGTACCGAGGGTGAATGGACTCTCCACGTCCGAGCAACTGATCCACCAGACCCCAATAAATCAGTGCCAACACAAGGGGGTCAAGAAACCACCACAGAATGCCCAGTCGTAGACGAGATGTATGACGAACAAGGTCCGCCCGCGCCAACTCATACGTGAGGTGACGCGCATCCCACACCTCGCGCACCGCTCTCAAAGGACCAACCAATTTAGGCCCGCCACGGACAACACAAACCCCAGACCGCTCGGACGAGCAACTTGAGGTCAAGAGCATGGGTTCGGTGCCTGATGTACCACCGGTCCCAAACCACACGCCTTCGGTGCTCAGGGATGGTTCGCGCATACCCATCACGCAAATTCGAGAGCGCCACCATGCCCGGCTTAACCAACACCCGGCTCTCGTATCCCACCAACAGTTTCGAGAGCAATTCATGAGGGCCGGGTTGTTCGGGACGAGGCCCCACCAACAGCATGTCTCCCCGAAGCACATTCCACAGCTGGGGCAACTCGTCGAGGTGCATCCGGCGCAGAAATCTTCCCGTAGGCACGACACGAGTGTCTTCGACATCCGCGAACACCGGACCAGATTCATCGGACATGGTTCGGATTTTCAAAATCCGAAAGGTCTGATCATGAAGGCCCACGCGATCTTGCCAAAAAAAGAAGGGGCCCGGAATTCCTCGAACAAACCAAACGAACCGAATGATCAACAACATGAAGACCCCCGGTACCAAGAGCACGCCCGCGAGGAAGCGTTGCACACCCTCAGGCAAACCACGACCCAAAGAAATTTCTGGAGCCGCTGAGATTGGCTCAGCCAGGTCAATTTCCACCGGTCGAGTGGCCGGTGCGGCCTTCAGACTGTCGGTGGTAGGGGTCGTCATCGCAGCCGCGGAGTGTAGATCATTTCGGACGCTCTCTCCGAGCAAGAGCCAGGGCCAAAATCGCCAGAGTGACCCCGGTTCCCAAGCCTGCGTCAAAGAAGCCAAGCACCCCCCAAACCGCCAGCAAACCAAGCCCTGACGACTGGTGGATAGAGCCTGAACGACAGACCACCAAGACGGCCGAGAGGCACAAACCCATCAGCAGAACGATCCCGACCAATCCAGTCCTCGCAAAAGCGTTGGCCCAGATGTTGTGCAAATTGAGCGGCCCCTCACGATCGCTAACAAACCTCTCGGGTTGGGCCCGAACGGGATGATCGACCGGAACCGCGGAACGCACCCCACCGTAACCTTGACCAGTCCAAGGTCGTTGGGTCCCAACTTCCCATGCCGCATTGAGTGCCGCAACCCGCCAGCCCACGCTGGTCGCTGGGGACTCACGCCACTGACCGAGTTCTTGCCAAGCCGTAGACCATCTCTCTTGCAACACGTCCTGTTGCCAAAGTCCAACTGGCACCGCCAATACGGCCCCGGCCAGAGCAGCAATTCGAACACGTCGATGCAGCATGATCAAGCTGATCGGAACCGCCGCCAGCGCGGCCAACAGTCCGGTTCGAGAACCACTCAACACCAAGGCACACAGGGTCAAACCTGCGGTAACCGCCACCCCCGCGCGACCGGCACGCGATCCCGCACTCCACCCATCGAGGGCCAAAACCAGCCCTGCCGCGCAAAGCACACCAAGAACGATCGGATGCTGGAAAGGCACAAGTCTGCCATCAAAAACTTCAACGCCAGGAAGGATCAAGCCACCGGCAGCCAACACGCTCGCCACACCGGCCAAAGCGGTACCCACCAGCAATCCAAACCGCCAAGTCGATGGCTCGCGGTACGGCCAGAAAAGAGGAAGCAGCAACAATCGCTGTGCCTGCAACCCTTCGATCCCGGCCGGAACATCTTGGCTCCAGAGCAGCGACAACGCATTCCAAGCCACAAAAAGAATCGCCACCGCTGCGAATGTTGTTTGCAAACGCTTCACCATGACTTGCCGCATGGATTTCCCTTGAAGCAGGGCCGTCAACACCAAGACCAACATCATCACATTGGCGAACGCCGTGCTGATGGGCAACGCAACAAGGAAGAGGGCTGCAACTCTTGCGTGAAGTGACATTACGGCTGATGCTCCCGATCCAACCCAACGCCCACAATTTCGCTCGGGAGTCCAGGGGGATGCTCAAAAAGAACCTCGTGCTGCTTTTCACCCGGACGAAGTCCAACGACCTCTACGGGATGGTCTTCTCGCTGGTGTCGTGCCAAAAATCTTCGCAGAAGCACCGCCATCGACACTGGTTCACCCAACTGCGGCACATGAATGGCCCCGGATTCACCTCGTGCACAAACTGCCAAAAGCAAATCGATGGCTTCAGACTCTGTGAGGAACCAACGGGTGGCTTCGGAGTCTGTCAAGGTCAGGGGTTGACCTGCTGACAACTGATTGGTCCAAATGGGCAAGACCGAATCAGACGAGCCCAGAATATTGGGGAACCGAACCACCATTGCTGGCCCCCGATCACGGTGGTCCTGAACAATGCACTCTGCCTCCCGCTTGCTTTGGCCCATCACGCCCGCTGGGAATGCGGCTTTGTCGGTAGAAACAAAAAGCAAGCAACTCCCAATCGGTCGGCGCTCACAGATCGCCCGGACAAGATCTCGATTGATTCTCCAGGCCATGTGCGGGTCCAGCTCGGCACGATCAACATGCTTCAGGGCCGCCGCATGAAACAGAACGGTTCGTCCCATCACAGCGGATTCGAGAAATGCTGCGTCACACAAATCGCCCTGCAGATCAACTTCCTCGGCCGACCGGCAGTCCACCCCGCAAACAGAGACTCCAGCGTCACGTAAAGCACGAACCAAAGCGCTTCCGATGGTGCCTGCTGAACCCGTCACCAAAACATCTTGGCCACGGAAAAAAGCTGGATCGCCCCCAAAAGAAATTTGATCACGGCCCAACAAATCCAGAGAGTCAGGCACGCCGATAGATTCCTTGAACCCTTGCCTCAGACAACGCGTTGCGGGTGTCCACCACCCGCTGGGCGGCGTCGGCCACCAGATCAAAATCAATCGAATCGTGGTCTGTCACGATCAGCACCACATCAGCATCTTGAACCACCTGCTCTGTCAAAGGGACGGAATGCAGACCCAAATCAAACCGACGCATTTTGGGAAATTCTGGAACCAGCGGGTCGTGGTACTGCACCTTTGCACCACGTCCCCGCAAGTCTTCAACGATTGGCGCGGCCGGAGTTTCCCGAACATCTCCGACATTCTTCTTGTAGGCCACCCCCAAAACCAGAACTGTTGCACCGTCAAGATCCCTTGCGTCCTGCGCCAAAACTGAGGCCACCGAGTTGACCACATGCCTTGGCATCTGAGCATTGATCTCGCCAGCCAACTCCACAAACCGACTGGGGTGCCCCACGCGGTTGGCCGCCCAGGCGAAATACCAAGGATCGACCGGGATGCAGTGGCCACCAAGCCCAGGCCCCGGATCGAATCGAGAAAAACCGAAGGGCTTTGTGGATGCCGCGTCCACCACCTCGTGGATATCGATACCCATCCGATCTAGGATCAATTTGTACTCATTGACCAAAGCAATGTTGACCGCTCGGTAGGTGTTTTCCAACAGTTTGGCTGCTTCGGCCACCTCGGCACTTGAAACAGGAACCACCTCCTCGCACACCTGTGAATACAAGGCCACCGCTTGTTCCCGAGAAGCTTGATCCAGCCCCCCCACCAGTCGAGGGACCGACTGCAGAGGCGCGTCGCGACCAGGATCTTCTCGCTCAGGCGCGAACGCCAAAAGAAAATCCTCCCCCAACGTCCTCCCCCCAGCCGACAGCAACGGGAGACAAATTTCCCGAGTGGTTCCTGGCCAAGTGGTGCTTTCAAGGACCACCAGACAGCCTGGGGCATGGACACGCCGAATCATCTCAAACGTGTCTTGGACATAATCAAGATTGGGCTGTCTTTCATCATCAACTGGCGTCGGGACACACACCAGAATCGCATCGCATTTCCCCAAATCTGCCTCATCACCAGTGGCCAAAAAGCGACTTGATGAGGCGAGGCGATCGAACAGGTGCTGGCCCAAGTGCGGCAAGTACGAATTGGCCTGAGCCAGTTTTTCTGGTTTCGACGGATCAATATCAAACCCAATGACATGGTGTCCGGCGGCTTCAAACGCGCCAGCCAGAGGCAGGCCCACGTAGCCGAGCCCGACAATACCAACCGTTCGTGGGGTTGCGTTGCTCACAAGGAAAAGACGCGGTCTACCCGCTCAGCCACCGTCTGCAAATACGCCGTATCTCCACCGCCAACTTCAGCGGAGACCCAGCCGGTGAACCCAATGTCAGACAACGCTTGATTGACGGCGGCCCAATCAACATCACCGTCTCCAATACGAGCCCAACCACTCTTCACGCCCCAGTCCTTCACATCACACTTCACCAAACGGGACCCAAGGGTTCTGATCCACTCAGCCGGAGCTCCATACTTTTGATGGTTGCCAATATCGAAGTACGCCCCAACCCAAGGCGAGTCGATGGCATCGAGATACGCCGCGAATTTTTCCGCGGATTGATTGTTGGATCCATCGTGGTTGTACAAGAAACGGTTCCACACATTTTCAATCAGAACATGGATGCCAAGGTCCGCGGCCAAAGGCAAAGTCTTCCGGATCTCTCCGATGGATCTTTCCCAAGCGGCTTCTTCGGAGACCGAGTTCCCGCAAACCGCAGGAACCAGGAGAACCGAGGTTCCGCCATACGCATGAGAATCGCGAATGGCGGTCTCGAGTGCTTTCCGCCCCTCTTCACGCTTGGCGGCGTCCGGATCGGACAACGTGATCTGCCAGTGGACCGAATCAACCACGCCCGGAATACGAATCCCCACCTCTTGGGCAGCGGCAACCACCTCGAGGGTCGACATGCCGTTGGGTGAATCCATCTCAACGCCATCAAATCCGGCATCTTTCGCACTCTGAAATCGTTCGGAAAGGGACTGGCCCCTGGTCATGCCAAACTTGCAAGCTTTGCGATACTTGAACTTCGCATCATCGGGGGAAAAAGTGCCCGCCGCGGCCGCCACCGTCGGAGGGGGGGCGGCCGTGGAGGCGGGCGTGATCGTGGAAGCAGTCAGACTCGTGGTGAGCCCAGTTCCCAAACTTGCACCAAGAAACGTTCGTCGATCAAGTGGACTCGGCATTGGTGCACCTCGGGTCTATTCTTTCCATGTGCATCGTATCGTTCTCGTCAGTGTTGCGTTGATATTTACTGGATGTTCTTCACCCCAAAGAACAACCAGCCCAACCGGACCACTCTTGATGTTCTCAACTGAGAGCATCATTATGGGTTGCCAAAGCCAGATCAAAGTTTGGAGCAGTGACGAGGAAGCAGCCTACGCAGCGATGCGCGCCGCGTGGGAAGGGGTCAATGAACTCGAAATGGTGTTGAGTGATTGGAACCCTCAAGCTGAAGTGGCTCAACTGAACACTCAAGGGAAGCTCAAGATATCCACAAATCTTCTCCATGCTGCTCAAACCGCTCGAACACTGACTCGATCCACTGGCGGCAGATTTGATTTTGAAAAAGGGGGACTCTTTTTCGCTTGGCGAGAGCATCGGCGGAGAGGGCAGTTGCTCGACCCCGTTGAAGCTCAACGGCTGGCCCTGCTCCCCCCTGCTCGCATCAACCAAGACGGTGTCGCCGAGCTTGCTCCCGGAAACCGATGGGACTTCGGTGGGATCGGCAAAGGCATGGCCGCCGATCTGGCGGGAGAAATTTTGCGATCTCGAGGAATCACACACTTTCAAGTGGATTGTTCCGGAGATCTACTGGTTGGGAAAGCTCTTGAACCAAACTCCGACTGGTTCATCGCAACCGAGATTGAAGGCTTGACCATCCGCGTGCCGAGCAACCACGCCGTCGCCTGCTCGGGCGATGCCAACCAGTTTGTTCTGAAAGATGGTGTTCGATACTCGCACATCATTGACCCGAGAAGCGGACAGGCCATACCGAATCAGTCTTTGACCTTCGTGGTTGCCCCCACGGCCACGTCTGCTGACGCCTGGGCAACCGCGTGCAGTGTTGACCCCAAAAAAATCCCGCCTCGCGGAATAACTTTCATCCCTGCCGCACCTCGCTTCGTGCCGTAGCATGAAACCATGAGAGTTCTTGTCACCGGTGCGGCCGGTTTTGTTGGCGCCGCCACGACACACCTACTCCTCAACCGAGGCGATGACGTCGTGGGGATCGACAACCTCAACCCGTACTACGACCCAAAGCTCAAGTCTGCACGGATTGAACGTCTGGCAGAAGAAGTCCGTTTCAACTTCATCGAAATGGACTGTGCTGACCAAGACGGCATGGCCAAGCTTTTTCATGATGAAAACTTCGACGCGGTGGTCCATCTGGCCGCCCAAGCAGGCGTTCGTTACTCACTTGACCACCCGTTTGCATACCTTGAAGCCAACCTCAATGGATTCCTGACCGTACTCGAAGGATGTCGCCACCACGACATCAAACACTTGGTGTACGCATCCAGTTCCAGCGTCTATGGCAGCAATCAAAACTTGCCCTTCTCCGTAAGGGACAACGTTGACCACCCAATCTCCCTGTACGCCGCCACCAAAAAGTCCAACGAGCACATGGCCCATGTCTACGCCCACCTCTATGGCATCCCCTGTACAGGACTCCGATTTTTTACGGTCTATGGGCCTTGGGGCCGACCAGACATGGCGCTGTTTCGATTTGTCGATGCCATCTTGAAGAACGAGCCCATACCAGTGTTCGGCGAAGGTGAGCAGACTCGAGACTTCACCTACATCGACGATGTTGTCGAGGGTGTTCTTCGAACACTGGACACACCCGCGACCGCCAATCCCAACTGGGATCCCCACTCCCCCGACCCCGGAACCAGCGCGGCCCCATGGCGGGTGTACAACATTGGGGGCGGTCGACCCGTTCCGCTGCTTGACTTCATTTCCTGCATCGAAGCCTGTTTGGGTCAAAAAGCAGTCATGGACTTTTTGCCCATGCAGCCGGGTGATGTCCGCCATACCGAAGCAGATGTGCAAGACCTGTCAGACGCCGTGGGATACACGCCATCAACGTCCATTGATGTTGGCATTCCCCGCTTTGTCGAGTGGTACCGAACCTACTACCAGGTGTGATCAGCGCGGCTCTTGCGCAAATCTCTGGCCATCGATCATGACCCCTTCACAATGGGTGACCCATTCAAAAGGGTCGCCGTCAAAGAACGCCAAATCAGCGTCTTTGCCCGGCTCGATGGATCCAACCCGACCGCTGATGCCCAAGATTTTGGCGGGCTCAATGGTGATCATGGCCAAGGCATCCTCGCGCGACAGGCCGTAGGGAATAGCCATGGCGGCTTCGAACACCAAAACCCTAACTTTGGGCACGTACGCCTCATAGCCGGTTGAAAAAGCAACCGGTATTCCCGCCTCCCGCAGTTTGGCGGCGGTGGTGAAACTGGCGTTCAGTTTTTCGCCCGAACCTCGCGCCATGGTGGGATGCAAAAAGATGGGCACGTTCGCCTCTTTGATTGCTTCGATCATCCCATGGGCTTCGGCCGCACTCTCGAGCACCACATCGAGGCCAAATTCCTCCTTCAATCGAAGAGCCGCGGAGATATCGAATGCGCGGTCCGCGTGCACAATCAAAGGTCGTTCTCCTGAAGCAATGTCTTCCAACATTTCCTCCCGAAGATTTCGGAACAGGTTGGGTTCTTCAGTGTCAGCTCGCTTTTTCAATCTTTCTTCAGCGGCAATCATGGCTTGGCGCAGCATGGCCACCGCCTTGGACCGATTGCCTGGAGAGCTTCCCGATCTCTGCGCCCCTTCACCCAACGTCGCGCTCACCCCCCAGCACGTTTGGACGAGATCATCTTGCAGACCTCGGCCGGCGGTCTTCACGATGCAGGTTTGTCCCGAGATCAACTCACCCGGTGAGTGACCCGTATGCACGGTGGTTACCCCAAACCCCCGCACCCATTCCACCAAACGCTCCTTCCAGTTGTAAGCATCAATGGCCCGCAATTCGGGCTGCATCGCTTCGGAGGTGTCGAGATGGTCTTGATCGTGCTCATGGTTGAATTGACCCGTCAGGCCAACCGTCGCCCGCGCGTCGACGAATCCGGGCACCACCACTGTGGTTCGAATCACCCGATCCGCTTCTTGACCACGAACCATCGATGCAGGACCAACCGCTTGAATTGTTCCATCTTCGACCACGACCACACCATTTCGGATCACGGGCTGCGTGACCGGGTGAATCTCTTCACCAAACACGAAGATGGTCTCTGCAGACGTGATGCTGCCGATGACGAGAACAAACAGAGGCGCCAAGGTTCGAAAGATCTTCATTGGGCACACCCCTCACATTCATTCTTGGTGCAACACATATAGGGATTCACTTCGTTGCTCCCACCAAAGCCGCCCTCAGCAAAGAGGCGATCGCTTGGTTTGGCCAAATCAAAAGCCAAATTTCCCTCCACCCAAGTTTGCTGGACTCGGGTGTCTATTGAGAAAGGATCACCAGAGAGGATCACGAAATCGGCATCCTTTCCAGGCGCCAAGGATCCGATCCGCCCCCCCAAATCCATCATCTCCGCCCCATGCAGGGACAATGAGGCCAACGCGGTTTCTCGGGCCAAACCCGCACGGATACCAAGGGCCGCCGAACGAAAGAAGTACCGGCTATCGGTGATGTAATCATCCGTGTGATACGCCACCTTGACACCGTGTTCGTCCAAAACTCGACCGGTTTCAAACGACAGGTTGATGGCTTCCTGCTTCCCTCCGGGGCTGTCAATCATGATGACCGAGCATGGGACATCAGCTTCAGCGATTTCTTCCGCCACCATGATCGCTTCGCTCACATGATGCAGCACCAACCGAAAACCAAATTCTTCCGAGAGCCGCAGGACGGTCACGATGTCATCAGCACGATGGGTGTGGTGATGCACCACACGCTTGCCTTCAAGTGCTTCCACCAAAGCCTCAAGTCCAAGATCTCGGGGTGGAGCTTCGCCCCCTTCAGCAACGGCCTCCAGATCACGCTGGTATTTCTGCGCTTCGAGATATTTTTGACGCACCAAGGCCGCGGCCTTGGATCGGGTCCCGGGAAATGGCGGGGCCCCCTGCGGGTTGGTGCCGTTGGCCATTTTGATGCCACCCATTGGTGACCCATCAGCAAACCGGTAGGCCATCTCCCCGATGGTGCCAACATCCGGTCGCAGTTTGAGATACACAGTTTGCCCCGAAAGCAGATGCCCCGAACCAGGCATGACATTCAGAGTGGTCAGACCCCCTGCCAAAGCACGCTTCCATCCACTGCTTCGTGGGTTCAGGGCATCAATGATGCGAGCATCAGGCTGAATAGGCCCCGATCGGTCAGCGCCCCCCCACCCCCCAATATGGCTGTGGGTGCAAATGAGTCCGGGCATGATGACTTGGTTGGCACAGTCTTGAACCAGCGCGCCTTTCGGAATGGCAACAGACGCCCCCACGGCAAGAATTTTGCCATCCTGAACCAACAAAGTGCCGCGTTGAATTTCAGGACCTTCAACCGGAATGATGTGGGCGTTGGTAAAGGCCATGGGCTGGCCCACCAACGCAACAGCAAGACAGAGGACAAGTGACATACCGGCAAAGATTAGGCGAGAAGGTCCCGCACCGCCGAAGGCACACCCGGAGCCGAGGCCGGCTGCGAGGCCGCCCATGCTCCCATGATGTCGGCTGCCGCCACTTGATCCAGCGGAGAACGGTCGTTCAATAGCGCAAACATCCAACCAGCCGCGGCATGATCCCCCGCTCCAATTGGGTCCGCACCTTGAGCCATCGGAAAAGCCACGGGCAGACCACCCATTGCACCTTCGGCATCCAGCAACACACATCCTCCAGCTCCGCTGGTCACCAAACACGAGGCCAATGCAAATTGCCCTCTCAACTCGGTGGCAATCGCATGCGCTTGATCAGATTGGCAATGCAACATCGCCCCCAACTGGATCCATTCCTCGACCGTCCCCTTGACATGGGTGGCCGCTTCCAGAACCGAGGTCAGCAAGGTTGGGTCTGGTTCATGCCGGAAGTTGAGATCAAACATGCGGACGCTCGCGCCGCTCGTCTGAAACAAAGCCAGCATGGTCGCGGCCGAAATCGGGGATCTCAGGGGCAGTGAACCGGCCAGGAGACCCACGCAAGCGGCCGCCTTTTCTCGAAGTTCTTCGGACAAATCAATCGCATCCCAAGCACCGGATTCAAGGTGGAACGAAACCTCTCCCGACTGGTCGATTTGAGCGAGAGAAAGCCCCGTCGGATCATCCGACGTGCTTTGAAGAAGGGCCGGCGACAGATCGTGCGCGCGCATGGCCTCTTGGAGCAGCTGACCCCCTGGATCTTCGCCAATACGAGAAACCACCGAGCAGTCACCACCCACCGAACGAAGAAGCGGCTGGATGGCCGAAGCAAAATTGAGGGGCGCCCCACCAGGCCGGTCATGCCCGGCGACCCGATCGACCACCAACTCGCCATACGAAAGGACGAGAGGCTGTCCACCGAACGCATTGGTGTCACGCTCTGGCACAAATCACATTGTGACGAATCTGCACCCTTGTGCAAGGTTGATAAAAAAGACCCGGCCGTAGCCGGGTCTTGGGAATTGAAATTCAATCACCAATCACTCAGCAATCAACGCATCAAGTTCTTCAGCCATGGTTTTTTCATGATCGGGCGAAAAACCGATGTGCACATGACGAATCACACCCTTCTTGTCAATGATCAACGTGTGAGGAATGGGTCCGACTTTAAATGCCGAAGCGATGTCATTTTTTTCATCGAAAGCCGAAGGAAGTGGTCGACCTTCGTTGGACCCCGGGAAGGCCTTGACATACTGCTCCACTTTTTCCTTACGGTCGGCAATGGCCACCGGCATGAACACAACGCCTTGATCGCGGCGCTCATGGGTGATGCGGGACAGTCCTGGCATGCCTCGTTTGCAAGGACCACACCAAGTGGCCCAGAAGTCCATCACCACAACCTTGCCCTTGAGCGAAGCCAAGGGAACTTGTGTGCCATCGAGCATGGTCAAGGTGACCTCGGGGGCAGGCTCGCCCTCGAGGGGGCCACCCTTTTTCTCATCCTCAATTTCGGGGACCACCTCTTCGGGGGCGTCCATCTCCATCATGCCACCCATGGCTTCGGAGAAGTCACTGACCTTGCGAGCGCCCTCCGGAGCCACAAAGACAAAGGCATCTTTCTTGATCTCGGCTTTGCAATCTCGCAAATCCAAAGTCACAGACATCTCCATGCCTTCCATCATGTCAGCGTCTTCGCCACCTTCTTCCTCGGCCATGGCCATCATGCCTTCCATGTCGGGCTTCAGGCGGAATGGCCACTTGCCGTCACTGCTCAACCACAAGTCGGTGGTCATGCTGGGCAGTCCATCCTCACCCTTCTCGGTGATTTTGAGGTGCAAGACTTTGGTGTCGTCCACAGTCTCTTCGCCGACGAATTCGCAAGACTCAACCGCCGAGAGCACTTTCTCGATGTTCTCGGCGCTCACCATCAAAAAGTTGGAATCCAGACCGGGAAGGCCCGCGCCGCCCATGGGATCGGACTCATCGGGTTCATTCATTTCGGCGAACGACTTGGGCGCTTCATCAACCATGTACGCCGACAGCATGGGGAGATAGGTGGTCATGTTTTCACCATCACTCACCATGTCCACACTCATCATGCCGCCACCCTTGCCCCGCAACGCCATCTTGTTCGGCTGCTGCATGGCGAACGAGAACTTTTGGTCCATGTTCATGGGGCCAAAGGGGCTTTCGATTGCCATGCTCAGGTCCAGCTCACAACTGAAAGTCTCCAGTTTGGACTGGTAGGTCAAAAAGTCCCGAAGAAGCTTGTCGCCCCGCTCATCTGCATTGGCATGGGAAACGAGGAGGGCCGACAGGCCAGAAGCAAACAGGGCGTATTTCATGGGATCTCCTTTGCGCACCAAAAAGTGCCGGGAATCCATGCTACCCACATCAACTCCCTCGGGTTCACCAATACCCCGCAAGTCCCGCTAGATTCATGCCATGAAGGTTCTTCTTGGTTCAGGCGGCTTCCGCACCGACGATCGTAAAGCCACTTTGGTGGCCGAAATGCAAGCCCACTTCGGTGAGATCGACTCCATCTTGTTCGTGCCTTATGCCCTGGCCGATCACGACGGCTACGTCGCGGCCCTCAACGAACGTGGTCTGCACGCGGGGTACACCCTGCAGGGCATCCATCAAGCATCCGATCCGGTAGCGGCGGTACGTTCGGCTCAAGGGATCTACGTGGGCGGCGGCAACACATTCCGGCTGATCAAGCAGTTGCACGAACTGGGCTTGGTCGAGGCCATTCGAAATCGAATCTTGGGGGATGGCATTCCGTACCTTGGGGTGAGTGCGGGAACCAATGTGGCGTGTCCCACCATGAGGACCACCAACGACATGCCGATTGTCCAACCGCCCAGCTTCGATGCTTTGGGTCTGGTGCCATTCCAAGTCAACGCCCACTACCACCCCGGGGGCATCCATTACGAGCAAGACGGTGCCCTGCATCCACACTTCGGTGAAACCCGAGACGACCGCATTCGTGAATTCCACGAAGAAAACACCACCCCGGTGGTGGGCTTGTTCGAAGGTGGACTTCTCCGCTGCCGCGAACAATCCGTCGAACTGACGGGAAGCGAAGCACGGGTGTTCCGACCGGGCATGACGCCGACCACGCATCAAGCGGGCGAAGATCTCCAGACGCACCTACAAGACTAAGTGGATCAACCTCCCGGGCGAGATCCGGGGAAGACCCATCCCGGCTGTATTCTCGGAACCGCGTAGACGGAATCTCCCGCGGTAACAAAGAGCGTTCGGTTCGCCGGGCCGCCAAAGCAAACATTGCTCGGGCCTCCGGGCAAGGAAATGCGATCAATCTCTTCTCCCGCGGGATCAACCACCAAGACCGCGCGAAGTCGACCACTGGTCAAGTACACATTGCCTTGCATATCGACGGTCATGCCATCACCACCGCCGGGAATCTCCCCGAATTTTCGACGGTTCGTGACCTCTCCGGGCGCAGAAATGTCGTACGCAAATCCTGATGATCCGCTCGAAGGAAGGATGTACAACGTCTCTTCGCTTGGGCTCAACATGATGCCATTGGGTCGCTTCAAATCTTCGATGACCAACGAGACCTCGCCGGTGGGACGGCGGTAGTACACGCCCATAACAGGTTGCTCACCCGCTTTTCTACCGAACAACGGATCGGTAAACCAGAGACCACCGGAATCATCAAAGACCAAGTCGTTGGTTTTCAGAAATCGCTGTCCCTCGTAGCCAGAAATCTCCGTTCGCTCATCCACCAACGCACCGTCTTGCCATGCGAAACTTGCCAGCGTCCCGTGACCAAAAAGGCACGCCCACAAACGGCCATCCCGATCAAACATCAACCCGTTGGCCACCTTCGGCGAAGACCACAACCGTTGCAAACGCCCGGTCTCGTTCAAGGAGACAATGTGGCCAGCGCTGCCATCAAAGCGCATGTCTGAAAACAACAGGGTGCTCGGGGGGGACCACACTGGGCCCTCGGTGAAGAACTGGCCAGACGCCACTCGCGTCCAGCGTGGGATCTCTTGGCCAAAGTCGCGCCCGCCCTCCCGGTACAGCGTGTGTACGTGGTTGCCGTCGTCCTGCGCATTCACAAAATCAAAAGTAAAATCCCGGCCTTCGATGCGATACGCATTGGGACGAAAAGCCAAACCAGTCCCACTCCAACTGAAGAAAATCTCATCGGGCTGAGCGCGAGCCGCAGCTCGCCGAACCCAAGCCAATTCTGGATCCAATCGGTCGTACACCGTGTCCAAGACTTTCCATGCCGCGGCTTGTGTTGCTTCAGACAATTGCGAGAACCGAACCCCAACCCGATCCCCAGATTCTGGACGGGGCTGGCCCACGCCGGGCACTTCCCCGGGCATCGGACCGTCACGCTTCGCCCCCGCCCGCGTTTCGACGTCGAGGGTGCCCAAGAAATCCAAATAAGCCTGCTGGTCATCCCCAAGAACCTGAGGCTCACCCGCTTGATCGACGAACGGAGAAATGCCAAAAGCCATTGGAGTGACCGAAACCACCTGCCCCTGCTCAATGGTCCAATTCAAATTGAGATGGTGGCCCTCCACCCGCCACCCCCAGCGTTCATCTGGGGAGGGTTGGCCGAAAATGGTGATGGCGTATCGATCGGGTCCGAGGCGAACGCCACCTCCGCGATCTTCTTGAGGATCAAGTCGACGGATGTTCGCGGCAGTATTGGCGCCTGAATCAGACAAGCCACAATCCAACAGCGCTTCAGCCGCCGCCGTAGCCACAGCGTTGTCTCGGAGATTGGCAAGCTCAAGCCCCCCCCGTACTCGAGGAAAGAACGTCCAGTCCATGCGCGACCCGTCATCAAAGGGCTTCTGGGTGATCAGCCGCTGAGGTTCTGAGAGTGACGACAAGAGCGCCTCAGCGTGCTGCAGCATTTGGGCCGCCACGGGGGTCATCACCACCTCCGATTTCGGCGGCGCATCAACGACCGAAGCGGTCCAAATCACTGCCACACCACAAACGCTATTGAACATGTTGAACTCCTCGGGGATGATTTCTGGTTGCCTGTCGTACGATACGGCACGTGCCTGATCCCAACCGCGACCAGGTTGATTTGGATGCCTGCGCCCGGGGTGACAGCCAGGCGTTTGCGAATTTCGTTTCGGCATACGGCGGTCTGGTGTGGGCGGGCGTTCGACGGGTGCTTCGCGGCCAATCCGAACAAGACATCGAAGACGCGGCCCAAGATGTCTTCGTGCGACTCCTGAAGGATGACGGACGGCTGCTCCGGTCTTTTGACCCCAACCGTGCGTCGATGAGCACTTGGCTGACGTTGGTCTCTCGCTCCACCGCCATCGATCGAGCTCGAAAATTGGGCCGTACCGTAGGCAGAGCCACGGAGCTGGATGATCGGACCCTCGAAGCTCCGGAAGCCCCGGTGGAGGCAGGTGATCTGCAAGATTCCGCCATCCCCCTAGGGGTTCTGACCGATCGACAGCGGCTCGTTTTGCACCTGCTGTATCAAGACGAACAACCCGTCGATGTGGTGGCCCAGTTGCTTCAGGTCTCCGAGCAGACCGTCCGGAGCACCAAGCACAAGGCCCTCGAACGCCTCCGAGCCGCCATGCATGATTCTTAAAAGCCGGGGGATGATCCCCCTCCAAGCGACGTACAAAGGAGCGTCGACCATGGTTGAACACAACAATGCCATCCCGAATGCCGTGCCGGTCGAAGAAGCCATGCTTCTGCTGGCCACCGCCCTCGAGGGCCGGTTGGAGGAATCCGATCGACCTCGTCTTGAACAGGCCCTGTTGGAGCATCCAAGCCTGCGGGCGGCCGCGGCCGACATGGCCCTCGCCCCGGCCGAGCATTCCGACGATCAAGAATCCCCCTTGCCCATCGGTTTGACTCGAGCGGCTCGGGAAGCCCATGCCCGAACGTCTTGGCCATCATGGATCGCACCACTGCGACTGGCTGCTTCGGTGGCCATCATGGCCAGCGCCGGACTTCTGGGTTGGTCGCTGGGCGCCCCCACCACCAGCAACAATGGCATCGACATCCTTGAAGCCCATTTTGGATCCGAGCCTTCCGAAACCATTGAAGCCAACAGTGAAGACATGCTTTGGCAGGAGTTTGGCTCATGATGTCGACTCGAACCATCAATGTCATCCTGAGCGTTGCACTGTGCGCCTCTCTGTCGTTCAACGTGGCCTTCTTGGCAGCCCAGCGCCAAGCGCCACCAACCGACATCACCAAGGTACGGACGACCAGCAGCCAGCAGTTTGCGGCCTTGACCAACACGTTGGATCTCTCCCCAGAACAACGTCAAGCCTGCCTCGAACTCAACAACACTTGGAATGCCGAGCGCAAGGTCTTGGGAGAATCTATCGGTTTGCTTCACGAACAAGTTCGAACCTTGATGGAGGAATCGCCAGTCGATTTGATCGCACTGCGAGAACGAACCGATCGGATCGCAGAATTGCATCACGAACGTCGCAAAGCAGGGCTGGCTCGGATGGAAGAATTCTTGACCTTGCTGACGCCTGATCAGGCGAAAACCATTCGGAAGCTTCGGGCGGAGCACCTGGTCCCACCTCCACCACCAGAGGCCAATGTCCCAGAAGAAGCCTGGACACGGTTCGACGCCAATCAAGATGGCCAACTGGATGACAATGAACGCGAAGCCGCGCTTCGCAGCATTCAGGACCGAGCAAAGTCCCGTGACTCGCGTATGAAGCAACTTCGCGAGAAATTTGACGCCAATGAGGATGGTGAGCTTGACCCCGAAGAGCGTCGAGCTCTTCGTGAACACCTCCACCAACACCGTGGTGGCGAAAATCATCCTGGTCACGGAACCGGACCACGAGGACCACGAGGTTCACGCGGAAGACATCAGGATCGATCACCCAATCGTGGACCTGGGGCGTAAACCTTGAGACAACCAGCCGGGGCACCGCTAGGCTGAACGGGGTCATGACCACCGCCACGCTTATTGCTGGAATTCCTGCCCACAACGACACCCTCTACCACCGCATTCGATTTGCGGTGGGAGACCCCGCAGCCTGTCTGGATCTTCCGGAAGGGCGACTTCTGATCGTGCGCGATATTGAAATGGGCCGTGCGCGAGAACAAGCCCAAGCCGATCGAGTGGCCTGTCCGGCCGACTTCACCCCCGAGGGTGGCTTGGATGGCGACCGAGAAACGGCGACGGCCCAAGCAGCGGCCGAAGCATTGCGGCAACACGGCATTCAGGAAGTCATCGCCGATCGAACGTTGGGGCTTCTCTTTGTGGAACAACTGCGTGCAGCAGGCATCAACCTTCGACTCGATCCGGACCTTGGCGTGGCCGAGCGACGCCAGAAAGATGCCAAAGAATTGGAAATGCTGCATGAGTGCCAATGCGTGACTGAGTCCGCCGTTCGTATGGCCTGCGAGCGCATCGCCGCTGCAACACCAAATGCCGAGGGGATCTTGATTGAAGATGGTGAACCACTGACCAGTGAACGGGTCCAATCTCTCATTGACATCTTCCTTTTGCAACAAGGCTTTGCCGGATCAGATTCCATCGTCGCGGGAGCCAAAGATGGAGGAGATTGCCACGAGCGAGGGACCGGCGCGCTTCGAACCGAAGAACCAATCATCGTGGACATTTTCCCCCGCAGCGCTCGCAATCGGTACAACGGGGATTGCACCCGAACCGTGGTGCACGGCGGAATATCAGATCAGATTCAACGCATGCACACCGCCGTCGTGGAAGCGAAAGCAGCAGCAGTGCTGGCCCTTCGAACTGGAGTGAAAGGATCGACCGTCCACCAAGCCACCGTAGACACCCTCCAAACCCATGGATTTGCTTTCGGATTCCCCGGCAAGGACCAACCCACCAACGCCATCACCATGCCGCATGGCACGGGCCACGGGTTGGGACTTTCGGTCCATGAACCCCCATTGCTTGATGGCAAAGGAACTGCGTTGGTTCGGGGTGACGTTGTCACCATCGAACCGGGGCTCTATGGGACGTTGGTCGGCGGAATCCGAGTGGAGGATGTGTATGCGATTCAAGATGACGGGCCCAAACAGCTTGGGGGGACGCTGCATGAAGGCCTTTCTTGGTCCGAGTAATCAAAATGTATTTCTTCCAAAAAAAGAAAACCCATGGAACCGGTCGGGTTGCGCCACGGATAGGATTGAACGTCTGCTGAAGCGGAGAGTTGAGAGAATCCAGTTTTCAGATGATCAGGGCCTGCCAACGCAGGCCTTTGTCATTGGCACATGCTCAATCCATCTGGGGCCGGATCAGATCGATTTGGCTCTGGACTTCGAACTGAATCGCCACAATTCAGCACCGTCGGGCCCGCGCCGATCCCCACTGCGTTCCAACCAGTCCAAAGATTCCAAAGTGCGCCGAAAGTTCCGGCGGTCCATCGAAAACGCGTTGGGACGAGGCTTCGCCAATCCATCCGCCCTCGTCATTTCCGCGGGGTCAAGGACTGCACCCAATGTGTTCTCGATTTCCCGAAGCGTAAACACCTCAGGCAACAGCCCACGGAGAAATGGCTCCCTCCCAGCGACCCGATCGCTCCACCAATGACGCGCCGGCCGAGGCAACAATCGCAGCGTCTCCGCGTCCATCAGCAGCAAACGGCGTAAGGCTAAGCTGGCCAATTCGATACAGCCCAAATCACGTGGCGAGACCCCCTGCTCACGCGTCAACGAACGCACTGGAATCCAGTTGGCATCCTCGCTGGGTGGGGCCAACGACAACATCACCAACCGGACCGATGAATCCGCGACGTCGTCTCCTGGTTCATGCCATCCTGCTGATTCCAAGTTGTGGTTGTCTTTGAAGCGGGCCGGTCGAATCCGATGCACCACATCGGCCACCGACTCACCCGCGCCCAAGAACCCTTGAGGCAACTCCCGCTGGATGCCATCAATTCTGCCTGTCTCAGGAAGATACGTCTGCAGACCATCCTGAACCTGCAGACCAACCAACACCACACTGACGGTTGGGGCCGCCGCCCGCCGCCGCGGGTCGGGACGAATTGGGGAGAATCCTGACACAAGCAACAGCCTATCGCCGGGCTAGGATAGATTCCCGCGAAGGAGTACCCATGGATTTCAACCCGCAGGACGCGAACAGCACCGGAGCCGCCCCAACCACCTTGCCGGAAGGGGTCTATGCCCTCAAAGTCAGTGATGCTGAAGAGCAAACGAGTGCGAAGGGCAACAAGATGATTGTGGTCTTTATGGAAGCATCCGATGCTGAAGGCCGGGTGGTGAAGTTGCGAGACTACTTGGTCGCCACCCCAAAAGCGGTGTTCAAAATCGAGCAATTTTGCAAAGCCGCCGGACTGAATCACCAGTTCCAATCTGGTCGCCTTCTCCCCGACGATTGCAAAGGACGCACGGTTCGCGCCCGAGTGATTCTCGAAACCGGTCGCGATGGCTATCCGGACCGAAATGCCGTGGATGAATACTTGGCACACGACGCTGGAATCGAAACCCGATTTGAGGAGCCTTCGACCTCAACTCACCAAGGTGCCCCCGCCCGTCAAGTCGAAGACGAAGATATTCCGTTCTAAAGCTTCTCGACAACTATGAGCGATCAGTCCACCCGCCCTTGCCGACGGTATTTTTGCAAGTACTTGTCGCGCAATTGGGTTTGCCGATTTTCCAATTCGATCTGACGACCCTCAATGAAAGCCTTGCTGACATTCGTGGTGACCTCCAAAGGATCACCATTGGTCACGATGACGGTGCCATACTTGCCCACTTCAATCGTGCCCAACACCTCTCCGAGGCCGATCACTTCGGCCGCGTACTGCGTCACGGTGCGTAGAGCTTCTTGAGGGTCCATGCCGTGGGCCGCGGCCGTACCGGCGTGGTATGGGAGATTGCGTTCATGGCCGGTGTAGCGCTCATTGGCCGCGATGGCCACCTTGATGCCAGCTTCGTTCAAACGACCCGGCAAGGTGTACTGGTGGTCCCAAAGTTCATCGCGTCGACCTGGCATGCGGTGCGTGCCATGCACCACCACCGGAATGTCGTGCGCCAAGAGGGTCTCCACGCATTCCATGGCTTCATCGCCGCCGACGATCACGACATCGATGTCATGGCGAGCACCGAAGGCAACCGCGGTTTCAATCTGAGGGGCGGTATCCGCGCGAATGAACGCCGGGGCCTCTTTGTCGAGCACCGGAAGCAACGCATTGAATCGAGCATCGGGGCCAACCGTAGGGTCAGCCTCCCGAGCGGCGGACCAGCGCCGCGCATCTCGAATCAAAGTGTCGAGTTCTTCAAAGCGCTCTGCGCTCTTGGCAAAACCAACTCGAGGCCAGTCAAAGAACAAGCCTGAACGAGGTTGAATGGCCATGTCTTCCCAAGTCCAGCCATCAAATCGCACCGTGGCCCCCCAGCCGGACACCAACCCACCACTCGGGGCGACAACCCCCGTCAAGACACCATTCGAGCGGGTGACCGGGATCAAATCACTGTCCGGGTTGATGGCCAACAGCGCGCTGGCTTCAGGGGTGATGCTGCCCAGCTCGTTGTAATCCAGGGTGACTTCAACCGCACTGGTTTCGTACAAACCAAGTTGGGTGTCGATCAAGATCATTCCCGGATACACGTGGGCACCTTGGCAGTCGATGACTTGATCCCCAGACTTCAGCATGGGATCGCCCGCCCCAACTTGGGTGATCAGTCCGTTTTCGATCCGCACAAATCCAGACTCAATTGGGTCCGCATCGGCCACGGTATGGATGGTGCCTCCGGACAAGACAATTGGACGCTCTTGATCGGCGGCTGGTACTTGTCGGCTTTGGCCCCAAGCCGCCGCCGAAATCAGCAATCCCAATACAGCAACAATGTGATGACGCATTCGTGGGCTCCTTAGTCAGTACAACCGCAAACGCCGCGCGGATCCGCAGGCTCGTTGGAGGGTGGAGGCTCAACCGGAGGTGGCATTGGGGCTTCACCCAATTGCTTCACCAACAATTTGCCAAGTAGGCGTGACCGCTCGTCGCGATCTCTTTTTCGCACCTCAGCATCTTTTTCTCGTGAGAAATAACACGCGCCTTCAATCCAAGTCTCCTGCACCAAGGCGTAGGACGACAAAGGGTCTCGGTTCCAGATCGTGAAGTCAGCATCTTTGCCCACTTCAAGCGAACCGGTTCGGTGATCAATCCCCAATTGCTTGGCGGGGTTCAACGTGATGAACTTCAAGGCTTCATGGGGTTCGATGCCACCGTACTTCACCGCCTTGGCCGCTTCACCGTGCATCCGGCGGGCGAGCTCATTGGAATCAGAGTTGAATGAGACATTCACCCCCACCTCATGCATGATCCACCCGTTCCAAGGAATCGCATCCATCACTTCCACTTTGTAGGTCCACCAGTCGGAGAAGCTGCTGGCGCCAGCCCCATGCTCGGCAATGGCGTCCGCCACTTTGTATCCCTCCAGAATGTGCTGCAAAGTGCCAATGCGGAAGCCTTTCTCTTCGCCCAGCCTCAACAACGCCAGAATTTCATCTTGGCGATAGGAGTGGCAGTGCACGATGCGATCGCCTTCGAGAATCTCCACCAGCGTCTGCAACTCAAGGTCGAAGCGGGGAGGAATTTCCAAAGCGCGCTCATCTTCATCCATCGCATCCCATCGCTCATGCATGGACCGGTAGAACTCCGCCTGGTCAAAGCGATCTCGCATGAACGCCGCGACCCCCATTCGGGTGTCGGGGTATCGACCTCGCGATCGCTTCACGTTTTCGCCAAGAGCAAATTTGATCCCTGGCTTAGCATCTGTCATGCGGAAGTCATGAGCGTCGCCGCCCCATTTCAATTTCACCACGGAATTTCGGCCACCGATCGGATTGGCGGAACCGTGCAACTGGTTGGCAGCGGTCAATCCCCCGGCCAGTTGGCGGTACCAGTCCACATCGTCAGGGTTGACCACGTCTTCGATCGTGACCTCCGCCGTGCTGGCCCGGCTGCCTTCATTGACTCCCCCATTGATGCCGGTGTGCGAGTGGCAATCAATCAAACCAGGGGTGATGTGCAACCCCGTGGCATCCACCACGCGGGCTGAGGTTTCTGGAGGACGACCGGCACCCAAATCAGTGATTTGCCCCCGCTCGACCAGCATCCAAGCATCCTCCAAAATGCCCGCGTCCGAAGCGGTCCAAATGACCGCGTTGGTCAGCAAAACACTCTCTGTGGCCGGAGGTTCGAATCGACCGTACCCGCCAAGAGGAACCGGCAGATCTCGATTGGGTTTGGGCAGTTCCGAAGCCAAGTCAACATCATCATCTTCATCCGGTGTGTCCGACTCGCCGCCCGCCCGGGACACCACTCGGGTGCCTTCGACCGGCAACGAACCCATGGGCGACTCAATCGAACCCGACAAGATGCCATCGGCAATGGTGCCCGACAGGACACCCTCCCCACCCGGAGTCGAAGTTCGAAGTTCAATCGACGATGCTTCGGCATCAAAGGAGCCGCTCGAAAGAGGAACTTCTTGGTCCATCATGGACATGGAACCCGTGATGCCGCCGTCGGCTTGCAAGGTCAGTTCCGCATCGATGGTCATTTCAAAGCCCTGATCTGGAATCGACAAGGTGCAGGTCCAAAGCCCGCTGACCGGATCTGGACCCAACATTTGTTCGTCGTTAGAAGCCTCCGCTTCATTGTCAGAGGCCGCAGCTTCGGCCATTGGTTCGGAGAGCACACCTTCAAAGCCCACGCGGTGTCCGTCGGTGGCCACGAACGCGCCCGTCAACCGGTCTTCAATCAACACCGCGCGGAAAGTGGCCCACCCCCGGTGCTCCATCAAAGCGGCGTCAACGGAACCACCGATCAATTCGCCATCGACTTCCACTTTCTTGGTGGCAAATGCCGTATCGCCTTTGGTGAACGTGATCTTCTTGGCCTTCCGGTCAAAAGAACACGACATCTGCTGACCGTCGGTCAATTGCAAGGTGCCTTGGTTGCGGAACGGTTCCACGGGAGGCTCTTGCACCACACGCTCAACCCCGCCAACCCAGACGGTTTGAACAGAAGTTCCTTTCTCAAAGGGCTCACCATCAAAGACCACCAAGTTGGCCATGTGACCCGGTGCAACGGTGCCCGCCCATGAATCAATGCCGAGCAGTTGCGCGGGGATGGTGGT
>PAHO01000022.1 GCA_002705085.1 Phycisphaerae bacterium | reverse complement strand
GCTTCGCTTGGATCACCGGCCGCACCTTGCACAAGCCGCCCGAAGACTTGGCCTTGCAGAAAAAAGTACGTCAGGTCATTGTCTTCATCACATTGTTGACGATGTTCCCGATTGTTCTGCGGCTGCTGGGCATCATTTAAAAGCACGCCGCCCAGAGGCGATCAGCGGCCCAACACCGCCTTCGCGAAGTCCACCAACTCGAGCAACCCTTGCCGCTGGGCATCGTCCCCCGCCGCTTGGACGGCCATGGAACGTAATTGCATGAAGGTCATGTCTTTGGTGTGTGGATCGTTGGAGAGTTTGAGCCCCAAGGCCGCCACGGCGGCGGCGAACCGGTGGTCTTCGCTGCCCGCAACCGTGCCGGCATCGACCACCGATTGCTCGCGGCGAACGCTTTCGTCTTGCCCCACGGGCTTCCACCGCAACTTGGCGGTCAGCAACTCTGGAGAATCGACCAGTTCGGCTGCCGAAGGCTCGGCCGGCTCTTCGTTGCGTTGGTACTTGAGGTCATCCACGGCCCCCGGAGCACCAGGAACGCTCACCCCGACCGGCACCACTTCGTAGAGCGCGGTCACGGTGTGCCCCGCGCCCAGATCGCCCGCATCCTTGGTGTCATCATTGAAATCTTGGTCGGCCAGACGGCGGTTGTCGTACCCAATCAACCGATACGCCGCGACCTTGGCGGGATTGAATTCCACCTGGATCTTGGCATCCTTGGCCACCGTGAAGAGGGTGCCCGTCAATTCTTGCACGACCACCCGCCGGGCCTCACGCAGCGTGTCGATGGCATAGGCCACACCGTCGCCGTGGTTGGACAACATTTCCATGCGGTCATCCCGCACGATGGACGCGCCGTAGCCAAAGACGGAAAGACCAATGCCATTGCCCCGCTCCTGCTCGACCAACTGCACCAGTTCATCTTGGCTGCTGGGCCCGACATTGAAATCACCGTCGGTGAAGAGCAGCACCCGTGAGACCGTCCCATCGCGGACATTCCGCCGCGCGAGGTCATAGGCAGTTTGAATCCCCGCCGCGCCAGCAGTGGATCCCCGGGCTCGCATGGCATTGATGGCGGCCAAAATCTTCGTGGTTTCGTTGCCCTTGGCTTCCGACAAAGGAACACTCGCACTGCCCGCGTAGGTGACGATGGAGACGCGATCGTCTTCACGGAGCTGGTCGGCCAGCATGCGCAAGGTGGCCTGCACCAATTGCAGTTTGTCACCGGAGTTCATGGAACCCGAGGTGTCCACCAACAGCACCAAGTTCACCGCAGGACGTTCAGAAGCATCAATCTCTTGGGCGGAGATACCAATGCGAACCAATCGGTGGTCTAGGTTCCACGGTGCGGCGGCGACTTCAACCGCCATCGCCAACGCATCACCCGAGGTGGGCGGGGCCGGGGTGGTGTAGTCGTAGAAGTTCACCATCTCTTCGATCCGGATGGCATCCACCGGAGGCCGCTGCCCCCAACCCAGTTGGCGACGCACGATGCCCATGCCCATGGTGTCGACGTCAAGACCAAACGTACTGAGCGGCGACTCGAGCGGAGCCAAGAACACGCTGGTGGGTCCGGTGTCGGGGGCCAAGTTGGATGACCCGGCACGATCCCTCGCCCCGTCCGCAAAAGCGTCTGGTGGCGCGTACCACCGTCCTCTTCCGACGACACTGTCTGGCGAGGCGACAGCGCCACCACCACGACCATCGCTTCGGGAACGCCCCTCCTTGGAACGCACGGGGGGCGGCGGTGGCACACTGGCATTCACCGCGACGCCCAAGCCACCCGCGGGAGCGGTCTCGGGCGATTCGGATGCTGCTTCCTCTTCGGCGATCTCCACGACCGGCTCGACATTGTGCGCGCAGTCGGTCGCCTCGCTGAACCACTGACCACCCAACAGCAGACAGTCGTTCTCGCCAATCGGTACCACCACGAGACCAAAGCAACACACGCCAATCAGGGGTTGTTCGGTATCGGCAACTGGGACGTCGGCCGCAAGGTCCATCGGCACATCAGCCGAACGCACCATTCCGTCGGCCCGAACCACGCACACCTGCACTTGGCATGCTTGACCATATTGCTGACCACCCGCGTCGTTGCATTCCACCGGTGAAAGTTCCACGCACTGGTCGGCAATACAGCACGCGGCCGCGCTGGCCATGGGCCCCATGCTCTCGTTGGATCCAGGGCCAATCCAGACCACCATGGCCGCCACGGCGGCCGCGATGCCCACGCCCAAGCTGCCCCCAAGCCGAGCGAGCACGGTGGGTGGTTCGTGGCGAGGGGGGCCCGCCGCGGCAAACGCTTGGCTTCCATCTTCAGCGGGCCGGGCCAAGGCACGGGCCATGCGATCGGCCGTCGCTTGCAAGGCTTCTGCTTCTTGCTGCAGCGCAGGATCGTTGTTCAGCGCCTCGGTCATATCTCTACTGTTCTCTTCGCCCAGTACGTGTTGGGTCAATCGTGGGTCGTCGTGGTTCATACGGCACGTCCTTCAGGGGCAGGATCAAGTTCTTCTCGGAGGGTGCGCAGCGCTTTGTGCAGCAACACCCCCACGTTGGAATGGCTGGTGCTCATCACTTCCGCGATGGCGTCATACGAAAGCCCCCCACGAAAGCGAAGTACCATGGCTTCGCGTTGGCGCGGGGGCAATTGGTTCAGGGCCTCAATGGCCTCGGTATCCACGGCGGGGTCGTCGGCATCAACCGCCAAGGCAGGCAAGATGTCGTTGGGCCGCTCTCGCCGCGAACGGCGGTGCAGATCGATCAGACGATTGCGAACCACCCGGAACAGCCAGGGCCGGGGTGGATCCCCCGCCACCGCGGGTGTGGTTTGCTGCAATTTCAAGAATGCGTCTTGCACGGCGTCCTCCGCTTGCTCGACGTTCCCGCAATAGCCCCGGGCGTAGTGCCGCAGATCGCAGCTGTGGGCCGCCCAGGCAGATTCAATCCAGTCGTTGTGCGTCATTTGGGGCTCCGACGGGGTTGGTCGACACCAATCGACGCAAAAGATGACATCTTCTTACCATGAATTGCAGATTTGTCTGTCACAGGAAGGAAGAACCCATGCTGACCACACCGCGCCTCTGCATCATGATGTTCATTCAGTTCTTTATTTGGGGGGCGTGGTACGTCACGGGGCCCAATTACCTAGAAACCATTGGCTTCGATGCGGAGGACTTCGGCTGGACCTACTCGGTCGGCCCAATTGCCGGGATGATCAGCCCGTTCTTGGTGGGCATGATCGCCGACCGGTTTTTGCCCTCCCAAATCGTCTTGGGCATCCTGCACCTTATTGGCACCGCGGGCATGTACGTGGCCACGACCTACATGACGATGGACAATCCCGACCCCGGCACCATCAACATCGTCTTCTTCTGCTTCATGCTGAGCTTCTTCCCCACCTTGGCCATCGTCAACACCGTGGCCATGAGCAACATTGCTGACACCGAGAAGACCTTCCCGATGATCCGGGTCTTTGGCACCATCGGTTGGATTGCGGCTGGCCTTACCGTTTCATGGCTGGGGGCCGACGCGACCATTAACCAGTTCTACTTGGCCATTGGCGCCTCCGCTCTGATGGGCCTGTACAGCTTTACGCTGCCCAACACCCCACCCCCCGCCAAAGGGACGCCGTTCAGCGCCTCGCAAGCCATTGGTCTGGACGCGATGTCACTGTTGAAGGACCGCTCCTTCTTCGTCTTCATGATTGGCTCGTTCCTGATCTGTATTCCTTTGGCGTTCTACTACCAAATGGCCGCCCGATTCATCACCGATGCCGGTATGGAAAACCCCGCCGCCAAAATGACTTTGGGACAGATGTCCGAAGTGCTCTTCATGCTGGCCCTGCCCATCTTCTTGAAGTTGTATGGCATCAAAACCACTTTGCTCGTGGGCATGATTGCGTGGGTGGCTCGGTACGCCATGTTCTCTTTCGGCGCTGACGACAGTGTGGCCTGGATGATGATCGGCGGCATCTTGCTCCACGGCATCTGCTACGACTTCTTCTTCGTGACGGGCCAGATCTACACCGACAAGATCGCCCCGGCCGAAATTCGTTCCCAAGCCCAAGGGATGCTGGTCTTCTTCACGCTGGGATTGGGCATGTTCATCGGTGCTCTGGTGGCGGGTCAAATTGAAGCCGCCCATACCGTGGAGGGCGAGGTGGAATGGGCCTCGTTGTGGCTCAAGCCCGCAGGGATGGCGGCAGTGGTGATGCTGCTCTTCGCTTTCGCCTTCTCGGGGAAGAAAGCGGACGAGTCCACCCCCAACGCGGCCTAAAATAGGGCCATGAGCATGCACCGCGAACGAACGCGTCGGATCCGCATTGGTGACGAACGCACCGGCATCGTGGAAGTTGGTGGTGGGGCCCCCGTGGCCCTCCAGACCATGACCACGTCGTTCACCCACGACGTGGAAGCGTCGGTGGCCGAAATCAATCGACTGCATGCCGCGGGCGCGGACATTGTTCGCGTGGCGGTACCCGAAAAGAAAGACACCGAGGCGCTGCCAGAAATCCTCAACCGCACCAGCGTGCCCATCGTGGCCGACGTGCACTTCCACTTCAAACGTGCACTCGAGGCCGTGGAAGCTGGCGTGCACAAGATCCGCCTCAACCCCGGCAACATCAGCGACCGGGTGCAAGTCGAGGCCGTCATCGATGCGTGCAAAGACCGCGGCATTCCCATTCGCATTGGCGTGAACGAAGGCTCCATCATCGAACGCCGGGACAAACAAGTTCGGGCCCAAGAACTTGGCCGGTTCTTCAGCGAACACCGCCACGGACAAATGCTGGCTTTGATGATCGCCAAGCTCGAAGAGTATTTGGACATTTTCCACGCCAAGGATTTCCACGACTTGGCCATCAGCGCCAAGAGCATGGACACCATGTTGACGGTGGACGCGTACACCGAGATTGCCAAGCGGTTCGATTACCCGCTGCACCTTGGCGTCACCCACGCAGGCCCCAAAGAGACCGGATGTATTCGCTCGGTCGTCGCCCTCGGATCGCTGCTCCAACAAGGCATCGGTGACACCATTCGAATCTCTTACGCCTCCGATCCCGTCCACGAAGTCGAAGACGGCGCCGAAATGCTCTGCTGTCTTGGCCTGCGTGAACGCAAGGGAGCCGAATTGATCGCCTGCCCCACCTGCGGCCGTTTGCAGGTGGACCTCTTCGAGTTGGTGCAGCAAGTCAAACGAACACTCGACCAGGACGTCGAATTGCCCATGAAAGTGGCGGTCATGGGCTGCGTAGTCAACGGACCCGGCGAAGCCGAAGGCGCGGATGTGGCCGTGTTCGCGGGCGACCGCCGCGGCATCATTTATGTGCAGGGCGAAAAAGTCGCCAACGTGCCCGAAGAAGAAATTCTCGATCGTCTGCGAGCCGAGTGCCTCGATTTTCAAGAGAAGGTGCGCCGCGGCGAAGCCAAGCTGGGAGAAAAGAAAGTGGACATCGTCCCGCCCGATCCCATTGGCGATTTGGGATCAGGGATCGAAAAAATCCGCGCTGGCCTCGTCGAAAAACCCACCATCGGCCGAACCTGATGCGACGCGCGTTCACTCTGATCGAAATCTTGGTGACCGTGGCAGTCATCGGGGTCTTGGTCGCCTTGTTGCTTCCCGCCCTGAGCTCTTCCCAAAGAAGTGCGAAGAAGCGATCGGAGAGCAACGCCATTCGAGCGCTGCACACCGCGTTTGAGCAATACGCCACCCGGTCACAGGATGCCTGCTTGCCGGGACACCTGTCTCCGGATGTCGTGACCCGATGGGAACTCGAAAACTTCTGGCCCGGTGGCGCACCAATGCTGCCGGACGATTTGGGGTACTGGACCAGTCGCCTGCTGCCTTCCTTGGGCAATCAAATGCAACCTTTGCTGCATGGCTACGGTGTCGAAGACCCCCTTCCGCTGCGTTGCGGACAAGCTGACGGCAACGACCCCGAGGATCCTTGGGAGGTTCCGGGACCGTGGCCAGAATCCACACTGCGGCGAACCACGGTCAGTCAACATCCAGCTTTTGCCTACAACGGCCGTCATCTCGGCGGACGATGGGTTGAAACAGAAGACGACATTGGCCCGGCCATTCGGAGCACCAACCCGGTGCTTGTCCGACGAACCGTTTCCACAATCACCCGCCCCTCGCACTTGATTCTGTTCTGTTCGGCAACGAGGAGTCGGATCCAAACCGTTGACTTGTTGAGAGAACGGGACATCCTTCGACCCGGCGTCGATCTGATCGGACCGCCAAATGCCATCCTCGAGTCATACACCTACTCGGCTTGGGAATCTGTCGCCGACGAACGGTATGTCGTCAATGCAAACGCGGTCAGCCCCGATCGGCAATTCGCCGAAATACCCTGGGGCCGCCACACGGGAGAAGTTGTGGTCCTGGCCGCCGATGGTCATGTGGAAACGGAATCCATGGAAACTCTGGACGACATGACCCGGTGGGTGGATGGCCTCACGGATCCTGATTGGGCTCCGGCGGCGGACTAAGACGTTCGGATTCGCAGTTCAGAACCCCACCAGCCTCCCGCACTCGCGCGTGCAACCAATGTCGAAGAACAAGGGCCACCAACGCGATCACCAAGCCCGCAGCGGTGGTCAGCATGGCTTCGGCCAAGCCGGCGGAGATCAATCGATCCAAACTGGCTTGGGATGAGCCGGTCCCTTTCGCCCCCAGTGCACCAAGAGCCTTGGCCAACCCCAAAACCGTGCCCAAGATCCCCAACATGGGAGCAGCCCCCACGACGAAGCCCAGAAAGGAAACCCCGCGTCGGAGATCACGCTCGATCACGGTGTAGGCCATGGCATGGCCCTCTTCACGCAAAACGGTACGCCATTGGTTCAAACATGGTCCCCCACCGTCACGGCGATAGTTGTGAAGCCGGAATTCAGCCCCCGCCTTGGTCCACCACCAGAAGCGCTCCAATCCTGTGGCCACCACCGCCAACGAGAGGAGGACCAGCAGCCACAACACTGGCCCACCGCGTTCCATGATGGCACCAAGCAATTCAATCACGTGTGACATCCTACGATGGCGGTGTGTCGACCGTACTCGAAGCACATTTTGAAGCATGTGATGCCCTCTTGATACGGGCTTTGGAGCGTCGGAGCTGTGAACCTGAACTGGCCGCAGCCATCCGGTACGCCGTCCTGGCCCCGGGCAAGCGTCTTCGTCCCGCCCTCGTCCGGCTGGCCAACCAGTGCGTGGGAGGGGAACTCGCCGATGCAGACGCTCCCGCCGCGGCCGTGGAAATGATCCATGCGTTCAGTTTGGTCCATGATGATTTGCCCGCCTTGGACGACGATGATTTGCGGCGAGGACGACCAACCCTGCACCGGCATACCAACGAAGCCACCGCCATTTTGGCCGGTGATGCCATGCCGATGTTGGCCATGAAGCTCTTGGCTGAAGTCCCCAACGGACCGGCCATGTGCAAAGTCCTTGCTGAAGCCACACTGCGCATGATCGAAGGGCAAATGATGGACATGGCTGCCGAGCGTGAAGCACTTTCTGCCAACGAGGAGAATTTACGATCCTTGCAAGCGGGCAAGACTGGAGCCCTGTTGGTGGCCGCGGTGGAACTTGGGTGCTTGAGCGCCAAAGCCTCCGCCCAACAGACCAATGCCCTAAGCGCTTGGGCCGGTCATTTGGGAGAGCTGTTCCAACTGACCGACGACCTCTTGGATGCCACCGCCTCCACCGAGATGATGGGGAAACGAACCGGAAAAGACGAAGAAAAGTCCAAACTCACCGGGGTTCGGGTGTATGGCCTGCCTGGACTTCGCGAGCGGATTCAAAACTGTCGTCAGGATGCCTTGGACGCCCTTCAGACGTTTGGCCCAGAAGCGGAGGACCTTCGTCTTTTGACCGAAGAAATGACGGACCGGAGCCGCTGATGAGCCACGGCCAAGCGGCTTGAAGGCCTAGAATCTCAGCATGACGGCTCCGCTTCTGCCCACCATTGCCGGCCCCGCCGATCTTCGCCGACTTTCGCCGGAACAACTGCCCCGACTTGCCCAAGAGATCCGCGAAGTCATCATTGACCAAGTGATGGCAACCGGTGGGCACTTGGCGCCCAACCTTGGAGTTGTCGAACTCACCATGGCCTTGCACCGGGTCTTCAACTTCGAGCACGACCGACTGCTGTTTGATGTCGGACACCAGTGCTACCCCCACAAAATGCTTACCGGACGAGCGGACCGCCTGTCGACCCTCAGGCAAACCGGCGGCATGGCTGGTTTCCCTGAACCAAGCGAATCCCCATTTGATCTTTTCAGCGTGGGACATGCCGGGACTGGAATTTCAACCGCGGTGGGTATGGCCCGCGGCGACACCCTGAACGGCGAGGGGTACCACAGCGAAAAAAATCCTGACGGTCGTCGAACGGTCGCCTTGATTGGCGATGCTTCCATTGTCAATGGGTTAGCCATGGAAGGATTGAACAATGCCGGAACGTTGAACCGGCAGATGCTCATTGTGCTGAACGACAACGGGATGTCCATCTCCAAGCCCCAAGGCGGCTTCGCCAAAGCTCTGGACCGGGTGCGTATGGATGGCCGCTACTTGGACGCAAAGTTGCGAGCCAAACGAATGGCCGATGCCATTCCTGGTGGCGAATCCCTGGTTCGGTGGTACCACAAAATTGGGGAAGTGGCCAAAGATCTCGTGGCTGAAGATTCTTGGTTCGCGGATTTTGGACTGTTGACCGTGGGCCCCGTGGATGGACACGACTTGCCCAAGCTGGAATCGGTGCTGCGCGAAGTCGCCAAAGCGGACCGCCCCATTGTGCTTCACGTGCACACGGTGAAGGGCAAAGGCTTTGAGCATGCCGAGGGCAACGCCACCAAATTCCACTCCCCGCCGGCCTTCAAAGTGAAAGGCTGCAGCGTTGAAACCGCAAGCAAAGGCCGGGCCTTCACCGCTGCCTTTTCCGACGCCCTGGCTTCCACGATGGCCCAAGACGATCGGGTGGTGGCATGCACCGCGGCGATGCCGGATGGCACGGGGCTCACTCGTATTTTGGAGGAATACCCCGACCGCGCTTGGGATGTGGGCATTTGTGAATCCCACGCGATGGACATGATGGCGGGCCTGGCCAAAACCGGATTCCGTCCCTTCTTTGCGGTGTATTCCACCTTCCTCCAACGGGCCTTCGACCAAGCGTTCCAAGAAGTCAGCTTGCAAGGCCTTGCCGTTCGCCTGTGTCTTGACCGAGCTGGCCTGGTGGGCGGTGATGGTGCAGTCCATCACGGCTTCTGCGACATCTCCCTGCTTCGAACCTTGCCCAACGCCGCCATCTTGGCGCCCATCGATGAGCCGAGTTTGAAAGCGGCGGTGGCTTGGATGGCAGGCTATGACGATGGGTTGTCCGCCGTTCGTTACCCCCGAGGCACTGTCACCGAACGCGACTTGGGACCATGTCCAGCGTTCGAACTGGGACGGTCGCGGCCCCTGCTCACACCAGAAGATCCTGTGGCCGCAATCATCTCGTACGGCACCAGTGGTCTCGACGCGTTGGAAGCAGCCGAAGCGTTGGCCGCGGAAGGGATGACCGTCGAAGTGCACGATGGTCGGTTTGCGGCCCCCGTGGACCTTCACCTTCTCGAAGATCTCGCCCACCGTGAATTGCCCGTGATCACCGTCGAAGACCATGGCTTGCCGGGTGGTTTTGGGGCGGCCGTCGCGGAAGCGGCCTCCGATGCTGGCCTGCCTTTGCGTCTGCGGCGATTGGGGATTCCCGACCAGTGGATCCCCTGCGGCAGCCAGTCGGACCAAAAGAAGATGGCCGGGATTGATGCTGAAGCCATCGTGAATCTTGTGACGCAAGAGATCCTTTCGCCGTAATGGCGTCAGGAAATCCCTCATCTCCACCATGGGGGCTTCAGAAGTCGACCAATCCCCAATTGCTCATCAGATCAATGAGTTCGGTGTACCCAACCTGACCATCACGATCGAGATCTTGATCGCAGTACAAGCATGGCCCCCACGAGTGAAGAACGGCCAGCAATTCCTCCAAGCCAATCTGTCCATCACCATCGACATCTCTGCTGAAGCGCAGTCCAGTCCATTCAGATGAGGAGATTGTCGATCGGACAACCTTCTCAACACGCTGGTGCCACGCAAATGGGACGGCGCCACCCCCCGGCATCGAAATGCCGGGTGAAAAAGTAGGCGGCGTCCCGGTCAGGCATGAATGCATGGTCAGAAAAGCAACGTATCGGCCAAACCGATACTCCAAATGGTATTGGTCCCGATACAAGCTGTAGGCGCTGTCAAAAACCCGCTCGTTGCCATTTTGATCGAGATGCACAAACGGTTCAATCTCGAGAGACTGACCGAGGTTGTAGAGGACTTCGCCAACTGGAACCAAGTAGACCGCGTTGTGCCGTTGAGCACGCAGTTTTTTCACAAGATTCTCGACGTAAGAAGATGACAACAGGGTGAGCTGGGCGTCCGCTGGCTTCGATCTTCGAAGCCAATCCGAGGCAAACCCCAAATCAGACTGCCATGGCCATCCAGAATAGATGAAGACTTTTTTGTCAAAGCCATCGTTCCCAAAGCACTGGTCGGCCATCGTTTCAATGGCGTTCATGTCTGAAGCAAACGTTGAATTGGTTCCTGGAAACGGTTGGAATGAAACCGCATCCCAAGCAGAACCCTCCGCGAGAGCCTGGTCCCAAGTGCCAAACAACGTAGGAGGCACACAGACATCGCTTGGGTTCTGGAGGATGTATCCCAGACTGCTTCCACAACGAATATGCCACCCATTTTCAATCTGGATGGAGCTTGGAGATGGAGGAACATCAGCGAGGACTTGGGGAGCGGAATCCCAAGTCAGACTGTTCCCCACGTGAAACACCTTGATGGAGGTATCCAGCGTGGCAAAAAGCAACAAGAAATGCATGAAACGATTCCTTCAGAGAACCTGAGTGGTTGGCATCACGTTATCGACCCCCCCCAAGGAGACCAAAAGTCTTAATGACGGATTTCTCCAGAAATACCGGCAAATCGGCGGTCGACCGGCATCAACAGCAAAGCCACTCGCTCAAGCAACCGAACCGAGTTGCGTTCGTAATCGGCGTAACCGCCGTCGGCTTGTTGAAGCTGACGTTCAATCGCATCGGTGGTGACCCCCGCCTGATCCATGAACTGGGCTTCGGAACCACACCAACTCATGATCCGATCGTGGGAACATTCGGGATGGAATTGGAACCCGTAGGTCCGCAAACCCTTGGCAAAAGCCTGGACCGCTGTGTCATCAGACTTGGCCAAACTCTTCGCGCCATCGGGCAACGTGATGATGGCTTCACCATGATGGTGCAATTGCACATGGGACCAACCCAAACCAGCAAAGAGTGGGTCATCTCGACCGGCCGGAGTCAGGTGAATGTCGGCCAGACCAAACTGGTAGCCCGCATCCACAGGACCAACCTCACCCCCAAGAGCGTGGGCGACGATCTGCGCTCCCAAGCAAATGCCCAGAACCGGCATGGCGGCCGCGTCCAAGCTCCGGACCAGTTCTTTGGTGGCTTGGATCCAAGGCTCATCGGAAGCCGCGGAACCTGGACCGCCCATGATGACCAACGCATCAATGTCGCTGCTGTCGACCGGGACGGCGTCCCCTTCATTGGGGCGGATGAAGACCAATCGGTGGCCGAGATCTTGCAACATGACGGCGAGGCGTTCGGCAGGTCCGGATGAACTGGGCTCAATGATGTACGTGGCCATGGTGTCCATTCTACGACGGAGCCGTCGAAAAGAGACTTTTCCGACACATTCCCGTGCCAGAACTTGGCCCGAGTAGAGTGTGAATCCAAAGGAGCCTCATCTTGAGCGAAACCACCCCACCAGCGTCACCTTCCACTCCCCCCCCTCTGGTCTACGCCACCCCCCGTTCTGGCGGTGGAGCAGGTGTGGTTCTGGGGGTCTTCGCAGCCCTGATGTTGGCCGTTCTTGTGGCTGGCGGCTCCTTCATCTTTGGCTTGGTGGCTGGAGCGGCAGGTTCCAGCGCGAACGCGGTGGATGTTCAGAATGATGTGGTCCGGCGTACCGTGCAGCGTGGGGACCGGGAAACCCAGATTGCCATTATTCCCGTTGAGGGGGCAATCACCGATCAAACTGCGGTTGAGGTCTCGGCTGCGGTGGCGCGGGCCCAACGAGACAACGTGGATGCCGTGCTGCTTCGTGTGGACTCCCCCGGTGGTGGTGTCACGCCGTCGGATCGAATCGACCACGACCTCCAAAAGCTTCGCGACAAGGACATCCCTGTCTTTGCCAGCTACGGAGGCATCTCTGCTTCTGGTGGCGTGTACGTCTCCGCGCGATGCCAGCGCATCATGGCCGAACCAACCTGCGTCACGGGATCCAT
This sequence comes from Phycisphaerae bacterium, assembly GCA_002705085.1. GTDB lineage: Bacteria > Planctomycetota > Phycisphaerae > Phycisphaerales > SM1A02 > UBA8653. The sequence continues at coordinate 1,536 of PAHO01000022.1, read as the reverse complement.
TGGGGTGATCGCCAGCGTCATCACCATGGAAGGCTTGGCCGAAAAAGTTGGTGTGGAAGCCAACAGCGTGGTGGCCACCCGAAGTCCGGAGAAAGCCGTCGCCAACGATCTGTGGCGCAACTGGGACGAAAAAGACTACGCCAAGATCCGCAAAATATTGGATGCCGCGTATGACCGGTTCCGCATGCTGGTGGAAGAAGGTCGATCCGAACGACTGGCCGAAGGCGTTGATTTTGATGAACTTTGCAACGGCGATGTCTTCACCGCAAACGAGGCCCTTGAACTGGGTTTGATCGATGCGATCGGCTATCAGGAAGATGCCATCGCCATGGTGGAACAAGCGCTTGGGGTGAACCCTGGCGAAGCCAGTGTCTTTCGGTACGAACGACGGCCGGATCCTTTCGAACAATTGGGACTGGGTTTGATGTCCGGACCTTCGATCGAAGAGCGTATTCGTTCGGCCGGCACACCAGTGCTCGAATACCGAGCTTGGTGATGCTGCTCGTCTAACACACCGATGAAGCAACATGCATGGGGGGATTTGAGATGAAAGTCTTGCGCGCTTGTGGCGTGGTGTTCGGCATCTTGGCATGGGGAAGTGTTTCGTCGGCCGAATTCACCGCCGAATCGCTCCGTGACGATGACATCACCCAGATGTTCAAAGTGGGCATTGGTTGCTGTACGCATCCAGAACAATCAACAAATCGCTGAATTGAATCAGACCATCGCCATCCACATCCCCCACGGTCCCCAACTCCACCGGACCCCATGCGTTGATCACCAACAACAAATCAATGAAATTCACGCGCCGATCGCCATTCAAATCGGCAAGACATTCGCAATGGTCGTGGATGCCATTTTGGTTTTGATCGGGTTCACCCACCGACACGGGGCAGGGCGTCCCCTCAATGGCAACCGTATGCCCCTGTCCAGCCGTCACCATGCCATATGTCCCGGCCGGGACATCGATTTGTCCAAACTGGTTGAAACCCCACATCAGGACTGACCCGTCGGGCATGACCCCGGCCGAATGACCAATACCGCAGACGATCTGCACAAACGGGTACTGGGGCGGGACGTCCAGCACCTGGAAGATGTTGGTCCCCCAAGCCTCAGACGTTTCGTTGGTCCGGGTGGCGGCGGAATGGTAAAAGCCCGCCGAGATGTGCTGGTATCCCAAATCGCTGGGCACGTTGCATTGACCTTCGTCGTTGCGGCCCCAAGCCAATATCGAACCATCTGAACGAAGCACCAACGAGTGGTTCGCGCCGCAGCAAATGTCAATGCCATCGTTGATGGCCGGTGGCTCGGTTCGTCCATCCAAATTCAATCCCCACGCCAGCACGCGACCATCCACCGTCAGTCCCACCGAGTGGTAGTACCCAGCATCAACGGCCGCAAACACTTCACCCTCGGGCGCATCGCATTGGCCAAATGCATTCCAACCAACACCGACGGCTTGTCCGGAACTGGACAACAAGATGGTGTGGGCGCCTCCTGCCGCTGCATCGACCCAGTTCAATTCTGAAGGAAGAT
>PAHO01000021.1 GCA_002705085.1 Phycisphaerae bacterium | reverse complement strand
CCAGTCTGTCGGAAGAACATTTGGTGTCCCCACAATGCCACCTGATTGCACTCCAGTCAGGTCCGCACCAGACAGGTTTGCATTCGTCAGGTCCGCATTCCTCAGGTCCGCACCAGTCAGGTCCGCACCAGACAGGTCCGCACCAGACAGGTTCGCCTCAGACAGGTTCGAAAATTCAAGGTTCGCATTAGGCAGATCCGCACACCCCAAATACAACCCTGACAAATCAACAAACGCCTCCGCATCCAACTCTGTCAATAGCAGCGACCCATCACCATCACAATCTTCGTATTGAAAGATGTCTGCGTGGGACACAGATGCAACGGCAAGGGCAACGGACGATACGAGGGTAGATGGACGCATAGAGAACTCCTGACCACAGGGTAAATGAGGTCGGGGTTCGGGAGAAGTGATTTAGGAATCGGAAAGCAACTGCATCAGGGCATTCACTTTTTGGTCATCAAGCGTGTCTATGAGGTGGTGCAGAGCGGCTCTCTTTTGACCCAATTCGTATAATTTTGGCGCCCCGATCGTATAACTCAAACGGGGTTCAACGAAAATCGCCCCTCACGGGCTGTGAAGGGCGATAATGCCGATGGTGGGATTCGAACCCACAACATGCTGATTTTGAATCAACCACCTCTGCCAATTGGGTCACATCGGCTGTGGACGGACATAGTACCAAAGCTCAGAACGAAGGCTTGGGTTTTCGCACTTTCAACAGAGCTTCTGCCACCACGAGATCTTCTCGGGTGGTGATTTTGAGGTTGCCCGGGTCGCCTTCGACGACCAGCACTTCGACGCCTTGGGCTTCCAAAATCCCCGCGTCGTCGGTTTGAGGCAGTGATTCTTGGGCGTAGGCCTGCACCAAGGTGTCTCGGGCGAAGCACTGGGGGGTTTGGATGGCCACCAACTGGTCGCGATTCACCGTGGCTTCCACGGCCCGCGCGTCCGCCGATACCCGACCCGCATCACCCAGGATGTCGTCGATGATCGCGTCGGCCGATTCGCCCAGATCGCGTGAGTCTGAGGAGACCCGTTTGAGGGTGTCTCGAACCGAGACGCCGGGGATGACCGCCGGAGTCTTGGCGGCGGCCTCGACCATGCGGTCCATGAGGGCGTCGTCGATCAACGGTCGCGCGGCATCGTGGACGGCCACGTGGGTGCAGTCCTCGGCCAGAGCTTCCAAGGCCGCGCGCACTGAATCGGTTCGCTCCGCACCACCCGCCACGGTCTTCACGCCCAAGAAGGACAAGGCCGGACCAAACCGAGATTCGAACGCGGCATCAACACTGCCGTCGCTTTCGGCCGGACCCGCGACGATGATCTGCTGCACGTCGTCGCGTTTGGCAAAGAATTCCACCGTACGCAGCAGCACGGGACGTCCGCCCAGCTCTTCGGAGAGTTTGTCGCCCCCGAAGCGAGCACCGCGGCCGGCGGCGGGAATAATCACGGTCAGTTGAATAGCGCTCATGCTTTGACCCTCTTTCGTGGTGCCTTTTTGGTGGCTTTCTTGGTGGACTTGGCTGTCACCTTCTTGGCTTTCTTTGCTTTGGATGGGGACTTCGGCTTCAAAAGTGGACCCAAGAACCGCCCCGTGTGGCTGCCTTTCACTTGGGCCACTTCCTCGGGTAGGCCTTGGCCGACGATGGTGCCACCGCCGGAGCCGCCTTCCGGTCCAAGGTCGATGACCCAATCCGCGCTGCGTATGACGTCGAGGTTGTGTTCGATCACAATCAGGCTCGCATCGGTGTCGGCCAAGCGTTGCAACACGTTCAGCAGCCGTTCCACATCCACAAAATGCAAACCGGTGGTGGGTTCATCGAGCACATACAGGGTGTGTCCGACGTTGCTTCGGCGGCCGAGTTCTGCAGCCAACTTCACTCGCTGCGCTTCACCACCGGAAAGGGTGGTCGCGGGTTGTCCCAAGGTGAGGTACCCCAGGCCGACATCACGAAGACATTCGGCCATGCGCAGGATCTTCGGGTGGGCTTCGAAAAAGCTCACCGCATCTTCGATGGTCATTTCCAAAATGTCCGCGATGGTCTTGCCGCGGTAGGTCACTTCGAGCGTTTCTCGGTTGTAACGCTTGCCTTGGCACACTTCACACGTCACCTGCACGTCGGGAAGAAAGTGCATTTCGACGGTCTTGACCCCTTGGCCTTGGCAAGCTTCACAACGCCCGCCTTTGACGTTGAAGGAGAACCGGCCAACTTCGTAGCCCCGGAGCCGGGCTTCGGTGGTTTTGGCAAAGACCTTCCGGATCTCGTCGAAGATGCCGGTGTAGGTGGCAGGGTTGCTTCGGCTGGTACGTCCGATGGGTGATTGGTCAACTTCCACCAGCCGGTCAATTTTGGACAACCCATTGACGCGGTCGTGGGGGAGCGGATGTTCACGTCCGCCGAGGTGTCGACGCACCGCGCGGAGAAGAATCTGGTTCACCAAGGTGCTTTTGCCGGAACCCGAGACTCCGGTGACACACACCAAACCGCCGAGCGGGAAGGTGGCGTCGATGCCTTGCAAGTTGTTCCCTCGCGCGTTCTTGACAACCAACGCCGATTTCTGGTTGAGGGGGCGACGTTCTTCGGGCGTTGGAAGGCCGCGGCGCCCGGACAGGTAATCACCAGTCAGACTGCTTTTGTTGTTGCTGACTTGGTCGGGAGTGCCTTCGGCAACCACGGTTCCCCCATGCACCCCGGCGGCGGGTCCAATATCGATCAAATGGTCAGCGGCACGAATGGTGTCTTCATCGTGCTCGACCACCACTACGGTGTTGCCAATATTGGTCAAGTGACGCAGGGTTTGCAGCAGACGTTCGTTGTCCCGTTGGTGCAACCCGATGGTTGGCTCGTCCAAGACATAGCAGCACCCGACCAAACCTGAACCAACCTGGGTGGCCAGGCGGATACGTTGGGCTTCGCCTCCGGAAAGGGTGTTGGACGCGCGATCCAAAGTGAGATACCCCAGGCCGACAGATTGCATGAAGCCAAGTCTGGCTTTCACTTCTTTCAGAATGGGGGCAGCGATCCGATCGCCTTCTTCGCCCAGCGTGAGTGTGTCGAAGTATGCCACCGCCTCAATGATGGACATGGCGGCGACTTCGGCAATGTTCGGTCCTTTCGTCCCCAAGCGTACTCCCAAGGATGCGGGCTTCAGTCGCTTCCCACCGCAGGCTTTGCATGGGGTGGATCGCATGTACCCCTGCAGTCTCTCTTTGACGGCGTCGCTCTCGGTTTCGTCGTGGCGGCTTTTCAAACTGGGGATCACCCCCGGCCATTTCAGGTTGCCAATCTCACCTCCGTGCATCAGGATGTCCCGCACCTTGGGGGGGAGTTCTGAGTAGGGGAGATGGCGGTCTAGGCCAGAGGCGTCGCTGAACTTCCGCATCATGCGGGCATACCAGCGGTTCATGCGGGGGCCATTTTTTCGCCAGGGTTCAACGGCCTCCGCATATCCGACCGAAGGGTCAGGCACCACCAACTCTTCGTCGTACTCGAGCATGCGCCCGAGTCCTTCACAGACCGGGCAGGCTCCGAAGGGGCTGTTGAAGGAGAACATCCGAGGTTCGAGTTCGGGCAGCGAGCATTCCGGGTGCAACTCGCACGCAAAGGATTCACTGAACGGGTGGTCGGTCCAAGCCCCGTCGTTTTCCACGCTGGCGATGAGTGAACCGTCACCGAGTCGAAGGCACGCCTCAACCGAATCGGCAAGTCGATCCCGCTGGCCGGATTTGATGACCACCCGATCGAGTACCGCTTCAATATTGTGCATTTCGTAACGGGCCAAACCAAGAGGGTTGGCGCCGCCTTCGCGTAACGCATCACGAAGGTCGTGCACAGTGCCGTTGACCCGGACCCGGACCACGCCTTGCCCTTGCAACTCTTCCAGCACTTCACGGTGGTGTCCCTTCTTGGCCCGAATGACGGGGGCCATCAGCAGCATCCGCGTGCCTTCGGGGAAGTCTTGCAATGCGTCGGTGATTTGGGTGGCGTTGGCTCCGGTGATTGGCCGGCCACAAACTTTGCCATTCTCATCGACATGCCAACAGGTTGGGGTGCCCGCCCGAGCGAACAGGAGGCGGAGGTAGTCCCAAATTTCCGTGGTGGTGGCCACGGTGGATCGCGGGTTGTGTCCCCCAGATCGTTGTTGGATGGCAATGGTGGGGGGGAGGCCTTCGATGGATTCCATGTCGGGCTTGCGGAGTTGATCCAAGAATTGCCGGGCGTAGGCCGACAACGATTCCATGTACTTGCGTTGGCCTTCTGCGTACACGGTGTCAAAGGCCAGCGAACTTTTTCCCGATCCGGATGGCCCGGTAATGACCACCAATTGGTCCCGGGGGATGTCCAGATCCACGTTTTTGAGATTGTGTTCTCTGGCGCCACGAATCGAGATGGTGTTGGCGGGGGCCATTGAATGTGATTCTAGGGGGTGTTCGGGTCTTGACTCCGGCGAACTCAGGTTGAGAATGAAGTCATGATTTTGCTGCTTCTTGCTGTTGATGCCACCATCGTGTCCGAATTCTCGTCCGTTGATCTCGCCGGTTCGGTCGCTTTGGATTTTGAGGGGGCCCTCATCGGGAACTATGACGAAGAAGCGAACCCCGAAGGCACCTTGACCCGCCCCGGACTGTTTGGGGGGTCGGGCAACCAGCCGATCAACACTTCGCTGTCCTTTGCCATTGGCTTTGATGACCAGAGTTTGCCCGAGGGTCAGGTTGTCTTTTCCCTCTCTGGCGAGACGCTTGGTCTGTCGTCCATTGAAGCCACCCTGCCCAGTGCGTCGGTGAATCTGGGTTTGGAGCTGCTGTTTGAAACATTCCGTTCCATTGCCCCTGACAGTTTGTTCTTTGGCGGTATTCCGCTGCCACTTGATATCGGGTCGGTCGAATTGACGAACCGAGCGGTCCGGCTTGCGACGCCGGTTGACTTCATGGTGTTGCCTGCTCCGGGAGGTCAGATCTCCGTCTTCACAGGGACCTTGCCCTTGTTGTACGAAGGGGTGATTGATTTGCAGGGCACGCCCACCCCGATTTCATTTCCGTTCACGCTCGAAGTGGATGGTCAAGTGGCCGTTGATGGGTCCGAGTTGTCCATGTCGGCATCCACCACCGTCAATGAGTCTTTTCCTCCGGAGACTCCCGTGGGATTCTCCGACATTCCGCTGCCCCTGCCCACCATTCTGCCGCCTGGTGAGACCGCGAATTGTTTGTTGAGTCAAGACTTGATTCAAGTGGGCAGCATGCTGGATGTGGGCTTCGTCCTGGTCGCTTCGGGGCCCGTTGGGCCCGCGGGCGATGCGGACGGGGACGGTGATGTTGACTTTGAAGATTTGGTCCGGGTGTTGGCTGAATGGGGGCAATGTGCTGCCCCTGGCGCCTGTTCAGCAGACTTTGACAACAGCGGTGACGTTGGATTTGAAGATCTGCTGGTGGTCCTGACCGGCTGGCAGTGAGCGGGGGTCACCCGACTTCGCGACGGTCAAACAAGGCCACCGCCAAGCCCAGAATGCCAACGGTCAAACACGCCGCATAGGCGGTGGCTCTGGCGGCGTAGTCTCGGGGGATCTTGCGATCTTGGGTGAGGGCATCAGCCAACCAAAGAATTTGGAAGTTGGGAATGATGGCTCGAATGGTCCGGAGGCTCCGGTGCTTGAGGCCTTCTTGGCCTTCGGCGAAGTCCGAAAGCCGGTTGCCTTCTTTGAGCTGAATGACCCGTTCCTCAACTTGGCTGGTGATGGTGCTGCCATCGGATTGGATGAAGCTGCGAAAGATGGGGACTTCTTCTGCTTCACCTCGTGCCATGGCCCGTTCGCGCCATCGGTCTTCGATGGCGTTCATGGGGCGCCCGAAAAAGTGATCAGACAAGAGGCCGCCAAGGAAGAGGCCAATGGTGATGGTGAGGGTGGCGGCTTGGCGTGTGCGGGTGGATGCCGCCACGGCAATCGCGGTCAAAACCACGATGGCCAGCGCGACCAAACCCACGGCCAGCCATAATTCGATGCGGAAGCCCTCGGTGAAGGGGCGCCGGGAGAAATCGGGCCCGAAATTCAACGTGAGCGCCCAAGCGATGCCCAGCAGAGGGGCAATGGCCAACATGGCAGATGCGGGGAAATTTCGGCCGTAGAAATAGTTCATCCAGGTGGCCACGGCCAGGCCGACCACGATCGCACCACCGCCCAAGAACAACACCGGGAGGTGGATCGGATCACGCACCGTTTGGAGCACCGTGTGGTACTCAGCGAGCATGAAGACGAAGCTCTGTAAGAGCACACTCATCAGCAGGACGCCCAGGATTCCTAAAAATTTGCCCACCACCAAGATGGGACGGGGAACAGGCTTGGAGACCACCGTGAGGACGGTTTTGTCGTCAATTTCCCGGCTGATGGCATCCGAAGCGACAAAGGCGGCCAGAATCGATCCTGCGGCGAAGATGGTGGCGAGCCCAATATCAAGCAGCATCCGCTGGTCATCCTCCAACGTGTAGGCCGAGAGGGGGTTGGCCATGATCAGCAGGAAGACGGCGACACCATTGATAATCAACACCACCGGTTGCCGGACCGACTCTCGGAAGGTGTTTCGGGCGATGGTGATGAGCAGGCCAAACATCTGGGGATTTCGATTCTACGCCGCCACGTCCATTCGGGTGCGAACGTCGGAAGGTTCAGGCCGTATGGGATAGGATTCCAACACGTCGCATGGACTGCGGCGCCCCCTCACCATGCGACAGGATCATTTCACCTATCAACAAGCAGCCCGGGTCGCCGGCTTTGGACTTTTGGTCCAAGCATCGGTTGGCGTGGCTGCCCTCCTTTTTGGGGTTGGGGCGGGCGACGCTCTGGCCCGATTGGCCTCGGCCTGGATCCTGCTGGGGGTGGCAGTCTGGGTGGTTCTCTGGCTGCTGTTCCAGCAACACAAGTTGGAGCGATTGGAAGCGCTGGAGCACGATGACATCTCAGGTGGTGAGTCAGGTCTGACCGATGACGAATCACGGGTGGCCGCACGCCGGCTTCGCACCATGCACCGGATCACGGTGCCCGCCTCTTCGTTGATTTTCGCGTTGTGTCTTGGCGGGCTCGGCTGGCTGCATTTGAGTGTGTTGCGGCAGGTTCGCCTAGGCGAGGCCGAGTTCGATGTCGCGCCCAATTTGGGTTGGGCGGTGGCGATTGGAGTTGGACTCGCCGTCGTGTCATTCATCTTTAGCCGCTTCACCGCTGGCATGGCCAAGCAGCCGGTGTGGCGAAACCTTCGTGGCGGGGCGGCGTGGACTGCCGGCAACGCACTCTTGCTTTTGATCATTGCGGCTTCCGCGGCCCTGCGATACCTCGGCAACGAGACAGCGGCTGAAGCAATTGCGTGGGTGGTGCCGGTCTTTGAGTTCGTCCTGGCGGCGGAAATTGTTCTGAACTTTGTGCTGTGGCTCTATCGGCCGAGAATCCCCGGTGAAGCCCCACGGGCCCCCTTCGATTCTCGCTTGCTGAGTCTTTTGGCCGCGCCAGACAATTTGGTGCGATCGATCCAAGAAGCCGTGGATTTCCAGTTCGGCTTCGATGTCACCGGATCATGGGGCTGGCGTCTTCTGACCCGCCGCCTTCCTCTTTTGCTTGCGGTTGGAGTCTTGACCTTGGCTGGCCTGTCCAGTTTGCAGGTGGTGGAACCGAGCCAGCAGGGGGTGCGACTGCGCTTCGGCGAGCCCGTGACCAATGCTCCTTTGAACAGTGGGCTTCACTTCAAGTTGCCTTGGCCCATTGAACAAGTGGAGATCTTCGACATTGCTCGTATCCGATCTTTGCCTTTGACTTCATCTTTGGTGAGCGGCGGCGAAGTCCAGTTGTGGACCGATGATCTGGGCAAAAAATACGATCGCAAACTGGACTCCTTCTTGGTGAAGAGTGGTGCCGACAACGGTGATGGTTTCGGGGGTTGGTCGCTGATCGATGCCGAGATGCGTTTGCAGTACCGTCTTTTGGGCGACGACCAACTTTGGTCTTGGATTGATCTTGGTGGTGGCCGGCGGGGGGCTCGAGCTTCCATGAGTCCACGGCAAAAGGCTTTGCGTGCCCTGACCCTGGCTGAAATCGAGACCGCCTTCCGCAGCCGGACTTTGGAGGAAGTCCTGTCGGCCGATCGTGGCACGTTGGCCCGATCGCTTCGGAATGAAGTGAAAGCAAGCCTGGCGAAGTACGGCGTCGATGTGGTCAGCATTGACTTGTTGATGCTTCGTCCGGCCGGTGAAGCAGCGGGGGCCTGGGAAGAACTGAACGTTCGCACCCAGCAGCGAACGTTGTTGAGCACCAAGGCTCGAGAAACCGTGGAAACCGGATTCGTTCAGTTGCTGGGGCAGACTGGCTTGGTGGACCCACTTGTTGATGCCATCACGCAGGCGGAGTCGCTGGAGCGTGGCGGCGCCAGTGAAGATGAAATCGCAGCCGCCGTGGCCAAGGCCGACGCCATCCTCTTCTCCGCTGGTGGTGAAATCGGCGCTCGAATCGACGCCGCCAACGGTGAACGTTGGGTTCGGGTGTTGGAAGCTGAGAGTTTGTTGGCCCGAGTCCGGGGACAGACCCGGTCTTGGCGAGCGGGTGGCGACTTGTATCGACAACGACAAATCATGAGCGTGTACGCCGCAACATTGCCGGGAATGCGGAAGTTTGTTGCGGCCGTTGACCCATCTCGACTGGACATTGATATGGATCTGAAGACGATCGATCCACTGTTTGCCATTTCCGACGCCCTTGGCACGGGTGAAGAAGGACTCTCCGAATGAAAAAGCAAGGTGCACTCATTTTTGGACTCGCACTTTTGGCCGTCCTTTCGGCGTACGCATTCACCTTTACGGTGAAGTACCACGAAGTGGCGGTTCGCTCACGCTTTGGTGAAACCAATGCGGACAGCATCGTGCGTGAGCCCGGACTGAATTTCCGGCTCCCTGTCTTCGTGGATCGTGTGGTGACGTTGGACACCCGACTCCAAGCAGTCGAGACACCGCTTGAAGAGATCACCACCGCCGATGGGCTGCAAATTGTGGTCCAGGCATGGCTCCTTTGGAAGGTTGATGCTGAGGCTGAAGCACCGTTGGAGTTCTTGCGGAACTACGGGGAACTGGATGGTGCCGCCGAACCGGTGGAGACCGCTTTTCGCACCGCCACCACCGGCGCGATCAGTGCTTTCCCTTTGGAGGAACTTCTCTCCAACGGCACCGCGCTGGCTGACGCCGAGTCCGGCATGCTGACCAACGTCCGTTCGGCTTTGGATGGCCGGGGGGTGGAATGCGTGGCCGTTGGTATCAAGCGTCTGATGCTTCCGCCACGAACCAGCCGCTCGGTACTTGAACGCATGAAGGCCACCCGTGATGTTTTGGCCCGAAGCGAGGAAGCCAAAGGCAAAGCCGAAGCCAGCCGCATTCGAGCGGAGGCCAGCACCAAAGCCGATCGCATCCGAGCCTACGCCGGTCGCCGGGCCGAAGAGATCCGTGCCGAGGGCGAAGCTCGCGCGGCGAAGTATCTGGAGCAGATGCAAGAAGAACCAGAATTGGCCACGTTCTTGGTGTGGCTGGATGCGTTGCAGCGTTCTCTTTCCAAGAACACCACGTTGATTTTGCCTTGGAACGCAGCCCCGTGGCACTTGATGCAGCCTGGCACCGCGGCCCAAACGGCAGCCGGTGACATTCCACAGCCCGCGGCGGTGGGACCGTGAGCGAACACGACGACCTGTCCATGCCGCCTCCCGAGGAAGAATCTCCTCGTCGGGCGGCCTCGGCTCGACTCGAAGTGCGTGGTGGCCCTGGCCGCGAAGCGATGCTTCGCGAAGCCTTGGATCCTGCGAACCAATCCCTCCGCGATGCCCTTCGACTGTCCTTCCGCGTGTTGCAGATGGTCATGGTGGTGCTGGTGGTGGTCTTCCTCTTCAGTGGACTGAAGACCATTGAGCCGGGCCAAATCGGTTTGCGTTTGCAGTTGGGCCAACTTGAAGAAGAAGCGTTGGAGCCTGGTGCTCACTTGGCGTTGCCATTTCCTGCCGGCGACGTCATTGTGCTGGACGGACGTGGCCAATCTTGGGATTTGGAAGACGCGTTCATGCCGCTGGCAGCAACCCGCCGGGGCACCGATTCCGCGACCGATGCCGCATCGGTGAATGACTTCATCCGCCCGGGTCGTGATGGAGCCGTTCTGCTGCAAGGGGCAGATATTGGTCACCTGCGCTTGCGTGGCAATTGGGAGGTCTCAGAACCTGCCCGACTTCTCCGGTCGGTGGACCCTCAGGAGTCCCGTGGGGCCACCGGTGTCGATGCGAACCGTTTGGTCGAATTGTTGACCGAGCGGGCGGTGGTGCATGCGGCCGCCGGTCGAACTCTGGAAGAACTCCTCGCCTTTGGCGATGTGGAGCAACAAGAGATTGCTTCTTCGGTCCAGCGAGGTCTCGACAATCTGGGTTCGGGGCTCCGTGTCACCTCTTTGGAGTTCCCTGAAGACCCGTTGCCAGCCTTGGCGATCCGCCGTGAAATCCAAGCTTTGGAGCAGGCTCGTGTGAATGCTGCCCGCGATGTGGAAATTGCTCGGGAAGATGCCGAAGCCATTTTGATTGACGTGGCCGGGCCCCAATGGGCATCGGTGAACAATGCCATCAGCGACTGGCAGGAAGCCGATCGATTGGGCGGCGATGTGTCCAGCATGCAGATGGCGGCTGACTTGGCTTTGGAAGGGGATGACGTCTCCGGTCAGGTGGCTTCATCGCTGCAAATGGCGCGGGCGTATGCCTCTTTGGTCGAAGTGACTTTGGGCCAAGAGGCCCGACGACACGAAGGGTTGCTTCCAGCATGGCGTGAGCAGCGGGGTTTGGTGGCCAGCCGCTTGTGGTCGGAAGTATTCGCCAATGTCCTGTCCACGCAAGACGTGGAAGTGGTCCAAGTGCCAGAATTCGGGGACTTCCAGCTCCGCTTGGCGGGCAGCGATGATGTCCAAGAGATTCGTCGCCGCATGCGGCTCAATGAGCGTGAAGCGGCCCAGATGATCGACGGTATTGACCTCGACAACCCGTGGTTGATGGGGGCTTCCATGATGCAACTTCAAGGCCCCGGACGGCAGTTGCAACGTGATTCGTCCAGTCTGAACAATCCCGGCTGAACCTGAACCCTCTGACCGGCGTGCTCCTAGAAAGGGAATCTCATGACCGCCACCGCTCCGATTGTTGAAGCCTCAGGACTGACCAAGGTCTTTCGCGACTTCTGGCGGCGTCCCCGGGTGCGTGCGGTCGACAGCATTGCCTTTGAGATTCGCCGCGGCGAGATCTTTGGACTGTTGGGGCCCAACGGTTCCGGCAAGAGCACCACCATCAAGATGATCTTGGGCTTGCTGCACAAGACTTCTGGCCGCTTGTCGGTCTTTGGTCGTGCGCCCGATGACGTGGCGGTGAAAAAACACATCGGCTTTTTGCCCGAAGAGAGCTACCTCTACCGGTTCCTCGACGCCCGTGAAACCTTGGACTACTACGGCAAGTTGTTTGGACTGGAGGCCAGTGTCCGCAAACGCCGGACGGATGAACTCCTGCAAATGGTTGGCTTGGAACGGGTGGCCCATCGTCCGATTGGCGAATATTCCAAAGGCATGATGCGACGGATTGGCATTGCCCAGGCGTTGGTCAATGACCCCGAATTCTTGATCCTCGATGAACCGACCAGTGGACTCGATCCTCTGGGCACTCGCCAAGTGAAGGATTTGCTGCTTGATTTGAAATCTCGAGGCAAAACCATTTTGCTGTCTTCGCACCTTCTGGCAGATGTTGAAGACGTCTGCGACCGAATGGTGATTTTGTATGGGGGCAAGGTTCGGGCTGAAGGCACTTCAGATGAATTGCTGCAAGACTCGGGACGTTCGGTCATTGAAACCGATCGTTTGGATCCAGAAGCAGCTGCGGCCGTGCAGTCGGTTCTGGCCGAGCGTGGTCTTGGTGATGCCACCGTTGCCGCACCCCGGCAAACTTTGGAACATTTCTTCCTCGACATCGTCGCTCGGGCTCAATCTGAAGCCACGGCCACCGATGGGGCTCGAACCGGTTCTGGTACCGCCGCCTTCCTTCGCGAAGAATCCACTGGGGACGACGTGGTGCAGTCGTTGTTGGAATCCCCGTCGGGGCACGAAGCGGCCGAGGTCGTGGGCGATGAAGCACCCGATGACACTGAACAAGCCACCGACACGCACCAGGTGATTGGTGATTTGGTGGATCAGGAAGCGGCACCGGATCGTGCCGATTCCAGTGCCGCTGCGTCAGAGACGGAAGCGGGTCCGGACCGCGGGGTGATCGATGATCTGCTCGGGGACGGAGACCGCGGCAAATGACCAAGATCCGAGATTTCTGGCGGTGGTCCGAACGGGTGCAAGAGCGCTTTGGTGTCCGCGTCGGTTTGGCCATCCTGTCCCTTGCGGTCATCGGCGGATCGCTGGGGCAGATCGCTCTCCGGGCCAGCAGCATCAACCGCGACAGAAATGCCATTCTGGAAGCGTTGACCACCACCAGTTTGATGGCGGGAGACGATGTTGCACGTTCTCTGAAGGAGAAAGGGACCTTTGAAGCCGGGGGGCGGGAGTGGGGTGATGCATCCTTGCGAGACGCCTCCGGAGCAATCTTTGGCCCCGATGGACGGGTGGCCATCCCCCTTGAGGTTGCCGCGTATTGCCTGAGAAATGAAGCGCCTGCTTGGGCGCCCGAGTGGTTGGTCACCCAGCCGCAAACCGCCAAGTTGGGTGCTTTGAGTATTGCGGCATTCGTGATCTTGGTGGTGTTGCTCCGAGGTTTCCATGAACTTCTTTTGACTGGCATGTTGACGGGCGGAGCTGCTTTTTTGGCGAGGTCGCTTGGGCTTTTGGATTTGGGGTGGGCACTGGCCGGAATCGGTGTGCTTGGGTGGTCCTTTCTTCTCTTGCTTCGCGCCGCCCGAACGGGCCTCTCTGGTCGCGGCGGTGTTCGCGCAACCGCGCAGTTGGTCCTGATGGAAGGGGCGCGGACGGGGTTGCCTCTGGCCTTCATTGTGGTGATGTTGGTGGTGCTTCCACTGATTCCACTTTCTCTCGACCCAGAGGCTCCTTTGCGATATCGGGTGCAAACCTTCATGAGTTGGTCGTTGGGATTGGCTTTCTGGCTTGCCGCCTTGATGACCTTGTTGCTGGGATGTTCCACCATTGCCACGGAGATCCGTGACCGTCAGATTTGGCAAGTGGTCACCAAGCCGATCTCTCGTTTGCGTTGGCTGGTTGGCAAGTGGCTTGGCTTGGCCGTCTTGAATCTGGTGCTCACCGCCACCTCTTGCGTATCGATCTTTTTCTTCATCCAGTACCTTCGTTCTCAGCCGACCGCCGAGGGCTTGGCCGGACGGGAGGATGCCTTCCTCTTGCAAGAGACAGTCTTGACCGCACGGGCCGGAGCATTCCCCACTTGGGATGAGTTGGACAACGAACAATTGCGGCAACGCATTGCGCAAATTGAAGAGACCGATCCGGAAATTCGCGCCCGAGGAGGTATGGGCATCAATGAGCGTCGGGCCGCCGTGCAAGAACTTCGAGAATTGCACAACTCCCTGCAGCGAACGGTCCCACCAGCGGTTGCGGGCGCCCCTCCGAATTATTTTGAATTCAACGGGCTTTCGGCGGCCAAAGATTTGGGTGGCACCCTGACCATCCGCTCCATCTTTCACATCCTGCGTGATGATGAGCACGAGCGTTACCAATGCCGCTTCATCTTTGATCGCGGGGATGGGCAACAGCCGATTGCAGTGGATCAAACCTTTGTGCCCACCATGAGCCATGTGTTCCAAGTGCCCGCGGAGTGGGTCGATGACGATGGTGCGCTGCGCATGGCGATCCAGAACTTGGCCCCGGCGGCCATCAATTTTGATCCCGACGATCTCGAGATCCTGTACCAAGTCTCGTCGTTTGAAAGCAATTTCCTTCGCGCTGCGTTGGTGCACTGGTCGAAGTTGGCCTTCTTGGCCGCTTTGGCCGTGGCCTGTGCAACGGCGCTCGGGTTCCCGGTGGCATGCCTTGCTTCCATCACGATTTTCCTTGCCGGATCAGCTGCACCGTTCCTTGCTCGGGCCTTGTACTGGTATGCCCCGGCAGAGATGAACGAGATCGATTTCTCCGACACCGCGGCGGGCATCAGTTGGGTGTTCGAAGTCATCATCCACCAGTTGGCCGTCGCCATGACGTGGGCCTTTGGTGCGTTTGGTGACTATGACCCAACGGGGTCGCTTGTTCGTGGCCGGCATCTTCCTTGGTCTGAAGTGTTCAACGCGTTCGCGCGGATGTTGTTGTTCTGGACCGGGGGTTCATTGTTGTTTGGCTGGCGCGTTTTGACCCGTCGTCAGCTGGCGATTTACAGCGGGAGCGGCTGAGATGCGATGGGCTCGACCATTGGGATTGGTACTGGCGGTGCTTTCATTCGTGGGAGCGGGTGCCCTGCTGCCTGACTTGGAGCAACGAACCGAGGAGGCCGGTCTGCGTTACACCGATTCGGTGGTGGAGGGGGCTCCACCTTGGGTTGCGGTGGGCACGGCGATCGGTGCCTTGCGTGGGTTGGTGGTGGATGTGCTTTGGATCAAAGTCAATCTAATGAAGGAGGAGGGCGATTACTTCGAAGTGATGGCCCTTTCTGACCTCATCACCAAACTTCAGCCGAGGTTTGCGGCGGTCTGGGCCTACCACGGGCACAACATGGCCTACAACATTTCGGTCGCCACCCACACGCTCGAAGAGCGCTGGGACTGGGTGCGGGCCGGGGTTCGCTTGGTGCAAAACGAAGGGTTGCGGCACAACCCTGATGACCTGGTGCTCCACAAGGAACTCGCCTTCTGGTACGCCCACAAGATCGAGGGCAACTCCGATGACGCCCACCTGTTCTACAAGAGAGAGTTCACCCGAGAGTGGCACTTTTTGTTGGGTGAGCCACCTGAGACTTTGGAAGACCGCGTCGCGTGGTTGCGTGCCATTGAAGAGGCACCTGGTTCTCTTCCCCTTCTTCTGGAGCTCGACCCTCGATGCGGCGAAGTCCGCGATCGCCTACTTTCATCGGTTGCGCCATTGGCCGAACAAGCCGGGGTGGACCTCAAACTCGACAGCGACTTTTTGTTGGAGTACGGCATCTGGGAAGCCATCCGTCAAAATCCCACCGGAGCCGCTCTGCTTGGTATCGATGATCAGGTGGCGGCGGAGCGACCCATGGCCAAAGCGCTTGACGCGATTGTGGCCGATCCAAACCTTCGCGGGGCATTGGACCAGTTGGTGACGTTTGTTCGTCGACAGGTTCTTGAGGATGAGTACAACCTTGATCCCCAGAGAATGCGGCGTTACACCGAGTTGTACGGACCGCTCGACTGGCGGAATGGTCAAGCCCACGCCTTGTATTGGGGGAAGAAAGGTGAAGAGGGAGCAACTGCCCGGGTTGCTTCGGATGATGACGACTACAAACGATTGAACAACGACCGCGTGGTGCTTCAGGCCTTACAGGCCTTGGCTCGGTACGGACGGGTTCGCTTTGACCCCTTCTCGACCGAACCACCAGTTCGCACCCAAGAGCCTCGATTTATTGATGTGATTGACCGCGAGTTTGAGTACTACTACACCAAGCACTACGACGTGAAAGGTGCTGGTGGAGAGACTTTCATTGACTTCTTGCGCAACTTCATGAGCTCCTCCATCCGTGAAGCATGGCGATCGGGTGAGAAAGATCGGGCCCAGCGTTTGCTGGACCGTTTGGACGAGCGGTTCGGCAGCGGAGCGGTTCCGCCCAACAACGCCTACGCGATTGATCTGGAGATCTTCGTGCGGAACGAGGTGAAGCAAGAACTCGACTCGCAGCCGCACCTTGCCCCCACCGAGGCTCGGGGCGCGTTGTACGTGGGCTTCCGGGCCGGCGTCGCGCCGGATCGTCGAGAGGTTTGGGAGCAAGCGCTGACCTACACCGCTCAAGTGCATCGCATTTTTCGGGGCAATGAGTTTTACGACTACGAAACCAAGTTTGGCTCTGGTCGCATCAAAGACTTGATGCCACCCACCTTGGAAGAGGTGGTGGAAGTGGTGTTCTTGCAGTTCATCACGGACCCCACGATTCCGTTGTTGGATCGAGCCCAAGTGTGGCAACGGGTGGACAGTTACAACCCTTGGTTGCGGGCGGCTGCAGAACGGCCATCCATCCGAAATGCGTTGGCCCAGCAGTTTGCTCGATCTGAACTGTCTTTGAACAACACTTTGGAGCAACTCTTCCCGGTCCCATTGGACCTTGAGGCACGCCAAGCGGCGTATGAGCGGCGGGTTCGTGACCGAGAAGCAGAGCGTGACCAAGACCGCAAATCAGGATCAATTCAGCGTCAGAATTGACTACAGGGGCACCGGTTTAGCACTCGCCCCACGCGCTCAGCAAGGCAATCAAGTCGTTGAACTCCACCGCGCCAGAGGCATTGAGGTCTTCGGCACAGCCGTCGCAAGGCCCAAATGCTGAAAGCAACTGGATGAGGTCAGCGAACTCCACCGCTCCAGAACCATCAAGGTCTTCTGGGCAGGCGGAATCGCATTCGTTCTCGCAAATGGTCCCATCGCCTGCGTATTGCCCACCGACGACGCCGCAGTTGGAGTTCGTCAGGAGCAGGCATGCCCCTGTGGTTGGGACACAACACGCTCCTTCAGGATCAGGACAATTTGTGGAGGCACAGTCAGTTCCATCACCTTGGAACACTCCGCCGGCGCCGGTGCAGTCCTCAGGCGTCGTGGGTTCCACGCAAGTCCCATCGTCCAAGCAGCATGCGCCTTCGGGGAAACAGATCGTGGTGCCGCACGTGGTGCCTGGACCCGAGAAAGTGCCGCCCACCAAACCGCAATCGGTGGCGGGCAAACTTAAACAGCCTCCCGTGGCCGGGATGCAGCAGGCGCCGCCGGCGTTGCAGTCGATTTCGCTGCACAAGGTTCCGGCACCTTGCCAGGTCCCCCCCGAATTGATGCAGTCGTCGGCGGCTTGGGTGCTGCAGGTCCCGGAGAGGCAACAGGCGCCGAGGGCGGGAGGGCATTCGACATTTGTGCACGGGACATTGTCCCCTTCGAACAGTCCTCCCAGCGTCGCACAGTCATTTGATGTTTCTAAGCCGCAGGTTCCATTGGGAAGGCAGCACGCGCCAAGGGTTTGGTTGCAGGACAAACTCGTCCAGGTGGCCCGCATGACCCAGTCGCCCGACGGACGGCACAAGACGTTGAGGTCGGCAAAGGTGGCCCATCCGCCGTTGGGTGGGCATCCCAAGAAACCACAATTCACCCCGAACAGCCAGTTTTGACTTGGAGCTTGCAGCCCTCCCACATCCGTGGTGGGAAAGGCGTTTTGGCTGGAGGGAGGCGCCACCAAGCATGGGTTATTGGTTTGGTTGTTGTGTTGGTCGATCCGGTAGCCAATGCTGAAGGTGGCATCCCCACTGTCGTTGATGATGATTTGTTCGGGGTCATCTGGGTCCACCAAGACTTGAACGTTGACGCCATTGGTGCCAGGTTGAAGCACGATGTGGGGCAACAACTCTCCGTCGCTGGAGTACTGGGCCACCAAGTTTCCGCTGGCAGGCGTGCCTGACCAAACAAAGAAGGTCCATTCGGTGGTTGTGGTGACGTTGGTGTTGCTCGTGGCAAAGATCATCTCGGCAACATCAAGCTGGATCGGAAAGACCGCGGGGTCCAACGTCCAACTGGCTGCGGCCACTTCTTGCTCGGCGAAGCCAGCTTGAACGGTGTACTGCCCGCCTCCGAAGTCGGCATCGGTGTGGGCGGAGATCTCGGCGGGGCAACTTCCAGCCAACGCGATCGGTTGCACGGATCCGCTGACCACAAACTCTGGAATGCGTACGCGGTGTTCTTCGGCCCCAAGGGGACGGTCCAAGGTGCACATCAGAAGGGTGGTCAAAATCATGGGCTGTTCCTTCACTTCGAGTATCACCTCTGCCGCGGGTGACACAAGGGGGACTGGCGATCAAATCCTGCCCAAATCAAAAAAAGAACCCGCCCCACAGCCTGTGGGGCGGGCTTTATGGTTTGAAATCCCGACTTTGAGAAAGCAGGGAGGCCAGTAGGTTGCGATTATTGCCCGTCTTCGGACGAGCCGGGGCCGCCCAAATCAGCGCCGGGGGCCTTGCGGACCTTGCCAACTTCGCGTCGCTTCATTTTTTCTTGGTCTTCAGGGCTGCTGAAATCGCCGCCAGATTCTCCTGAACAGCCGGCGAAGGCAGCCAAGAGGCAGAGGACGGTCAAACGTCGGATCATTTCGTTCATGGTATGGATCTCCAAGTGAAGGCTGAATCCTACCCGCTTGGTGCATGTCCGAGGCGAAAGAACGCGATATCGAAGGGTTGAATGATATATTACATGCCCTTACGATCGTGCTCTAGATCTAGGGGACCCCGCCCATGCACCGATTGCTTCTCAGTGTTGTTCTGGTTGGATGCCAAACCGCCCAAATGGCTTCAAATACCGGTGTTTCCAACACGCCCGAAGCACGGTTGGCCGAGCGGCAGCAGGCCGCAAAGGCCGACGCCAAGGCGTTGCGTGAGGTGGCCGAGCGGTTCTGGCTGGCTCGGGTTTCGGAAGACTGGAAAGTGGTGTACGAGCATCTTCCAGCGAAAGTACGCGGAGAAGAAGGATGGGAAGCGTGGGCGGAATGGGCGGCGGCGGAATCGCCGTTTATATTTGAAAAGGCCGATCCAGGGGAAGTCGAAGCCATGGATGGTTTTGGTTGGCAATCGGTGGCGGTCCAAACCCGAATTCGAAGATTTCCTCAGCTTGAGGCTCGAGAACTCAACCGCAACGACTGCTGGATGAAGGAAGAGGGCCGCTGGGTCATCGTCGAAGACCGCAAGGAAAAAGAGAAACTGCCAGCCAAACCTTCCACCCGAGATTTGCTGGCCGAAGAGTTGGTGCGTGATGTGCATGCCATCGTGAACGCCGCCCGAGCGGATCGAAACTTCGATCGCTACTGGGACCATTCCGATCCGGACGACCGTGAGTTGGTGGCCCGCGAAAAATTCGAAGAACTCCATGCTGAATTTGGCTTCTATGGGGCCAAGCCACTCTGGATTGAAGTGGTGGGCGATTCGGCCCGCGTCCAGCATGAGATCCTGATCAAGAACCTTCACCCCAGCTTGCGGAAGATGGATCCCCAGCCCGCGGTACTGGTGGAGCAGTACCGAAGGGTCGATGGAACTTGGTACTACGACTTCAAAACCGACCACCCAGGTGCCGCCAGCGATGATGCTGTGGCGGCTTCGGAGTAACCCTCATGACCCGTTCCTGCCTTTTGATTGCCTCAGTCACTCTATTGGGGTGCGAATCCGCTTCCACCACCGCCTCGGTTGAATCCCCAGTGGCGGAACCGGCGTTGGCAGTGGAATCCCCCATGCCCGAGCCTACCCCCATGCCGGCGGCCAAGCCTGCTGTGTCCTTCGTGCACGCGGCCAAGGGTCTGCCCACCAGCGGACAATGGAAGTGCGATCCTCGCGTCGTGGATGTCGACGGCGACGGCACCCAAGAGATCGTGGCCTTGCCCCGGTTGCTCAAGGGCGCCCGCATGTTCTTGATGCAAGACGGCCTCTGGCAGGACGCTTCGGCCGGTTTGGAGAGCGAAGGCATCACCTGTGGTGGCGGCTTGGAAGTGCTGGATTTGAACGGTGATGGCCGCAACGACCTCATTTACGGGTGCCACTGCAAGGGTCTGTATACCTGGATTCGCAACGCCGATGGCGGCTGGGACAAGGGGGCGGAAGCCGTTTGGCCCGAGTACCTGTCCGATGACAACGACAACAACTTCATGTTCCAAGGCATGGAAGATATTGCCGTGGGCGATGTCGATGGTGATGGCCACGCCGACGTGTTCACCGGTGCTTCCGACGAAGGGGGCATCAACATGTTCTTGGGCGACGGCACCGGGGTGAACTGGGAGTGGGTGTCTGAAGAATCGCTGCCCAAGCGGGGATGGTGCACCCGGCTGATGCTCCACGACTTTGAAGGCGACGGCGATCTGGATCTCTTTGCTTCGTACTGTCGGGGCCCCAAGGTCTACATCAACGACGGTCAAGGCCGCTTTACCGATGCGTCGCTGGGCCTGCCCGAGCCACCCATGCAAGGCATTTGGTGGGGCATGGAAGTGGGCGATCTTGACTCCGATGGCATGCTTGACATCGTCGTGGCCAATTGGGTGAACGGGCCTGAAGTCTTCTTCAACCGAGCGGGGCAGTGGGAATACGGCGTTGATCCGTTCCCCGAAGCTGATGGTGGCGGTACGGGGGTGGATTTGGCTGACTTTGACGGCGATGGTCACCTGGACATCGTGTTCCTTGGCCGCATGAACAAGCGGCAGATGGGGCATGCTCGCGGGCTGTTCGTTCTGCGTGGCGATGGGCATGGCCACTTTGAGTACGTCGCCGATTCGGGGCTGCCCAACACTGGCCTCAGCGGCACCGCAGGCGTGACCGCAGCGGATTTTGATGGGGACGGTATTCCTGACATTGTGGCGGGCACCGGTTTGTCGGTGGAATCGGCCAGAACCCGTCCGGAAGGCCCTGAAGAGGTCCTTTTGGCCTACCGAACCCAGCGAGACACCACTCGTGTCTCGAAGGACTGAGAAAAAATAAGATTAGGGGGTTGAAACCCAACCTATGGGTATATAACCTTAGTCTTTCCAGTGATTTCCGGACGTTGTCCGGGGCTGGAGCCGGGGTGATGAACGTGGATGGGGCTGCTTTTGGGCGGCCAGGGATGGATGGGTGAGCAGGTGATCTTGCTCGCTAATTTTGCCACCAGAGTCCCCAAGGGGGGGGCTTGGTTTTCTTTTAGAAACCCAATCATCCTTACAAAGGGGACACACCATGGGTAACAAGTTCTTTATGGGCGTTGCCGCGCTCGCGGCGGCGGGTTCGGTTTTCGGTGCAGACCGTCTTTCCGCAACTGAGAAGGGTTCACTTCTCATGTTCGTCAATGCTAACGGCACCATTCACATCTCCAACGACTACCCCGCTGACGTCCAGCTGCAAGCTTACGTCACCGCTGGTTGTGGCGCGAGCTACGACATGGGCTTCTCGTTGACTGCCAACCAAATCGCTACTTTCGACTCCTACGACCTGGCCATGCCTTTGGGTGCGTATGACTGCTCGATGTACGTTTGGGCTGTCAACAACGACAACGCTCAAATCCGTTGGAACCACCTCTCCGGTGGCATCATCGGTGGTGGCGCTTACGCTTCCGCTGCAGCTTTGCAAGGCAGCAACGGTGACACCGTCGGTGT
>PAHO01000020.1 GCA_002705085.1 Phycisphaerae bacterium | reverse complement strand
AGACAAGCGCAAGTTCTGCTGAAAAATGTGCAGTGATATCGCGTCGAGGTCCGATAGTTCCTGCATGGGACCTTCCGTTGATGAGTTGTTGCAGTTGGAGGTCCCCGTCCGGGTTGTGTTGGGGCAGCGGCGTATGACCATGCATGAGGTTCGAGGGCTGCTGCCAGGCAGCGTTCTTGAGCTCGGCACGATGGTGGATGAAGATCTCGAAGTGACGGTTGGGCACCGGTCTTTGGCGACCGGCCGAGCCTGCCGATTGGGAGATCGATCGGCGGTGCAAATTACAAGTGTGGGCGATCCCGCCGCACGTATTTCTGCTCTGGCCAAGGAAGAAGATCTCGAATCTGACGACTGAACGGCAGCGATTCTGCCTGCAGTACACTTTGTGGCCTTTGCATCCGACACCCCCCTTCGGAGAATTGTCCCATGCCTCGTGATCTGCCCGTCGGCAACGGCGAACTCATGGTTGCGTTTGATGATCGGTACCAAGCCCGTGACCTGTTCTGGCCGCGTATTGGCATGCCGAACCACGCGCAGGGCTACCCGCAACGTTTGGGGTTCTGGGTGGATGGTCAGTTTGCTTGGGTGGATGACGACGAGTGGCAACATGACTTGCGCTACAAGCCCGAAACACTCGCCACCGACTGCTTGTTGAGGCACGATGGCCTAGGGATTGCCGTTCGATGCTCGGACGTTGTGGACTACCACTCGCCTGTGTGGTTCCGTTCCTTCGAAGTGGAAGATCTCACCGGGAAGATGCGGGACGCGCGCATTTTCATTCATCACGACTTGTCCATTGATGCTTCGCCCGTTGGGGACACCGCCTACTTCGATCCGGAACTCCAGGGGGTGGTGCACTACAAAGACCAGCGGTGGTTCTTGGTGGCGGGTGAAGATCCGTTGCGGTACGGCGTGGAACACTTCACAACCGGGACCAAGCGTATTGGTGATGCCGAAGGCACCTGGCGTGATGCCGAAGATGGCCATCTTTCCCGCAACCCCATCGCGCAGGGTTCGGTGGATTCCACCGTGGGATTCCATCTGCACGTGCCGGCCGGAGGCGTCGCCCGCGCCACCGTGTGGCTCGCGTGTGGGGATTCTCGAGAGGCTTTGGTGGCCCTTCATGACAAAATTGCCCTGAAGACGGCCCGCCGCATGATGGATCGCACCGAAGCCTATTGGCGGCTTTGGGCGCTCAAAGAGCCGATTGATTTTTCTCCGTTGCCTGAGCCCATTCGAGATATGTACGTGCGGTCGCAGTTGGTGTTACGTACCCAAGTCGACAACGGGGGAGCCATTCTGGCCGCCAACGATTCGGATATTCAAACCTTTGCCGGCGACACGTACTCGTACATGTGGCCAAGGGACGGGGCCTTGGTGGCCTACGGGTTGGCGTTGGCGGGGCAATCGGAATTGTCGCGCTCGTTCTTCCGTTTCTGCGACGACATCGTGGAACCCTCAGGCTGGTTCCGTCACAAGTACAACCCCAATGGGACCCTCGCGTCTTCGTGGCACCCCGAAGTGTTGGACGGTCGCCAGGTCCTTGCCGTGCAGCAGGACGAAACCGCACTGGTGTTGTGGGCGCTGCGCGAACACTTCCGGATCTACCGGGATGTCGAATTCCTCAAGCCGCTCTACAACTCGATCGTGATTCCTTGCGCCAACTGGTTGCTCGAGCATCGCGATCACCATGGCCTGCCCAAGCCGAGCTGGGATCTTTGGGAAGAACGGCGGGGGATCCATACCTTCACCGTGGCCGCAACCATCGGTGCATTGAAGGCCGCGGCGGAATTTGCCCGTGATATGGGGGCCATGGATCACGAAGAGCGTTTCTTGGCTGGGGCCCGGCGCATGACCGACGCCATGCTGGAGTACCTGTGGGTCCCCGAACACGAGCGATTTGCTCGCATGGCCGTTCCGACCGAGCAAGGCGATTACCGATTGGACATGACGGTGGATGCTGCCAACCACGGCATCTTCCTGTTCGGCGCATTGCCCGCCGACGACCCACGGGTGGTTGCCGACATGCAAGCGGTGCGTGACCATCTCACCGTGAAGACCTCCATCGGTGGGGTGGCTCGATACCAAAGGGATTATTACCACCGCATCGAACACCAAGATCTCGAGCGGGTCCCGGGGAACCCTTGGATCATCTGCACGTTGTGGGTCGCGTTGCACGACATTGAAACCGCCACCACGCTTGATGAGCTCAATCAAGTGCTGGAAGTCTTTGATTGGGTGGGGCAGCGGGCCCGACCTTCTGGGGTCCTCCCTGAGCAAGTGCACCCCCACAATGGCGATCCGGTCTCGGTTTCTCCGTTGACGTGGTCACACGCCGTCGTCGTCACCACCGTGTTGCGATGGCTGCTGAAGCATGCTGAACTGAGTGGGAAGCCATCCGGGGTGGTGGCTGGTCTCGCGCGTCAAGACGAACTGCGCTGAGCTCCCGGAACCCGAAGACCGTCGGCGGTCCACAGCCAAGCGATGTGCCATCGTGAGGCAGGGGGGAGCAGCAGTCGCATCAAAGCACGACTGGTCGGCCGAGCGAACCAAATGGCGATCAGCAAGCCCAGAGTCATGCTGAGCGTGGCGGCGGGCAAGTCATTGATGGTCCAGGCGTACATCAACTTCTCGTACACCGGGAGGTCAATCGCGATCCCCCATTCCTGACCGGGACCGTACAACTGAAGGGCGCCTTCTGAACGATCCGGAGGCGTTGTTGTGAGGAGTAGCCATCCCATGGTGACGGCGCCGTTGCACATGCCGAGGCCCAGTGCACGCCACCGACTCGCCGGTAAGCAGATCAAGCTCACCCCGACGCCAACGGCACTGCCAAAGCTCAGGCAAGGCAGGCAAACCAAGGCAAGCCAATCGGAAGTGGTCCTCGAATTGGCGAGGTACTCCGAAATGGCAACGCAGTAGGCCTCGGGAGAGTCGGCTGGTCTGAGGGTTTGCATGGCTCCGGAGCTTGGCTCCACCTCGGTACTGGGTTCGGTTTGGGCTGCCGCGCTGTGCAAATGGGTCAAGGCTGGGATATGCCGATAGAGGTTGGCTCTGTGCACATTTCGTATGACTTCGGGGAGGGAGGCCACCGACCAAGCCAGCACGCCACACAAGGCAAAGAGTTGCAGAATTCGAAGCCAAGCCTCGAACAACTTCCAAGTGTTCAAGAGAGGGGTCTGGGCGATCAGGGGAAAGACATCGTCGCCGTATTGCCAGGTGTGTTGGTCATCGGTTTGCTCAGGTTGCGTGGCCGAAGAATCCATCAAGATTCCACCGTCGGTTGATCTTTGGACGGAGCCGGCGATGGCATTGGCAATCCATCGGCCTTCCACAGCACCTCCACGCCCGAAAGATGCTCAAGTGGCACCAAGAGACGGAACGCCCCCCTGGCCAGTGGCCGGGCCAGGACGCTTGAAATCACCAACGTGATGACGACCACACCAGCGCCATGGAAGGCAAACAGACGCTCCATGCCCGATTCCGCAACAAAGGATGGCAGTCTGTCAGGATCGTACGCGGCCATTGGGAGGTCTTGGACCAGCATGTCGAGTGGCTTGCTGGCGAACAGGGAGGCGACGCCGGCCCCGGCCGCAAGCATCCCAACCACGACGGCCGCCACTCCGGCACGAATCCATCTTTGGGGCAACAGCAGCAATGACCAGACCACACCGAGGATAAAAACAACGGTCAAGAGAGGTGTGATCTGTGATTGGAACAGTTCGCCAAAGTCGTATTTGGAATCGGTCCGTTTTTGATACAACTTCAAAACGGTGATGAACTCGCCCAAAGTGGCATCATCTTCATGGACCACTTCTAATGCTTGCTGTTCCTCTGGGGTGTCCCCGTTTCTTTTGAAGAATGCCATGAGGCCTTGATTGGCTTGGCTTCGGTACATGCTCTCGCCCCACTCTTCTACCGAGTTGAAGGCAACAGTCCAAAGGATGATCGAGGTCAGTCCAATCAACAGCAGGCGAACCAAAGTGCCCACCATCGCGGCCCGCTGGGCAAATGGGCCAAGGGGTGGTGTTCCAATGAGGGGATTCAGGTTGCCGCATTCGGGACAGCGAATCACCGCGATCTCCAGGTCTATGGCGCGTTCAATAGGGGTTCCGACCAAGTCGTACCCGCAGTGTTGGCAGGGACGATGTCCTTCCAAGGCAAACCCGGTGGGCTCGGTGGTGATGTTGGTCGGTTCGTTCACCATGCCACCCCCCAGCGGCGCCATTGTTCGCGTTTTTTCCGGCGACGGTTTCGCCGGAAGCCCCTCCACATCGTTTGGAGAAGGCGGGCGATGGGCCAGCCCAGCAGGAGCGCGAATGCACCGGCAGCAGCGTTCATCAGATGGGGTTGGATGTCGAAGACGGCCGAATGGCTCGGGTCAATCTCCTGCAAGTACCACCCGCTGGCCATCGTGAACCCCCAGAGGAAGATCCAAACCCCAATGCGTGTCTGGAGGCAGAGATGTCCCAAGCCAAAGTGGGTCCACGTGCCAGCAAAGGTGCACAACATCAGTGGAACCACCAACAAGGTGGCATCTGGGCTTCGAGTGAATTCCTCAAGCCAAACCCCTGACTCGTCCAGAGCCAAAAAAGCCAGGGGAAAGGCGTGAAGCTGCAGCACGAATCGGGTCAAGCCGGCATCCACTTTTCGAGCTCGCCGCCATGCGATGCGGCTGCGATCGTCTTGGTCCAAAACCCCCTTGCCGCATACCGGGCAGGCCACAATCCCCTGCAATGGCGTCGGCAGACCGGAACTGGTGACGTCTTTGCCGCAGCGGCAGACTCGAGCCATCAACATGCGTTCGACTGTACCCGTTTGAAATGGGGGCGGAGCCAAAGCACCGAAAGGGTCAGTCCCAATGGAACATAAGCGGCTGCTTCGGCGGCGGAATCCAAGAGTGAAAGCTGATCTCGAAGCCCAGGGTCAATGCCCCCAATCGCGCCCGCCGCGCCGGCCACGCCCGCTTCGCGGAATCCCAAGCGACCGAAAGGCACCAAGCTGGCAAAGGTGGCCACCACGGCAAGCAGGACACCCTCAGCCAAGCCAAGCTCAATGTCTAAAATACAAGCGCCGACCAGCAGTCGGGCGGTGAAGCACACCACATCCAACATTCGAAGTGCGGCACATTCCAACGAAGCCCGAGCATCGTTCAACATCGGCCGGGCTTCGCGGAACAGTCCTCCGGGCAGCTTGGCAACCAGCAATCGCCCCAGCCCCCAACCCATGGGCATGAGGATCAGAGCGACGCCGAGTGCGCTCCACCCCCCAGAAGGCTGGAGCCACAAAGCCCCAAAAGCCGCCAAGCCAACCAGCAGATACCAACCTCCGGCCATGGCCATCAGCGCTGAGACGCGTGAAGCATTCATCCCGTCCACCCGAACGTGCCAGGCCACCCGTGCGAGCGCCCCCAGGCGGAAGGGGGCGTAATTCAGAGCACCACAACTGAAATTGAGTGGCACCATGCGCCGCAGCGAAAGCGATGGCTGGTTGCGTAGGGGCCGGCTGACCGAAGTGAACAAGGCGGCGTTGCATATGCTTGATGCCAAGGACAAGAGGAGCATCAGGCCAAGCAACATGGGATCGGCTTCACGCAAGGCCGAGAAATCTCCAGCTTGCATGGCCCCTTGGACCACGGTCCAGAACAGCCATGCCCCCAGGCCGAACCCCAGTATCTGCCAGAGCCATGATTTCGAAGACAAGGCGTTGTTCATGTTGGCCTCCGAATCCCTCGGGCAATGACCAAGAGCGCTCGCACACCATCTTGCCAGCCGATCTTCTTCCCTTCATCCATGCTGCGAGGTTCGTATGACACCGGAACTTCTGCCATACGAACTTGGTGTGCGGCCAAAGCCGCAATCAATTGCGGCTCAACCCCGAAGCGGTCCTCGGTGAGGTGGGGCCGAACTTTTCGGAGTGTGGGGATCGTGAGCAATTTTTGGCAACACTCCATATCCGTCAAATCAAGGCCAGTCAGCCAATTGGACAGAACCGTCAACAGTCCATTGATCAGTCGGTGGAGGCGAGGCCGGAGACCTTGTAGGGGGTGATGTGGTCCCCAACGTGTACCTACCACCGCGTCCGCGTTGCCTTGGCGAACTGGCTCCAGCAAGGCGATCAAGTCGTTGGGGTCGTATTCCAAATCAGCATCTTGGACGACCACCACGTCATCATCCTGCCCGTGTTGGAGCACGCTGTCGAACCCCGTACGCAGGGCGGCCCCTTTGCCTTGGTTCTGGTCATGCCGGATCACATCCAGTGATCGATCAGTGACCGTCTCTTCCAAAGCCGCGGCGAATTGGGGGCTGGAGCCATCGTCCACCACGGTGATGTTGATGTGCCATGGCTCGGGCAACGGAACAGCCTGAACCCGGTCAAGGATGGTGGCCAAGGTCTCCGCCTCGTTGAAGACGGGAATGACAACGTGCAGCGTGGGCACAGAACCGAAGGGTTAGACCTCGCGACCCGACTCGGAGGTGCCGGGCGTATCGCCAGCAATGCTGGATCGCATTCGCGTATCAGACTCGATGTTTTGCATGCGATACCAATCCATCGCGCCAAGGTTGCCATTTCGAAGGGCTTCTGCCATCGCCTTGGGGACATCAGCTTCGGCAAGGACCACCAACGCTCGGTTCTTTTCGACGTCTGCGGTGTGTTCGGCGGCATGGGCGACGGCCAAGGCGCGGCGCTTTTCGGCTTCCGCCTGGAACATTTTCTTGTCGGCTTCCGCTTGTTCGTTCCGCAAGTGAGCACCAATGTTTTGGCCCACATCGATGTCTGCAATATCAATCGAGAGAATCTCAAACGCGGTGCCAGTATCAAGGCCCTTACCCAGCACAGCTTTGGAAATTCGATCGGGGTTTTCCAGCACTTCTTTGTGGGTTTCGGCCGAGCCGATGGCGGACACGATGCCTTCGCCTACCCGGGCGATGATGGTTTCTTCGGTCGCGCCACCCACCAGCCGATCGATATTCGTTCGCACGGTCACTCGAGCGCGGGCTTTCAATTGGATACCGTCCATGGCCACCGCATCAATGGTCGCTTTGCCAACCTCAGGGTTGGGGCAGTCGATCACGCGAGGGTCAACCGATGCTCGCACGGCATCAAGAATGTCACGTCCAGCCAAGTCAATGGCGGTGGCCCGATCCCACACCAGATCGATGCCGGCTTTTTCGGCGGCAATCATGGCCATCACGACGTTGCCAACCCGTCCCCCGGCCAAGAAGTGTGCTTCAAGCCAATCGGTAGGGATGTCGATGCCCGCTTTTTTGGCGGTGATTCGGTTCACCACGATGACGCGTGGATTGACTTTCCGGAACCGCATCATGATGAGGTCGAACAGTCCAGACTTCGCGCCAGAGACGACCGACTGGAACCAGAGGCCGATGATGTTGAAGGCCAAGCCAAAGACCACCAGGGCAAAAATGCCGCCGATGACGCCGAGGATGATCAAGAGGGGGTTCATGAAGCGTTCTCCTGCCCGGAGGGTACCGGACGAACCTTGAGTTGTGCGTCGTAAGCATTCACGATTTCAATTGGAGTTCCCGCATCGATGATCCCAGACTCTGAAATGGCTTCGTGGCGTTCCCCGTTGACTTCGATGCGTCCCACCGGTCGAAGTTCGGTGACGGTGAGGCCTTGGAGTCCGATCATCTCTTTGAGGGCATGGTGCTTGGCCTGCCGAGCCGATTCGGCCTCTTTGGCTTGGATGTCGTCGGTGCCGCGGCCATCGTCGGATCCGCCCAGCACAAACCGGCCGCCTGAATTGGTGGTGATGAACCAATTGAACAGCAGGTAGCCACCGATCGGAAACCCGAACAGCACCAGCCCAGCGGCACTGAGGCCTAGGGTGGTGTCTTCGTTCCACAGCACGACGACAGCGGCGATGGCCGCCGCCGCTCCGCCAATGGTCAACAATCCGCCGGAAGGGATCACCAGTTCGCTGGCAATCAGCCCTGCGGCAAGCACCAGCAAAATGATGCCCAGGATGACGCCATCGGAAACCGTGGCAGCCAGTGTGAGTTGTTCAATCATGATTCAGCAATCTCCACGACGGGTTCAAATCCTGCTTTGACCACACGGACACGAGCGCCCGCTTCGATGAAACCATCTCTTGCTCGGACATCGCGTGCACCCTCCGCAAACCGAGCTCTGCCGATGGGATGGGCATCTGATTCAAGGACCCCTTCGCTGTCAATCGCAATGGTGGTACGTCGATGTGATGGTCCTTCGGCCACCACATCTTCCAGCACCAACAGCCGTTGTTGGGCGTGACGAAGCGCGCGGCCGCCCACGATCCCCCCTCCAGCCAGGAGCAGGAAGAACAAAATTGTCCCGGGAATTGCTTCCGGCGGAACGATTGGTGCGCCCGGACCCGTAAAGGCCGTGGCCAGTCCGACGGTCAGGAAGATAGCGCCCAAGATGCCCGGAACGGACAAGCCTGGTGCGACCATGATTTCGATGGCCAACAATCCGAGTCCAAGCAAGACCAGAAGGATCTCCCACCAAGCCGCCAGACCGACGAGCACTGGGATGCTGATCAAGAACATGCCACAGAGGAACGCAATCAAGCCAAAAACAGTGGTGCCGGGTATGAAAGATTCCAGAGCAACGCACAGCAGCAAGATTGCGATTAAGCCCAATTGCACTGGCCAACTGGTTAAGAATCGCCCCAGTTTTTCGGTCGTGCTGGGCTCATAGGTGACGATCTCAGCGCCACCATAGTGGCGGGCCAGATCGTTTTGGGTGGCAATGATGTGACGCACCAAGCCGAGGGCGCGCCCTTCTTCGGCTTTCAAAGCGAGCAGGCGGTCTGCCGAAGTGATTTGACGAACCAGCTTCCATTGCTCTTGGTCCTCGGGCCCAAGAGCTTCACGGGCTCTGGGCAACAGTGACCACTTGGCTTCAAGGGCTTGCCGCCGCAGTGGATCAAGTTCTGCCAGTTCCTCTGGAGATTGGACGGGGATGCTGTCTTCGAACTTGGGGACAAAGGCATCATCGCTGGGAATGGCCTCTGCATTGAGAATGGGCAAGTCACGCGGCGGGGCTTCGCCAAAAAGACGTTCGTATTCCAAACGCCCGACGCAGATCTGCTGCCCACCGTCAACGTGCTCGAGCAGCCACAGTTCCAGTCCGACCGAGACAAAGGCTTGGACCAAGGCTTCGTCGTAGTGGTTGCGGCGGGCGGAATCCACGACCTCGGCCAGCAGAGGGGCTTCGATTTTGGCTCGTTCAGCGGGCGCCATTTCCAAGAGTCCGGCCAAGGGGAGGGCTTGGATCGGGGCGGCATCGCCGAAGGAGGCTCGTGGTGCACAAGCGATGGTGGGGCAAGCCACCGCCAGGATGGTGCCAGCACTCCAGGCTTCATCATCAATCCACGCCATCAAGTCTGGTGATGTCCGGGTCGGGTCCTTCAACATTTCCGTCATGGAGAAGGTGGCATCCAACGCGCCGCCTGGGGTATCGATGTGCAGCACTACGGCGTCGCAGCCATCGGCCAAAGCTTGATCCAACCTTCGCCCCAATGACTGGGCTGAGATTTGATCGATTTCTCCCTTGATGGGCAACAGGGCAATCTTCTCTACGGTTTTGACCACCGGGCGGGGGGCATCCTGAGCGGCCAGGCTCGATCCAAGGGGCCCAAGCCACAGGCCGATCCAAACTGACAACAACCGCAGGGTCATGCCCATGATTCTAGGGGCAGACCCCCGGTGGTCGATGCTGAAGCATGTTGCCTCCGAACCCCTGGCTCAGTTTGGCTTGTATTGGTCTCGGCGGCGGGTTGGGGGCCATGATCCGAGGCGTGGGTCTGATGACGTTTGGTCCCCGTCCGATCGTCCTGCATGCCATCAATCTGGCTGGGTGCTTGCTCGCGGGCTTTGCCTTGGCCCGTCTTCAAGCGAATGGGGCCGAAGCTTGGGTGCGCCCATTGGTCATCACTGGCTTCTTGGGGGGGTTGACCACGATGAGCGCGTTCGCCACTGGGGCGATCGGAATGGGCAATGAGCGCTCTTTGGGCGAGAACCTCGGATCCGCAGTGCTGGCGGTCACGTTGTGTGTCTTGGCGGCCGCCTTGGGGTCGCGATTGGGGCGCTAAAAAAAGCGGCTCCCCGAAGGGAGCCGCGGAAAAGCAAAATGCTGTTGCTTTGACTTAGCCGCAGGGGCGGTCAAAGGTGAAGAGGGTCTCTTCGGTCACCGAAGCGGCCGGGGTGGATTCGCGGTCAAGCAGGTTGACGCCGATTGGAGCGCCATTGATGCTGCCTTGGATCGATCGGACGATACCGATGACCGAGTCAAGACCGTCCATCCCGTTGCCTTGGTCGTTGACGAAGATGCAGTCAAAGACGAGACCGCCACTCGATTGCAATTCGTCGGGGACAAAAGTGTCAACACGGTTGATGTGACCATCGTTGAAGCACAAGTTGCCGGACCACTTGCTGTCGGGGCCGAGCAGTTCGTAGGTCAGATCCTCTTCAGGAACCGCACCAGGCTGGCCGGGGCCCCAGCCCAAGCAAGGTCCACGGGTGCCGATGATGCAGAAGTTTGAATCACCGGTGTCTTTCCACTTTTGACGTTGCCGCTTGCCCAAGATTGGGGTTGAGGCATACGAAATGTTGCACTCGAGGTTCAAGTCGGCAGCCATGGAGTGGTCCCAGAAGATGGGGCCAACGCCGGTTGGGTTTGGATTGAGTACCGCGTAGTTGTAATCGTCCTTGACAATCACGTTGGCGTTTTGCTCGGTGGGTGAGACCAGGATCTCGGTGTCGTAGTAGTTCTCAGCCACCAACACGGAGTGCATGTTGGCGGTGGTGTTCAGATCGTTGCGCTCAGCGCCACGACCTTGAATGAACTGACCATTGATCTGCTGGCGGTAGACCAGACCGGGCGTGGGAAGACGACCCTTCTGGTCCGAAGCCCAAGCGAACCAAGCCTTGTGGATTTGGCTGAGTTGGGTCCGGTCTTTGGTTTCGCGAGCCTTGCGGCGGGCGGAGTTCAAAGCGGGGAGCAGAAGGCTGATGAGCACCGCGATGATCGCCATGACCACGAGGAGCTCGATGAGGGTAAAGCCGCGTTTGCGTTGCATCGTTGATATCTCCTTAGGTTTGAGATCAGTCCGCGAGGGACTCGGCGTAAAGCTGGGCGAAGTTGTTGAAGTTGGTTCGCATCATCCCGAGGAAGCAGTCGCCACCTCGGAAGACCGAGTTGCCAACATCTTTGAATTCCCCGGCGAAGATGTTGTCCTTCTTAACCCCAAGGTCAGAGAAGCACGCGACTTGGTCTTGTGGTTCGTACTGCGAGGCAAAGAAGTCTTGGACCCGCTCGATGTGGTTGTCGCCGTAGACCACGTGGCCTTCCCATTGTTCGGCTGCACCGTGGAATCCGAGGGTCCAGGATTGTTCGTAGCCCTCAATGGTCATGCCGTTCATTTGGCAATCTTCGGCAGCACTGTTGGGGTCATGGGTGGGGCCTCGGTTGGCGAGCAAGGCATCGGTTGACGTCGCACTGGTGCGCCACTTGGTCTTCTTGCGAAGGCCGATGAGGTGCATGTGGTAGTACGAGGTGTTGCAGAGGAATTCGCCTTTGGCGGTGTTGTTGCGGTAGGCCACCGTGGACAAGTTCGCTTGGAAGATGCTCTCGTCGGTGTCGGCTGGCAAAGACACGGCGTCACCACCAGATTCGGCAACGTCGCCGTCCCAATAGGTGTCGGCCATGGGCTTGTAGGCGTCGTAGTTGTAGTTCAAGTATTCACCGATGTATGGGTTGGTTTCTACTGCAGAAACCAAGATGTCGGTGTTGAACGCACGCTTGGCCACCAGAGCGGAGTACAACGCGCTGGTGATGTTGCGGCGGGTTTGCTCGGGGCCAGCACCAGGGTTTTGGCGGTTGGTGAAGCGGTCGGCCCGTCGGTTGATGAGGCCGGGGGTGGGCAAGGTTTCGTCGTCCGCGAAGGACAACATGGAACCGTGAATCTGCTTCACTTGGTTGCCGTCTTGGGTGGACTGGGCGTTCCGTCGCGCTGAGGCGAGGGCCGGGAGGAGCAAAGAGATGAGCAGCCCGATGATCGCGATCACAACGAGCAACTCGACGAGGGTGAATCCACGCGTACGTTTCATGGCGTAGGTCTCCGAAGAGGGGAACAGAGGGGATGTTCGGTGAACAAGAGGAACCGAACCGACGAAGAGTGGAATCCGAAGATTCCGGGCAAGATGTCGGTCGGGCCTCGGGTCGCCGATTGGCGGTTCCCCGCAAATGGGGGGAGATGAGGACATGGTGCTCAAAAAGAGCGGTATCAGGAAATGGGTATCACCCGCTCCCGACCACGAAAGATGAAAGAGAATGCTAACCGATTGTGAAGGAGTTACAAAGGTACGGGGCGTTCTGGCCCCTCCCGACCTCGAAAAAGGAACATGACATGTCTGCAATCGCTGCCCGAATCCAAGAACTTGGCTTGCAACTTCCCGCACCCGCGTCCCCGGCGGGCTCGTACGTCCCCGTCGCCCAGACAGGGAACTTGCTGATTGTCAGCGGCCAACTCCCGTTTTGCGACGGATTATTGCTTGCTGAAGGTTCCGTTCCCAGCACCTGTTCCTTAGAAAAAGCGGTTGATGCGGCCAAACAGTGCGGTTTGAACGCCTTGTCGGCCCTTCAGCACCATTTGGGTGATCTTGACCGCGTCAGCAGCGTGGTTCGGGTGGGGGTGTTCGTCGCTTCTGATCCCGAATTCACGGCCCAGCCTACCGTGGCCAACGGGGTGAGCGATCTCTTCTTCGAAGTCTTCGGCGAAGCCGGACGGCATGCCCGGGCCGCGGTGGGATGTCCCAGTTTGCCCCTAGGCACCGCGGTCGAAGTCGAAGTGATGGTTGAAATCAGCGACGCCTAGCCCAATCGGGGGCGTGGCTTGCTTGATCAGCCCCGCTTTTTCCAATCGGCCAGGAACTTCTCGAGGCCTTGATCGGTCAAGGGGTGCTTCAGCATGCCTTCAATCACTTTGAAGGGGACTGTGGCAACATCTGCACCAATAAGGGCGCACTGGACCAAGTGCATGGGGTGCCGAATCGATGCCGCCAGAACTTGGGTCTCGTAGCCGTAGTTGTCATACACCGTTCGGATTTGCTGGATCAATTCCATGCCGTCTTGGCCGATGTCATCGAGTCGTCCAATGAACGGGCTGATCAAGAACGCTCCAGCTTTGGCGGCCATGAGCGCTTGCAGTGGTTGGAAGCAGAGGGTCAGATTGGTTCGCACCCCGCGGCTCGACAAACTGTTGCAAGCCCGAATGCCATCGGTGGTGCAGGGGAGTTTGATCACGATTTGCTCGCCGATCCCCAACAGAGGTTCCGCTTCTTCGAGCATGGCATCGTGTTCCGTCGCCGTCACCTCCGCGGAGACTGGTCCTTCACACAACTCGCAGATGGCGGCCATGCGTTCGTGAAAGTCCGCACCTGCTTTTGCGATGATGGAGGGGTTGGTTGTGACCCCATCCAAGGCGCCCAGGTCTCGGGCGGCGCGGATTTCATCGAGGTCGGCACTATCGAGGTAAAGGTCCATCCGGACTCCAATGCAGTGTGGGGGTTTATTTCAACAAGTACAAGATGAACAGCAGCAGGTTCACAAACATGCTGCCGACCAGAGCGGCAATCATCCAGGTCGGGGGAGCGGCGGCGGCGGTCGGCTTGGCCACTTGGGTGGGAATGGCGGTGGCGGCGGCGGCGGCGGCGGCCGTTTCCGCGAGAACCGAAGCATCAAGGCCGGATCTCGCAAATTTTGGTGGCAGCCCCTGCATGACCAATTCCAGATCGATCAGCAAGTCATCGGCCGAGTGGTACCGATCCTCAACCCGTCGGGCGAGCATGTGTTCGATGATTTGCGCGCACCCGGAACTCAGTTCGGAATTCAGGTGGTCCGGCGGTACCAGTTCTTCTTTGAGGTGGGCCTTCATCACCTCTTTGGGGTTGGCTCCGGTGAAGGGCACCTTGCCGGTCACCATGTGATAGAAGGTCGCGCCCAAGCCATAGATGTCGGCGGGGGCTGCGATGTCCATCTTGCCGCGTATTTGTTCGGGAGAAATGTAGAACGGCGTGCCGAACGCTTTGTTCTTCTCGGCTTCGGCTGTTTCGGTGTCGTCCACGTGCCGGGCCAATCCAAGGTCCGCCAGTTTCGCAACCCCCGCTTTGGTGATCATGATGTTCCGGGGCTTGATGTCCCGGTGCAGGAATCCTTTTCCGTGCGCGTGCTGCAAAGCCAACGCGATCTCTTGAATGATCTCCAGCGTGCGTCGTTCGGAAAGTTTGCTTTCTTTTTTCAGAAGCTCATGCACATCGGTGCCATCCACGTACTCCATCACGAAGTAGTGGCGACTTCCCACCGCCCCGACGTCCACTGCGGCAACGATGTTGGGGTGGTTCAATTTGGCCGCGGCTTTGCCTTCTTGCTGAAAGCGTTTGATGTAGTCCTTGTTGGCGCTGAACCGGCTGGGCAGGATTTTGATCGCCACCAGACGGTCCAAGCTGATTTGCCGAGCCAAGAAAACAGCAGCCATCGCCCCCGATCCCAATTTTCTGATCACTTCGTAGCCAGGGATCGCCTGGTTGTTTTCCACGGCCCGGGCAAAGGTCCCAGACGAGTCGGAATCACTTGGTGGTTTTGGGGTTTGGTCGGTCACGAATATGGAATCATCATCCTGCGGGCAGCTTCCGTCAAGGTGAGCGGCGGTTTCGTCGCCGTAGAATCCATCCCGTGACCGATACGCCGGAACGCATCTTGCTGATTCGGCCCAGTGCCTTGGGGGACGTGTGCCGCACCGTCCCGGTCCTCCGTTCTCTGAGAGCGGCTTATCCCCGTGCCCAGATCGATTGGTTGGTGAGAAGCGATTGGCAAGAGGCGATTGTCGCCCACCCGGATCTGGACGGCGTGGTGCCCTTTCACCGCGATCGATTGCGATCCCCCTGGAAATCAAGCCACCGCGTGGCCGCCCGCGAGTTGCGGAAGGTCCTCCGCGAGCCCCAATACGACTTGGTACTGGATGCCCAGGGCCTCTTTCGCAGTGGACTGGCGGCCCGTTGGACTGGCTCTCCCCGCCGGATTGGCTTTGCTGATGCTCGGGAGGGCGGCAGATGGGGACTGACCGAGCACGTAGACATCCCGAAAGGGGCCCATGCGGTCGATCGCATGTTGGGTCTTCTCCGGCCCCTTGGCATTCCCGCCCTCGCCGATTTGCAACTTTTTCTTTCTCCTACCGCCCAACACGAAGCCAAGTCTTGGGGGGTTGACCGGTCGTTGACCCGTGGTGGGTATCACGTGTTGGCTCCAACGACCCGGGGTGCGGCCAAACGATGGCCCCTAGAGCGTTGGCTGGAGTTGGGAAAAGCGCTTGCTGGGCCCTGTGTGGTGGTTGGTTCTCCCAAAGATCGCGCGCTGTTGGCTTCATTGGTCGACGCGCTGGGGCCCACCGCCCACTTGGCGGCGGGCGAAGTCTCCCTGGGGGGCACGATGGGCTTGGTGGCGGGAGCAACGCGGTTGGTGGGCTTGGATTCAGCACCACTGCATATGGCGGCGGGCTTTGGGGTGGCGGCGTTGGGGTTGTTTGGTCCCACCGATCCGGCCTTGACGGGACCCTGGCGCGGTGCCGGTGCCGCCATCAGACCCAACGGGGTTCCACCCCATGTGCGTTACCGTCACACCGATGACCGATGGATGCGTCAGTTGTCGGTGGACATGGTGCTCAACCGACTGGAAGAGATCCCCATGACGCCGCGGAGGCTTTGGCTTGGTTCAGGTTCTCCGCAGCGGCGGGCCATGCTGCAAGAGGCGGGGTACGCGGCCACTGCCCGTCCCCCACATTTGGACGATGGTCAACTGACTCCGGGTGATGTGGGCCCAGAAGAGTGGACGTTGGCGCTCGCGTGTTGGAAGGCCAGGGCAGTGGCTGAGTCGCTGCGGGCCGAAGGCGCCAGAGGGGTGGTCTTGGCGGGTGACACCGTGTGCACCCACCAAGGTGAGGTGATGGGCAAGCCGCGTGATCGAGACCACGCTCGCCGCATGTTGCATGCGTTCCGCGGTGCCACCCATCCGGTGGTGACTGGAGTGTGCCTGATCGATCTTGATCGGGATGAAGAGCAGTCGTTTGTCGACGTGGCTCGCGTCCGTTGGGGATCGGTTTCTGATCAGGCCATTGAAACCTATCTGGAGCATGATGGCTGGAAAGGGCGGGCGGGGGGATACAACCTTGCAGATCGCATCAACGATGGCTGGGATCTTTCCTGCGAAGGGGATCATGCCACGGTGATGGGCTTGCCTTTGCAGCGGTTGAAGCCGATGCTGGCAAGTATGGCGTTGGCACCATCCCAGGAAGACAACCAATGACCCAGGGTCCTGCCGGTCCATGGTCTGCCCTGCTCCATCCGTTTTCATGGGTGTACGGGTCGCTGTCGGCGCGACAGATCCGGCGAAAGCAGCAGCGGTCGGTGCGGGTTGATGTCCCCGTGATCTCGGTGGGCAACCTTGCGGCTGGAGGCACGGGGAAGTCCCCTTTTGTCCGGTTGTTGGTTGGCTGGTTGATTGACGCTGGGCATCGACCCGCGATTGCCATGCGTGGATACGGCGCGGCCAATCCTCACGAGGCTGATGAAGTCCTTGAGCATCGTTCAGCCATGCCTGACGTGCCCGTCTTGGCTGGACCAGATCGAGCGTTCGAAATCCAGAAAGCGCAACGCGAAGGCATTCGGTTTGATTGCGTGGTGCTTGATGATGGTTTTCAACACACCGAGTTGGCTCGAGATTTGGATGTCGTTTTGGTGGATGGGATGCGTCCGCCCGCCCGAACCACCACGTTGCCCGCTGGCTGGTTGCGTGAACCGGCGTCGGGCTTGCGGCGGGCCGATGTCTGGGTCGTCTCGGGACCGATGGGCCAAGAGGACCAGATGGCCACCGCGCAGTTGGCGGGGCAGCCGGCGTTGGCGGAGGTCTCAGCGATTTGGCAGGGCGTGCATACCCCTCAAGGGGACGAGGTCTCGGTGCAGGGGAAGCGTTGTGTGGTCATGGCGGGGATCGCCCGTCCAGAACGGGTCCGAGATGCTTTGGTCCAAGCGGGTGGGATCGTGGCCGCGATGCCCCCTTTGGCCGATCACGACCCCATTTCACCCGTCATGCTTGATCAATTCCGAGCACTGTGTTCGGAGGCCGATGCTCTGGTGGTGACCGCGAAAGATGCGGCTCGGTTGGGCGATCGATTGCAGCCGTGGCCGGTCCCGGTGTGGATTCCCCGCGTCGAACTCACCGTCTCCGATGGCGAGGTGGCCCTCCGAGAACGGGTCTTGTCGGTGCTGCAGTAGGATCACCTCCCCAATGTCCAAACGAGAGCCCGATCCTGTCTTGGTGGTCGGTGACCTGATGCTTGATGAAGCATGGTTTGGTCGCCGAGAACGGGTGTGTCCCGACGCATCAGCTCCGGTGTTTCGTGTGCAGCGGCGGGAGTCCACCCTCGGGGGGGCGGCCCGGGTGGCCCAAGTGTTGGCGGAGTTGGATGTTCCCGTGCAAGTGGTTGGGGTGATCGGGGATGATCCCGCCGGGGAAGAATTGTTGGGACAGCTCCAACAACGGGGCATCGGTGTCGATGGGGTGGTGGTGGATGTCCTGCGTCCGACCACCGTCAAACGGTCACATTTTGAGGGCATCCACGCCCGCGCCAACACCAAGGTTTTTCGGGTGGACCTTGAGAGTCGAGATGAACTTTCGTTTGAGTTGCGAGCCAAACTCAATCATGAGATCACCCAAGTTCGTGACACCGCTTCGTTGGTGGTGGTGTCGGACTATGGGAAAGGTGTCGTGGATGAATCTCTGGTGTTGGCGTGCCAAGGTGCGGCGGAGGTCTTGGTTGACCCGAGTCGGCACGCCTCAGCTGAACGCTATGCCGGCGCTGATTTGATCAGCCCCAATCGCGATGAAGCCATTCACCTCACGGGGCAATCGGCGAGTGACCCGGTTCGCCTGGCCAAGACGGTTTCCGAGTGCACTGGGGTGGTTCGCACGGTGGTCACCCTTGATGTTGAAGGTGCGGTGTTGGCTGGTCCTGAAGGCGTTTCGTCTTTCCCAACCGAGCCGGTCAATGTCACCGATGCCGCGGGGGCGGGAGATGCATTTATCGCGGCCATTGCGGCCGAGCGGAGACGGGGGGGCTCGTGGGAGCAGTGCGTCCGGGCCGCCAACGCCATCGCGGCGCGACATATTTCTCAGCCCACCTCGGGGGTGTTGGTGGAATTGAAGCCTGATCGGTGCGATCGAGTGGCTTCTCGCACCAGTTTGGCGGAGGACGTTGCCAATTGGAAAACACTGGGACGCCGGGTGGTGTTGACCAACGGTTGCTTCGATTTGTTGCATGCGGGGCATATCAGTTTGTTGGCTGAAGCGGCGCGTCTGGGTGATGTCCTCGTGGTCGGTCTGAACACTGATGATTCGGTGCGCCGATTGAAAGGATCCGATCGACCGGTGCAACATTGGGAGGACCGGTCCTCGTTGTTGGCGGCGCTGGCCTGTGTGGACGTGGTTGTCCCGTTGTCTGAGTCAACGGCCCATGAGTTGATTCGTGAGGTTCGGCCTGACGTGTACGTCAAAGGTGGGGATTACCAGCGGGAAGATCTGGCGGAGATCGAGCTTCTGGATGAACTTCAGATCCCAGTGCATTTGGCGACATTGATTCCGGGGGCGAGCACCACCTGCTTGGCCCAGCGTTTGCGGGATCAGGCGTAAATCAATTCGAATGGGCGAAGGCCTGCTCCACTTCTTCGACAGTGCGGGGAATCATCTTGGTGAGGTTTTCATGCCCATCGGTGGTGACCAAGATGTCGTCTTCAATACGACATCCCAGCCCTTCTGATTCAAGGTAAATCCCTGGCTCCACCGTAATGATGGCGCCTTCTTGAAGCGGTCCTTCCCCACCGTCGTCGTGCACTTCCAAACCAAGGTGGTGACCAATGCCGTGAATGAAGGTTTCCCCGTAGCCCGCGTCTTTGATGATGCTGCGGGCGGCTTCGTCGATTTCGGCGAACGTCACGCCAGGTTTGACCACCGCGATTGCCGCGTCCAGCGCGGAAAGCACAATGTTGTAGATCTCTTTGGCCCGCGGAGTGAACGTTCCTCCAACTGGGATGGTGCGTGTGACGTCTGCGCCATATCCATCCACCCGAGCGCCCGAGTCCAGCACCACCAAATCGTTTTCGACCAGCGGTTGATCGTTGTTGATGTAATGCAGCATGGTGCCGCGGACGCCACCTCCCACGATGGTTCCGTAGTGGGGGCCTTCCGCTCCGTGGCAGCGGTAGCCGTGTTCCACCTCTCGTTGGATGTCGGATTCATTGGCACCATCACGGAACCACGGCAAGGCGTCGGCATACCCCGAAGCCGTGGCTGCGACCGCCGCGCGGGTGCGATCGATTTCCCATTCGTCCTTGGCATGGCGCAAACTCGGTACCAAACCGAAAGCTTCTTCGGTTGTCCGTCCGGGGACGCGAGTTGAGAGTTTGCCAAACAACTCCAAATCGGGAGACAGCGGTGCATCGGGTGACGCAGGCGGGTGCAGCGCCACAAATCCGCGATTGCGTTTGGCGGCTTCGGTCACCCATCGTCCAAAGGTGGAGGTTCGAAAGATCGAAGGGAACCCCAACTGCTCTCGGAGCGGGCCACCAATCGTGGGCCGTACCCCATCCCAGCGTTCCATTTCGGGATCCCGAGGTTTCAGGAAAAGCATGCATCGCCGAGTTTTTTGGGGATGGCTGGGATCCAACAGAAGCATGGCCCCTGGCTCGTTGCGAATGCCCGTGAGATACTCAAAGTGGGGATGCGGTCGCCAAGGAGCGCCATGGAGTCCCGAACCATCCTCACCAGCGAACACCACGGCCATGCGGTCTTCCAGCACTTTCAAGACGGCCTTGCGTCGCTTTCGGGTCAGTTCAGTTGGACAGTTCGTCATGGTGGATCTCCGGCAGGTTGCGCACCGCTTCGAGGTACACGGAGGATTCAGGATCGTGTTGTGGGGCTTCGAATTCAAGACGTACCGTGCCAAGTCGGACGCGGACGGTCAGGCCATGTTGATCGGCAGCGACTGGCCGAGCGTCTTCGGGGGCATGTCCCAAGATGCTTGCGACCCGTTGTTCGATGAGATTCTGTTCGGTCTGCACCGCCCGCAACAGAGCGGGTTCGTGCTCGGGGAAGGCGTGGGGTTCTTGCAGGGCTTCGCCATCGAAGACGAATCCGTCCCGTTTGCCCAGGTCAAGTTCAAGGGCCAGCCATTGCAGGTCTTCGGGCTCTCCAAAGTGAATCCGCCATCGGTCCGCTTCTCGCCCGAGGGCGTCGTGTTCAGCGAATGGTTCCCCGGTCACCATGAGTTGGAGGCTCTGATCGGTTGCATCAGGCACATGCAGGACCAGTTCCTCGGCCATTTGCATGGCCGCCATGGCGGGGACGATCAACCGGCCATCGGTGGCTCGGCAGTAGCGGACGGGTTGGAAGTGTTCATCGAAGCGTAGAGACGCGTCGCAGTGTCGACGGATCAGTCGAGCGGTCCGGGAGAGTTCCAGATCGAGTTCATGGCTGTCTTCTGACATCGAACTCATCGTACGATCTTGGGACATGACACTGGTGGCGGTTCCCATTGAAGTTGAAGATCCCGGCGAGGTTGGGACAGCGCTCGAGCAGGCCCAACGGGCCAAGTTGGGCGGCGCGGATTTGGTGGAATTTCGCATCGATGTGTTGGTCGAGCATGCCGAGGGTGTGGCCGCGGCCTGTCGATTGGTTTCCGACAGTCCTCTTCCAGTGTTGCTGACGTGTCGGTCAGAAGCCGAAGGGGGGGCGTGGCGGGGTGAAGAGACCGATCGGGTTTCGTTTCTCGAAGCGGTTGGCACGGCTGAAATCGCGCCTCAGTTTTTGGATTTCGAAGAGGCGGCCTGGTCGCGCAGCGCCAACATCCGGCAAAAGGTGCGGTTGGTGGTGGACCATCCGCAGCAGGTGCGACCGGAGCGTGCGCGCTTGGTGCTCAGCAAACATGACTTTGATGGTCGTCCGGCCGACCTGACCGGTCGGATCGCTTCCATGGCGGTGGATGTGGATGTGGTGAAAGTGGCATGGACCGCGCGAAGTTTGCGAGATTGTTTGGAGGCTTTTGAAATGCCGGGGCTCTTGGGCGTGCCAACCGTGGCGTTGTGCATGGGGCCGTTTGGTTTGCCCAGCCGAGTGCTGGCGCCGAAGTTTGGTGGATTCCTCACTTTTGCGGCTTTGGATGCGGATTCAGCAACCGCACCAGGGCAACCCACACTCTCACAGCTGATGGATCTGTACCGATTCCGATCCATTGACACGGACACCGAGGTGTACGGCGTGGCCGGTTGGCCAGTAGAACACTCCAAGTCACCAGCATTCCACAACCAAGCGTTCGCCGAACAGCAACGCAACGCGGTGTATTTGCCTTTGCCCATCGCACCGGATCCCACGGCGTTCGTGGCCACCTTGGAAGCTTGGCTGGCCCACCCCGGGCTCGATCTTCGAGGTTTGTCCGTGACCTTGCCGCACAAGG
This sequence comes from Phycisphaerae bacterium, assembly GCA_002705085.1. GTDB lineage: Bacteria > Planctomycetota > Phycisphaerae > Phycisphaerales > SM1A02 > UBA8653. The sequence continues at coordinate 20,415 of PAHO01000020.1, read as the reverse complement.
AAACGTTGGCTTCATTTGTCATCGAACGTGGAGGCGTCTGTGACGATGCCACCCGCCTTTCGGGCGCGGCCAACACATTGCGGGTGGATGCATCGGGACAGTTGCATGCGTTCAACACGGATGTCGTCGCCATTGAGGAAGCTTTGTCCGAGAGGGTGGACCTCAAGGGCCAGTCGGCGTTGGTGCTGGGGGCTGGCGGGGTGGCCCGGGCCGCCACCGCGGCGCTGCTGCGGTTGGGGGCGCAGGTGCGGGTGATGAATCGGACCGCGGCTCGAGCAGAAGCCTTGGCCGCGTCATTCGAGGGACCGGTTGAGGTCGTGGGCGAGCCCGGCAGCGTCGCTGCGGTGGTGCAGTGCACTTCAGTGGGCATGTCCACCGGGCCGGATCCGAAGGGGTGCCCGGTTGATCCCGCCATGTTGCCGAACAATGCGGTGTTGCTGGAAACCGTCTACGAACCCGCATTCACCCCGATCAGAGAGGCTTTTTCCCAAGCAGGGGGTCAGAGCATTGGTGGTTTGGAAATGTTCCGGCGGCAAGCCGCGGCCCAAACCCGCCTTTGGACTGGTCAAGAACCGGGTTCTGCCGCTCTGGCGGTCCTGGATGATTCTTGATTCCATTTGGGATCGGCCCCCGACATGCCGATGATGTTGCCAATGGCAACTCTGCGGTACACCACAGCGGGTGAGTCCCACGGGCCTCAACTGACCACAATCGTCGAGGGTCTTCCGGCGGGCGTTCCTGTTCGCCCGGAGATCGTGGACGAAGCGCTGAAGCGTCGCCAAGGTGGATACGGCCGTGGAGGACGACAGCGCATCGAAACCGACATTGCGGAGTGGGTCGGTGGCGTTCGATTGGGGCAGACCACGGGCGCTCCCGTGGCGATTCGAATTCCCAACCGAGATTCACGTTTGGATGATTTGGAACGCACGCCTCCGGTGCATCGACCGCGTCCTGGTCATGCGGACCTCGCGGGCGCCATCAAGACCGCCAGCAATGACTGTCGCGAAACTCTTGAGCGAGCCAGCGCCCGAGAAACTGCTTCACGCACCGCTGCTGGGGCTTTGGCGCGTTGCATGCTGCGTGAACTCGGCATTGAAGTGGTTGGTTTTGTTCGGTCACTGCTTGATGTCCGAGCGGATGCCGAACCAACCGCGGCCGGATTGAAAGATTTTGTGGCCGCCCGCGATGCCAGTGACGTGGCGTGCCCTGAAGAACAAGCCTCGGCCGAAATGATCGAACGCATTCGTCAAGCCAAAGTGGACAAGGACACCGTGGGTGGTGTGGCGGAAGTGCATGTCTTTGGTTGTCCCATTGGTTTGGGTTCATTTGCCCAATGGCACACGCGTTTGGACGCCCGGTTGGGGGCCGCGGTTTTGGGCATTCAAGCGTTCAAAGGCGTCGAGGTTGGTCTGGGCTTTGGGGTGGCCGAACGCCCAGGCTCGCAGGTGCACGACCCCATTCTTCCCGGGGAAAAAGGGGCGTATCCGCAAAGGGCCTCCAACAACGCCGGTGGTATTGAAGGTGGCATGACCAACGGACAGCCCGTGGTGGTTCGGGGTGCCATGAAGCCCATTTCCACCTTGCTCCGTGGTTTGCCGAGCGTGGATCTTCGTACGGGTGAAGCACTCAGCAGCGATTACGAGCGTTCTGATGTGTGCGCCTTGCCGGCGGCGTCGGTGGTGATGGAACAAGTGGTGGCTTTTGAAATCGCCTGTGTGCTTCGAGAGAAGTTTGGGGGCGATTCTTTGGAAGAAGTCCAAGCCCAACTCGCGTGCCACGACCGCTTGGCCCGGCAAAAGCTTGGCCTGACGGACTAAACTCTGCGCATGCGGAAGTTGATCACAGTTGGCATCGTGCTCGGGGTGTTGGCAGCAGCGGGCTGGTGGCTGGTGGAAGGATCGGTTCCCATTTCTGGGGAACGTTCCCACGACTTCGGTCCCGTCGAAGTGCCTGGTGTGGTTCAATTGAAGCACACCTATGTCCTGACCAACCGAAGCCGATCCCCTCTTTCGATCGCGGCCATTCGACCAGGGTGTGGTTGCACCACCGTTGATTTCCCCAAGGATGCCATCGCGCCGGGAGCGTCGTTTGAAATCCCGATCGTGCTGAACTTGACGGCGGCGGGAGAGAAGAAAACCAAACTCACCATGCTGCTTGATGGCATTGAAGAGCCGGTTCGACTTTTTGTGCGGGCGGTGGGTTTGAAGCCTTGGAGTGCCGAAGCGGTGGACCCATTCTTTGTGCCAGATCCGGGCATGCCTTCGTTTTTTGCGGTGCATGTGGCCCGTCAAGGGGGTGAAGGAGAAGTGCCGCCGGTTCCCGAGATTCGTGGACCCGAAGTTCTGGGGCTGGAATTCGATCGTTGGGAAACGCTGTACTTGGCCGATGCGGAGGAAAATGCCCCCAGCCGCTGGCACGCGGTCTTCCGGGCCAACTGGGATGGCGAGTCCGACCCGAGTGGGGAAATTGAAGTGGATGTGGCTCCAGGCATCACGGTGGCGTTGCGGGTGCAGTTGCCGCGAGAGCAAACATCTTTGGAATTGCCGACCGAAGATGGGTTCTCGGTTCCTGATTTTCGGTTGCCCGCGGGCAGTTCGGATGCAGGTCCTTTGCTGGAACCTGCAGAGCCAGAATCAGACTGAGGGCTCCTCGGGCATGCCGAAATTGTCCGGCGGGGCCAGTTCAGATTTGTTCTGGAAGGTGGCCACCAAGCCGCGGAACAAAGGGAAAAGCCCAGGTCCGGGCCGAGAGAATCCGCGGGTTCCTTCCACCACAAGGAGTCGGCCTTCTTGGATCGCACGCAATTTGCCAAGTGGACCGGCGCGGAGGGTCTCGACCGCGGTTCTTGTCGCGTCGGCCTCCAAGCCGCAGGGGGAGATGATGAGCCAATCGGGATCGGAGGCGATCACCTCTTCGGCTTTAAAGGCGATGGAGCGTTCACCGGGTTCCGTGATGAGCAAGGGGCGGGCGCCTGCCGCCTGAATCATCTGGGGGGTCCAGTGTCCGGCCACGAAGAGCGGATCGGTCCATTCCAGCACCAGCGCCGTCGGGCCGGGCACGTACGGGGCGACATGGTCGATGGCGCCCCACCAATCTTCGCGAAGTTGGGCGACACACTCGGCTCCACTTTTTTTGCGTCCGAGGGCTTCACCCAGAGCCAATGGAAGTCCCCAGACTTCTTCGATGCGTTTGGCGTCAAGATTGCAGGTGGGCAGATTTGGGGGAAGATCCAAAGCGGTCGGACTGCAGACCGCGCAACTGTTTTGCACCAGCACCAAGTCTGGCGCCAGCTCGGTCAAGAGGTCTTTGTCCAGCGACCACCCGTTGTCGTCGGCCTTCGTGACACACGGCACATTTCGGATGCTCGAAGGCGTGTTGCAGGCATGCGATCGGCCCACCAAGTGTTCGATGGCTCCCAGCAGGTCCAGCCATTCGGTGGCCGCGGGAAGCAGACTGACAACTCGGGGAGAAGGAGAGTTCACAAGTTCCAACCTTATGTTGAAGCCAATGGTGAAACGGTTTTAGAACGCGCGCGGGGAATCGGGAAGTGTGATGCCGAAGAACCGTTCGGCATTGGTATCCAACTGCGTTTCCATTTCTTGTGGGCTGCAGCCCCGAATCTGGGCCAAAGCTTCGCACACATGGACCACAAACTTCGGTTCGTTGGGCTTGATGTTGCGATGGGGGGCTGGGGTCATGAATGGCGCGTCGGTTTCGGCCATGATTCGGTCGCTGGGGACCAGGGATGCTGCTCGGGCCACTTCGGGGGCATTCTGGAACGTCACCACGCCGGTGAAGGAAATCCAAGCCCCAAAGTCCAGAACCTGTCGGGCTTCGTCGGGCGTCCCAGTGAAGCAGTGAAAGACGAATTGGTCGGCGGGAAGACCAGAATCGTTCAGTCGGGGGATCAGATCGGCGGTCGCTTTGCGGCAGTGGATCACGGTGGGCTTGGCCAGCCCCTCCTGCCGCCACCGAGAAATCAGCTCAAGCTGGCCTTCAAGTGACGCAATCTGGACGGCCTGATCTGGTTTTGCGTAGTGCTGGTCCAGACCCAGCTCGCCAAAAGCGACGCATTTGGGCCGCTCGGCGATGGCTTTGAGGTCTTCGAGAGCCCCAGGTTGGTCGGCGTAGAGGGGGTGAACCCCCGCGGTGTGCCAGAGGCGATCGTCCGATTCGGCCAACTCGGCTGAGAGCCGCGCGTCTTCGACGGTTGTGGCAACCGTAATCGCCCCTCGAACGCCGACGGCGGTGGCTCGATCCAACACCTTGGTGGCTCCGCCGAGCGGTTCGTAATCGGGGAAGCGCAGGTGGCAGTGGGTGTCGAACATGACCCCACCATCCTACGTCGAAGGTGGCAAATTCTGTCCAATTGAGAATCGATCACACCCTCTGCTTTGTTTGAGGGTTTTGCACCATTCGGATACGATTTGCCGACTTGGGGTTTTGGTCTGTTTCCTGTCGTACGGTGCGGCAGTGGGGCGGGTCAAAATCACCAGAATTGGCGAGGCACCGATGGGCCGGTACCACTACGTCTTTCCCAAGTGGAGCAACCTCCTTCTTCCAGGAGCGCTCTTCTTTGGCGCGACCTTTCCTCTCTATGCCGTCTTTGTGGTCGCTTTTGGCTTCAGTCCAAAGACCACTGATGTGGGCTACATGCCAGAGCAACCCATCCCGTACTCCCACGCGCTCCATGCGGGTGAGCTTGGGATTGATTGTCGGTACTGCCACAACACGGTGGAAGATGCAGCCCACGCTGCGATTCCCCCCACCCAAACGTGCATGAACTGCCACGCCCACATCAAAAAAGATTCGCCGTTGCTTGAACCGTTGCGGGAAAGTTGGGAGAGCGGTCAGCCGGTCCGTTGGGTTCGCGTCCACGACCTGCCCGACTATTCGTACTTCAACCATGCCGCTCATGTGAACCGAGGGGTCTCCTGCGTGTCGTGCCACGGCCGGGTGGATCTCATGGAAGAGGTTTGGCAAGAGGAACGGCTGTCGATGGGCTGGTGTTTGGAATGCCACCGCAACCCGGAGCCTCACTTGCGTGACCCCGCGTTGGTGACCAACCTCGCTTGGAAATTCGACGGTGAGGCCGAAGCCGAAGCCGATTACCACGAACGAATCCGTGACCAGTTCGCGGTGAACCCTTCGCAAGATTGCAGCACGTGCCACCGATGATTGACACCAACGCCAACGAAGACAACACCGCACCAAGCGCACCCATCCAAGGGGCAAAGTCCGGAGGGTCCGCCTATTGGCGTTCTCTGGATCACGTGGCGGACACTCCTGAGTTCCGCGAGTACATGCACCGGGAGTTCCCCAAGGGTGCTTCGGAATTGATGTCCGATGACCGCCGGACATTCCTGAAAGTCATGGGCGCTTCCTTTGCCTTGGCTGGCATCGGCCTTGGTGGTTGTCGCCGTTGGCCGGTTGAGGAAATCGCCCCGTACGCCAATCGTCCGGAAGGCCGCATTCCTGGTGAAGCAGAGCATTACGCGACCGCTTGGGAATTCGCGGGCCGAGGCGTGCCCATGGTGGCGGCGTCCATGGACGGCCGCCCCGTCAAGCTGGAAGGTCACGAGTCGTTCTATGGCGGGGGCACTGATTCATTCGCCCAAGCCACGTTGCTTGATCTGTACGACATCGATCGCAGCCGCGCGGTTCTGCGAGATGGCGAGCCTTCCGATTGGTCGGCCTTCGATGCCTTCTGTGCTTCCGATTTGGCTGGAGTTGCTGCGGACAAGATTGCCGTGGTTGCGCCGGCGATGTCTGGCCCTTCGGCCCAGGCCGCCAAGAAAGCATTCCTCGCCAAATTCCCCGGCGCGCGTTGGGTGACTTTCGAACCCGTTTGCCTCGACCATTTGGTCAAAGCCACCACGGCCGTGTTCGGCGCGCCCATGCGTCCGGATCACAAGTGGGACGAGGCCGATTGCGTCTTGGTGCTCGATGGCGATCCACTGGGTACCGATGCCGATGCCACCGGGAATGCCCGCGGCTGGGCCGCCAAACGAACCCCCGATAGCCACGGTCACATGAGCCGTGTTTACGCGTTCGAGTCCATCCTCAGTGTGACGGGTGCCAACGCTGATGAGCGCCACACCGTCTCTGCGGCAGATTTCCCCGCTCTGGCGGCAGCCCTCGAAGCAGGCATCAGTGGTGGTGCCGTTGAGGCACCCAGCGGGCTTTCCGAAGCCGTGGCGCACGCGGTCGAAGATCTCAAGGCCGCCGGAAAGCATGCTTTGGTTGTGGCCGGACCTGATGCGGATCCATCGGTGCAAGCGGCCGCTTGTCGCATGAATGCCGCCCTGGGCTCGATCGGAACCACCGCGTTCTGGCGTCCCTTGAACGACGCACCACTTGCATCGTCTATGCAGTCGTTCTTGAACGACGCCGAAAGTGGTTCGTTCGAAGCCATCATTGTGCTCGATGCCAACCCGGCTCATGATGTCGATCGCTTCGCCAAGGCCTATGCCAAGGCTTCGCACCGTATTCATCTTGGCGCGCACAACAACGAGACCGGCATGGCCTCGACTTGGCACTTGCCGGCGGCCCACTGGCTCGAGGCATGGAGCGACGTCACCAACGGCGACGGTTCCATTTCGATTGCCCAGCCTTTGGTGAAGCCGCTCTTCGGCGGTCGCAACACCATTGAAGTGCTTTCGGCGTTGACCGGAAACTTCACTCCGGCCCGCGCTCAAGTTGAGTCCAACTTCTCCGGAAACACCACCGCTTGGCGTACCGCGCTGCACGACGGTGTGGTGGCTGGTTCGTCGACCAGTGCGGTCTCGCCATCAGTCTCAGGTGGCTCAGTCGCGGCTCTTCCGGGCACTGGTGAGGGTTGGACCCTGCGGTTCACGCCTTCGCCCACCCTTTGGGATGGACGCTTCGCCAACAACGGTTGGTTGCAAGAGTTGCCTGACCCCATCACCAAATTGACTTGGGACAACGCGGTGTTGATGAGTCCGAAGTCGGCCCGCGAACTCGGGGTCGGCGACGGCGACATGGTGACCATTTCGGTGGGCGGCCAGTCGGTTGAAGCCGCGGTGCTTCGTGCCCCTGGCATGGCCGACCAAACGGTGCAGTTGTCGCTCGGCGGAGGACGTGCATTCAACGGCCGCATCTGTGGTGGCGCTGGGTTCCGGTTTGAATCACTTCGTGATCTGGCTTCGCCGTGGATGCGTGATGGGGCCAAGATCGTCAAGGCTTCCGGAACCTACCCCTTGGCCACCACCCAAGATCACCATGCCATCGATGTGGACACCCGTGGTCACATGGGGATCGACGAGCGTTTGCCCACCATTTTCCGTGAGGCCGACGTCAACGAATTCAAAAAGGACCCGGGCTTTGCCAAGCACCGCACCCACGTGGTGCACCGCATCTCGCAGTGGGAAGAGAACACCTTGGAAAATGGCCGGTACCGCTGGGCAATGGCCATTGACCTCAACAAGTGCACGGGTTGCTCGGCCTGTGTGGTGGCGTGTCAATCGGAAAACAACATTCCCGTCGTGGGCAAAGATCAAGTGCTTCGCGGCCGCGAAATGCACTGGCTGCGCTTGGACCGGTACTACGCGTTCAACAAGGTCGATGACCAGATCGATGGTGATCAACTCGACAAGGTGGCCATCCAGCCCGTCACTTGCATGCAATGTGAAAACGCGCCGTGCGAGCAAGTGTGTCCGGTGGCCGCAACGGTTCACGACGAAGAAGGTCTGAATGCCATGGTCTACAACCGCTGCATTGGCACGCGGTATTGCTCCAACAACTGTCCCTACAAGGTGCGAAGATTCAATTACTTCGATTACCACCGACGCGACCCTCTTCGCGACGGTGGCATCTTGAAGGTGCAGTCCGACTACTACAAGCCGGGCAAGCAGGCCACGCCTGACGACTTGAAGCGATTGCAACTCAACCCTGAAGTGACCGTTCGCATGCGCGGGGTGATGGAGAAGTGCACCTATTGCACCCAGCGCATCACTGCTGAGCGCATCAAAGCCAAGAATGCTTGGGCCAAGGCCGGTGGTCGCAACGGTGGCGGGCAGCTTGAGCTGCCCAACGGTGACGCCGCGGTGCCCATCGCCGACGGGTCCATTGTTCCCGCGTGCGGTCAAGCCTGTTCAACCGATGCGATCGTCTTTGGTGACTTGCGTGATGAGAACAGCCGTGTGGCCCAGCTCTTCCGCAACGAACGCACGTACCAGATGCTCGAGGAGTTGCATGTGAGTGCCCGAACCCAATACCTCGCCAAAGTGAGGAACCCGCACGGAGGTGGTTCTGAGGGTGATGGTCATGGTCACCATGGCCATGGTCATGACAGTCATGACAGTCATGGCCACGACGGGCACCACGACCACGATGGTCACGATCACCATGAACACGGAACGGAGGGTCACGGGGATCACTGATCCTTGGTTCTTGCCATGAGCTCCATTGACACCAATACCGTTTGGGAAATGCCCGGTGAACGTCGGCCTCTCGTGGACAACCACGAGTCGCTGGGCACCGTCACGACTGAAGTGTTGCAGGCGGCCGAATCGCCGAAGCCGCCCATGCTGTGGTACGCCGCACTCGGCCTGGCCAGTTTGTTGGCTTCGATGTTCGGTTTGATGATTGGCTATTTGTTCCTGACTGGGACCGGGATCTGGGGCAATCAGAACCCAGTGATGTGGGGCTTCCCCATCGTGAACTTCGTGTTCTGGGTGGGCATCGGTCACGCCGGCACGTTGATCTCGGCCATCTTGTTCCTCTTCCGTCAGAAGTGGCGCACCGCAATCAACCGGTTTGCGGAAGCGATGACTATTTTTGCGGTGGTGTGTGCCGGAACCTTCCCCGGAATCCACGTGGGCCGAGTTTGGCTTGCCTACTGGCTGTTCCCCATTCCCAATCAAATGGAAATGTGGCCGCAATTCCGCTCCCCATTGCTCTGGGACGTGTTTGCGGTTTCGACGTACTTCACCGTCTCACTTTTGTTCTGGTACTTGGGCATGGTTCCCGACCTGGCGACCATGCGGGACCGGGCCAACACCAAGCTGAAGGCGTTGGGCTACGGCCTCTTCAGTCTGGGATGGCGGGGTTCCACCCGCCACTGGCACCGCTACGAGCGGGCGTATTTGCTCTTGGCTGCCCTCGCGACCCCGCTGGTGCTTTCGGTGCACTCGGTGGTGTCTTTTGACTTCGCGGTGAGTCAGTTGCCCGGTTGGCACACCACGATCTTCCCGCCGTACTTCGTTGCAGGGGCTGTCTTTGGTGGCTTCGCCATGGTGGTCACCCTCGCCGTTCCGGCCCGCCAAATCTGGGGTCTGAAGAACTTCATCACCATGCGTCACCTTGAAAACATGAACAAGGTGATTCTGCTGACGGGGTCCATTGTGGGCTACGCCTACTCCATGGAATTCTTTATCGCCTGGTATTCGCAAGCCCCATACGAAGGCTTTGTCTTTGTGAACCGGGCCACCGGACAACATGCCTGGGCGTACTGGATCATGATTTTCTGCAATGTGGTCTCGCCCCAGTTGTTCTGGGTCCGCAAATTCCGCACCAGCATCCCCGTGATGATGTTCGTGGTGATGTGCGTGAACGTGGGCATGTGGTTTGAACGCTTTGTGATTGTGCTTTCGCTCGAGCAAGACTTCCTGCCTTCCAGTTGGGCGTACTTCACCCCAAGCTGGGTTGACTGGGCCATGCTGGTTGGTTCCTTCGGACTTTTCTTCACCTTGTTCTTGCTGTTCATTCGCTTTCTGCCGGTGATCGCCATCGCCGAAGTGAAGTCGGTGATGCCAGAAGCCGACCCCCATGATCCACGTGGAGGCGCGATCGAGCATCACGATGACCATGACGACTCCGGAAAGGATCAGCCAGCATGACCACGCTTCCTGACTTCATTCAACCCGTCACTGAAGGTGAAACCGTCACTGAGGCCCCTGCGGTTGAAAAAGCCGGCTGGGGGCTGATGGCTGAATTTGAAAACCCGGCTCAGATCATGGCTGCGGCCAAGTCCGCGCGTGACCAAGGCTTCCGCTGGTGGGACACCCACACGCCGTATCCCGTCCATGGCTTGGACAAAGCCATGGGCATCAAGCCCACCATTTTGCCGCTCCTTGTTCTGGGTGGTGGAGCCACGGGCCTGCTGTCCGGCTTCATGTTGCAGTGGTTCACCAATGCCACCAGTTTTGACTTCTGGGCGTTGGTTCCTATTCGTGGCTACGACTTCCTGATCTCCGGCAAGCCGCTGCTTTCCACGCCGGCTTGGATTCCGGTGATGTTCGAACTCACGATCTTGCTGTCCGCGGTCGGTTGCGTCACCTGGTTGTTGATTCTCTGCGGCTTGCCTCAGTTGTATCACCCCACCTTGCGATCGCCCCGGTTTGCCCGGGCCACCGATGACCGGTTCTTCTTGGTCATCGAGTCCAAAGATCCCAAATTCCATCCGGAACGCACCAAAGCGTTTCTGGAATCGTTAAACCCCATGTCCATCGAGACCCTGGAGGACTGACGCGTGCTGCCCAAATTCTTGCTGCCGCCGATTCCCAAGCCGCCACGCATCCTGGTGATTGTCACCGTGATCGGGACGACTTTTGCATTGCTTCCTCCGGCCATTGCTGCCCGGATGCGCTCGGAGAATTCTCGTGAGCCACGGATCCATTTGATCCAAGACATGGACAACCAAGCTCGCTGGAAAGCACAGCAGGCCAATTCGTTGTTCGCTGATGGCCGGGCCATGCGCCCCAACGTCGAAGGCACCGTCGCCCGCGGTGAACTTCGGACCGACGATCATTTGGAACGAGGTCGCGTCATCAAGGAAGGCACTGAAGTTTGGGCTGACACGGTTCCTACCGGGTTGGAGGTTTCCGAAGCGTTTGTTCGCCGGGGACAAGAGCGATTCAACATCTTCTGCGCGCCGTGCCACGGTTGGAGCGGTTTGGGTGATGGTCCGATCCATCGTCGCGCCCAATCATTGGTTGATGGCAGTCCCACCTTGTCGCAAGGCACGGTGTGGGTGCAGCCCAAGAATCTGCACGAGCAGATCTACATTGATCAGCCGATCGGCCAGGTCTATGCCACCATCACTTTGGGGGCCAGATCCATGGCGGGCTACAAAGCGCAAATCCCGGTCGAAGACCGCTGGGCCATCGCGGCCTATGTGAAAGCCTTGCAAGCCAGCGAAACCGTCGCTGAAACCATGATTGAAACCGTCGCCACGCCGGCGGAGGAGAACTGACGCCATGGGGCACGCACCAAAGTCCATCACCTTGGGTGAAGAACATCGCGCTGGTCCTGAGATCCGATCGATCGGCAGCAAAGCCTGTGTGGTTGGGGTCTCCGGAGTCGCTCTGGCGGCCATTCTTTCCTTTGGTGGTTACATGGGGGGTTCGGCCGAGCACTTTTTTCGGTCCTATCTCTTCGCCTTTTTGACCATCCTCACCATTTGCTTGGGGAGTTTGTTCTTCGTGATGATTCAGCACGCCACCGCGGCGGGTTGGTCAGCTTCGATCCGCCGGTTGGCCGAACACGTGGCCAGCAATCTGCAGTGGATTTGGGTCCTCTTTGTTCCGTTCATGCTGATGGTTCTCGCCGGCGAAGGCGGGCAAGTGTGGCACTGGATGGACCCCGCCCATGTCGACCCCATTATTGAAGGCAAATCCGGCTTCTTGAATGTGCCGTTTTGGTCGGTTCGGGCCGTGATCTACTTCGTTGTGTTCTTTGCGGCGTCCAAGTTCTTCGTGGGCACTTCGGTGGCCCAAGATGCCAGCGGTGATCCACAACTCACTTTGAAAATGCAAAAGTGGGTGCCGGTTTTCATTGTCTTGTTCGCACTGAGCTTGACTTTTGCGGCCTTCGATTGGGCCATGAGCCTCGAAGCCCACTGGTTCAGCACCATGTTCGGGGTGAACTTGTTGGCCATGTCCTTCTGCGGCTTCTTCAGTTGGTTCTGCGTCATGACCTTTGTGGTCCAGCGTCAAGGAAAAATGCTGAACGAAGTGACCAAAGAGCACTGGCAAGACATGGGCAAGTTGTTGTTCGGCCTGGGCATTGTCTTCCACGCCTACATCGGCTTCAGCCAATACATGTTGATCTGGTACGCCAACATCCCTGAAGAGACCACCTGGTATCTCGCTCGCGTGGCGGGTCCTTGGGCGCCTTGGATGTGGTTCTTGGTTTTCGGTCACTTCTTTATTCCCTTTGTGCTGTTGTTGACCAAACACACCAAGCGTTGCAAGCCAGTGATGACCGCCATTGCCGTCTGGATGGTTTTGGCCCATGCCGTGGATGTGTACCTCTTGATCATGCCTACGGTTCCCGCCGAAGCATTGGCCAACGCCTCGGACTGGGCGGACTTTGCTGCGGGGGCCCGTGCGGGAGACATTGATGTTGGGTACCAGCCCCAGTTGACCGATCTCCTGCTTCTCATCGGATTCTTTGGCTTCTTTGTCAGTGGAATCTGCCGTTCTATGACCAAAGCACCATTGGTGGCTGCTCGTGATCCTCGGATCAGTGAAGCGCTCGCCTTTGAGAACATGTGATCGCCTAAGATCGAAGGATTCATCGATGCACGACGACACCACTCTTGATCAAGAAGATCCCGAAGCCGGCAGCACCTGGATGTGGGGCGTGTCCGGCGCCGTGATTACCTTGGCTTTTGCATTGGGCGTGATTTGGGTGGCCTCGGCCCGCTTCTCGGCCAGGCAAGATGCGGCGTTCGACGCCTTTGTTTCCCCCGCTGGTGAATTGAAGGCTGAGCAAGAAGCAGCGTTGCAAGAAGGTGCCAAACCCCTCGACGCGGCAATCACGGAATGGGCGGCCACCGCTCGGGAGGCTCAGACCAAGTGATCCGTCTGGCGACGAACTTGGTGTGGCAACACCGTACTGCAGCAAGCATCCTTGCTTTGCTGCTGGGCGCGGTGGATTCGTCCCAAGCCCAGATCGCTCGTCCGGGTGATGACTTGGGCAGCGTCCAAGGTCCCAATGTTCCCGAGATGGAGCTTTCCAAGATCGAAGAGCGTCTTGGCGAACAGCTTCCACTGGACCTCTCCTTCGTGGATGAAAATGGCAACACCGTGACCCTCGGTGATGTGATCGACGGTGAGTTGCCGGTGCTGGTTGCCCCGGTGTACTACCGCTGCCCACAACTTTGCACCTTGGTCCTCAACGGCATGGTGGATGGTCTTGATGAGGTCCAGATGCAACCGGGTAAGGATTACCGGTTGCTGTCGTTCACCTTCGCCGAAGGCGAAGATTTCGAACTCTCAGCCGCCAAGCGTTCGGCCTATCTCACTCGTCTGCCCTCGGCCGACGTGGATGGCGGTTGGACCTTCTTGGCGGGAGCTGACGGGGACGACACCAACGCGAAAGCCCTTTGTGCTGCGATCGGCTTTGAATACACCTACCACGAACCAAGCGGTGAATACATCCATCCCGCCTGCGTGGCTTTTGTGTCTCCCGATGGGACCATCACTCGGTACATGAACGACGTGGTCTTCCCGCCCAAAGATCTCCGGCTCGCCATTGTCGAAGCCGGCGATGGCAAGGTGGGGACATCCCTCGACAAATTTTTGTTGTTCACTTGTTTTGCATACAACGCTGACCATGCCGGATATTCGGTGTCGGTCATGAAGTTGATGCGAAGCGGTGGCATTCTCACGATGGCTTGTGTGGCCATCGCTCTTGGCACGCAATTCCGTCCCCGCCTTGGTCGGGGCCAACCTGTGGTTACCTCATGAACCTCACCGCCCTTTTGCTTCTTGCCTCCGACCAGCCCGGTCCCATCGACAATGGGAACGACTTCTGGTTTGTCCCTGCGGCCACCGATTACGCCGACACCCACGACTGGGTGTACTCGATCGTGTTGTGGCTCTCGGTCTTCTTCTTCATCCTCATTGTTGGGGTGATGGTGAAGTTTGCCTTCGACTACCGCCGCCGGTCCAACTTTGAAGCAGCGGGGCAGGGCCCCACCCACAACCTCGCCCTCGAGACCGTTTGGACCGTGGTGCCACTGTTGCTTTCCGCCGGTTTGTTCATGATCGGCATTGACACGTATGCCGATTTCAAGACCGCCCCTGCGAACTGCTATGAGGTGGATGCCACCGCGCAAAAGTGGGTGTGGCAGTTTGATCACCGCAACGGTGCTTCGGATTCGTTGGTGTTGAAGGTTCCGGTGGGCAAGCCCACCAAAGTCACGCTGCGTTCCAACGACGTGTTGCACTCCTTCTTCATCCCCGCCTTCCGCGTGAAGCATGACGTGGTCCCCGGGCGGTACGGATCGGTGTGGTTCACCCCACGCGAACCGGGGATCTACCAGGGGTACTGCACCGAGTACTGCGGTACCGGTCACTCCAAGATGAACTTTTATGTGCAAGCCATCCCGGCCGATGAATTCGAAGAGGTTATTGCCCAAGACGCCCGCTGGATCGATGACTACTCCGGCGATCGTTTGGTTTGGGCTGGCGCTCGACTGTTTGCCCGGTGTGCTTCTTGCCACAGCCTGAAGCCGGGCGAACGTATGACTGGTCCTTCGATGTGGGACTTGCACGCCAGCTGGGGCAAGACCAAGCAAGTCGAAGTGGACGGCAAGATCACCGACGTGACCATCGACGAGAATTATGTGCTCGAATCGATTGTGGCCCCGTGGGAAAAGATTGCCCCGACGTATCTGAACCAGATGCCCGCCAACTTCGGTCAACAGCTTGGCGCCAAAGAATTGGACGCGTTGGTCCGCTTTGTGCGACAGCTTGATGATGTCGTTGATGCCAACGGCGAACTTCGTGACGAACCTGAACCCACCACCAACTGATCCAGTCCACTTTTCCCAAAGGACATCCGATGGCCACCATCACTCCTGCTGACACCCACACCCACGACGACCACCACGGTGATTACATCACATGTTCCAAGGGGATCATGTCTTGGCTCATCACGCTTGACCACAAGCGAATCGGCGTGATGTACGTGATCGCCACGCTCGCCAGCTTCTTGCTCGGCGGTCTCTTTGCCCTTGGCATTCGAACCGAATTGATTGCCCCGGGTGAAACCATCATGGATGCGGATACCTACAACCGCTTCTTCACCCTGCACGGTGCGATCATGACCTTCTTGGTCATTATTCCGGCGATCCCCGGGGCTTTGGGCAACTTCGTGCTTCCGATCATGTTGGGCGCCAAAGACGTGGCCTTCCCACGCCTGAACCTCATGTCGTTCTACCTTTGGGTTCTTGGCGCGGGCATGACCGTGTATTCCATGCTGCAAGGTGGCATCGACACGGGCTGGACCTTCTACACGCCCTATTCCATCGAAGAAGGACGCCAAGGTGTCTTCTGGGTGGGCATGGGTGTCTTCATCCTCGGCTTCTCGTCGATCTTCACTGGCCTGAACTTCATTGTGACCGTGCAGCGACTGCGTCCCCCGGGGATGACTTGGTTCAAGTTGCCCCTGTTCCTGTGGGCGATCTATGCCACCGCCATCATTCAGGTCTTGGCCACGCCGGTTCTCGGCATCACCATGTTGTTGCTTGCGGCCGAACGCATCATGGGCATCGGTATTTTTGATCCGGCCCTAGGCGGCGACCCTGTGCTCTTCCAGCACTTCTTCTGGTTCTACAGCCACCCAGCGGTGTACATCATGATTCTGCCGGCGATGGGCATCATCTCCGAGTTGATCTCGGTGCACTGCCGCCGTGAAATCTTCGGCTACAAGATGATCGCGTTCTCCTCCGTGGCGATTGCGTTCTTCTCATTCTTGGTGTGGGGTCACCACATGTTCACCAGTGGTCAGTCTCCGCTGATGAACGCGATCTTCTCGGCGATCACCTTCTCGGTGGCCATTCCTTCGGCGGTGAAGGTCTTCAACTGGATCCTCACGATGTACAAAGGCAGCATCTCGTTCACCACGCCGATGCTGTATGCCTTGTCCTTCTTGTTCATCTTTGCCATCGGTGGTTTGACGGGCCTGCCTCTCGCGGTCTTGTCCACCGACGTTCAGCTGCACGACACGTACTTCGTGGTGGCCCACTTCCACTACGTGATGATGGGCTCCACCCTCATCGCGATGATTGGCGGCCTGCACCACTGGTGGCCCAAGATCACCGGTCGGATGTACAACGAACGTCTGGGCCAAATTGGGGCTTGGATCGTCTTCATCGGCTTCAACCTGACCTTCTTCACCCAGTTCATGCTGGGCACCAAGGGCATGCCACGCCGGTACCACGATTACCAAACTGGTTTGGGCTGGTCGGCCGAGACCACCGAACTGTTCCACACGTACCACTTCATTTCGACGATTGGTTCGTATGTCATGGCGGTGGGCTTCTTCCTGACGGCGTTCTACCTGCTGCAATCGTTGGTCAATGGCCGCAAAGCGCCCGCCAACCCTTGGGGTGGCGCGTCCTTGGAATGGGAATGCAGCAGCCCGCCGCCGCACCACAACTTTGATGAAACTCCTACGCCGGAATATTGCTACAACTTCGACCACTGGGTGTGGAACGAGGAAGAGCAAGGGTATGTCCGCCGTGATGCGGCCACGAGCTGAAGTGAAAGGTCAACCATGAGTGCACACGACGAACATCACGGTCCCGGTCACATCATTTCCTTCAAGTACACCTTGGGTACCTTCTTGGCCTTGATGGTGTTGACGGTGGTGACCGTCGGCGTGGCCCAGTTTGATCTTGGTGCCATGGACATGCCGGTCGCCTTGCTGGTGGCGGGGGTGAAGGCCTCGTTGGTGTGTCTTTTCTTCATGCACTTGCGTTGGGACCGTCCCATCAACACGTTGGTCTTGATCGGATCGATTTTCTTCGTGGTGTTGTTCCTCATCATCACGATGTTCGATACCGGCCAGAGCGTTGAGTTGAAAGACGACGGCGATTCGCCCGACGTTGTGACCACGCTCGAATCGCAATCGCTGCCGGTTGTCGATTGAACACCCTCCCGGAAGGGCGACCTGTTTTTGAATCCGATCGTGCGGCCGGAGCGGCGGTACGTATGGGCATGTGGCTCTTTGTCGCGGGTCTGGCGATCATTTTTGTGTCCGCCGCCATTGCCCACGTGGCCATTCGTTGGCAACTGGGCGAGCAGGGTTCCTGGCCGCCGAACATGCCTGGGCCGCCCGGTATCTTGGGCATTTCGACCATCCTGTTGTTGATCAGTTCGGGCACCATGTGGAAAGCCACCCGGAGGACCGATCGGGGGGAGGACGGCCGTGGTTGGGTTGGCGCCACCTTGGCTTTGGGGTTGGCTTACGCGGTCAGCCAGACGGTCGCTTGGTTGGACTGGAGTCCGCAAGTGGCCGACGCCATCGAACCGTTCCCCGAAGCCCGACTGGCCCTCACCGGTTTCTATGTGTTGACGGGGCTTCACGCGCTGCATGCTTTGGGAGGACTGCTCTCACTGAGCTGGGTGCTCACGGTGGTGCGCCCAGGCGATCGCCACGGACTTTGGCCGCACGCGACCTACTGGCACTTCCTCGACATCGCTTGGATGTTCGTGTGGCTGCTGTTGTTGCTCGCTCGGTAACGGGGGGGGTCGGTACACTTTGGCCGAACTTTGAAAGGACCGTTCCATGGCTGCTGATCGCATTCGAGTTTTCCGTTTCAGTGAGACCGCTCTTGTCGAGGGGCAAGATGAGGTAAACAGCTTTCTGGAGACGGTGGGCAAAGTCCACTCGGTCACGGGCAACATCGCACCGCAGACCATGCGTGACTCCAGCAAATCGTTGGCCATGGGCGCGACGATCCCGAGCGACATTTTGATCATCGTTCGCTACGAAGACTGACCTGCTTTAGCGGTTTGATTCGCGTTCCAGCAGGCCGCCGTTGCGGTCAAGCATGCCGTCGAGTCGTCGCATGACATCCGCGCCTTGTCCAGCTCGGCCGGTTCTTGACAACGTTTCCGACAGCAGCATTCCCAGTTGGTACCAGTTGGATTGCCGGGCCCATTCCGAAGACATGAATTCTGGTTTCTTGACGCGGCTGAAGATGGATTCCACATAGGCGGGACCACTCGCAGCCAGTCGACCTTGCTCGTCCAGCACCTCGAGCACCCGCCGCACCGCATCGAGGACCCAGGGGCCGTCGTTGGCGTACGCGGAGGCAATGCGTTCGTACCGTTTACCGGCTTCATCTTGTTGTCCCGCCGCTTGGAAGGCATCGCCAGCGGCAAGGAGGGCACGGGCGGCAAGGTCGGGTCGGTTGCGCTCCAACAGACCAGCAACGCGTTCCAGAATACTTCCGGCCCGTTCGGCATCGGTGAGCCCTTCGGCCATGGCTTCGAGGACTTCCAAAGCAAAGTCGGGGGCATCGCTCGACTCGACCAGCAGGGTGTCGGTGAAGGTGTTCAGCGTGTCATTGGTAAACGCGCCTTCTTGGCTGGCCGCCGCCACAATGTCCCACGCCCCGGGATCGCTGGGGGCGACCGCGAGCAGGGCTTTGATCCAGTTCAGCCGATCGGTGGGCGTGGTGGGGGTGACGGCCTCAGTCTCTTCGTCGGTTGGTGCTTCACTGGTCAGGTTCATCCGGTCTTCGACGCGCCTCAGCACGGTGCGGAGTGCGCGACCCAGTTGCCGCTGCTTCGAGTCGAGGGTGGAAAAGCGGGCCAGCATGCCCATTCGCCCTTCGCCAATCGTGCCGCTGGTTTGGGGGTCTTTCACCAGACCGGGCACCTTTTGATACGACTCGTAGCGTCCGGTGTCGGTGTTGAAGCGGGCGCTGCGTCCGGCGAATTCAAACCATCCCACCCAGGCGTGCCCAACCGTGGCATCGCGACCGACGACGACGGCGGCAGGAATGCCCCGGACTTCCATCACGGTGGTGGTGAACCACGCTTGGTCAGCGCAGACGCCACCGAAATTCATCACGTTACGCAAGGAAAAGCCTTGCCGCGTCAATTCTTTGGGCGCGCCGTCAAGCACATGGTTCCAGTCGTACAAGACTTCGTGGTACAGATCGGTAAGACCGCGCCGAGCGCCGTAATTGGTGAGGGCCCATTCGCCTTCGCTGGCAGGAATGGTGAGATCCACCACGTGGACCAGAGCTTCGGGAGGCAACTGCAGGAAGCCATTCATGGTCGTCCGGCGCGCGGGCAAACTGAGCAGGAAGGGCACCAGTTCCCGCAAGCTTCCCGACTCGGCGATGTTTTCGTTGATGCGATCTTGGTAGGCCGTGTCATGGACCACCGACATCGCGGCGATCAACGCGGCCGGGTTGTTGCGACCTTTGAAGGCCCGCGGTGCTTCTTGGGCGATGTCCAGGGCCAAGCTGAAGGCGCGGTTGAGGTCATCCTCGTCTGGCTTGACCAGTGGAGTGAGGGCGTGGTGCAGGGAGGGAATCGCCCGCAGTTCTTCCACGCAGCGTTTGGTCAAAGCTTCGGGAAGTTCTGGCAGGATTTCGGCCAACCGTCGATCGGCCGCGGCGGCAATCAGAACGTCGATGCTTTTGCTCTTGAGGGTTTTCTTGGCTTGTTTGGGGTCGACCAGCGCGTTTGGATCCACCGCCGCCATGGCCTCGTCCAATACCCCATCGAGCGTGCTGACCAGGGCGTCGTGGTCGCCGTCGGCGAGGTAGTCCGTGAAGGCTTGATCGGCGGGGGTGGGGGGTGCGAGGACCGTCAGCAAAAGACTCAGCATGGTGGCATGGTACGACGCCTTAGAATCAAAGCATGCCCAAGGTTCGGTTTGGAAGAGGTCTCTTGTTGCTGCTGCTCATGGCGGGCTGCTCCAGTTCGCCGGTCAGCTCGGCGGACGCGGGGGGAGTGGCCGACCCCACTTTGTACATCTTTGTGACGCATGAATGTCCCATTGCCAACCGCTACGCCCCGGAGATCGGTCGTATTGCGGAAGAGCACCTGGATCTGGTGGGTCCCACGGTGGTGGTCTACGCCGATGCCAACGCGTTGGCGAACGACTGTGCCACGCACTTCGAGCAGTACTACCTTGCCTCCGATTCCACGGAAGACAAAGCACACGATGCCTCGGTGACCATGGTGCACGATGCCGAGCACGAGTGGGTGAAGCGATTTGATGCAAGGGCGGTGCCCACCGCGGTGATCGCGTGCGGCAAGAACGTGCTGTACCACGGGCGCATCGACGACCGCAATCCTCGATTGGGCGCGCGGCGGGTGCAAGCGGGTCAACAAGATTTGCGGGAGGCGTTGGCCGCGCTGCGGGCGGGCACGCTGACGCCCACCCGCACCCGAGTGGTGGGGTGTTCCATTGATCGGACTGCTGGATGATCGACCTGCCCCCACCCACGGCCGCCGAGGTGGCGACGCTGGTGTCCACGACGTGCCGATCGTGCCACGTGGCCGGGGGCGTCGCGCCGTTTGCCTTCGACACCTTGGGTGACCTGCGCCGGCGATCGGGCGTGGTGGAGGCGGTGTTGACCGAAGGCCTCATGCCCCCGCGTCTCGCGCACGAGCGCGACGCCATCAGTGGAGT
>PAHO01000019.1 GCA_002705085.1 Phycisphaerae bacterium | reverse complement strand
GGCAGCCAAGAAGACTGCCAAGAAGACCACTCGCAAGAAGGTCGCCAAGAAGGCCACTCGCAAGAAGGCAGCCAAGAAGACTGCCAAGAAGACCACTCGCAAGAAGGTCGCCAAGAAGGCCACTCGCAAGAAGGCAGCCAAGAAGACTGCCAAGAAGGCCACCCGTAAGAAGGCAGCCAAGAAAACTGCTAAGAAGAAGGCCACTCGCAAGAAGGCCACTCGCCGCCGCTAAATAAAGCTGCGTCACAAGAACGTCGCGGGGAGTCCTTTTGGGCTCCCCGCTTCTTTTTTTGTGGACTATCCTCGATTCAGCGGTAGGTTTTTTCCGAAGTTGGAGATGTTATGGCGCACGTTATTGCTGAACCCTGTGTAGGTACCAAAGACACCGCTTGTGTTGATGTTTGCCCTGTGGACTGCATCCACCCTGGCCCTTCCGACGAACGAAATGGCAGTGCCGATCAACTCTTCATTGATCCGGACACCTGCATCGACTGTGGCTTGTGTGTCGATGAATGTCCCGTCCAAGCCATTTTCCCTGAAGAGGACCTTCCAGATGAGTGGAAGGATTACGTCGAGAAAAACGCCGACTGGTTCAAAGACGCCGGTTGATCGTCTGAGCCTTCGCGTTCCGACCGATCCACACGAGCCGGTGCATCTGGTCGCTCGGTAAATTCTTCAATCCGACCTCGAAGATCAAATCCACAAGGCTGGACCTTCCGATATCCCATGCGTCGAATCACTTCGAGCACATCGGTCCACTGGGGCAGGTGGACTTCGGTGACTTCTCGGAACGTTTCCATCACCTTTCGGAATCGATCTTGCTCGGAAGCAGACGCCTCCGAAGAGCCATCACCCGTCTCGGGGAGAAGGGCTTCAGAATGGGTCAGCCGAATGGTGTCCACCGTTGTCCGGCGATACCCAATGCAGCGAATGCCTTGGAGCACTTGACTCCAGCTCGGCACTGCACCATCGAACAATTTGGCCTCCCGACGCCACATCTCAATGGCCTTCAAGAAGTACATCTGCTCGGTATCGAACGTGCCCTCATCGGCATCTCGACGGAAATCCGACCTTCGACGGCCAGGGCCGCGCCGTCGCTCCAGATTGGTGTCTGGAAGGGCGTCTCGGCGATCCATCCCGAGGCGACGGTCAACAACAGTGGGGCGGGATTGGGTGGGTTTAGTGCTCATCACATCCCCTATCGCCCCCAACTGGCTACCCATGCAGAGAACCCGATCGAAATCAACGGGAGGAGGTCGGGTTGTGCCGATAGTGCCATCTGGTATGGCTCGATCTGCGATGAAACCGGACCGGATGCTCTTCGCCTGGCTTTGGCCGGGCGGTGGTTACTTTGCTGAAGGCCGACACGCTCGCGGCATTCGAGCCATGGGTGGCGTGCTGTTCTTGTACCTCTGTGGCTTGCTGATTGGCGGGCTGGACGCCGTAGACCGGAAGCATGATGGCATCTGGTTCTACGCCCAGGCCTTGAATGGGCCCATCGCCTTTGCCACCGACTTCGCTCGCGGTCGACTGTCGAGCATCAATGGTCGAGACATCCAAGACATTTCCTGGGAAAGAACTCCTGCCTTGGGTGAGCGGTGGCTGGCCCAAGACCAAGAAGTCATGGCGGTCGTCCGTCGACAGGGCCTGTCCCACGTGAATGAGGTGGGCACCTTGTTTATCGCCCTCGGAGGCCTCATGAACTTGGTTTTGATCTTGGAAGCAGGCTTCGCCGCGCCGAAGGAGGGTGTTTGATGCCATTCATTGAGCCTTGGCACGCGCTTCAAGAAGTCTGGTGGCTGGCCTTGATCCCCTTCTCTTTTGGGGTTGGGATGGTCTACAAAGCCTGGCGATTGCCCGACTTCAAACGATATTGGCCAGAGGTTGGCATGTTTACCTTGCAAGTCACCGTGGGGATCGCCGGTTTGGGCTTGGTCCTGGGCCTGATCGTTGATCTGATTTTGCCCCGAGCGTAAAAATTTTTTCAAGATCTCTATGGAGATTGGCCAAGACCGTCCGATGGGCTAGATGTCGGCCACGGACGGCCGTCGGCAACTGAAAGGAATCTCCATGCCCCACAATCAGGGAGGGGATGTTCGGCGGCAACCGAACGCCCTGCGCGATGTTTGGGCAGCTTGGATGCACGCGGCTTGTCCGGCCGCACGCGACCAATTGCTGCAGCACTACTTTTTGGAACTGGTCGAACCCATTGCTCGGGCCCAACACCGGCATCTTCCGCCGTCGGTGGAGTTGGGTGACCTTGTACAGGCTGGCTATCTCGGATTACACGACGCCCTGCATCGCTTTGACGACCGGGTCTGTGATGATTTCCGCCCTTACGCCAAACAACGTATTCGTGGCTCGATCCACGATTGGCTTCGCCGCGAGGATCTCCTCTCCCGCGGGGCCCGCGCTGATGTTCGAAAAATTCAAACCACCGCCGACCAATTCCGGACCCGCTATGGGTTCGAGCCGGAAGAAGAAGTGCTGGGCCGGCTGACGGGGCTGGACCCCGATCGGGTCTTTCATGTTCAAACGTGGTCCACGCGAGGTGCGGCCGTCGCCATCAGCGTGATGGCAACCAACGAACCTGAACCCGAAGGCTGCCTCCCCCCCGCCCGAACCAATTCTGATGCTCACAGCGAGCTGTTGCAGTGGCTCGAATGCACCTTCGATGTCCGAACCCGAACCATGGTGGCGTTGTATTACGGAGAATCGTTGTCCATGGCTCAAACCGCTCAGGTCTTGGGGCTTAGTGAATCACGAGTCAGCCAGCTGCTGGGGGAACTGCATCGACAAGTGCTTTCGAGACTTCGGACACGAAGTCGATTTGTCGAACTCTTCCTCTGAGTCTGAGGGCGTACACTTGTGGTATGGCCGCAGGTTTTCAGGCGCCGAAAGGCACCCGCGACTTCCTTCCGGAAGATCTTGCCCAACGTCAGTGGATCGAAGATCGCTGGCGATTGGTGTCCACGAATCATGGATTTGAGGAAGTTGACGGTCCAACTTTTGAACACCTTTCGCTGTACACCACCAAAAGTGGTGATGGGATCGTTTCGGAACTCTTTTCGTTCCGCCGATCGGGCGGAGACGACGACTATGCCTTACGACCAGAACTGACCCCAACCGTGGCCAGGTTGGCTGCCGATGCTGTTCGGCAAAAGCCTCTTCCATTGCGGTGGTTCGGCATTGGTCCCTTCTTCCGCGGGGAACGGCCCCAGCGGGGTCGATTGCGCGAGTTTCTGCAGTGGAACGCCGATGTCATCGGTGACCCATCCATCAACGCTGAGTTGGACCTCCTTGGTCTTCTGGCCGGAACCTTGGAAAGATTTGGACTTCGACCAGGTGATGTCACCATTCGGCTTTCCCACCGGGATGCCGCGGCTTCTGTGTTGCAAGGCTTGGGTGTGCCGGAAAATCAACTTCATGAGGCATTCACCCTGCTTGATCGGAAGGAGAAGATGCCCCCAGAAGTCTTTGCGGAGAAGGTCAATCCGCTGGGCCTTGGATCAGATGAAATCGCAAAATTGGATGCGGTTCTTTCTTCTTCCGGCACCACCGATGCTCTCGCCAAGACCATGGATGATCTGGGGCTTCAATCTGAAGGGCTTGCGCCGCTTTTTGAACTCGCCGCCCCTCTCCGCGATGCGGGCCTCGAAGACTGGGTGACTTTTGATCCAGGGATCGTTCGGGGTTTGGCGTACTACACCGGAACCGTTTTTGAAGTCCATGAATGCCGTGGTGCAGAACGTGCCATTGCGGGTGGAGGCCGGTATGACGAATTGGTCGAACTCTTGGGTGGCCCCAAGACGCCAGCTTGCGGCTTCGCCATGGGCGACGTGGTCTTGGGCTTGGTCCTGGAGAATTTGGGCCGGCTTCCGGAGGGAGATTCCATTCTTCCTCGTCCCGATTGCTTCGTCATCGATGCCGGAGGAAGACCAGATGCCGTGCGACAATTGCTCCGAGCCCTCCGGGGAGCTGGCCTGCACGCCAGAACCAGTGTGAAGAGCACCCGAAATGTGGGCAAACTGTTGGCCGAGGCATCCAAAAACCGTGCCCGATTTGCCGCCATCCTGAGCGAGGAAGGCCTCGATGGTGCAATCGAACTCAAAGACCTCGAGAGTGGTGAACAACGAGCGGTGGCCCCAGGAGAGCTGGCCGCGGTACTGGCGACAGCCAAGCCCTCCTCTTAATCAACTCGCTTCTTGGATGGTCCAGCCTTCACGAGGCGCGCTTTCGGGGTCCATGCGTTGATCCAAATCGGCCGGCGGCGCTTGGCCCTCTCGAATGGGATCGAAGCGTCCCTCTCGAACATCTCCATTGAGTCGTTCCACCCGAACCCCCCGCGGCAAACCATCGGGCATATATGCCACAACCGCATGGTCCATTTGCTCGGCAGCAGGTGTGTCTTCCCTCGGGGTAAATCGAAGATAACGAACAGCCTCATCTTCAATCTTGCGCAACACGCCAACCTCAGGGCGAACATCCTTGGTCACAATGAATTTGGCCAATACAGCCTCGGCGGACATACCAATCGGTAGCGGCAAAGGTCCCCGACCCAGCGCCCCCAATGTGGTGGCCGAATCATCTGTGGACAATCTTCGCTTGAGACGCAACTTCCCTTCGTGCTCCACCTCCCAAAGGAAAGGGCCCTGAAGAATGAAGTCCTTTGGCTTTTTTCGTCGCGCTCGATCCACGACCTCCCACTCCAGCAACAATCCCACGGTCAGGTTGTCCGCAGATCGACGCCATGAAATCCAACCGGTCCGCAGCACGGAATCGCCAGTCAAATCATTTTCAGTTCGATACAACGCGGGGCGAGTCCAAGCCTCCAGAGATTCCGCCACCCGTTCGGCTTGATCAAGCACATCTCGAACGGATGCATCAAATGGAAAAGTCCCTGGTTCCGAAGCTGAAGGCGATTCTTCTGGTGGACACCCAAGCGGCATCAAGCAGATCGTAGACAGCATCGTGGAAAGCATCATGGTTCTTGCAGCCTAGAGAGAGACGGCAGAACTTGGCGATTCATTCCGAAGAAGTCATCAAAATCCCGTCCAAAGCCTCCCGCAGTTCTGGGAAGGCAAGCAGGACGGCCAAGCCAAGGCCGAAGGCTCCCGCCGACAAAAACATGATGCGATCATCCAACACCGCGGCCAATGGGGAATCGGAGGCCCCTTCCCGAGCTCGGCGGTGAAAGCGAAGAAGGGCAGAGATGACAAATGGCGTCAAGAACACCAAGCCTTCCGCTCCGGGGCCAAGAACCTGGCGTGCATGTCCAGATGTGGCGTACATCACAAACACCACCACGGCCAAACCGCCCGACAAACACGTGCCCCAGTCGAGTTCATGCTCATCGTGATACCCCGCAGGACTCTTCCATCCCTCGGCGTTGCTGTTCTTGGCAATTTGCAAATCACATTGCCTTTTGATGAAGGCAAGGAACAGAGTCAGGAAAAAGACTTCCAGCAGAAGCCAGACCGAAATGGGGCGATCAATCGCCGCCGCTCCACCGGCCGCTCGCAGCGTGAAGCCGCCAGCCAAAGCCATGACGTCCAACCCGTGACACCGCTTCAATCCAAGGTTGTAGAGCACCTGCAAAATGCCGTAAGCCAAAAGAATCCAACCCAAACCGGGATCAAACGAAAACGCTGCCAGAATGGAAACCGGAGGCAACAGCACGCCCAAGACCAAGCCGGTGCGGGCAGAAACGGCGCCCGAGGCAATGGGGCGTTGGCATTTCACCGGATGCTGCCGGTCGCTCGCGGCATCCAAAGTGTCGTTGATGGCGTAGAAGCCCGAAGCCGTGGCACAAAAACCGGCGACGGCCGCCAAGGTGGCCCAAAGCGCAGCGGTGATCTCGACCCCATCTTCCACCATGCGGGGCAAAGAAAAGATCAAGGCCGGGAGAACAAAAACGTTCTTCACCCAATCGGCTGGTCTCAGCAGTTGAAGGATCGGCGGCACAACGAACACTTTCGTCAATATCGGTCTGGTTCTGCACCAAGATCGATCGAGAACTGCGGAATCTTGGCTTCAAGGGGCTACAATGTGGCCTGAGGTCCTCCATGATTGCTCCCAACGACCGTGCTCCCGGCACCCGAACCATTTTTCTTCGCGTCCTGCGTCAAGACAGCCCCGAAGGCCGACCAAGATGGGAGCGCTTCCAGGTCGAAGTCGAAACCGGCATGAATCTGATTTCCTGTCTGCAGCGCGTGGCGGCCAACCCGGTCACCGTGCAGGGCGAGGACTCCACGCCAGTGGTATTTGACTGCGGATGTCTGGAAGAAGTCTGTGGCTCATGCACGATGGTGATCAATGGAAAGGTCCGACAAAGTTGCACCGCGTTGGTCGACGAATACGCCCCCCGCGAAGGGGATGAAATTGTTCTCGAACCCATGAGCAAATTCCCCGTGGTTCGTGACTTGATGGTCGATCGAGAGCGGCTGTTCCACAACCTCAAGCGCGTCAAAGCTTGGGTGCCTATCGACGGCACGTACGACCTTGGCGCGGGTCCGATTGACACGCCAGATCACCAACAGATGCGCTACACCATGGCCACCTGCATGAGTTGCGGCTGCTGCTTGGAAGCCTGTCCGCAATTCAACAAAGAAGAGTCCCCCGCCGAATGGGATGACGCTTTCTTGGGGCCTCATGCCATCAACCAAGCGTTGCTGTTCAACGAACACCCCACGGGCGAAATCCTCCATGACGACCGCATGGAAGCCCTTCTTGGAGTCGGGGGTGTGAACGACTGCGGCAATGCCCAAAACTGTGTGAAGGCTTGCCCGAAAGAGATTCCTTTGACCGAATCAATTGCTCGAATCGGTCGAGCCGCCACCTTCTACGGCCTGAAGCGGTTCTTCAGCGGGAAGTAATCCACGCTTCGTCGCAATCGTTCCACCTGTGCGGCCTGTGCCGCTTGTGGCAGCGGACCTAAGCCAGAACGCCATCTGTTCATGAAATCACATGCTTCGTGACCCGATGCCTCCAACGCCTGTTGGCCCGGAGGTTTGTCATGTCCACGTTCTTGCTTGTCGCTGCCCTGAATATGTTTGTTGATTCTGGCGTGTGCTGTGTCAGCCACGACGATGAATTCTTGTGCTACCAGATGAGTGAGCCAACGTGCGAGTTGGTCGGAGGCCGCTGGAGCCCGGCCAGCAACGATTGCGAGTCATTCGTGTGCACCCCATTTGGTGCGTGTTGCATGCCGGATTTGAGTGCGTTCTCCGGAAGTGTTGCCGAATGTGAACTTGCCGGCGGCCAATACATGGGCGATGGCTCCTCGGCTGATGACTACGAACTCGGCGCAATGTGCCCTCCTCCGGCTGGTGTTTGCTGCTTGGGCAGCGGCGGTTGCACCCTTCTGACCCTTGAGGAGTGCAACGACCTCGGTGGGGAGTACTTGGGCTACGCCACCGGTGAGCCTGGAGCGAGCTTTGAGACGCAATGCGAACGGGTGGTTTGCACCGGAGCCTGCTGTATTGACGGGGTGGAATGTCTTGATGAACTTGGTCCTGACGCCTGCGCCAATCTTGGGGGCGTTCTGGTGGGCTCTGGAACCGTCTGCGAAGAAGGAAGATGCTTGGTTGAACAACAAGTGGTCAACGTCCTTCACGCCCACAACGAACAAGCTCCCAGCACGATCAACTTCAATGGCTTTGACAACTGGGGCGGAGATCGACGATTGACTGGGGCCAGGCTCCGACTCGATGGTGGATTCCATCGCGTGCTCTGGTTGGAGAGTTTGAGTGACTTTGAATTGCCCAGTGTGATCGACATCAGCGCCTATTGGCGAGTCTTCCACCCTCTCTTCGGCGAACTGACAGGCTTTGAATACGACAGCCGGCTTGGGGATCCGCAACTGGAAGGATGCGATGGCGTCTTGCCTCCGTTTGGAATGTGTGCCTTCCACTCTCCAGTCTCATTCACCTCGGGCAATTGGGTGGATCTGACGGAAGAAGATTTGGCCGGCCTGGTTGGGGCTACGGAACTCGATATTCAATTTGAACTCGGGGGCATCCACACCTACACCGGCGGTGGCTCGTTCATCCTGGGTCATCGGCGTTGGATTGATGCACGGGTGATCTTGGAATACGAGTGGGAATACGTCTCGAATGATTTGGGCCGAATGATCGGCTGCGGACCATTCGTGGACACCATGTGTGACATCACCGTCGAAGATGGCTTGGCCGAAGCCCGAGCCGCTGGTGTGCCCATGCTTTTTGACGACTCCCCCTGTGGCAACCGGGAACCTGCCCCTGTCGTGGGCTCTTGCCTACTGCGTGGTGGATTCAATGGAGATGCCAACGGATTGAGGTGCCAACAAAGCACCACTGAGGCGTACTGCTTGTCGCATGATGGCCAATGGTGGCCCGAGTGTGAGTGCCAGAAAATCAACCAATCTTGGAATGGTGAAGTCGGAGCCTGCTGGCTTTCCGATGGCCGCCTGGTCGAAGCAACACTGGGTGAGTGCGAATCGCTTGGAGGCGTCTTGCGCATGGAGTTTGGTTCAAAGAGCCTCGGCGACAGTGCCCAATTCACACCTGTCTTGGAACCCTGGTTCCCCGAACTGCCCGACCTCAGGCTTCCTGAATACGGCGCCTGCTGCCTTCGGGACGGGACCTGCCTGCAGCTTCCAGCCGCAGATTGTGGCTACCAAGGTGGCATTTGGCATGGTGCGGGCATCAGTTGCGAGGCATCGGAATGCTTTGGTGGTGGCATCGGTAGCGAACCAGTGGATTGGATCCGGGTGCTTCGTGAACTGCCCCTGAACCGCCTAAAAGTGACCGCCACATTCCGATAAACCCTTGAATCCCATAATATTACGTTTATCATGGCCCCTTCTGGGGCCATGTTTTTTTTCCTGCTCATCTTGGGACTCTCCTCCCATTCGGGAGAGTCAACTCAGCCTTGCTGTCTGAGTGATGGATCCTGTTTTGATCTGTCCGAAGCGCTCTGCACCACGGTTGGCGGCCAAGTGTCCAAAGCCTCCAGTTGTGCCGAGGCCGCTTGTGAAGCACTTGGCGCTTGCTGCACCCCGGGGTTGAACTGCGAAGAAGGACTGACCGAAGCGGAGTGCACCAACATTGGTGGACGCTGGATGGGAGCCGCAAGCGATTGCATTCCCATGCCCTGCCCTTTTGAGGGGGCATGTTGCCTCCCGGATGGAACGTGCCTGACAGAGGATGCTGATCTCTGCCGAGAATCTGGGGGGGCCCCCCGCGGGTTGGAATCTTCTTGTGATGAGATCAACTGCTTGGGTGCCTGTTGTTTCGATGGCTCGTGTGCACCAGACCTCACCCCCGCAGCATGCATGGCCCAAGGTGGCGACCCTCAAGGTTTCGGGAGCGATTGTCCAGAAACCTGCCAACAAGTTGTGACCGATTTCGTGCAAGGTCCTTGGGGATTGCCGGGCAACCAAGAACTGGTTGCCCCCCCGTTCGACGATCGAGGTGGCTATCGAGTGCCCACGTCCACCACCATTGAAATCCGGGGCCGGACTTGGACAGCATTGCGTCTTCGCAACCTCGGTGACAGCCCCATTTCAACCGACGCCCTCTTGTTGACAGAGATGCTCCTTGATGGAGTCCCATTTATTGCGCAGGAGCAAAATATTGGGTGCTGTCTTGGAGATTGCCTGCCGCCACTGCAAAGTTGCACATTTGGTGGCACATTCCAGAGCGAAGGTGAAGTGGTGGAGGTTGACCCGTCGTGGCCACTCGAAATCTTTGCTCGTTCGGTGGCGGAATACACCGCCCCAGGAAGCATCGAGTTTTCGCAATATCCCGTGCTCGGCGAACTCAGCGTTCAGGCCACCGTCACGTTTGAAGTCCTCGGCGGTTGCTGCCTCTGCGATGGCAGCTGTTCCCTCACTTCGGAAGCAACCTGTGAATCCACGGGAGGCCTCTGGTTTGGAGAGGAAACGCCTTGTTTGCCAACCTGCGCCCCAACGGGAGCATGCTGCTTGGACTGTGGATCAGTCTGCCTTCCTGAAGCAACCGAAGCAGCGTGCACCGAATTGAACGGGCAATGGCTCGGCGCCTGCAGTGGGTGCTCGAGTGGATGTACTCCTCTCCAAGCATGTGTTCTCTGTGACGGAACATGTGTCGATCTCAGCGATGAAAGCGAGTGCAACAAGTTGGATGGACAGTGGGTTGAAGAGTGCGCTGTTTGCGCCGAAATCACCGCCGCCGCTTTTGGCGCGTGCTGTCTTTGCAACGAACCTTGCCAGCCAGCAACTTTGTCCGGCTGCAACGACCTGGGCGGAACGTGGCTTGGCGGCTGCAGTGACTGCGCCGTTGCGCCGTGCGGCGGACAAGGCGCTTGCTGCCTCTGTGGACCTGTAGAAGAATGCGCCTCGCTGGACGAAATGGACTGTCATGCCCTTGGTGGTCGGTGGCTTGGTGACTGTGTGACTTGTGCTTCTGATTCATGCCGCCCGGTCTCGGTGTGTGAAACCCGGTTCTATGGATGCCAAGAAGGCGTTTTGGAAGCGGATTGCCAACAATGCCGCGGATCCACATGGGGAACCCCGGGTAAAGACTGCGACTGTCTGCTGGACAACCCAACCTTTGACAACCCTCCTGGCCCTTGCTGTTTGCCTGACGGACGATGCACCGAGCACAACTTGCGTGAATGTGCTGAACTTGGTGGGCAATTCCAATGCCATCTGCAGCCACCCAACGGTGATCCTTACTTGGCCACATGCGAAGCCCTCGACGTGGAATGCAAACCCGTGCTTTCGTGTTGCTTGCCCGACCAATCCTGCCGAGCCATGTCAGCCGACCAGTGCTTGAACTCTGGCGGCTTTGGCGAGCCGGGCTGTGCGAATGCTGCGAGTTGCCTTGCCCCTGTTTGCTGTCTCGATGACGGAAACTGCTTGGCCCTCCCCGAATCGGCATGCCGCTTGGTGGGAGGTCGATCGCGTGGCAAAGCGTGTGCTCCTGCGATTTGCGGGCGAGACATTCGACGCGCGAGCATCCAAAGGGGCCGCTAACCCAACCAGAGCGGCGTCTAGAGTTTGGGGACTTCGACCAACTGTGGCGCTTGACGGCGGGTTCCCAAGTCGGGTCGGCGAGGATCGATTGGCTCCTGCAGTTCCTCACCATTGACCAAATGGTGGGGGAATCGTCTTCGGGCACGGATCAAGGCCGCGTCCAAATCAAGACCGCTTTCAGCATCAATTGATCGGTTGTCGTACAGACCCACCGTGACTGAAGAAATCACTCGATCGACTTCATGGTGGACATAAGCGGACCATCCTTCACGACGCAGTCGGGCACAGGCCTGTTCAGCCTTCTCGCGAACTTGAGTTGGAGAAAGTTCTCCCGTTCCAAAATCACTCCAAACCTCCACCTGCAACGTGTACAGCGTTTGGTCTGGAAACTGAGCCCGAACCCTCAGAAGCTCGATTTCACCAAAGTCCTCCGGACGCTTGCGTGGATCAATGCGCACCAACATGGGGCGAGGAAACACCGGCCGCCCATTGCGTTCAATCCCACGAACATCACGAAGCAAAAGACCAGCGGCCGGGTCGTCCGCGGTGCGAAATCTTCCGACCAGCACCGATGAACCCCGACGCTTGGAATGAATCCACGCGTTGTTCAGGATTGGCGACATGGCTCGGCAGGTCTGGGCCATGCGCTGGGCGGCCATTTCGTGCCCCATGCCATCGAACGTGTTCAGCAAGACCCCCCAGACCACAGAAAACCGTTCTGAAGACTCTGGCGGGGCTTGGCGCCCGATCAATGACCCAGTGTTCTCGGACGTTTTGGGGGCGGAGCAGCCAGCCAACGCAAACACAAGGACCGAGAACAGTGTGATTTTCAAAGCATTCATGAGATTCCTTCACCATATGCCAACACCCAGCCAACGATTCGGGAGAATGATGGTTGAAAGTTCAAGAACTCGACAACGCCCCGCCGATGTTCTTGATGTGGAAGCCGTGCGAAAGCTTCCTCGGGCCTTGAAGCGAAAGTCAAGGCTGCATTGTTGCGAAGGAGTATTCATGTCAGATATTGCATTCAATCCAGGGGTGGGATCCGGGTATCCGGGTTCCATCGACCGGACGGGACAAGCTGCAGCGTCCACCAGCCGAAGCAGCATCCCCCAAACGTCCGAGAACCCGAGCCCCATCCAGGGCGACCGAATTGAGTTCTCGGACCAAGCCGCATTGGTCTCCAAGGCCCTCTCAGACGAGGCCAGCGGGTATGACCCGGTTCCTGCCCTGCGGGAAGCCATCGCCAACGGCACCTATGACCTGGAGGGTCGTTTGGGTGAAGCTCTTGATGGCTTGATCGCGGATTTAGGCTGACCCGCCCACAATCAAAGCATCGTACGAATCGATAAACCCCGGGCTTCCCGGGGTTTTTCTTCGTCCCCCCTCAAGCCACTGATTGCATGGCCGCGTGGGAGCCGCCGTATCATGGATGCTATGAATACCGCAGTTGCTCGTTTCATTTTGGGAACCACTCTCTCAACCGGATTTGCCATGGCCCTTGTGGGATGCAAGGTTGGCCCAGAAAGCATGCCCAAAGATGTGCTCTACGAAAAGGCCAGTGAAGCTGAACTTGAAGGCGATTCACAATCGGCCTCTGAACTGTATCGGGTGGTCGCACTCCGATATCCCGGAGACTGGAAAGCCAAATTTGACACTGCCCGCACGCTGCTGGATCTCAATCAATCCGAAGCGAATGTTGAAGCCCGAAGCCACATCAAAATTGCGATCTCTCTGAGACAAGAAAACATGCTCGTTCGTGATACTTGGACAGAGTGTGAATACCGAGCTGGTCGGTCTGCGTGGAACAAGATGTTCGCACGGCTTGACGAGTGGAGCAACCAATCGGCACTGGATGCTGTCCGCGGCGCCAAGTACGCCACCTTGACCGGTGATGTTGATTTGAGCGCCCGGCGTATTGAGCAAGCGCTCGATCAAAATGTGAACTGCCTTGAGGCCTACCTCGCCGCCATTGACTTGGCCGAGCTTCAAGACGACGAGAGCACCGCGAAGTACCGAATACGGCAAGCCTACGGTCTCGCACCAGAGGATCCTCGGGTCCAGGCCAAGGCCGAAGCCTATGGTCTGATTCTTGGACCAACTCTGGCCGTACCACCGGGGCTGTGATCCCCCCATGGAACACGACCGCAATGCTCTGATCCCCGCACTCTCCGCCTTGGCCGACTCTGGTCGATTGCGGATGCTGAGGCTTCTTGAGCGCGCCGAGCTTTCGGTTGGTGAAATTGCCTCGGC
This sequence comes from Phycisphaerae bacterium, assembly GCA_002705085.1. Taxonomy (GTDB): domain Bacteria; phylum Planctomycetota; class Phycisphaerae; order Phycisphaerales; family SM1A02; genus UBA8653. Next base: position 5,246 of record PAHO01000019.1, on the reverse strand, counting down.
CCTTCAACTGCCCCAATCCACCGCCTCCCGACACCTCAAAACGCTTATGGATTCCGGATGGCTAAGCCGGCGATCTGTTGGGACCGCCCACCTGCACCGGCTCGCCGATGATCCGCTACCCGAACCGCTGCGAGGGTTATGGAAGAGCGCTCGAGCCGGTCTTGGGCACAGTTCACAATTGGAAGAGGATGACCGTCGCCTCTCTTCTGTCTTGGCTGAGCGGGCTCGTGACGCTGAAGCGTTTTTTGGCCGGGTGGGTGGCGAGTGGGATCAGATCCGCACCCAACTCTTTGGCCGCGCCTTTACGGCCGAGGCGCTGGCGGCTTTGGCCGATCCATCCTGGACCGTCGCTGACTTGGGCTGCGGCACTGGTGATGCCGCAAGTTTGCTGGCCGCAAGCGTCAAAAAGGTTATTGCGGTTGACCGGGAGCCCGCCATGCTGCGGGCCGCGCGGAAGCGTCTGGAAAACACCAACAACGTTGACTTCCATACGGCTGACTTGGAGTCTCTTCCTCTTCAAACCGGCAGTGTCGATGTGGCCTTCATCCTTTTGGTGCTTCACCATTTGGACCAGCCGCAAAAAGCAGTCAACGAAGCGGCCAGGATTCTGAAGCCGGATGGCACCCTCGTGGTCGTGGACATGACTCCCCATGAGCGGAAGGAATACCGTGAACTCATGGCCCACCGACATCTTGGATTTTCACCTGAGCAATTGGAGGAGTGGACGAATCACTGCCCGCTTGATCTTGCTCACTCTCGCCCATTGCGCCCTGACCCCAATGCCGCCGGTCCCGGTTTGTTTGTGGCAAGATTTTCCCGCAGAGAGAATCCATGATGCTCGCGATCTTGATATTGAGCCAGTCGTATTCCAACGATCCGATCCAGCACGATCGGCCATCTGACCGCTTGGCTGGCTGGCTTTCCCCCGAAGCAATCGCAGAATTTGACCCCACCCTGACGGCGGAATATGAACGACGCAATCGGCTGCCCCGGCCGGTGAACACGGCCGGATTCATGGTGTTTGGTCTTTCCCCCGTCGAAGGTCGAACCCCGTGGTTGATTGAGCAAGCCAAGACCAGCACCCGACGTTTGCAAACCACCATCGGCATCCGAAGTCGAGAGGAAATGCAATGGAATCTCTTGATCTCACCGTTTGGCACCACTTCTGAACTGCCAAGCACGATCGATCTGTCTGGTTTTCAATTTTCCGCCCCGACACAACGAAGTCTCCGACAAGATGCAAAAGATGCCGTTCTCGGAGGGGCCATCAACACAACGTTCGAACCCAGCGTGGCCTGGAATCAAGAACGCCAACTCGAGTTACAGACCACAGCTGAAGTGGCTCGATTTGGAGGCCCGGTTTGGCGGACCATCATCGGTGAGGCAGCTATCGCCACCGGACAAGATGCACTGACCACTGCAGAATCAATCGCCGCCCCCGCCGACCCCGAGACCGCAAGCGCGAATTTTGAGTCTCGAATGGAAGCCATCAATACTGTGGCCCAGGCACCAATGGCCGTGGCCGAACTTGCTCTCGATCTCGAACAAGACCAATCACAATGCAACCGGTGGCTGAAAGTGCTGGATGACCAATTGCAGCACCGAAAGTGGATTGATGCTGGTCAAACCGCAGACCGAATCCTTCGGCTCTCCCCAGACCACCCCGAAGCCATGCTGGGGGAAGTTCTGGCACATCTTGGCGCGGGACTGTGGTCAACTGCCGCAAGTTCGTTCGACCGAATGCTGGAAAGTTTGCCCATCCTGCTCGGGGTACGACCTGACACCAAATTGCGACCCGAAGACGATCGCCTGCAGGAAGCGGTTGCGAAGCTGCTTGCGCTTGATCGAGCTGATGCGACCCGACTGGCCGTGTGGCTGCACACTTTGCTTGGCCAGAACACCGAACGAGATCAAATTCGCCAAACCCTGGATCCAGAAAAGCCAATCAACCGATTGCTGGAGGCAGGCCTCGGACTGCACAATTCCACCCAATAATTCCGATGGATAAACAATGAGCGGCTTCCTTCCGGGACTGGCACAATTGGCTGCAGCAGGTCTTGTCAAAGCAGGGATTGCGAAACGCCCTGAGAAGCTTGCGTCCAAACCGAAGCACATCACTCGGCCGAAGGACACCACAAGCGTCCCCACACCCGCGGAAAAGATTGAGGCACCAAGTGATGTGCCCCAAAAGCAATCACGACCCGGAAGTCAAATAGATCTGACGGCGTAACCCCCCGGCCACAGTACACTCGTCGCTCCATGAGCAAATCACGCTGCATCACAACCCCCATTTATTACGTAAACGATCGGCCCCATATTGGCCACGTCTACACCACCACCCTGTGTGACGCTTGGGCCCGAGCCATGCGGCTTTCCGGTGATGAGGTCTTCTTTCTGACGGGAACCGATGAACACGGGGTCAAAGTCGAACAGTCCGCACGGGATAAGGGAATGGATCCCCAAGCCTTGGCCGACCTGAACAGTGCTGAATTCCGAAAAGCCATGGAACTCTTCGATCTCACCAATGATGAGTTCATTCGAACCACGGATCCCGACCATATCCGGCAAGTGCAACTCTTCGTCAAAAAGTTGGTGGATCGAGGAGATATCTACCTCGGTGAATTTGAAGGTTGGTACGACCGGGGGCAAGAGGAATACATCACCGAAAACCGTGCTCGCGAACTGGATTACAAAAGCCCCATCAGTGGCAAACCACTTGAACGAGAGAAGCAGTCGAACTATTACTTCAGACTGAGTGCATACCAAGATCGCCTAGAAGCACTGTTTGCTGAACAACCCGGCTTCGTACGTCCAGAAGCCCGACGGAACGAAGTGTTGGGCCGCATCAGAGAAGGTCTCCAAGACGTACCCGTCAGCCGAACCAACTTCTCGTGGGGCATCCCGATGCCTGGAGATGAAGAGCATGTGATCTACGTCTGGATTGACGCGCTCTTTAACTATGCCACCGCCCTTGGCTTGGCCGAAGCGGGAAGTGAGCGGCATGCCGCCCGCGGGCATTTTTGGCCCGCCGACCTGCATGTCATTGGCAAAGAAATCCTTTGGTTCCATGCGGTCATCTGGCCCGCAATGCTGATGGCCCTTGACCTCCCGCTCCCGGGAGGTATCCATGCCCACGCCTTTTGGATCAGTGAAGGGCAAAAGATGAGCAAGAGCTTGGGGAACTTCGTGGACCTGCCCACCATCGAAAAAACAATCGGGCACTACGGTCGCGACGCCTGGCGTTGGTACCTTCTGACCCAAGGACCATTGGGCGGCCAAGATGCCGACTTCCAACGCGAAAAATTCCACGAAACCTACGGGGCTGATTTGGTCAATACGTTTGGCAATTGTGCGAGTCGCACCACCGCCATGACCGTGAAATATTTCGACGGCGAGGTTCCCGCCATGACCGATGGTGGTCAAGATTCGATGGCTGGTCGTGATTGGCCCACCTTGACTGCCACCGCGACCGAAAGATGGCAAGCGGCCATCAGCCGCTTCGATTTGGATGATGCCGCAGAAACGGCCATCGGCTTGGTGCGCGAGGTCGATGCATTCATCAACGACACCGAACCCTTCCGTGTGGCAAAAGACGACAGCCGTCGTGAAGAACTGGCGGGCATTCTCGGGCGCTGCTTGGAAGCGGTGCGAATTGCTGCCACCCTGTTGCACCCTTTCCTTCCGGATGGATCCCAAAAGTGCTGGGAAGCACTGGGCCAATCGGTTGACCCCGAATTCGATGAACTCGACCAGTTGGCGGCTTGGGGGAGGCTTACCCCTGGCACCAAGGTGCAGAAGGTGGCTCTGTACCCTCGGGTTGAACCCTTGGCTTCGGAGTAACTGAAGGGAGAATTCATCCGACACCTTCTGGACCGAACCGATCGGTCTGGATACTGACGTCGTGGGGAAGTCAAAGCCAAACAAGCCGCTGGTTTGGCCGGTCTTTGTGTTGATCGTGCTCAGCAGCTGCACGCACCTGCTTGGTCCGCCGCCGGTACCGGCTGAAAGCATCGGTCTCCTCGGTTTGCTCCTGATGGGTCTGGGATGGAAATGTCGACCTGGACACCCTCGAAAGATTGCTCTCGGATTGTGCGGCCTCTGCACTGCATTCTGGATCCAGTCGCCATCGTCTTCACCAAAAATTCCACCTGATCAGGAGTTGGTCACTCTTTCAGGAACCGTTGGTGCGATCGAAGCCGCTCCACGGATACCAGAGTGGCGGCATGATCCACGACGTCCTCCACCCTCTCGATGGATGCTGCTTCGTACCAAAAGCGGCCCCCAACGCGTGCTCCTCCCCCGAAGAGGGGTTGACATTGTTGGGCTTGGAGACCGTGTGACCTGCCACGTCAAATGGCTTCCCGCTCGCCCACCGGTTTGGGCCGGCGGACCCGCCAAAGACGAACGGGGCGTTGCCGTACTGCAACAGTGGCGTGATCTCGAAGTCCATTCCGGTCAACCCCCACTGGCCAAAGCACCGTGGTCGTTGCTCAGAACATCCCACCAAGAGAGAGTGGCCGACAGCATCAAGCACATTTCCGGTACATCGGAGACCACCAAAGAGTGGCTCGAAGCCTTGGTTCTTGGGAAATCACAGGGAAAATGTCTCCAGGTGTGGCGAAACATTGGTCTTGGCCACATGGCTGCGATCTCTGGAATGCATGTGAGCATGTTGATTTTCGCAGCCCTGATTCCACTCCGATTGCTGGGCCTCCGCATGGCTTGGCAAGCGGGGATGTGTTTGGTGGTGATCGCGGTACTTTTGTTCACGGTGCCTTGGAAGGCGCCTGTCCTTCGAGCCAGTCTCCAAGCCATGCTGACGGTGCCAATGTTTTTTGGCGCCGGCCGTTGGCTCTTCTTGGGAACCCTAGCTGGGGTCGCTGCAGTGTTGTTGCTGGCGGATCCCCATCATCTGTCAAGTGTGGGGTTTCAATGTTCATTTGTGGCGACCGCCGCCATTGGCTTGGCCATGCCGCAACTCAGATGGCGACCATTCGACGATTGGCCGCGTCGCATCGCTCGAATGCTTCTGGTGATGGGCGCGCCTTGGTTGGCGGTGCTTCCGGTTGGAGCCTATCACTTTGGCGTCATCCATCCCTACGGTGCGGTGCTGACTATTTTTGCCACCCCCGTGCTCTCGTTGATCTTGCCGATCCTGTGGGTGAGCGTCTTTGTGTGCCTCGGGTGCCCGGAACTCGGATCAACCCTAGCGCTGGTCGTGGCACCGATATTGATGGGCACCCAGC
>PAHO01000018.1 GCA_002705085.1 Phycisphaerae bacterium | reverse complement strand
GCCCTTTTTGTCCACCATGTCCGTAGGTCTTGTTTCAGGAGCGCTCCTGACGACCGAGATCCAAAACACTGGTCCGATTGTTGATTCGTTTGAACTTCAACGGCTGCAAACCGAATTCCCCGGTGTTGGCACATGGAACGCGCCAGACGGCCGTTTGAATCGCATCTTCGGTCGGCCGATGGAGACTGGGTCCTCCCCACGCGATACCGCGATGAATGTGGTGCGCAATTGGTCTGGGATTTGGGGCCTCACACCCAAGAACTTGATGCTGGCCGGACCATTCCCTGGCGATGATCGCACTGAGCAAACTTTGATGTGGGATCAAGCAACCGGGGCTTACAAGTTCACGGCGGTGTACTTCAAGCAAAACGTACAGGGTATTCCGGTTTACAACAGCCGACTGCAGGTTTTGGTCCGCAATGATTCTGGCTACCCAGCGGTTTCGATTGGTGCCGATCTTCGTAATGTTGGCGCTTTAGTTGGAGCGTCGAAACCTGCTGGCATTGATCGAAGTTTGGTGGATGCTCGGGCGACGGATTTCTTGGGCACAGATTTTGTTTATGTGTCCAAACCGGAATTGGTGGTCTATGCCGGTTATGACTTTGATAGCGTTCCCGCGTCGTTTGCATATGTCTTTGATGCTGAAGTGGGAACCGTCCGAGACCTCGACAATTACCAAAAAGCGAGGTACATCATTGACGCCAATTCCGGCGAGCTTTTGCGCAAGGAAAATCTTGTCCTGAACTGCACGCACAACGAGCGAATTGCAAATGCTATTTTCGCTTCGGCTACGGCCATCGATGGTGTTGTGACCGGTGCAAATACCATCACCAGTCGAGCAGAAGCATGCGATCCTGAAGTGCAAGTGGGTATGCCCTACTTGGCAATCCCAGACAGCATCAATGGGACCGTTTACACGGATTACGAGGGCAATGCTACGGGCCTCGTCGGCGGGGAACGTACCTTGACAGTTGATGGCCGTTATTTCGACGTGAATTACGCTTCGGGCACGCCGTATAGTCAATCGGTAACCATTGAGCCTGGGCTCCCCTTCAATATCGCTTTGAATCCCACGAATGAGTCTGGCAAGGCGGCCATGAACGCCTACATCGAATCAAACGTCGTCCGTGATTTCACGTTGGCCCGGAACCCTTCGTATCCGACGATTGGCAATCAATTTGATTGGGACATCAATATTGGTGTTTCCGGTAGTTGCAATGCTTTTTATAACGGATCGTCCATCAACTTCTACAACGCCGGTGGGGGGTGCAACAACACTGCATTTTCAGTGATTGTTCACCACGAATACGGTCACCACTTGGTGAACGTTGGCGGTTCAGGACAAAACGAGTTTGGCGAGGGATCCGGTGATGTCATGGGAGTGCTGATTGAGCGCGACTCGCAACTCGCCCGAGGATTCTTTACCAATGACTGCAATAACGGCATCCGGAACGCTGACAATACTTGCACGTTTGATCCTTCGGGTTGCTCTTCTTGTGGATCGGCGATTCACTCATGTGGCCAATTGATTTCCGGATGTGTCTGGGACTGTGTTGCGGCATTCGAAGACAGCGGAATGACGCCAGACGAAGCTAACTTTTACATGGGCGATCTGTACGTCAACATGATCCCGCTTCACTCTGGGGGCTCTATTCAGCAAGACATCCTGATTGATATCCTCACGCTCGACGACGACGACGGAAATCTCAACAATGGTTCTCCCAACTACTTCGAAATTGCGTCCGGATTTGCGGTGCACGGTTTTGATGCCCCTGAGTTGTCGGGATTGGACTTCCAATTCCCCAACGGAACCCCATCCATCATCAGCCCGTTCGATGGGGTGGACTTTGCGATGAATGTCTCCGGACTTTCTTTCCAGCCCGTTCCGAACACTGGGACCTTATACATTGCTCGTTCCAACGGCACCGTAGAAGCATTGGCCATGCCACAGTTGGCCGAGAGCCAGTATCTCTTGTCATTCTCTGATATCGAATGTGACGAAGCCGTGCGGTATTACTTTTCAGCTGAAGCGACCACTGGAGATGTCTTCTACTGGCCCGGAGGTCAAACCTCAGTGCCTTTGCCAAACAACCGATTCTCGGGAATTGGTGCAACGGGCGAAATCGTTTCGTTCGAAGATGATTTCCAAACCGATACCGGATGGACGGTCAGTGGCTCTGCGGTGGATGGTCAATGGGGCCGTGGTGTGCCAATTGGCTGTGATCGTGGTGACCCCGAAAGTGATGCTGATGGCTCCGGTCTCTGCTTCCTCACTGACAACTCAAGTGCTAACAATTGCAACAGTGACGTCGATGATGGCCAAACGATTTTGACTTCTCCAATCTTGGACGCGTCTGCTGCAGGATCAGTCATTTCCTACTCACGTTGGTTTAACAACCAGGCCGGTGCGTCGCCCAACCAAGACACGATGTTGGTCCAAGTGTCCGGTGATGGTGGTCTGAGTTGGGTTGGCCTCGAAGTGGTTGGCCCAGTTGCCGACGCCGCTGGTGGCTGGTACCAGAAAGAGTTCTTGGTGAGCTCTTACGTGGGCAACAGTGCAAACTTCCGCATCCGATTTATTGCCCAAGACACAGGAGATGGTTCTGTGGTCGAAGCAGCGGTGGATGGAGTCCGACTGTTGGCCACCGAGTGCACTGATGATGGACCATCGTGCCCTGGCGATGCCGATAGCAATGGAACTGTCGATTTCAACGATCTCGTGTCCCTGCTTTCGGCCTGGGATAGCACTTGTTCTGGATGCCCAGAGGATGTTGATGGGTCAGGAACGGTTGGCTTTGATGACCTGATCGGCCTGCTTTCCGCCTTTGGTCCCTGCCCGTAATACCGGCGCAAGACCAATTGATTTCACACTTACGCCCCCCGACTCAGTCGGGGGGCTTTTCATTTCCATGTGATATTCCTCAACGCCATGGCTCGAAAGAGGCGGCTCGGTGGTGCCGGCGGCCGATGTTCAACATGGTGCGAGAGAGCGGTTAAACAGATGGGGTGAGCCACTGGTTCGCCGCCCAGAGGGTCAGGAGCATCCAAAGACCGCCTTGAGCAATAACCGCCCAGCCCGGCGTGTGCCGCACGAGCAGGACCGGGAGCCCGGCCGCGAAGCAGAGCAAATAGCGGTCATAGACCGCGCCCCGTGTGGCGACGTACAACAAGCATCCGAACGCCAGCAGGTACCACCCGTATTGGGGGAAACCATCTTGTTCATCAAGTCTTGGTTTGGGCAATCGGAGGTACAGGCCAGCAAGCCCCATCGTGCCAACAGCCACCATCAGTGGCATGGCGAATGCTTGGGTGTTGACTGGCAACTCCTTGAGTACGGTGGCAAAGAGGCCTTGAAACCGCAGAGGGGATGTGCCATCGAGCCGGACGCCACCATCGGTACTGGAGAGGTCTGGTCCGGCCACCAAGGCGATCATGACTGCAAGGATGCCCACCCAAGCGATCAGTCTTGGGTTTCTTGACCATCCAAGTGGCACACCAACCCACACCAATGGGGCGAGTGCGCCAAGCAGGTACACCGTCGCTTCGGGAGAGCACCCCAGTCCGTACCGGCTTGCATAGTCTGGGCTGACCAAGCCACCCCACTCCACATACAGGGGCAACCGCAACAGGCCAGCGACCAGTCCGGCGAGCACGTATCGCCAAGCCGGCGATCCATCACGTTGGAGCGCCACGAGGGCTGCGGCAGCGGCTGGAACAACGGCATGCGCGCGGTGGTGCAACAGAATGGCTAGACCCAAGCCAAAGGCCAGTGGTCGCCAGAGCCCTGGTTCTCCTTTAGGCCCGGTGGTGGCGAGGACACCCAAGATGATGCTTCCAAGAACGAACGAGGGTTCGCTCATAAACAGGTGGCTGAGCACAGTGTGGTATGGCAAGAAGGCCAACAACAAGCCCGTCAACGCGGCCGAGCACCATCCTTTTTTCACCACCATGCCCACCAGCCCGGCGGAGCAGATGGCAATCAAAAGGTTGACCAGCCGTAGGCCACCCAGCCCGATTCCTGCATCAAAGAGGACGGCGGCGGGGACAAAAAAGGCAGGACCCTTGGTGTCTTCAAAATCCCACCACACCGAAGGCTCGGGCCAGCGTTCCGCAAGCTCTTCCACCACGGGCAGCATGAACCGCTCATCGAATGTTGAATGCACCGGTGCGGCGAATCCAAGCCACCAGAGCAGCATCCAAAGCCCCAAAACGCTGCTGGCGGACACCAAGCCGGCCTGCAATGGCGAGATCGGATTTGGAGAGGATGGCTCCATTGGTACAACTATCGGTCCTTCTTCCGTACAGAATTGCCCAAAACCTCCTCGTGAAGGCCGGATTTGGCCGTATCTTATTTTTCTAAGGATTGGCCTCTTCTGACGGTGGTCCTTGAAGATCTGGAGATGAACATGCAATTTTCAAAAATCGCCTTGGTGGCGGCCGCCAGTATCAGCCCTCTGGCTTCGGCTCAACTCATTCCGTTTGACATCACCGGGGCAGGAGGCGACTCCTTTGATTATCCCTTCAATGCGACTGGGGTTCCCAATACGATCACTGTGGACACTTTCTTTGTGAACGGTGGTGCTGGGACTCAAGCCGGCGATCTCCAGCTCATTTTGACTTCACCATCTGGAACCTGTTTGGAACTGGGCGGACGTGATCTTGGATTTGGCTGCCCTGACGGCGGTGACTTCCCAGGCTCCTGGAATTCAACCGCGCCAGACCAATACCTTCACACCTTTGATGTGAATGGTTCGTTTGGTCTGGAGGACGGCCAGTATGTGTTGACGGTACGACACGGTTTCTCAGGTGGAGGCAACGACACTTGGATCGGGTCCGCATCAATCACCTTCGGTGACACGGTGGACTGCAACGCCAACGGTATCGATGATGCCGAAGACATTGCCAACGGCACTTCGGAAGATTGCAATATCAATGGTTTGCCCGATGAATGTGAAGCGGACCCCGCCAACGACTGCAACGACAACGGCGTCTTGGATTCCTGTGAAGAATTGCCCGACTGCGATGACGATGGCATCACGGACTGCGATGAACTTGCGCAAGGGGCGGCGGATTGTGATTCCAACCAAATTCCTGACGTCTGCGAACCAGGAGCGGGTGTGCCCAATGACCTCCGTGAAGATGCGATCGAGATCTTCACGGGAACGACGATCGGGAATACCGAGTGTGCTGGTCAAGAGGACACATGGGTTTGCGAAGGCAACTTCTTTACTGGCGATGGACCGGACATTTGGTACGTCTTCACCATCACCGAGTCGTCAACCGTCAGCATGACCACTTGCGATTCTGACTACGACACTGATTTGTCCATTCACTCACCCAGCGGCACCATTTTGTTCTGCGATGGTGATTCCGGTGATGATGACGCCAGTCAAGGCTGCGTGATCTACGCCTCAGAGCTCAACGTGTCTCTCGAAGCCGGCACCTATTACGTCCGTATCGGTGGGTACAACGGTGATGTTGGAAATGTCACGTTGGACGTATTGATCACCAATGGCACGGATTGCAATGGCAATGGTGTGAATGACGAAGAGGACATCGCCAATGGCACCTCCGAAGACTGCAACAACAGCACCATCCCCGATGAGTGTGAAGCTGATCCGATCACCGACTGTGACGGCAATGGCGTGCTCGATTCCTGCGAAGACCTCCCCGACTGTGATGGTGACGGTATCTCCAACTGTGGTGAGATTGCCGGAGGTGCGGCCGACTGTGATGCCAACGGCATTCCTGACAGCTGCGAGTCTGGTGGCGGTGAATCCAATGAAATTGGTTTGGCCTTTGATTCGGGTGTCTTGGACGGCACCCAAGCCAGTGCGCCTTTCACCGTCCAAGCCAACGGTTCGTTGACTTCGATGGCGATTGATTTGACCTACACCAATATCGATGCCGATGGCTCATGGGCGGGTGATTTGTTGATTCAGATCACCGATCCTCAAGGCACTTGTGTCGAAGTTGGCGGATTTGATGTCGACCTCTGCACCGAAGTTGATGACTTCCCAGCCGAGTGGGATGTGGCGGCCTCCGGCGACTACTCCTACACGGTTGATTTCTGTGGCACTTCACTGACCGGTGATGGTGCGTGGACCTTCGTGTTTGTTCACGGATGGGCGACGGGCAGCCAAGACCAGTGGGCCGGGACGCTCACCCTCGAGGTGGTTGGCGAAGGCGGCTTCTCTGATTGCAATGGCAACGGCATCGAAGATGTGGAAGACATTGCCAACGGCACCTCTGAAGATTGCAACGACAACGGCCGTCCCGACGAGTGCGATCTTGGTCCTTCGACCGACTGCGATGGCAACGGTGTGATTGATGCCTGTGAGACTCTGCCAGACTGCGACAGTGACGGCATCTCTGACTGTGCTGAGATCGCGGGTGGAGCCACCGACTGCAACGCCGACGGCATTCCAGATTCGTGCGAGTCCGCTGGTGGCGGCGAGAACATCGAGTTGTCATTTGACAGTGGCGTTCTCGATGGCAATGGCATCAGTCCGGTGTACGAAGTTGAGTTTGACGGCGTCTTCGCCAGCTTGGGCGTCGATCTGACCTTCACCAACCTTGACGATGATGCCACTTGGGCGGGTGATTTGATCATTCAGATCACGGATCCAAATGGCACGTGTGTTGAAGTCGGCGGCTACGACATTGACCTTTGTGAGGAGATCGATGACTTCCCGGTGGAATGGGATGTTGCGGGTTCAGGTGATTACACCCATACCTACGATTTCTGTGGTCAAAGTTTGATCGGTAGTGGCACCTGGACCTTGGCCTTTGCCCACGGGTACGCACTTGGCACCCAAGACCAATGGGCCGGCACGTTGACCCTGAACGTCTTGGGCGACAACCCGCCGGAGCCATGCCCGGCTGACCTCGATGGCGACGGTACGGTTGGCTTCACCGACTTGACTGTGCTGCTTTCCTCGTACGGCCTCAATGATGGCGGTGACTTGGATGGGAATGGTGAGACCGGATTTACCGATCTGACGATTCTGCTGTCGGCCTATGGTTCTTGCCCGTAAAAGGCAGAACCACAGACATTGCATTTTCCACAAACCCCCGCCACCGGCGGGGGTTTTTTGTGCACATGCAGACTGCGCAGAAATCGATCAAGATGGAGCCATGATGTTTCAATTTCTAGCGGTGTGCCTTTCCCAGACCTTCACGGTGATTGGTATTCCTGACACGCAGAATTACAGCCAATCCTTTCCAGAGATTTTCCGTGCGCAAACCCAATGGGTCTCCGACCAGAAAGAAGTCCGAGACATCCGGTTTGTGTCGCACTACGGCGATGTGGTGAATTGTGGAGACCAGCTGGATCAATGGGCCAATGCCAAGGTTGCATTGGACTTGCTGGATGCCGCAGACATTCCGTGGGGTGTTTCGGCGGGGAACCACGATATCAAGCCGTATTGCGGAGGCGACGACGCCTACATTCCGCAATTCTTTGCGGAGCGTTATGGGCCAACCAAGTGGGAAGATGAACCCTATTTTTTGGGGTGCTCTCCAAGTGGAATGAGCAATGCCCAGATCTTCACCGCGGGGGGATGGGATTTCCTTTGGCTGCACTTGGAATGTGATGTCCCAACCCGCGAGATGGTGTGGGCCCAATCCATCCTCGACGCGAATCGTGATCGCGTGACCGTCCTCACTACGCACCGGTACATGCAAGATGCTGAGGATTACACCGCGGGGGTTCCGGTGGTGCCAAGCGGTCGTTACCCGGATATTTGGTACACCATTGAGGACGTCTACGCAGATGGTGGAAATCGTGCGGAAGATATTTTTCGTTGGTTGGTGCGTCGCAACCCTTCCATTTGCATGGTGAACTGTGGTCATTTCCACGAAGAGTTCCGCCAAACCTCTACAAATGTGAATGGTTTGCCCGTCCACGAACTTCTGGCCGACTACCAGGATGACCCGAACGGCGGTGACGGGTGGTTACGCATTATGGCGTTCGACACTGAGCTGGAAGAGATTCGTGTGGAGAGCTATTCGCCGACGTTGGACCAGTATCGCACCGCGGACGAGTCGGTGTGCACGCTACCGGTCACCTTCGGTGCGTACGCGCTGCCAGCCGATCGCGGGTTTGTGGCGTTCCAAGAAGGCATCAATGGCTACATGGGCACCCAAGACACCTGGATCAACGAAGACGAACCCAACACCAGCTACGGAGGGGACGACACGCGGGAATCTGATGACGACACGTCGAACTCCATCTTTACCGACAATCAGGGGCAAGCCTTGCTTCGATTTGATGGGATGTTCAGCGAAGATGGTGCATCAGGAAAAATTCCATGGGGATCGGTCATCACCCAAGCCCGGTTGATCTTGGAACTTCAAGATGACATTGATACCCCTCTTGCCAATCCAGAGTTCTACGTGCATGAAGTCTTGGTCCCCTGGGACGAATCTTCCACTTGGAATGCACTGGGCAATGGGCTTTCGGTCCCCGAAGACTTGGGAGACCGCGTGGCGACCTTTTTGGGGGACAACGATCCTTCATCGGATTTTGGCCGAAGTATGGACGTTACTGCTTTGGTCCAACGGTGGAGTGACGGCCAGTCCAATTGGGGCGTGGCCATCTTGCCCGAGATCGTGACGGGCAACGACGATGGCATTTCGATTTGGACCAGCGAGGCCGGAAATGGCATGATCAGGCCGCGTCTTGAAGTCACGTTCGAGCAGGAAATTGAACCTCCAATCCGTCCGGAAGATCTGGACGGCGATGGGGTGGTTGGGGTCAGTGATTTGATCTTGCTGCTGTCGGCTTGGGATGTGACCGATTCGCCGTTTGATCTTGATGGGAACGGGAGTGTGGGCATCGGAGATTTGATCTTCCTGATCTCCGCTTGGGACTGATCCCGTTTGCCCCCTATGCTCAGGGTGCGGGTTCTGCTGCACCCAACCTGACTTTGGCTCCGGGGCTGCCGATTACTCAGCACGCGGACACCATTGCCGCACACCTCAAAGCGTGTGGGGTGGTGGTTGTGTGTGGGGAAACCGGCTCTGGCAAAAGCACCCAACTGCCAAAACTATGTTGGGCCCTTGGTCGCCAGAGCGCTGGCATGGTTGGGCACACCCAGCCTCGACGCATCGCGGCCCGTTCGGTGGCCACTCGGGTGGCCGAAGAGGTTGGGGTGGAATTGGGTCGTGAAGTTGGCTGGTCGGTTCGATTTACCGATCGCACTCGGGCGGAAACCAAGCTGCGCGTGATGACCGATGGCATTCTGTTGGCCGAAGCACAGCGTGACCGTCATTTTTCTCGTTACGACACCATCATTGTGGATGAAGCCCACGAACGTTCGCTCAACATTGACTTCTTGCTTGGACTGCTCCGGCGGGCTCGAGAAAAAAGACCCGATCTGCGCGTCATCGTGACCAGTGCCACCATCGATCCGGAACGCATGGCCCGTCATTTTGACGACGCACCTATTGTCAATGTGGAAGGACGAACCTATCCCGTTGAGGTCCGATGGCGCCCCCGGCACGAACAAGATGCTTCGCTGGAATTGGAGTCTTCGGTGGCCTCTGCATTCGATGAAATTCGTCGTGAAATGCCGGCGGGGGATGTGTTGACCTTCCTTTCCGGTGAGCGAGAGATTCGGGAGTTGACTTCGTACATGCGAGGTCATTTGCAGCGTCATCGTTTGGTCGATCGATGGGAAATTCTCCCGCTGTATGGTCGACTTTCGGTCGAAGACCAAGCCAAGGTCTTCGCTTCGGGGAACCGACGCCGCATTGTGCTCGCCACCAATGTGGCCGAGACCAGCGTCACGGTTCCGGGCGTTCGGGCGGTCATCGATTTGGGGACGGCGAGGATTTCTCGATTCCACACGAAAACCAGAGTTCTTCGACTGCCCATCGAGCCCATCAGTCAGGCCTCCGCCAACCAGCGCTCCGGTCGGTGCGGCCGGGTGGGACCAGGTTTGTGCCTTCGCTTGTATGACGAGCAAGAGTTTTCTCATCGTCGAGCCTTTACCGATCCCGAGATCCGGCGAACCAATTTGGCTTCGGTCTTGCTTCGGATGCGGGCGATGCGTTTGGGGTCGGTCAAAGATTTTCCCTTTCTTGATACCCCAAAATTGTCCGCGGTTCGCGAAGCGGAGAGCAGTCTTCGAGAAATTGGTGCCCTCCGGCAGGACGGAAAGCTCACAGCATTGGGTCGGCGGCTTTCGCGTCTGCCAGTCGACCCCAGACTGGGACGATTGATTTTGGAAGGCATCCAACGCGATGCCTTGCGGGAGATGCTGACTTTGGCCGCCGTGCTGTCGTTGCCCGATCCCCGCGAGCGTTCCGTCGAAAAGCGCGATGAAGCAGATGCCGCGCGGCGCAAGTGGCGCCGTTCCAGTTCAGACTTCTTGTCGTTGCTTGCGTTGTACGAAGATTGGAAGCAGGTGAAGGAAGATGGCACCCGGGGTGACGTCCGGCGTTTTTGCAAGGAACACCACTTGCATCCGCTGCGGATGCAGGAGTGGACCGACCTGCGCCGTCAGTTGGAGCAAATGGCCACCCAAGCATTGAAGGCCACCCCCAACACCATCCCCGCCACTTCTGAATCGATTCATCGGTGTCTCCTCACGGCCTTCCTGGGCAACATCGGACGCCTGGACAAACGCGGGGAGTACCGAGGCATTCGGGAGGCGAGATTTGCCATCTTCCCCGACTCGGGTTTGTTCAAAAAAGATCCCAAGTGGATCGTGGCCGCGGAGATTGTGGAGACCAGCCGGCGGTGGGGTCGACTGTGTGCCAAGGTGCAACCATCGTGGATTGAGGAAGCGGCCGGAGAGCATGTCGTTCGAAGCTGGGACCATCCTGAATGGGACGCCGAACGCGGTGAGATGTTGGCCCGAGAGCGTGGCGAATACTTCGGCTTGGAGTTGTATGGTCGCCGACGGGTGGCACTTGCGCCACGTGATCCACGACTGGCCCGTGAACTGTTCATCCAGCATGCGTTGGTGGAAGAAGGACTTCCCGGGAGAGAGGACTTCTTGGTGGCCAATCGTGAGTTGGTCTTGCGCTTGCGAGAAATGGAAGCCCGGCGCCGACAAAGAGATTTGCTGGCGGGGGATGCCCGCCGGCACGCTTTTTACGATCGGCAGATTCCCGATCATGTGGTGGGCACCCGAAGCTTCAGGAAATGGTTCCGGAAAGCCCACAAGCGGAATCCCGAGTTGTTGCGGATGACCGAAGCGGATGCGCTACGAGATGAAGATGCGGGCGAGCGGTTGCGGCGCATCGCCGCCGAAGAGACGGCGTTCCCATCGGCTTTCCTGACCGGTGCCGGGCCCGCAAAAGTTCGATACACCTTCCAGCCCGGTGATGAAATGGACGGGGTTCGTTTGCAATTGCTTCCTGAGCAAGTGGCGGTGCTGGATGAAGACCGCCCGGATTGGCTGGTCCCCGGTCGACTCGCTGAGCGTATCGAAGCACTCTGCCGAACCTTGCCCCGTGACGTACGGCGCGGCTTGATGCCTTTGGCGGAACAGGCCCAGGAAATCGCTAGGGAACTCTCATTTGGTCGTGGCAATCTCTTGGTCGCGTTGGGCGAAGCTTGTCGGTCCCGAGGTGTCCCGGTCCGGGTCAACCAGTTTCAGCCGGATCAAGTGCCCGATGACCTCAAGATGTTGCTGGAGGTGGTGGATGATCAGGGGGAGGTGATTGCTCGATCGCGTGACCTCGCGGACCTTCGGAAGCGACTGGGGGAAAGGATCGCGGAAGCAAGTGTGGCGTTGGCTGACGCGTTTGAAGGACAAGCAGGTTTGCGTCATTGGGCTGTTGGATCGGTCGGCGAAGTGATACGAACGGTTCGCGGGGGTGTTTTGGTGGAGGCTTGGTCCGCTTTGGTGCCGGAGGTCAGTGGGACAACCGTTGCCTATCAGCTGGTCTTTTCCGAAGATGCGGCCGATGCCGCGACTCGTGCTTCCTGCGCTCGCTTCTTGGCCATAGACCTCGCTGAAGATTTGGATCGCCAGTTGCCGTTGCTTCCCGGCAGTGAGGTCTTGGATCATTTGGATGATGCCACAAGAACCATTGTTCGTGAAGCGATCGTCGCTCTTGCGGGCTTGCAGAATATCCCGACGCCCCACTCTGCTGAAGCGTTGCAATCTCGATTTGATCCTGCTTGGCGAGGGCTCTGGAAGGCCGCTGAAGAAGTACTCTCCAGTCTGCAACAGCATCGTTCCTTGGCGGGGCAGGTGGCCGCTCGTTTGGTTGATTTTGATCGCGCCATCTGGGATGAAGTTCGGGATGACCTCCGGCGTCAATACCTTCGCGCATTGCCCAAGTTGGATTGGTCGCCTCATCAATTGAACCGGTCCAACACACGTCTTCGAGGTTTATTGCTCAGGATGGAGCGACTGAAATCGCCCCAGGGCATTGCTCGGGACTTGGTGGTGCAGAAGGAAATCAACGCCCACCGCCGCACGGTTGACGCCTTGCGAGAGAAGGCTGGGGAGCCATGGTCGGCGGGATGGCGTGCCCTCGACCATCTGCACAACTTGGTCGAAGATCTGGCCGCCGCCCGGTTTATGGTCGGGGAGCGAGCGGCGCCGGCGGTGCATCCGGATCATCTGGCCGAAGCCCTTCGCCGGGCCGAGCACACCAGTGGATCTTGAGTCGGTCCAGATGCGTGGCAAAACAACAAGTGGGGAGGCCGAGGCCTCCCCACTTGGGTAACACGTGTTGTGGTTGAAATTCAACCGTTGCGGCGGCGACGACCGAGGCCGGCGAGGCCAAGGAGTGCCAGTGCACCAGGTGCTGGGATGGCAACGCCACCAACGAAGATGGAGGCGTTGGCATTGCTGGAAGAGACGTTCAAGTCATCGATCCAGATTTGGTTGTCAGCACCACCATCGTAGGCGTAGATTCTTGCCTCAATGATCAGTGCGGTTTGACCTTCAGCAATGGTCCAGGTGTGACTGGTGGATTCCCATCCGCCATTACGAGCGACGATGTCGCCGGGACCGGAAGCGCTGCCTTCGTAGCTGGTGAGATCAGAGCCATCAAAGTAGTGACCCCAGAGACGGCCACCCGAGTAGCCACCATCTCCATCACCGTCGAGACCCAAGAACCAGGCGGACGCATCGACCGTGTCACCGGCTTCAAGTCCAGTGATGTAAGCGACATAAACTTGTGGGGTGCCACCGGAGGGTTCCTCGGTGATCGAGAGGCTGTAGTCGCCGGAATAAGCTTCGGTGTCGCTGTATTCAACGGTGCCTACGTTGCCGTAGGTGCCAAAGTAACCCAAGACAGATGGGTCTTCCCACGAGGTTGAAACGTTGTTCAAGACCCCAGCGAGGATGATTGATTCAAACATGAGTGAACTCCAAAAGAACAAAAACAGATAGGTCGGACCAATCTCTCGCCTCTCTAGGATTTCTCTCACTTCGACACCAAACGGAGAACGTCTGGGGTCAGGGTCCATTATGGCGGATGTCTTCAGAAGTACAACAGGCTTTCTAGGCTTTAACAGGTTTTCAACAAACCCTCAAAACCCCGTTTGCACGGGATTTTGAGGGTTTCAGAAGGGGAATTTGGGGTATTCAGCAGCCTCCCCAATGGTTGAGAACCGCGAGGACATCTTCAAAATTCACCAAAACGTCCCCGTTGGCATCGCCGGAACACCCCTGGACGCATCCCCAATCACCAAGGACTTTGAGCATGTCGGAGAAGTCCACATTGCCGTCCCGATTTACGTCACTTGGACAGAAGACTTCTTCAATGTCGCCTCCGGCGAGATCAAACCAACCGTTTTCAACGGAGTGCTCCACAGGATCGAAGTTGGTGGTTGAGCGGTCCACAAGCAATCCACCTCCGGCTGGGGCCCCGTTGAAAGGAGAATCGATCGGTTCAAGGACCATGCCGTTGGCTCGCATGATCGGCGCGTACACCTTGATTGAGCCGCCTTCAGTGAAGAGGCAGTGCCCGGCGTCATTGATGGCAAGACTCGATCGAGTTTGGTTCGGTCCGCCCAAGATGGGGCGAACTTTTGTCAGCACCGCTCCAGCTTCTGCCGGAACAACCAATTGGACCACTTCGCCAGCTCCAGGATGAAAGATATCAATCAAGATCTTGCATCCATCTTGGTTGGTTGGGCTGCAGTCCGATTCAGTTCCTGTGCCAACAAAGTTCAAAAAGTTGGGATTCACCCCAGAGAACACAGATGTGTCAGCTACTTCATAGCTCTGCACCATGGGCTCTTGGTCAGGTTCCGCACGGACTTCAAAAAGTTGTTTCATATCTGTTGAGAAGGCCAAGACACCATTGCGTCCTTGGAGGTTGGAAGGGACCGCCAGTATTTTTGTGGGAACTTCTGGAAGAGTGGCCTCCCACGCGACGAACCCTCTTTCAGGATTCTCGGCATCAAGGCCTCCATCCAAGCCTCCCACGGCAACCAACCGTTGGCCATCGCGAAGAACCAAGGTGCGGTCGTTGGCCCAAATGGCTTC
>PAHO01000017.1 GCA_002705085.1 Phycisphaerae bacterium | reverse complement strand
CTCACGATCGAGCTTCAGTTGGCCAAGTGTTGAGGCCGCATTCTCGATTTGGCCCAATTGCAACAGATTCATGGCGTAGGTTGCCGCAAACCAAGAATCGTTCGGCCTCGCATCATGTAGATATCTGAGTTGTTGTGAAGTTTGTTTGGTCGGTGGGCGTGCAACCAGATCTTCGGCTCTGCGCCGGTCGGCCAAGACCGTTCGATTCAAAGGGGCAAGGCTGTCGATCCATGGATCGGGCGGGATCCTATTTTTTTGCGGTTCTTTTGTCCTGAGTGAGTCCAGCCAACTGTTGTCTTCAGTGCGTCGGGCGGTCAATTCGGCCAATCGATACAGATCTTCTTCATATGGTGGCGAGTATTGTTGGATGACACTTTTGGCACCCTCGAAATTGGCTTCACTGATCAAGATTTCAGCCTCAAGAACATCCATCCAGTAGTCCTCAAACCCACAGTCCTGTCGGTCTGCAAGTCGCGCTTTGGCTTGTTCAAGATCCCCATTGTCAAAGTGCCATTCGGCGATGCGGCGACTGCATTCGGCTCGACAGGCAAAAAGTTCTTGATGTTTGGTGCTCAAATCAACGGCCCGATCCAGTTCTCCCAGCTCCGAAAATGCAACCGCGCAGCGCCAGATCGATTCGGCATCTTGTTGGTTCTGGGTGATGATGATTTCGTAAGCCGAAATTGCGTCGGCAAACATCTCATTGGCAAGGCAGGCATCGGCAAATGTTGACCAAGCTTCAGCAGATTGAGGATTCTGCTGCAATTGCATGTACTTCTGGCTCACGACATTCCCGGCAACCGCGTCAACGCTCTTGGGCACTTGAAAATTCGGGATTGGAGCATTGATGCTGTCTTTCCCGCAACCCAAAAGGAAAGTCAGAAGACATAGCATTCCCGGCCAAAGTTCGGGGTTTTGGGATGTTCGCATGGTGACTCGCTTTCTCTGTGGCCAGATGGTCAATCGTTTGAACCTTGCCCCGCGGTTTGGTTGATTTTGATCAGTGTTCCAGAATCCCAAGGGCCGAGATGCTGGGTTGTGCGCCCATCAGACCACGACACCTCGATTCGGTCAACTTTGCCGGAAGTTTGAACAACATGGCTGCTGGTGCTGGCGTAACCCACTGAGACGTCCACGTTGTATTGCTGGGATCTGCCATTGGCATAGGCCACCTTCAATCGAGCCCCCAAGGCGGGGGTGTTCATGGCGGTCCGCACGTCGATCCGCGTTGCCAACTCAGTGTCGGACTGGGGATTGTTCAGCCAAAGTTGGGCTGGGCCATCTCGGGACACCATCACCAAGTCAAAGCGTCCGTCCCCGTTGATGTCCCCGTGGGCGACACCATGGGTGGCTTCCACGGGGACGGCAGGGTCAAACACATTTTTCATCGCAGAAAATCGACCAACGGCTACTTGTTCGTACACCAGATTGGATTCGGCGTATGGCGCCTCTTCTCGAGAAGGGTTCATCCCTCGGAGCACTTTGCCACATGCCACGATCAATTCTTCTTTGCCATCTGCGTTGATGTCCAAGAACCGACTGGCCCAGCGGGTGTGCCTTCGTGAAGTCCCCGCGATCCCCCAACCGGAAGCGCGGTCAAGGAACCTGCCGTTTTGATTCTCGAACAAACCGTCGGCCTCCCCTTCGATGTTGGACACGTGGATTTCAAAATCCCCATCTTGGTCCAGATCACAGAAGGCCACGGACATGCCCGCCCGAGTGGTCCCGTCGAGTCCCGTTGCACAACCCATCTGCCCTGCTGATTCCGTAAAGGTGCCATCCTGGTTGTTGATCCAAAGGGCATTTGGGGATTTGTCGTTGGCCACATAGACATCTGGCCATCCATCCCCGTTGAGGTCGGTTGAGGCCACCGCCAGTCCGTTGCCTTTCACTCCCGAGATGCCCGAACTGACGCTGACATCGGTGAAGTGTCCCTGCCCATCGTTCCGCAACAGTCGGTCTGGAAGCGGGCGTCCGTACCGCAGGGGATTGCAATAATCACGACCACCTCTGAGGTTGAAGCAGCCTCCAGCGATATCAACCGACCAGTCCAAGTATCTGGTGACGAAGAGATCCAGATCCCCATCTCGGTCGTAGTCTAGAAAGCAGGAAGACACCGAAAAATCGTTCGCCGCAGCGCTGGCGGTGTTTGATGCTTTGGTGAACTGTCCCGTGCCATCGTTGTAATACAGGCAGTCATCACCAAAGTTGGTGATGTACAAATCGATGTCGCCGTCGGCATCAACGTCACCGCAAGTCACGCCGTGTGAGTATCCAAGGTCATTCAGTCCCGAATTGTCCGTTTCGTCTGTGAAGTGTCCCTTGCCATCATTACGAAAAAAAACATTTTGGCTTCCGGTGTCGGCCGAATCTTCGAGGTTATGACCTCGAACGAAAACAGCGTCAAGATCACCATCGCCATCGGCATCAAAAAGCCCGCAGCCCGCGCCGAGACTTTCGGGCAAGTAGTAGTTGCCACTGGCGCCACTGTGGTGACGAAAATTCAAGCCGGACTCAGCGGCCCGTTCCACAAACATTGGTGGTGTCTTTGCTTCCGATGGCGTGGCTGGAGAGATTTCGTTGTTCCCACAGCCTTGCATCACCATCAGTGCGGCGAGTGGGGGCGCAAGGTGCTTCATCGAATCCGTCTCTCGTAGATCGATCGGTACCGTGGATCCAGTGACTGTGACAGTGCAGCGGCGCTGTCCAATCGACCTGCCCGGTAAGCGGCCACGGCGGCTTCCAGTCGGACTTCAGGGATGTCCTGCCCCGCTTTTTCCATCAGCTCCAGCAGAGCATCCGCCGCACGATTCAATTCACCCAACTGACTAACGTTTCGCCACGCGGCGGCTTGGAACTTCAAGCCTGCCTCGGGGGGGGTGGACAACTCGGCGGCTTTTCGCCAGTGACGCTCTGCCGACAGGTAATCACCGCGCCTCTCCGCGGTTTGGGCAGCGGCCATAAACGATTCTGGCACGCTCGGATTCAGTCGGATGGCTTCGGCTGCTGATGCCTCTGCACGCCCGAGGAGTGCTGTCGGATCGCGGCTTGACTGCGCCAACTTCTCGTGGACCACAGCGTCGATAAACCAGAACCCGCTGTCCTTGGGTTGGTTGGCATACACCGCGTCCAATACTGCTTTGGCTTCGGTGAGTTGTTGGTTGTGATACAAGGCATCAGCCAGGATCGAACGCAAGAAGGCGTCTTGGGGCCGTTGTTCAACCAATGCTCGCAAGCGTGGGATGGATTCTGATGGGGGGTAGGACTTTCGGATCAAGAGTGCTCGATTGTCGTCCGCATCCTTGGTGCGATCCAGACGCTGGATCTTGAGGAGAAGTGGCCCATTCGGTATCACCCCTCCAGAGGTTCGGATGGCAGCAAATCGATCCAGCAGATCTTGGTCTCCCGTGGACCGGCCAATCTGTACTGCGAGTGGAGCCATGTGTGCCGGAAGATCGGCTTGAAGCAGCGGATCGAGGAGTGCTCGCGCAGCTTCGAAATTGCCCCTTTCAATTTCGAGCAAGATGCTGGCTGCGGCCCGCCGTGAGGATTCAGGACCATCAGCCATCCTGATCCATTGTTCCGCTTGATCCAGCTCGCCATCCTCCAGGTACCAGTGGGCCACCGTGACACAACATTCTGAATCATGGTTGGTTTGCAGGAATTCAATTGCGGTTTGGAAGGCTTCGGTACTCCCCATCCGTCGTTGAGCGTGGGCCAAGTGCATTCCACAAGGTTGCCCTAGGGCCAGAGCGTGGGTGTAGGCCACAACCGCTTCTTCTGGCCAACGGTTCATCAGGCAGGCGTCTCCGTATTCCTTCCAGTGGAGTGAAGATGGTTCTGCTTGGAGCAGCAGTTTGGCTTTGGAACGAATGACTTGGGCAGCGATCGGGTCCCACTTGGCATCGGGTGCGGGGCGGGGGAGAGCCGGAGCGGCTGGATCTTGAGGACCACAGCTAACAAGAACAGCACAAACCGGCAGGATCCAGCAGATGTTCTGATGTTGGAACATGTTCTCCATCATCGGCTCCAAGGGGGCATCGGACTCGTTGAATTTCGTATTCCTGTCCTCGTTTGTCGGGTTTGAATCGCCTCATTTCCGGCAAACGCATCGCCCCGGGTGTACCCTCATGCCTATGCGATGGTGGATGGTTTGCTTGGCCGGTCTGGGTCTCAGTTGCCAAACTGAGCAAGAACGAATCGCAGCTTTGCCTTTGCATCAAACCTTGGCGTACCACAGTGAACCGGTGGTTCAGGAGCGGCTGTTGCAGGGTTTGAAGTCTTACGATGCAAGCCGCCGTTTGGAGTCCATCCAGACCCTCATGAAGTTGACCGGCGGGGATGACTTGGGTTATGTGTCTTGGCGTTCCCCTGAAGAAAATGCTTCGGCGATTACCGCGTGGGAAAAGTACTTGGCCACCATCGATGTGCTGGAGGATCAGCCTTGAGATCCCTACGCCGGGCCACCGCCGAAGTGGGTGCCGTCTCGAGAATGGTGGGAGGCAGCCTTCGCTGTCTTCCTCGATTTTTGGGCACCAGCCGGAAGTGTGGGATGCTGCGACAGCACACCGTGGAGCAGTTGTCCAGAGTCGGGGGACACAGTGTTGGCATTGTGGTCTTGGTTGTCTTCGTCGTCGGGGCGGTGATTTCCATGCAGATTGGGCCGCTGCTGCGGAACTACGGGGTGGTCATCATGATTGCGGATGTGGCGGGCATCGGCTTCTTGCGTGAACTTGGACCCATGCTGACCGCAGTGGTGCTTTCCGGATACGCCGGTGCATCGATCGCGGCTGAGCTGGGCACCATGAAAGTTGGGGAGGAGATTGACGCGCTGCGTGCGATGGCGATCGACCCCTTTTTGCATCTGGTGGTTCCGCGGATTTTGGCCTGCGTTGTGATGACCACTTGCCTTACGGCCATCGGGGATGCGTCCGGGGTCTTGGGCGGTTTGGCGGTGGGTACGTTCATGATGGACATTGATCCGGCGGCGTATCTGGCCGAGTTGGCATGGGCCACTGAACTGTCGGATTTGGTTTCCGGCTTAGCGAAAGCAGTGATGTTTGGCGCCATTGTGGGTGGGATTGCGTGTCGATTTGGACTGGCCGTGCGTGGAGGTGCTGATGCCGTTGGCCGCGCGGCGACCCGAACCATCGTGTGGAGCATCGTCACGCTCATTTTGGCCGACTTGTTGTTCACTATTGGCTTTTATGCCATCAGGTTCGGTTGACATGGTTGAACCAATGCTGTGTGCTGACGGTTTGCATCATGCCTTTGGGCGACAGGAAGTCCTGCGCGGTGTGTCCTTGCATTTGAACCCCGGGGAGACGTTGGTGATTCTTGGCGGCTCGGGATCAGGCAAGAGCACCCTGCTCCGTGTGTTGTGCGGATTGTTGACTTGTGATGCGGGCGAAATTCGCGTTGAAGATGGCCGTTGTTTGCGAGAGATGGATGAGCGGGAACGGGAAAAATGGCGCATGGGGGTTGGGGTGGTGTTCCAGAACGCAGCCTTACTGGGTTCATTGTCGGTGTTTGAGAATGTGGCGTTGCCCCTCCGTATGCACCGGAGGTTGGCTGAGAAGGAACTCGAAGTATTGGTGGCAGATTTGCTGAGTCAGGTCGGGCTTGAGGGTGTTGAGCCGAAAATGCCACAGGAGTTGTCGGGGGGGATGCGCAAGCGAGCTGGTTTGGCTCGAGCCCTAGCGATGAACCCGAGCATCATCTTTTACGACGAACCGAGTGCGGGGCTGGATCCCATCAGTGCAGGTCGGATCGATCGATTGATTTTGGAGCGGGCCCAAGCCGGGACCGCGCAGATTGTGGTCACCCACGAGATGGGGTCGGCATTCCGCATCGCGGATCGCATGGTGTTGCTGCACCAAGGCCAGATGGTGGCCGAAGGCACCCCCGAAGAATTCAGGAATTCGTCGGACCCGCGTATCAGACAGTTTGTTCAAGGTGGGGCCGATGGCCCCCTGGAGGAGTCGGCATTATGAATCGCCAAGACACCAGTACCGGAGCGATCGTCATCGCCAGTCTCATCATCACCGTGATGTTGATCGTCTGGGTCGGCGGCCAAAACACGTTGGTTGGTGGCCGTGCCTACGAGGTGTTTTTTCCGGTTGCGGCCGACCTCGGTGGTATTGGCGAAGGGGACCCTGTCCGTTTGGGCGGACACACCATTTCGAAAGTTGAGTCGGTAGATGTGGAGATTCCGTCGGACAACCCGGATAAGCCGGTGGTGGTGGTGGGATTTCGCTTGCCTGATTCAGTCCCGCTTCGCACGGGGGCGCAAGTTGAAGTGCAAACCAGCTTCACGGGAGTTGCTTCGCTGAACATCACATCCATCGGTATTGGGAATCTGTTGGATGCAGGAGATCGTTTGCCAGGTCAAGCATCCAGCATCCAACGCATCACGGAGGCGATTACATCGTTGGCCCCTGACATCAGCGCGGCGGTCGAGGAAATTCGCACCAAGATCGTCCCGGAGATCACTGGAGCGGCGGATGCCTTCCAGATGACTTTGGCCCAAGCCAACGCCACTCTTGAAGCGTACCGTGGGGTTGCAGATCAAGTGCGGGCTGACGATGGCACGCTCGCTCGATTGGATCGGGCCATTCTGGGACTTGATGAGACCATTGAAAAAATCGGATTGAACGTTGATCGAGTGGGTTTGGATGTCAGTGCAGTGGTGCAAGATTTCCGGGCCGAAGATGGCTTGATGGTGCAGTTGGAAACCGGCGTGGCTTCCTTCGAGCAAGCCATGAGTTCGTTGGGTGTCGTCTTTGGCGAAGGAGGTCCGGATCTGACGATGGCAGCCGGATCCATCCGTGAAGCGGCGGACGGTTTGCCTCTTGCTGTAGCAGAGTTGCGTGCATCTTTCGAAGATTTACGTCGTGAGTTGAATGACGACTCGGGCACTTTGGCCACCATTCGAGAAGCGGCGGGCAAAGCTGATTCCGCCCTCGAGGAAGTGCGGAGTCTCTTGGCTCGAAACCGCGACCAGGTGGACCAGACCATGGTCGCTGCTCGCTCAGCGGTTGAAGAGATCCGCTTGGGCATGACCGAGTTGCGGGCGGAGCCATGGAAGCTCTTGTCAAAGTCCACCAATGCGGATGAGACAGCGTATGTGATTCGACAGGCCACTCGGGATTACGCCGAAGCGGCTCGGAACCTCGAAGGGGCCGCGAGCCGGTTCCGCAATGCGAGTCAATCTTCTGAAACGTCTTCTGAGGAGTTGTTGCGTTTGGCCCAGTCGGTGGATGCTTCAATGGCAAGATTCCAAGACATTGAACGAGCGCTGTTCATGATGTTGGTGCAGTCGGGTGGGGGTGAACCTCCGCAACCTCGACCATTCTCCGACTTGCTTTTGGAATCCCTGCAGGATTCTGAATCGGAGAACTGAGTCCTCCCCGCCAAGCGTGTCTTTCTTAAGGAAGATGGCTCAGGAGGTCAAATAGCCAGGAGAGTGGCCGCCGGAGCACCCACGCCATCAACAGGCCGAAAAGCCCGCCAAGAATGGAAGCAAAGACGGTCCCCCCAAGCAGGCTGCCAATGGCCCAGCCCAGCGGTGCCAACACCACCGAAGTCAACACGAAAGACATGATCTTCATACGAAGATCGTAAGCAACGGAAGGGGGTGCTGCTTTACGAGGTCAACTGGATTTTGCGATTACGGACACACGCCCCAGTCGTTGAGAATGACCAAGACATCGGAGAACCCAATGGTTCCGTCACCATCAACATCGGCAGGGCAATCATCAGCCACTGGTTCACAATCGTCACAAGTGCCGCCCATTGCAGAGCAGTTTGATTCGGAAATGGAAGCACAGCCCGAGTTCGTGCAGCAGGAACCGGTTTGATCAGTCACAGGGTAAATGAGGTCAGGGTTTGGGAGAAGTGATTTAGGAATCCGAAAGCAACTGGATCAGGGCATTCACTTTTTGATCATCCAGCGTGTCAATGAGTTGGTGCAGAGCGGCTCTCTTTTGACCCAATTCGTATCATTTTGGCGCCCCGATCGTATAACTCAAACGGGGCTCAACGAAAATCGCCCCTCACGGGCTGTGAAGGGCGATAATGCCGATGGTGGGATTCGAACCCAGAATAAAATAGAAAGATATAACTTTCGGGGGAATGGGCGGGAATGCCCAAAGCCCCTTGTTTCATAGGCGTTTCGGGGGAATGGCGAATATCAAGCCAAATCACAGGAGCCAAAATTATACGATTTCGGCTTTCGTAAACCCCAATCGTATAATTATCTCACCCCGCCAAAACCCCTTGTTTCATAGGGGTTTCTACACCGGGACAGGATTTTACTATTCCGAGAATCGTATAATGAAAATGGGCAGATTCGTATAATTTTGGACTGGCGGGGGACTGGCTGCCTAAACGCCCTGTAAGCGGCTCTCACGCCACTGGACTCGACACCCGAGCCGCAAGCGGTAGCCCGTCAGAGAGCCTCCTACGGCTCCATAAAAGGCAAATTACTCCCACCATCAAACGGCACGAATCCCACG
>PAHO01000016.1 GCA_002705085.1 Phycisphaerae bacterium | reverse complement strand
CACCGTTTTCTCTTATGGATTTAAAGAAGCACTAGAAGACAAAGTGGTTTCTCCATTTGTCGCACTGACTATTGGAGTTGATCTTGATACGGACGAACATGACAACTACATCGCACTAGGCCGACAGATAAAGAAAGCGAGGGAACGACTCGTCAATGATCACGGCTTCCCACGTGGAAAAAACTTTTTTTCTCAAATGAAAAAAAAGAGTGTTACTCGAGCCGCTGGTATAGAGATTGGCAAGTACAACAGCGCGCTGGTTAAAAGAAAAGCGCTGCTTTCGTCCGCAGAAGAAAAACGAGCTCTCGTTGACAATCTAGCACCCATCATCAGCTATTCGCGTGGCGCAATCGTTTACTGCGGCGACATCAAATCAGCAGGTGAAATCAACGAGGCGATTTGCTCTGAATCTGACATCACAAGCAGCGCCTACCACTCTCAAATACCCGCTGATGACCAGCGGCACATTATGGAAGGCTTTCGTAAGCAAGATATTAAATGTCTTGTTGCAGTGGACATGCTAGACGAAGGAGTTGACATACCTCACGCTGATTTGGCAATCATTTTGTCATCAACCCAGCAAAAGAGGCAACTCATACAAAGGCTCGGACGAATCCTCCGCAAGAAGGATGGCCAGAGGGGTTCAGTCTTGACCTTGTGCTACGCAAATGGCACGTCGGAAGACCCTTACCACCCCTCAAACGACTCGGGTATGGTCAAAATTTCCCAGCTGGAATTGGCCCGGGAAGTCATTCGATTAACGCCAAACAAGATCCAGCCCAGACGTATTGTGAAGCAGATCCAACAACAGATTTGCTGGGGCTAGATCTTCTTTCGGCACCCCTCGGCTGAACTCTGCACCACCCGGTGGATGAACTTCACCCCAGCCGCCCCGGCCTCAACTCCGGGGTAGGCATACTTCTCAGGGTTGTGCTCACCAGCACGGACGGCCTGAACCACGCCGCGATACACGTTGGCAAAAGCCTCAATGAAGGCCTCAGGGTGGCCCGCGGGAATCCGGGTGACCTCAGCAGCAGCGGGTGACAAATAATCGGCCCCGCGGTGCAACACCTGATCCGGTCCATCCAGACTCTTGAGCGTGAGATGGTTGGGGTTTTCTTGACCCCAATACAACGAACCGCGATCGCCGTGGACCCGCAGCGCCAAACCATTGAGGTCACCGATGCAAATTTGGCTCGCGGTCAAGGTGCCACGAACATCCCCAGTCATGCGGAACATCACTTGGGTGTCATCATCGATCGGCCGCCCTAGGAAAGAGTGGCATTCGGCGACCACCGACTCGATTTCGAGACCGGTGACGAAGCTCACCAAGTTCTCCGCGTGCGAGCCGATGTCGCCCACGGCGCCGCCCACCCCAGCCTTGCTGGGATCGGTCCGCCAAGAAGCTTGCTGCTGACCACTGTCCTCGAGGCGTGTCGCCAACCATCCTTGGTGGTATTCGACAAAGACCCGGCGAACTTGACCAATGTCTCCGTTGGCAATTCGAGCACGCGCTTCACGAACCATGGGGTAGCCGGTGTAGTTGTACGTCACGGCGAACACCACGCCAGAAGCCTCACGGGCCGCCACCAATTCCGCGGCCTCCTCTTCGGTCAAGCAAAGCGGCTTGTCGCACACCACATTGATGCCCGCCTGTACGAAGGCCAAGGCGATTGGGGCGTGCAAAAAGTTTGGCGTCACAATGGTCACGAAGTCAATGCGCTCATCTTCAGGCCGCTTCTTCTCGTCCTCCAACAAGTCCATCCAAGTGCGGTGGGCCCGGTCTTCGGCGATCCCCAGTTCCAAAGCGGAGGCAACCGCGATGTCTGGATCGGCGTGCATTGCCCCAGCCACCAAATCGATATCTCCATCCAGGCGTTGGGCAAGACGATGAACCGCTCCGATGAACGCGCCTTGGCCGCCCCCAACCATGGCCGCACGGAGACGTCGACCTGAGGATTGTGCTCGTGACTCAACCATGCTGATTCTCCTTGGCAAACGCATCATCAAAGACGACTCCCGAAGCCGGGAACTGAGTGGCTCGAACCACTTCGCAAGATTCTTTCGCTCCGAATTCTCGGTCCATCGCCGTGTCTTCCCACTCGACACTCAGCGGGCCTTCGTAGCCAATGTTGTTGAGCGCGCGAACGATGGCATCAAAATCGACATCACCCCGGCCAACCGATCGGAATTCCCATCCGCGACGGGGATCACCAAATGGAACATGAGAGCCCAAGATCCCCTTCATGCCATCACCGGTATTCAAAGTGACGTCCTTCATATGAACATGGAAGATTCGGTCGCCGAAGCGTTCAATGAACTTCACGGGATCAACACCCTGCCACAGCAAGTGCGAAGGGTCAAAGTTAAACCCAAAGGCCTCGTGGTTCCCGACTGCCGCCAATGCGGTTTCGGTGGAGTAATAGTCGTAGGCAATTTCACCCGGGTGCACTTCCAGAGCAAACTTCACGCCTTCCGATGTGAAAGCGTCCAGAATTGGCCCCCACCGGGTGGCGAAATCATCAAAGCCTGCTTTGACCATCGCGGGCGATGTGGGGGGGAAGAAATACCAATCGCCCCAGATGGAGGATCCTGTAAATCCGTTGACTACGGGCACGCCGAGTTTGGCGGCGGCCTTGGCGGTTTGAATCATTTCCGCGGCGGCTCGCTGGCGAACGCTCTCGGCTTCCCCATCCCCCCAAATTGACGCCGGCAAGATGGACTGGTGACGCTCGTCGATGCGATCACAGACCGCCTGACCCACCAGGTGGTTCGAGATCGACCAGCATTTCAGACCGAACTTGCCCAAAAGATCATGCCGGCCTGCGGCATAGCCGTCTTCGGACAAAGCTCGATCCACCTCGAAATGGTCCCCCCAACATGCCAATTCGAGACCGTCGTAGCCAAAGCCAGCCGCCTTCTCGGCCAACTCCTCAAGCGGCAGATCCGCCCATTGTCCAGTAAAGAGCGTTACAGGTCGTCCCATGTTGTGTGCCTCCATTTCGAAGGTGCAATGTAGCCCGATCTGCCGATGATGGACATAGGATCAACCCCCATGAATCGTCTGGACAACAATCAGCCGCGAACCCATGTGATCGATCGAGATTTCCTCGAGCATCGAGCCAAACTCATCGACTTGGCCGCCTTTTTGGACCGCTGCGAGCGGGCCGAGGGATCTGATGATTTTCGCCTAAGGGCACTTCGTGCCGCCATACCCCTGCTGATCGATGGCCAAGCCGAGAGGGCTCGGCGGGTGCTGGAATCGTTCAGCGATCCGACCAACGAGCCCATTGCCGAAGCACCCGGCAAAGGGGCTTCCGGCGCCTGGGAAGGATCTCATTGATGCGTTACATCGATCCCCATGCGCATATGGTGAGCCGCACCACCGACGACTACGAAAAAATGGCGCTGGCCGGATGCCGTGCTCTCACTGAACCGGCATTCTGGGCTGGCTACGACCGGTGCTCCGCCGAAGGATTTCGAGATTATTTCAACCAGCTCACTGCCATCGAACCGGCCCGAGCACGGACCTACGGCATCCACCATTTCACTTGGCTTTGCATCAACCCCAAAGAGGCCGAGGATGTCGGCTTCGCCCGGGAAGTCATGCAGGTCATCCCCGAATTTCTTCCAAAAGACAATGTTCTGGGCATCGGCGAAATAGGCCTCAACAAAAACTCCAAAAATGAGCTCCGTGTTCTTGAAGAACATCTCGAAATTGCGGCCCAACATCAAGCTCTCGTCTTGGTCCACACGCCGCACCTCGAAGACAAACAAAAAGGCACACGATTGATCATGGAAGCGGTCCGCAACCAGCCAACCATCGACCCAGGCCGTGTCCTGATTGATCATGTTGAAGAACACACGGTCAAAGAGGTTCTGGACGGCGGATTCTGGGGCGGCATGACCCTCTACCCGGACACCAAGTGCACCGCCAAACGAGCCGCAGATATTCTCGAGACCTGTGGGACCGAACGGCTTTGGATGAACTCTGCTTGTGACTGGGGCCCCTCCAATCCGCTATCGGTGCCAACGGCAGCCTTAGAGCTCCAAGCCCGTGGGCACCACCCGGAAGCCATCGATCATGTGATCTTCAAAAATCCCATGAATTTTCTCCGTCAAGCCCCGGCCTTCGCCAAACGCGCCGAGGCCATCGATGTTGGACACCCTCCCCAATGACGCCCAAAGATCTTGACGCCCTGCTGCGGCCCATCCCCGACTGGCCCAAACCCGGGGTGACCTTCCGGGATATTGGGCCCCTGCTCGACGACCCGGAGGCCCTGATGGCAGCCGTTGCGGCGATGGTTGAACCATGGCGCGACACCTCCATTGATGTGGTCGCCGGGGCAGAATCGCGTGGCTTCATCTTTGGGACCGCAATTGCACTGGCTCTGGGTGTTGGCTTTGCCCCGTTACGCAAACCTGGGAAATTGCCGCCCCCCGTCAGCCGGGTCTCTTACACCTTGGAGTACGGCGAAGACCAGCTGGAAGCGGCGGCCGATGCCTTCAACCAAAGAAACGTTCTTTTGGTTGACGATGTGCTGGCGACCGGCGGCACCCTCCGGGCCGCGGCCGCCCTGGTCGAGCAGCAACGAGGAGTCGTGGTCGGAGCCAGCATCTTGCTTGAGATCCCAGTTCTTGAAGGCCGAAAGCTGCTTTCGCCCATGCGAATCGAAAGCGTTCTCTCCTAAACGAAGGACGGCCCGACCGAATGGATTCGGCCGGGCCCTCGCGGGGTTGGTTCCGTCTAGTACATATCGTGTAACTGTGTACCGACCCCACGCGCTTCGAGGACACGAAAAGGCTCCCCCCCAGGCGCCTTTTCACCGTCCTGTGAGATTCAACTCCACACCAAACTCCTCAAGAAGTCTCTCCACTTCTCCCCACCCAGCTTCTTCTGGTTGATCATCAAGAGGAAGGGTGATGGCTGCAGATTCCATACCCATGACTCGAATGGTGCTGTTCGCCGCTCCGGCGCCAACATGACGCCGTATCAAGCCAAGCACAGCTTCGTCGCTTGAGGCGCGAGTTTCACCATCATGGGAGACCGAACAGTTGGGGTGAGCTTTCGCATCCAACCGGAAGGACCCAATGTTGGTCCCGATGGTTGCAGCATCCCAGTGTCGCGGAGCTTCCCAGCTGGTGAGTTGCGCATCTTCCCAACGGGTGACGCAACGCTTGGTCCCAGAGAACTTGACTTCGTTCTCATTCCAAACTTCAACCGTCATCATGGACACAGGCGGAAGTCCATTCTTGTCAACCAGATCAAGATCGAGCAGCTGGAGAGTCATGGATCCCCCGTCGAACCCTGGAAGACCCGCACCGCCCTCGGCCGGGAATTGACCAACCAAACGGGACCCAGGAGCACAATACTCCCGCCCGTCCAGAAGGAGGACGCCTGGAGTGCCAAGTCGATCTCCGTGTTCAGCAACCGCCTCAGGCACCGCAAAGGCACACGCCGGTTGCTCCCATGCTTCACCATTGCGAAGGATCATGCCTGAGCCAGAAAGGTGATTCCACCGGATCTCAAAGCCGTCGGCATCCACAGCCCAGGCGTACAAGAATCCACGCACCGTCCGCTGTCCGGCTTCACCTTGGGCAGCGCCGGGCAGTGGCCGTCCGGGCAGATCCCCGGCAGGCACGACACCATCGATCACCGAAAGACTTGGGAGTTCTCCTGAGCTGCTCAAGCCGTCCGAAGCACGCCACCAGAAGGGACCGTTCGCAGGAATTTCGGCACGCATTTCGACCCAGTTCCAACCTGGGTGAGCCCGTTCACCAGTGTCGGCATTGGCCTCCAATGGACCGTCGCCGTTCACGAGGTAGAACCGAATCATGACAGACTCATTCCAGTCGTTGGACAGTTGAATCAAGGAGTCGGTGACCAGATTGCCAGCAGCATCCCATCGCAACTCAACGTGTCCCAAACTCAAAAGGGAACCCTTGCGTTCGCAGCCCACTCGACAATCTGCCTGGCAGACCACGGGATCATCACAATCGGTACCAGGGCCACGGAAAGTTCCCCCTTGGGCTTCGCAGCAACCTTCAGCCAAGACCAAGCACTCGGGCCCGGATCCGGCGGGAAGACAGCAAGCTCCAATGGGGTCGCAAGCGTTGAGCACTCCATCACCGTTGCAATCGACACTGGGGTCGTTCAGGATCTCGCACACATCGGCCTGACCGTTGTTGTCGCAATCTTCTTGGCACTCGTCAGGGATGTCGTTTTCATCGCAATCGCCTGCACCATCGGCAAGATCGCACTCGTCGGGAACGCCATTGAGGTTGCAATCGGGCAGGCCTTCACATTCATCAGGAATCGCGTTCGAGTTGCAATCCGCACTGGTGCCATTGTCCAGGTCGCACTGGTCAAAGACGCCGTTGTTGTTGCAGTCTTCCTGACACTCGTCCGGCACACCATTGGCATCACAGTCAGAGCTGCTGCCACCAAGGATGTCGCATTCATCGAAGATGCCATTCCCATTGCAATCCGGGAGACCTTGGCAATCGTCTGGAACGCCGTCGTTGTTGCAGTCGATTTCACAAGCATCGGGGACGCCGTCAGCATCACAGTCTGACTGGCAGTCATCGGGGATCCCGTTGCCATCACAATCGTTGTCCTGAATCTCGCACCGGTCGGGCACCCCACTGCCGTTGCAATCCTCAAAAGGCTCGCAGGCATCGGGGACACCATTCAAGTCGCAGTCCGGCAGTGATTGACAGTCATCAGGAACGCCATCTTGATTGCAATCGATCTCACAATCATCAGCAACACCATCAGCGTCACAATCAGTCTCACAAGCATCAGGAACACCATCAGCATCACAGTCTGGCTGGCATTCGTCAGGCACCCCATTGGCGTCACAGTCCAAACTGTCTCCGTCATTGATGTCACATCCGTCGGGAATACCGTTGCTGTTGCAATCATCAAATCCTGGGCAGGGATCGGTCGCGCAGTCGCCGCAAATCACGAACGAGCCGCCAGCATCGGCACACGACTCAGGCGTCGCCCCGTCGAGGCACAATGCACCGGAATCAGCATCAGGGCATTCAAGGCAGCATCGCCCCAAGACTTGGCAATTCGCGTCTTCACAAGAGACGAAATCACCCTGGTACACCCCGCCAGAGTTCACACAATCCTCTTCGGTGGTTTCGATACAGGTGCCGTCACAAGGATCGCAACAAGCGCCCAAGACGCCGTAGCTCAACCGAACCGCCAGATCAATCTCTGCTTTGTGCGGAGCAACCCGAAGTACGAAGTTCTTGCCACCGCCGGTCACCCGACCGGTCGATGCGATTTCAAAGACCACCGGCCCATCGTCAGTCCAATCGGTGAACTTGTCCGAGGGGACACTTCCACCCATTTGATCAGAGAACAAGAATCGTCCACCAAAATCACACGTCGAGAGAGGCGGGAGGCAGGATTCCCCGGACTCACAGCAAGAGAATGGCGCGTCTTCCAATTCGATAATGCAAAGGGGCATCGGATCGAGTCCCGGCGCATTGTTGATGCAAATGCTTTCATCGAATTCAATCACCGGGTTCACTTCGGTGCCACCATTGTTGGTGTACGTCGCATAGGCCACGGCACGGCCATCCAACAGGACCTCGACACCGAGCAAAGGACGAAGACCATCTCGATTATCAAACGGTTCGACACTGAAATCAACGAAGCTCGACTGAGGAACCGTTTCCTGCACGAACCGCGTTTCGGTCAAACAGACATCATCTGGGCAGCCTGAACCTTCAAGTTGCCAATTGCCACCAGAGTTCGCGCATGCGTCTCGAGTCAGCGATTCATCACAAGATCCAGTCTGAGGGTCACAGCAAGCACCAAGACAAATGACATCCGAGCACAAGCTCTCAAAGCCCATGGCGCGTCCGCCGAGATCAGCACATTCTTCGTAGGTCATTCGGTCAGCGCAGTCACCGCTGCCCAAGCAGCATGCACCAAGGACTTCACAGACCACGGCCGCTTCACATTCTGCACTGTCCCCCTGGTAACGGCCCCCGACGCCAAGACACTCCTCTTCTTGCAGGCCGTTTTGACAGGTGAGATCCTGAAAACAACAAGCGCCAAAGGGAACGCACACGAATTCATCGCAGAGCACCGCGCCGGTGAACTGACCGTCGAACATGTCACACTGGTCTTGGTTCAGTTGCACACACTGGCCGGTTGACAAGCAACAGGCCCCACTGAGCCCGGCTCCCAGAGGCAGTCGCCCCGCTTCTGAGCCAGATTCTTGCGCCATGGCCGTGCCAACTGGCCAAGCAAACGAGGCCCACAAGGCCACCATCATCACGATCCGATGCATTCCACACCCCCGAACGTTCCCGGGTCCAACCACCCCCCATCCACGCGATGCGGGCGCCCGAGTTCATGAGGCCATATTCTCGGACATAAGCGCTTTGTCAACAGTTACTTATGAACTTATCCACATTTTTTTCACCGGCGAACCACCGGTTCTCCCGGAAATCCCCCCGTCGGAGCCAGCCCTCAGGACCACCAGAAACGTCGATCGCCATCCCCCAATTGAGAGGGCCAACTGGTCATACGGTCAAAAAAAGGGTTAGTCGGCGAGAATATCGCGACCTTTGATGCCATCGATGGTGAGGACATGGAAGCTGGTGGCCGCAAAGTCGTAGCCGTAATCGATCAAATACCCATCGGTGCCCAACGGTGTATTCCGTTTCCACAAACCCACACCGTCTTGGGCCTGAACCCGACCGTCAGCACGTTCCGCTTTTCGGACACCGACCGTTTCCACGTGGCTGTCGTAGAAGAGGCTGGCGGGGTTCGACTCCCAGCAGTGGTTGAAGTAGAACGGCTCGCACGATTCATAAAAAGAACCGATGTCGTTCTGAATGTTGGTGTTGCACTCTGCGCGTCGGGACTGCAGCCATTGGTGCTCGAGCATGTGGGTCTTCAATGAGCTGTATTTGGCCTGATCCATGGCTGGAGAGCGGAATCCTCCTGGCAAATCCCAAGGGCTTCCAGTGAACTCTTCATCCATCACTTGGGGAGCAAACATGCCGGCCGGAGACAAGCAGTAACTGCTCCATGCGGGAATAAAGCCCCACGGGTAAGTGAAGTTGGCAATGCAGTACTCTTGGGGGTCGTCAAAGCAGTTGGTGCTGTCCTGCCCCCGATTGGTCACTGCATTGAGCACAATCGTGTCCTTGGGAGCGTAGAACGTGGGGTCATAAAATTTGTTCCCCACGTAGACGTTGAAATTTCGAACGTTCGGGATCCGGAAGGAACCCCAATACTCAAAGCCATTGCTGGGCTCCATGACCAAGGGCTGGGCGCATCCATGGATCGGGAGAGCACCCGCCTCATGGGTCCAGATGTAACTTCCACTCGTCCCGTCAGCGTTCGTGGCGGTCCCAAAGTTGATCCCAGGATGCAATTGGCCATTTCGAGCTTCGGAATAGCCCTGGAAGCCAACATCAGCGGTGGCGCCATATCGACCAATATTGTCGTCAATCATGGTGAACTGGCGGCCATTCCATTCCGCGGCATAACTCGCGTGGGCAACACCGAGGTTTTTCAGATTTGAAAGTGACTGGGTGAGTTTGGCTTGATCGCGGGCTTTTCCGATTGCTGGAAGCAAGATGGAAACCAACAGAGCAATGATGGCGATAACCACCAAGAGTTCGACAATCGTGAAGGCTTTGCGTCGCGCAGGGGTGGTCATGCGAAGGCTCCTCTGGGCATAGCCCGAATCAAAACAATACCCAGAAAACGCCCTTCGCGACACGGATTGGGCGATTCGTCCGCAATTTGGCCGCAAATCCTCGTAGATTGTCCACGTGCTCGCCCTTGTCTTGCTGCTGGCCACCGACCCAGGCTTAGAGCTTTTTGAACGAAGCATTCGCCCGATGCTTCTGAACCACTGTGTCAGCTGCCACGGGGGGGAAAAAATCCGCGGCGGATTGGTTCTATCAACCCCTGAAGGCCTTCGAAAAGGTGGCGATGCTGGCCGTGTCGTGGAACCCGGCGCCCCGGCAAATTCAAGACTGCTCGAGGCCCTGGAATACCACAATCCAGACTTCAGAATGCCGCCATCAGGGCGACTCCCGGAATCGACCATCGCAGACGTTCGCCGGTGGATCGAACTTGGGGCCCCAGACCCCAGACCCACCGGAACAGACAAGGCTCTCGCCGAAGAATCGGCCCTGCACCTTGACGATCGCCTAGACCATTGGGCGTATCAACCGATGGCGTCGGCCGCGCCTCCAGACCATCCGTCCGAACACCCAATCGATCGATTCATCGCACACAAGCTTCAACAAGCTGGCGGGACACCGTCCCCACCCGCGAAAGATCACCATCTGTTGCGCCGGCTTCATCTGACCCTCACAGGATTGCCTCCGACCATTCAGCAGTTGCAGGCTTTTGACCTCGCCAATCCTGCCGACCGTCTCCTTCAGTCTTTGGACCAGTTGCTGGATTCACCCCACTATGGGGAACGGTGGGCCCGACATTGGATGGATGTGGCCCGATACGCCGACTCCAATGGTCTTGATGAAAACACCGCCTTCGCCAATGCTTGGCGCTGGCGTGACTGGGTCATCCAGGCCTTCAACAACGATTTACCGTACGACCAATTCCTCACGATGCAATTGGCTGGTGATCTCCTTCCGCCTACCGATGATCGAGAGTTGGCACGAGATCGCATCATCGCCACGGGATTTCTTGGGCTCGGTCCCAAAGTGCTGGCGGAGCCCGACAAGGAGAAGATGCGGGCCGACATCGTCGACGAACAACTCGACACCATCGGCAAGTCATTTTTGGCCCAGACCATTGGCTGTGCTCGATGCCATGACCACAAATTTGACCCCATTCCGGCGCGTGACTACTACGCAATGGCTGGGATCATGCATTCCACCCAAACCATGGCCACCTTCAACACCGTGGCCCGGGTTCTGGAGCGGCCCGCGGCCCACCCGGAAGCTTTGGCCGAACGAGAGGCTTGGGAACGAGATCTTCAAGCCGCAGAAGCAGCGGTTGATCGTGCCCAACGCCAGATCGATGAACGACTCCAAGACAGATGGCTGAAGAAGCTGCCCCAAGCAATCGATGCCTTGGCTGAAGTGCCGAATTCGCAAATCGGTCGAGAGGCGGAAGCCTTTGACCGGTCCAATCTCAATCGGGACTTTGACCACTGGGGCCCCGGCATCGGAGTCATCCACACCACTCGCCCCAATGAACTGCAGTTTGTGGAATGGGACCTCCAGATTCCCACCGCCGGACGCTGGACCCTCGCCATGCGATATGCCAGCGAGGAATCCAGGCCAACGACGTTGCTCATCAACGGCGCTGAACGCTCCAGCAATGCCCTCAGCGAACCAACCGGTTCGTTCTATCCAGACACGCAGCGCTGGGTCGATGTGCATACCGGCGATTGGCCGGCCGGTTCAGTCACCATCCGGATGGAGCGACCCGTCAGCTTCCCCCACATTGACCGGATCGCACTCCGCCGCACCACCCCAGAACAAGACACCGCAGATCAACTCACGGCCATTGCCCAGTCGGTGGAACTTCCCATCGGTTTTGTGCAACGGCTGCACGATCATCTTGCCTTCAGCCCAGAGTGGACCGAGGATCCAAACGCCGCCCAAGCTCAGGTGCGCTCGATCTTGGCGAAGATCCGTGATTCAGCTGCTCCCGAAGCAGACCGTCATGAAGATGCCTTCCGGATGCGTTGGCTTGTAGATGGGCCGTTCGCTCCCTCGAGCAAAGAACGCGAATCTGCACCCCATGCTGATCTTCAAGCGTGGGACTCCGCCAAACAACAGCTCGAATTCACGCGAGCCAGCGAACCCCCCCAGGCCCCCAACACCATTTCGGTGCAGGACGAGACTGAACTTCGCTCGGTGAGACTGCACGCCCGTGGCGACCATACGCAACTCATTGGGGAGGAAATACCCCGGGGCTTTTTGCAGGTCAGCGATCACTTGGTACCCGCTCCTGCTATCGAATCGAAATCGGGCCGATTCGAACTTGCCCAGTGGATGCTGCATCCCGAACACCCACTGACCTCAAGGGTCATCGTGAATCGCGTCTGGCAAGGACACTTCGGCGTTGGGCTGGTCAACACCCCCTCCGACTTTGGCACCCGGGGCGGCGTCCCCTCCCATCCCGAACTGCTGGATTGGCTCGCCCGCTGGTTCATCGAAGATGGGTGGAGCTTCAAACGCCTGCATCGACTCATCCTCACCAGCAAAACCTGGCAGCAGTCTTCCCAACACCGCCCCGATATGGCCCAACTCGATCCGGACAACACGCTGCTTTGGCGCAGTCAAAGACGCCGGTACGAGGCCGAAGCCATCCGTGATGCCATCTTGACGGCCTCGGACGGAATCGATCGCACCATGGGCGGAAGCCTGCTCAACACCGCAAACTTTGCGTACGTCAACAACGACCAATCCGCGAGCAATGAGAGTTACGAAGATCGCCGCCGTGCGGTGTATCTGCCAGTGATTCGGAATGACATGTATGACATGTATTCCATTTTCGACTACCCCGATGCTTCGGTTTCTTTCGGGCACCGACCAAGTACGGTTGTTTCCTCGCAGGCTCTGTTTTTCTTGAACGCACCATTGGTGCTGGAGGAATCCGAGCGACTGGCTCATGTGTTGCACCAACGCCCCCTCAAGGAAGCGTTGTCCGAGCTTTGGCAACGAACCTACGCCCGCCCCCCTCGTCCCGAAGAACGCCAGCGTGCAGAACGTCTGCTCAAGACGCTTCAGGTCGCCCAATCTCCGATCCCCGCTTGGAGCGGCCTGGTGCAATCTGTGTTTGCCAGCAGTGAATTCATTTATTTGGACTAAGGTGAAGAAATGACGTGGTGCGGCAATCACCAAACTGGCCCCATTTCACGGCGCGAAGCGCTGCGTGAGACTTCGGCAGGCTTTGGCGCGTTAGCGCTCCATGGGCTCTTGGGCCAATGGGCTTTGGCCGACCAGCGCCCACCTCTGTCTGGTCAAGGGGCCGGCCCCCTCTCACCCAGGCTCCCCGGGTTTACCCCCCGGGCCAAACGAGTCATCTTCTTGTTCATGCACGGTGGGCCTTCTCAGGTCGACACCTTCGACCACAAGCCTGCCCTTCGCCGTGATCACGGCAAGCCGTATCCGGGTCAAAAACCACGAGTCCAATTTGCCCAAACCGGCAATCTGATGGAAAGTCCCTATCGCTTTGCCCAACATGGCGAAAGTGGACAATGGGTCAGTGAGATCTTCCCTGAAGTCGCCAAAATGGTTGATGAACTGTGCTTGGTGAAGAGCTTGCATGGGTCAAACCCTGCTCACGGCGCGGCACTGATGAAAATCCATACCGGATCTGACACCTTTGTCCGCCCTTCGATGGGTTCATGGATCACCTATGGGCTCGGAAGTGAAAACGAAAATCTTCCGGGATTCGTGACCATCTGCCCAACCTTGGGACACGGTGGCGTGGTCAATTGGTCAAGCGCATTTCTTCCTGCAGCCCACCACGGCGTCCCGATGGGCAACGCGGCCATTCCAGCTGCTCGAGCGAAATTTGCCCACATGACCGCTGGCTTGCCCAAAGATCTGCAGCGGGCCCAACTGGACTATCTGCAGGCTGTGGAGCAGGAAAGACTGAGCGGCATCGGTCACGATCCACTGCTCGAGGGGCGGATTGAATCGTTTGAATTGGCATTCCGGATGCAATCGGAAGCGCCCGAAGTCACCGACCTCACTGGAGAATCCCAGTCCACTCTTGAGCAGTACGGCGTTGGGCATGACCAAACGGATCATTTCGGCAGACAGTGCCTGATGGCGCGGAGGTTTGCCGAGGCAGGTGT
This sequence comes from Phycisphaerae bacterium, assembly GCA_002705085.1. Lineage (GTDB taxonomy): Bacteria > Planctomycetota > Phycisphaerae > Phycisphaerales > SM1A02 > UBA8653. The sequence goes on along the minus strand of PAHO01000016.1, from coordinate 7,905 downwards.
GCGCTTCATCCAGTGCACGCACTCTTACAAGTGGGACCAACACGGCAACTTGGAACGCGACCACCGGAAAAATGCTGGTGAAGTTGACCGTCCCATTGCGGCACTCTTACGCGACCTCAAACAGCGCGGCATGCTCGACGACACCCTGGTGCTTTGGGGGGGAGAGTTCGGCCGCACCCCCGACGCACAAGATGGCACTGGGCGGGACCACAATCCGCACGCCTTCACGATGTGGATGGCAGGAGGGGGCGTCAAACCGGGCTTTTCTTTTGGAGCCACCGATGAGTGGGGCTACTACGCACAAGACAACAAGGTCCACGTCCATGATTTGCACGCGACCATCCTGGCGCTACTTGGACTCAACCACGAACGGCTGACCTATCGACACGCCGGACGCGATTTCCGCCTTACTGATGTAGAAGGCCGGGTGGTTCGAGAGCTGTTTGGCTAAGTCGCCCCATTGGCCTACCGGTCGGTGGGCATGAGTTTGAGTGAACCCGTCATCGCAGCGTGCGCTTTTTGGCCTGAACGGTCAGGCAGAAAAGACCCGGCCGCAACATCACATGGCAACAAGAGCAACGTGTCTGAATCCGAAGCGTGGTGAACCGCTGGCACGAAGTTTTCGGTGTATCGAGCGACCTTGGACAAACGAATTTCGTCAAGGCGCCCTTCGAATGGGGAGGTCATGCTGCCATCGGCGGCAACATCACCGCCCACCACCAACGGCAGTGCATTGGTCAACCGCTCACCGCTCGCGGGCGATCGGCCCACTTCTTTGCCATTGATGAACAACCGGACGAATTTGCCGTCGAACACACCAGCCAAGTGAGACCAAGAACGTGTCTTCAATCGGAACTGTTCTGCCGCAGCCGCCACCCGGTATCCGCCCCCAACGTGGACATAGAACTCGGGACGACCGTTGCTGGCAAAGATGCCATACTCGCTGCCTTCGGTCTTCGTCACCACCCCAACCCGATTGGAAAATCGATCAGGCCGAACCCAACACTCAAGCGTCAAAGGGCCGTCCGGGAGCGGAAGATCTGAGTGGGCTACGCGAGCATGTGATCCGCTCGCCCCCGCCTTCAGCACTTGGTCTGACTTGGCCTCAGGAATCTCACCCAGATCAATATCCAGTGGGAATGGGTGCCGGGATTCGGGAATTTGAATGCCCACGCCTCGCCCCATCCACTCCGAAGAAAGGATCAGGTCCGGGACTCCCCAACGGGAATCCACCGCCCCCGGGACCCGTCGCATTCGGAACGTCATCTCGGTAACCGCGCCGCCTGACGCTTGGGCATGACGATGGTTGGGCTCAAGATCCCAACGGTCATCCCCATCAAGCGTGACGTGCCATCGCACTCCACGGCTGGGATTGGGATTGGTCAAGCGAACCGAAATCTCAGCATCCACCGATCCATCTTCTTGCACAGGAATGGCGGAACGAAACTCTGGGCGAACATCACGCAAACGCTTGGCCTCAGAACGATTCTCATCGGTCATCATGCGTGGGTCCATGGTCTCACCCACCGGGAACATCGCCATGTGAATCTGGTCGTCGCGCACCGTGATCAAATTCCAGTGGTGCAACCAACCAGCTTCGGGCACGGTGAACGATTGACCTCCACCCACTGTGGCCAGCGACAAGTATTCAATGCCGTCTTGGGGGCCGGCATAGGTGGCTTGATGAATATGGCCAGCAAAGACCGCCCGAACATTGCCGCCAGACACCAGAATCTCATGGACCCGATCCCAGTCATCACCGTACGAACCCTTTCTCCACCGAGGGTGATGAAGGAACACGAATTGGTGGCGCATCGAAGCCCCTTCCGAGACCATCTGAGTCAGCCAAGATTTTTGCTCAGGGCTCATGACCTGGCAGTCGGGCTTACTGAAGTTTCGTTCTCCCGTTTTGGGATTTCCCTCGTCCGAATACAGGACGATGAACCGACAACCTTTGTGATCAAAGGCGTACCAGAGTGGCCCAAAATGTTGCTCGTACCGCTGCTCATGTTCTTCTGCCGGACGATCTGGACCACGCCAATAGATGTCGTGGTTGCCGGCCACCGGGAACCAGGGACACAACAAACCATTCATGGTCTCTCGGTACTCGCGCATTTGATCCAGCCAAGGTTCAGTCGTGTTGTAGCCCTGGATCAAATCACCCACGGTCATGACCAAGTCAGGCCCCGCCAAATTCGTATCTCGTACAGCACGAGCCAGAACACGCTGGGCTTGTGGATGTCCGCTCCGTTCGCCAATGGGATCGCTCAAGAATCCAGTGTTGCCCCCCGTCCGATCACCGTAGACCGCAAAAGTAAATGACTCCCCTTCTGAAGGCAGCGCCAGTGCTCGACCATCGCGATTGGTATGGAAGCGACTGGCATCAAAAACAACTTGGTGATTCTGAGGCAGCAGCGCGTCCCCCAGTGACCCCAACAACATGATTGCAGACATGAACATGGCCCCAGTATGGCGGGGAATGCAAAAGTATGGGAATCCGTCACGCCCTACGCATTATTCGACGTGGATGAACGTTTTTACGACCAAAATTTTGAGGAATCCTGAGCCAAATGCACCCCTCGGATTATGGTTGGGGCATGAATCTGCCCCTGTGCTGCTTCGTTGTCTCGGCCATAACCACAGCGGTCTCAGCCAATGGTTTGGAATTGGTCCCCGGAGGCGGCTATGCCCGGATCTGGGCCCCATTCGCCAGTTCAGTTCGTGTGGCCGGGGACTTCAATGGCTGGAACATCAATGCCAATGTCTTGGCCCCCAGCGGCAACGGCTGGTGGGAAGGCGGGATCGCAGGCCCCGAGGCCGGAGATCAGTACAAGTTTGTGATCGTCAACAGCGGCGTCAATTGGCGACCAGATCCATGGGCCAAGGAAATGGTCAACAGCGTGGGCAACTCCATTCTGATGGACCCTTCTGATTTTGATTGGACCGATCAATCGTTCCAAATTGACAATTGGAATGAACTGGTCATCTACGAAATGCATCTCGGCACGTTCCCCGGCTTTGGCAGCCCCCCCGAAACCTTTGACCAGGCCATCGAACGCCTTGACCATCTGGTGGAACTGGGGATCAACGCCGTTGAGTTGATGCCCATCAACGAGTTTGCCGGCTCGTTGTCCTGGGGCTACAACCCGGGACATGTCTTTGCCGTAGAGGAGTCATACGGCGGCGTTCGGGGACTGCAGCGATTCGTCAACGCCTGCCATGAACGCGGCATTGCGGTGCTCCTCGACGTGGTGTACAACCATTTGGGCCCCTCCGACCTTGGCATCTGGAGGTTTGACGGCTGGTCCCAAGGCGAATGGGGCGGCATCTATTTTTACAACGATGATCGAGGCGCAACCCCCTGGGGCAACACGCGTCCCGATTTTGGCCGCAATGAAGTTCGCGAGTATCTCGTTGAGAGCGCCATGTATTTCCTCAATGAGATCCATATCGATGGCCTGCGTGTGGATGGCACCGCTTGGATCAGAAGAACCGGAGCCGATCTGGGCGGCGGGGATGTTCAGGACAACCCTGATGGCTGGAGCTGGCTGCAGTACCTCAACAACACGGTCGACGCAGAAAGCCCTGAGAAAATCATCGTGGCCGAAGACGGTTACAACGACTGGGGCGTGACCCGATCAACCTCGCAAGGCGGCGCCGGCTTTGACAGCCAGTGGGACCCCAACTTCCACTGGCCCGTTCGCGGCGCGATCGAAGCAGCCAATGACAACGACCGCGACATGTGGTCCATTCGAGATGCCGTTAATTTTGCCTACAACGGTGACCCCATCCAACGGGTGCTGTTTACCGAAAACCACGATGAAGTGGCCAATGGTCGATCGCGGGTTCCAGAAACCATCTGGCCTGGGAACGCCGGCAGTTATTACTCACGAAAACGATCCACCCTTGGTGGAGCGCTGGTGATGACGGCACCAGGCGTCCCCATGATTTTCCAAGGACAAGAATTTTTGGAAGATGAGTATTTTCAAGATACGGACGCTTTGGATTGGTCCAAAAAGGAGACATACCGTGGCGTTTTTGAACTGCACCGAGATCTCATCACGCTGCGACGAAATCTCAACGGCAACAGCCGAGGGCTCACCGGACCCAACACCAACGTCTTCCACGTCAACAATGACGCCAAACTGATTGGCTTCCACCGGTACCAGGACGGTGGGCCCGGAGACGATGTCGTGGTGGTGTTGAACTTCCGAGACCAAACCTGGGACAACTATCGCATTGGATTCCCGCGTCCCGGAGAATGGAAGGTGGTCTTCAACTCCGACAGCAGCAACTACGGAGACGATTACAACAACCACCCCGGTTTTGACATTGCCACCGACGCCATCCCCTACGACGGGTTGGGGCAATCGGCCGAGATTGGCATTGGTCCCTACACCTGCCTCATCTTCTCCCAAGTCGGCAACCCTCCACCACCACCGCCTCCTCCACCACCGCCACCACCTGAAGACCTCAATGGCGACGGCGTGGTTGGCCTTTCCGACATTTTGATCGTTCTCTCCAATTGGGGATCGGGCGATGTTGGGGATGTCAACGGAGATGGGGCCGTCGAGTTCAATGATCTGGTGGCGATCTTGGCCGCTTGGAGTTGACCCAAAAGAACCAGACTCTTTCGTCTTGACCGATTCCGTCACAGCGCGTCGGGATCCGAGTACGATCGCCTACCCCCAAATTGGGTCCGGAGAGTTATGGATGCGGGACGCTCAACACCAAAGCAGTGGCTTCCAAGAGAAGTTCGCCCACGAAGATGCGTTCCAATTTCAATCGGCCACCCGCATGGCCAGAACCGCTGGCACCATTCTGAGCCTGAGGCTTGGGCGATCCGAACAGGACGCCACATGTTTTGGTGATGTGCTGGTTCTCGCCGACCTGACTGAAGACGGGGATGGCGATCTGCACCGGACCATCAAGGAAGTGGCGGAAGCTTCGGACGCCAACCTCAGTGCTTCGGAGATTCAATCCATCATTGAAGAAGCCCGCCTCCAGAGCGCCGCCCATTCCATTCAACCCTAACCCCCCCAACATGACGCAGAGAAGCACCCCCATGCATCAATACTCCCTTCCCGTCGTTCTCCTTTCCACGGCCGCTTTCGCTGGAGATTGGATGACCCTTTTTGATGGCAGGTCTCTGGATGGCTGGCAGGCGGCCGAAAACCCCAAAGCGTTCACCGTCAAAGATGAGACCCTGGTGGTCAATGGTGAGCGAGCACACCTCTTCTGGTCTGGCCACGAAGGACAAGACAGCCAGTGGGACGACTTTGAATTTGAAGCCATGGTGAGAACCCAACCTGGCGCCAACAGTGGGGTCTTTTTCCACACCAAGTTCCAAGAGTCTGGCTGGCCAGATGTCGGCTACGAATGCCAAGTCAACGCCACCCATGGCGACAGCATCAAGACATGTTCCCTGTACGGGATCGTGAACAACAACATGCCCCCCCATGTTGATGGCGACTGGGTCAAGTTACGCATCAGGGTGGCTGGACGGCACATCCAAACCAGCATCGACAATCAGGTAGTGGTGGATTGGTGGGAACCCAAAGACCGCACAGGAAGCAAACGACTCTCCACAGGCACCTTTGCCATCCAAGCCCATGATCCAAAAAGTGTGGTGGAATACAAATTCATCAAAGCCCGTCATCTTGATCCCCAGGACATGACCCGAGCGGAACGCCTCGACGTTCGACTGTCCGCGCAAAATGTCCTACAGAATGAATGGTGGAACCGAATGGACCACGGTCCGTTCGTCTCATGCGCTACGGGCTACCCCATGGACTACGCCACCTCCAACAAGGGGCTGAACCTGTTCCTCGACAACGGATGGATGGCGTCTTTTGACACGGGTCTGTTGCGGGTGGGAGCCGTTTGGCAAGGAGGCTTGGACTGGGAGGGGGTCTCGTACAACGGAAGCCACGGCGGCCACCCCGGCGCGGTCGGCACCCCCATCTACGGCACCCTCGAAGGCCCCGGATGGAAGGTCAACGGCTCATGGGAAGACCCACGACCGAGCAAGCCATGGGGACCACTTCCCGCGGAGATGGCCCGGTGGGGCGGACTGATGCGAATTGGGGAAGAGTCCATCCTGAACTACACCATCGGGCAGACCCGGGTGCTCGAGCACTACGGTGTGGAGGAGACCGATGCTGGCGATGTGCTGCTCCGCACCCTCGAAGTCTTCCCCGCGACCAATCCAGAACCGTTGCAACTCCGGGTGGCCGATGCCACACGGGAGCAAGGCATCAAAGTGCTCTCTGACGGTCGAGGGGCCCGGGTCGGCGGCACAAGATTCGCCATCCGTGGCAGCTCCGGCTCAACTTTTGAGGTGTCCGGATCGTCCCTGGTGGTGAACCTTGACCCCACTGTCGACGGCCCTTCGGGATCGTTCATGCTGGCGATCGCCGCCACCGATGCCAAAATCAAACCAAGCGTCCTCGCTTCAACGCCTGCGCCCAGCCGACTCTTCACCCGAATGTTTGCCGGAAGCCAGCCGGACCCCGCCCTCTTCACCTCGATCTATCCCGAAGAAGTGGTTGTGCAGGCCAAGGTCGCCGACAACGGAGACCAGACGTTTGTGGTGGACGACATCCCCGTCCCGTTCGAGAACCCTTGGAACTCTTACATGCGTATCGGCGGGTTCGACTTTGTCGATGATGACACCGCTGCCGTGTGTACATGGAACGGCGATGTCTGGCTGGTCGAAGGTCTCCGTGAAATGGGCGAAATTCGCTGGAAGCGCTTTGCCTCCGGCCTTTTTGAAACGTTGGGCTTGGCAGTTCGAGATGGACAGATTTTCGTACACGGCAAAGATCAAATCACCCGGCTGATTGACTTCAACAATGATGGGGAAGCCGATCTTTACGACAATTTCTGCAATCTGGTGTACACCACGCCCTCCTTCCACGATTTTGCCTTTGACCTTCAAGTGGACGGGGATGGCAACTTCTGGTTTGGCAAAGCTGGCCCCGTCCGAGGTGGCGGGCGCGGTTTTGAAGACAGCTTGAACGAACACCATGGCACCGTGATCAAGGTCGACAAAACTGGCCGGAGCCTCGAGGTGTTCTCTACCGGCCTTCGGGCCCCCAACGGCATCGGCGTTTCTCCCGACGGTCAAATCATCACTGCCGGCGACAACGAAGGCACTTGGGTGCCGCACTGCAAGTTGCACTGGATGTCCCCCGGATCCTTCCAAGGGGTTGTGCCCTTGGCCCACCAAGCCGAGGCACCCACCGACTACAACAAGCCACTCTGCTGGTTCCCTATGAGCGTCGACAATTCTTCGGGTGGTCAAACTTGGGTGACTTCATCCAAGTGGCCATGGACCGGAGAACTCCTCCACCTGTCGTACGGCCAAAGCTCCATCTACCGGGTGATGAAAGAAGAAGTCAACGGCCAAGTGCAAGGCGGCGTGTTCAGAGTGCCCGTGCAGTTGGGATCATCAGCCATGCGCGGCCGGTTCCACCCCACCGATGGACAACTCTGGGTCTGCGGACTCAAAGGCTGGCAGACCAATGCCGCGCGTTTGGCCGCATTGCAACGGGTGCGCTGGACCGGTCGCACCCCGAAGACCCCCACCTCCATTACCGCGGTGGAAGATGGCATCAAGATCTCATTCTCCGTGAATCTTGACCAAGAGCTGGCCGAAGACACCGGCTCGTGGGCCGTCAATTGTTGGGACTACGTTTGGGGACCGATGTACGGTTCACCAGAAGTCTCGGCCCTCAACCCCAACGTTGAACAAATTGAACTGGCCAGGAAAACAGAAATCCGAGTTGAAGAGCACGACGAAATGGTCGTTGAATCTGCCACACTCCTTGACGACGGCAAAACGGTGCACCTGAAGCTCCAGAACATGCAACCCGTCATGCAAATGCATGTGCAATGCGACCT